>NZ_SEWS01000002.1:0-687854 GCF_004195095.1 Rahnella sp. CFA14(1/10) | reverse complement strand
GCTTCAGCCTCGCGGAGGATACTGATGATCTGTTCGTCGGAAAAACGCTTCTTCATGGGGATGTCCTCATGTGGCTTATGAAGACATTACTAACATCGTGGTGTATTAATCAACGGGGAGCAGGTCACATGAGTTCTCTTTCTCTTGTTACGAAGGATGCATCCCTCTGGAAGAGATTGAAAAGCTCATTAACGAAGCTAAAAAATTGCTTCCGCCAGCAAAGCAGGAATCTTGATGGGCCTGAACATCTGCTGTGTGCCAGGAGCGGACCTTAATAATCTTTATCTACCTTAATAGTTGAGCATTCAGTAAAACGACCATTCTACCGAAGATATGATTTATCGAGTGTCATGTTTTAGAATCAATCGATTATCTTAAGCTGATGGGAACCCGATGAAAGCACTTTCAATCGTTCGGCCTGCCGGAACTCAAATCGCAAATGGCCTAAAAACGCTGGAAATAAGGCGATGGCCGCCTGACGTCCGAACAGGGGAAGAGATATTACTGGTTGAAAATGAACACTTCCTCACGGTCGATGGCCAAGAGGAGGTCGGAACCGCCTTAGCTATCATTACCTTGGGAGAAATCAGAGAGTTTAGGCAAGATGACATCCCTAAAGCTTGCGCATCTTATTATGAAGCCGGTTGGCTAGCTTGGGAGATAAAAACAATCAAAAAAATTGAGAATCCTTTTCCAACACGCGCAGCACGAAAGTTTTACGAGATCGATGATTCAGTTCTTAACGCTGCGCGCTTGATAATAATTCGGTAAAACTCGGCGTGAAAAGGTTTAACCGAATCAGATTTTGCCTGTGTGAAACCTCTAAATACCATTTCTAATCCAAGCATAAAGTCCGCTGTTCGCTCATAGCAGCCTGATGGGCCTCACCTGCAGCAGCTTGGTGCCTAAATCGGACCTTGCTAATATCCTGCCATGTCGATCAAATGTGAACCGGTCACCTCGGGCGCACAGGCACCTGTTTACGCACTGCATTAGACAGAACTAACGATGTGGTCACTGAACCATGAACCGCCAGGGCATCGACGACGGCTTCCAAATCAGCCGGTTGAGAAAAAACACAACGCACGATGAAGCAGTCCTCTCCTGTGATCCTGTCAGCTTCTATCACCTCAGGGATATCGTTAAATAACGTCAGATAGTGTTTGATGTATTGGTGGGTTGTGCGTACTCGCAGGATCGCCTGTAATCCCAGTCCAATCTCTCGCAAATTGACGCGTGCGCTGTATCCTTCAATGACGCCTGCACTTTCGAGTTTTTTGACCCGTTCGCTCATCGCTGGCTGCGAAAGGCCAATGCATTTGCCCAGAGAGGCCAGACTCTGACGTGCGTTCATTTGAAGTGCTTCCAAAATTTGCCGGTCTTTGTTGTCAAGCTCCATGCTAATCCTTTGCTCAAAATGTAGATGAATCATCGGTTAATCGGGCTGTATTTCGATGACTTGCCATTCAGGAACGATGTGTCATTCGCCTACATTATGTGAACACCTCTTTGGGAATCAAGACATGACATCTCCAATATTGCTTCTTCCGGGAATTGGCAACTCGGGCTCCGGACACTGGCAAACGCTATGGACACAAACTGACGCGTCAATGACCCTCATTTCGGGACAAGACTGGGATCATCCGGTTTGCGAAGAGTGGGTCGAAAATTTAGAAACTACCGTCAGAAAGACCGGGCCAGACGTCATTTTGGTCGCCCATAGTCTTGGCTGCCTGCAGGTTGCTAACTGGGCCCAATATAGCCGCACGGTTGTGAGAGGCGCGTTGCTGGTCGCGGTACCCGATCCCACACGCGATGTGTTTCCAGAAGAGGCTAAGGGGTTTAGTGTTCCCCGGAGTGAAAAGCGTTTCGCATTTCCGAGCATGATGATTGCCAGTTCCAATGACCCTTATGCCGATATCCATTACAGCCAGTGCTGTGCCGATGCCTGGGGCAGTAGTCTGGTCAATATCGGTGAGCGAGGGCATGTCAACGCAGCCAGCGGACTCGGTGACTGGCCTCAGGGGCGAGCATGGTTAAAAGAGCTTATTGCCATGTCCATAAGCGCCTCCGGATATAAATAAATCCACTTAAAGGCTCCTTAAACACAAAAAATTCACGCCAAACCTATTACGGAAAGCTAAATGAACAATTCGTCCAATACACCTGTCATATTTATCAACGGCTTAATAGGTACTTTGAATGATCCGAAATTTCACAGACCGCTGGGCGATCGGCCCGTTATTGCTCCTGACCTTAACGGCTACGGCGCACGCAGCGATATACCGGTAGAGAAAATAAACATCTGGGGGCAGGTGAAACGGATTTATGAGGTGATCCAGGCCGAATATCAGGGATCCGCCGTGAGCCTTGTGGGTCATTCTGTCGGGGGTGCTGTGGCCTACACGTTTGCGCATAAATATCCCGAATGCGTTAAGGAGATTGTCAGTGTAGAAGGCAACTTCTCTCTTAAAGATGCGTTCTGGACATCCACCATCGCGAAAATGACATTAATGCAAGTCGAATCCATGTTGGCGGATATGCAATGTTCGCCAGAAACCTGGCTGGAGGGCTCCGGAATCGATCCGCAGTCTGACAAAATACAAATCGCGACAATCTGGCTTAAACATCAGCCAGCTTCAACGCTGCTTGCCATGGCCCGGTCAGTTGTCGAGGTCACCGGGGACCCTGGCTATCAAACTCTGGTCAAAACCGTGTTTACTTCTGTCCCTGTGCATTTACTGGCGGGTGAACATTCAGCGAGTGGCTGGGATGTTCCCGACTGGGCAACTCAGCACGCGAAAAGTGTCACTGTCATGCCTTCAACGGGTCATCTCATGATGTTACAGGATCCCACAACCTTCGGCCAAAGAGTGGCTGAAATACTGAGTTGATAGCAATTAACTTCAAAACAAGCTAATTCTTTCACTTAAACATATCTTTAAGCCCATTATCTACTAAAAGAACGGACACGATGAGTGCTGTAATATGTAGATGATATCTTCACTCACCGTCCATGACGGTAGGGAGCGTAACAATGAAAATGTATATGAGGTTAATGATTGCCTAAGAAAATAGAATGGAGCATTCATTAATTATTACCTTTCTTTGGAAGGATTTTTTATGTCCCCCAGCCGCTATCACGAAAGCGAAAGGATGTTATGAGCATCCGCTCATCGCTCACAGCGGACCTTCGAATCAACTGGCTAGTCCGCTTGGTGCCAGAAACGAGCGTTCACATGCAGGTCAGTGCAGCAGCATGTTGAAATTTTCGCGCACCTTCCAGCGCAAGCTGCAAATTAAAAGACCCGCCATACAGCAGGTCTTCCACATTAATACTTTTCATCTGAAGCCATCGGCAAAGGATACTGATTTTCTGCTAGGTTATTTCTGCTGGCAAATCAGTTGCAGCTTTGCAAGGTAACAGGCAGGAAACAAAAAGCCCTGCAATTTGTCCCGCTGCAGCCAGATAAAATGCAATTTGTAAGGCATTTTGGAGACTGTTTGTAGAGTTCACCTGATGCAGACTTACGGTCCCGCTTCCGGATAAAGCAACTAACAGAGCAATACCAATAGCGTTACCAACATTCAGCGTTGTAGAAGCCATACCTGAAGCAACCCCTTGCTCGTAATGCTTTACGCCTGAACCAGTAGCTACCCACATTGCCGTCCAGACAATTCCCTGGCCTATTCCTGAAATGACCAGTCCCGGTAATACGCTTAAATAAGATGCACCTGAATAGGCTGATGGAACCAGTGCCAGCGTACCCGCAATTCCAGTTAAAAAACCGGCCAGTAAAACTTTGCGTAACGACAGACTATTTGCAAGTCGGGCTCCGAATTGCGTTCCGACAAAAATTGCCAGCGAAGGAGCTATAAACGCCAGGCCGGTCTGCAAGGCGCTGTATTCCATAATGTTCTGAAACATAACTGTCAGAAAATAAGGCAGAGCACCGAAGGTTCCCATATAAATAAACGTGATCACCATGCCTGTTGTCAGACTTCGATTCCTGAATAATCGTACCGGCATTAATGGGTCAGGGCTGCGAAATTCTATGGCGGCAAACGCCAGCAGAAATACCACTGACAGACTCAGTGATAAGAGAATATGCTCTGACAACCAACCCTCTTCAGGCCCCTGAACCAGAGCATAAACCAGCAGAATTGCTCCTGTGGTGACTGTCACAGCGCCCGGCAAATCGAAGCTGCGGCGCTCTTCCTGGAAACTGTCCTTCGGTAACACAAAAAAAGCGGCGCATATTGCAATCGCTGCCAATAAAACATTGACGAAAAATACTGACGGCCAGCCATAGACACCTGTAAGTATCCCGCCCGCGAGCGATCCCAGCGTAAGACCACTTGCGCCTGCGCCGCCCCAGACTGCCAGTGCCCGGTTGCGCAACGGCCCTTCCTCGAACAGTCTGTTTATAAGCGAAAGCGTGGCAGGAAAAAGTAATGCTGCGCCTATACCCTGTATGGCTCGTGCAATGACAATGACGACAGGACTCCACGCTAATCCACCGGCCAGTGAGGAGAGCGCGTAGAGCCATAACGCACCGATAAAAACCCGACGTTGCCCCAGAAGATCTGCTGCTCGTCCACCGAACAATAAAAATCCCCCACAGCATACCGTATAAGCACTGACCACCCACTGGAGCGTGTGCTCCGAAAACCCCAGTCCCGATCCAATTTCCGGTAGTGCTACAAACACAATATTGATATCAAGGGAGTACATGAGTTGGGCGAAGGCAAGCAGCGCAAGGCTGAGGTGTTGAAAGCGAGGGGCACCTGATTCTCGTAAGGCAGTAACCATAAATAATCTCCAAATAAACTAATGTTCGAGTACATGCGTACATTTAATGTATGTATGTACTCGTACATTAGTCAATCGATAAAATTTAAAGTATAGTGTTGGCATGTTTACAATCTGCTGAGAAACCCCATGCTTTCTAAACACCCTGATGCGGAACAAATACGTCTTGAAAATGTGCTGACAGCTTTGGGGAATCCATTACGTCTGACGGTGGTTCGGGTGCTGGTGGGCGGCGGTGAGCATGCTTGTAGCGCCGTGCTGAGTGGGATTCCTAAATCGACGCTGACTCACCACTGGCGTGTCTTACGGGATAGTGGCGTTATCTGGCAGCGCCCTTTCGGGCGCGAAAATTTACTATCGCTGCGCCGGGAAGATCTTAATGCTCGCTTTCCCGGGCTGCTGGATGCTTTGTTGGGTGCTGTGGAAAACGACGCACTGACACAGGAATCAACAACCAGGAATCTGCCGATGCCATCCACAGAACAGAAAGCATGCGCAGAGGAGAAGTAAAAGGAATTGAGCGCGTAAGTCCTCTATTCGCTCGCAGCAGACCCTCAGCGTCACGTGTTTGTCCCCTGAGTGCCAGGAGCGAAAATCAGCCTTTTTAGCCGTCCTGCGGACGGCTCTTAGTTCATCAAAAGCTCCAGCCCGCCGCGGTCGAAAGCGATACGAACGGTCCGGCAAGCGTAACATTGTGATGTTCAATGATTTCATTTGCTGATAAATGATCGTTATCCATTGTTGTATGCGCATCTGAAATCAGCACGGTCCTGAATTCCAGTTCCGACGCGGCTCTACAGGTAGTATCCACACAAAATTCTGTTTTCATCCCGGCGATAACCAGCTGCTTCACTCCTCGCTGGCAGAGTTGAAGCTGCAGGTCGGTATCGCGGAAACAGTTGGGGTACTTTTTAATAAAGACGATATCCCGCTCAGCGTTAACGTTCATTTCGGGTATCAGCTGTGTTAACGGACTCTGCTCTGAGAAGGGGGAGTCATCAGGTCCGGTGTGGCGGGCAAAAAAGACGGGCACCTGAACCTGCCTCGCTTTTGCAATCAGCAAACAAATATTCGACAGAACAGCTTCTGCGCAATGCGGAGAGGCCGGGCCATGGAAAAGCCCCTGCTGCATATCAATAACTAAAAGTGCATTATCAGATGAAATCACGATGTGTCTCCATTCAGAATGTTATGAACGGAGAAATTTTCTTCCCCGTCCGGTTTGGCGGGGAGTGAGGATCTGTTTTGTCAGGAGCCAGTCACAGATACGCCCACACCGCCGCAAGATGCGGTGGTGGTGACTGTCATTGTTGGCTGAACTGACTTAATCATTTTCTAACCTTCATTTATGACTTATTCATTGAATATCAGGAACAGGAAACAGAAGGGATCATAAAACTGCTTTTTTCTTATAACATCAAATAAATATCGATTTCAATATATAATCTGAACGAAGCGCTGCCTTTGCTGCCCGATATTTACCGTGCAAAGGCGCGGGAAACCAGCTTCCGCCCCTCGTTTATAGCGGACAGATTCATCATTCTGACGACCTGAATATACTCAGGCAGGTTAAAAGAATTTAAAAATGTTCAATCAGATGATTCAGAAATGCCCGAACAGCAGGATTCGAACTTTGATTCTCACTTTTATCCCGGAACCTCAGATCCTGAAAATGGGGGACGCAGTCCCCTTTAACATTAGCGTTTTTTAATCACCGCAAAATAACTTAGCCACTGCTTGCCGGGGATGTTTTCCGCTGCGTCAATGACGGTTTCGGCCTCAAACTCATGCAATGACTCAACGATAAAGCGTTCACGGAAGGTCTCAAAAATCTCATCAGCGTTAACACCTGCATCGATCCCGGTTTCTTTTTTGCAGGCCAGAACATAAAGTCGGCCATTATCGCTGAGTAATTTACTCACGATATCCAGGTAAGCAGCCTTTCTCACCTCATCGCCTGAAAAAATATGAAACAGCCCACTGTCAATAATGCTCCGAAACTTCCGATCCCAACTGCCAATAGTGAAAAAATCTTTAACCATAAAGTCGATGTTAAGACCCGCTGCTTTCGCCTTCGCGGCAGCACGCCCGACCGCCTCTTCGATAAAATCAATCCCGGTAACCTGCTCACCACGCTTAGCGAAATAAGTGGCAAGCGTACCCGTGCCACAGCCAATATCTAAGATTGGCCCACGTATATCAGAGGCGCTTTCGATGAAAGGTTTTTGCGGGCGACCGATATCCCACACTGGCTTAGCGTTATCGACATAATGCTCTCTGAACCCTGCGTGATGTGCTTTACTGTCGATGATGGTCATGATTATTTCCCTTCCTTGTAGTCACTGATATAGGCGTTAGCACCTTGTGTTCGGGCAGTGCGTTCGTCCGGATTTACTTCCGCCTGGACTTCATGCTCCATACGCTGGTTATACATTTGAATAGCGCCATCTAATGCCCTACGGATAACAGCCCCCAAAGGCACATCGATCCCTAATTCACCCTCTAATTTTTCCTTCCAGTCTGTGAAAACCTTCAGTTGTTCATCAGTTAATCTTACGGTTACTACATTATTTTTTCTGCTCATGTTTTCCTCAGCGTCAATCCGTAATTGATGTATACAATGTATACATTGTTTGCAAAAGAGGCAACCTGTGATTTTCTTGAGGATGACCTATTGCCAAAGTTCGCGGTATTAAACATGATTAACGGAGGTGAGATCAGGCAGATATGACATAAAAAGCCGGTATTTACAGGTCACTAAATGAGGGGATATTGCGAGGTCTGCCCCTCGCGCGTAGCAGGTATGACAACTCTTTTTTCTGGTGCCAGGCGCGGGCATCAGGATCCATTAATGCAATTAGCACAATGTTTTTGCGAAACAGACGGCCTCTTCTCTGCCTGTGTATGGACCATAATTCTCAATACGGACATACCCATTTTTCTTGTAAAAATTTACGGCCCGATGGTTGATATGTCGGGTTTCCAGTCTCAGCTCGAGATATCCCATTTCTTTTGCGGAGATTTCCAGGAAAGTGAGTAAAGCGTTACCCACGCCTGGCACACTTCGGTCTGAAAACATTCTTTTAAGCTCGGCTATATTTTGCGTTAATGGCCGGATAGCACCGCATCCTATCGCATCGCCATGAGCATTCTTTGCCAATACCCATAACGCTTTATCACCATTCATTGCATCAACAGTGAAATTGCTTTTGCCGTTATCACCCGTAATAGCGGCAAGTTCAGCTGACAGCATCTCGATTAATCGATGGGATTCTGAAGAAAATGGATCTGATTTCTCTACTGTTATCATGTTCATATCCTACAAAGTAATTCTCACCAGCATAGAGTATCCTGCCTGGAAAAGCAGCATCCCGAAACCGGTGATGGGACAACTCTGATTTCTGGCTATCCCGGTGATGCTATGTCCGCTTCACGCCCTGAGACATTCGGCAAGCTTTTTATGGCTTCTGTAAGGACGACTTTCGCGCTTCCAGTGCCAGCAGATATTTCGCTCAAAGTTGCCTGTCATGCCTGCTTAAAAAACAGGCTTAACGCAGGGTATTGTTCGGTTTCCAGGCAAGCCCTACAAAAGCAGAGTGAGATCATTTGCGTTGAATCTCATCACTGCTGGTTTTAAATTCACACGTAATCATTTCCCTTTATGTTTATTAAGTTTTTTTGACAAAGCAATCATTCTTCATATTGAATTTAGCTTTTACAATAACTGGAAGAATGGATTGAAAACGGATTATTTAACTACCCACGTAAACAATACATAAACAAAAAAATAAAAATTGAAAATAAATTACCCGCTCAACAACAATAAAAAACTCGCAAGGAAATATAATATTACATTATTAAATAAAAACCTCACAAATCGGTTGCTATGTTTATTCTGCAAGGTTATTAGGCATTCTTTTACCAGAAATAGAACCCCAACTTTTGACAATGAGGTTTTAATTATGAAAGTAAGCAGAATTGCAGCGTTGTTATTTATCTCCTTTACGGGTTATCCAGAGCAGCGGAACCACTCCATCACTTCAATACATCTTCTGTTGACCATCTGATTATTCTTGTAGGCGATGGCGGAGCAGGGGGAACCGGAGGAAGCGGTAGCGATAATGGTGGCGATGGTGGTCATATAAATCCCATGCTGCCAGATCACACGATCTGACAGTTTTTATAACACGCAGTTGAGGAGACTTCTTTGTGAATATGAATCTTAAATTAGTAGCATTTTTGTTTTGTACTGAGTTTTGCTTGTCGGGTGCAGTACATGCTGAAGATGCTATAACGCAGAACAGTACAGCCACAATCCCTGTGTCAGCAGACCAGGCCAGTTCCCTTAAGGCAGTGACGGTAAAATGCGGGCATTCTGGTAAAAATGGGCAGCCAGGTAAGGACGGTAACAACGGGCAGGGCGGTAAAGGAGGTAAAGGTGGTGCGGCTGGTAAAGGCGGCGCGGCCGTCCCATGTAGCAATTAAGGTAAGCGATCTCAGGCAAATAGTGTTTTTCCAAAAAGGTGCTGCTTATGCGTCTGAAACTAATCTATATATTTACAGCTCTCGTTTATTTGGCGTCAACATCGTTCGCCCATGCGGACGCATCGTCCAGATGGTCATCAACGCAACACAACGTTAATGGGTTCGTTCTGGTTGATGGTTCTCCCGGGGCAAATGGAGGGCCAGATGAGTCCTGTCTCAATTACACCGAGTACGCACCATGCTATTGAGGAAGAAGTTGCTCAAATAATATTGTTTCAATGCGAGCGTCAAAAAGATGCAATTGGTTGGCCTGTAAGTTGTGGGGCTACGGTAAACGTCCATCGTGAAAGCAACCGGAAACAAACAGTTAGCCACAATCAGTTCCGTTAAAAAATGATATAGCCTGATTGGCAGCCACCTGGAAAGCTGAAAGTATCCTACTATAAGGGCTTCCCCGAACAGTCAACGCCGGTTTTTAATTTCTGTCTGTTCATCAATGAAGGGCAAGGGATAAGACTGCGCTACTATAAACGGTCACGTTGAATCTCTATTGATTCGGACCCTGATGAAAGACGCTCGTGAGATCCTCCTTCGTTAATCGGATAGTAATATCCAGTAGGATATGCAGATACTTCTCACGGGGGTCTAACCCTTTACCATCAACGAGTTGCAGTTCAGTTACTACACAGTTAAATTTTTCATGTTGCCGAATACAGTTTGAAGTCATCGCCGTAATGTAATGATGCCCAGCACAACCTCGCATTCTTGGCAGCGATTGCAACGACAGCACGCCAGTATCCCCGCCTGCCAATCAACGAGCAGACCCAACGGCTAAACGAGTCCGTTCTATTCTCTGCCCCTATCATCACAGAACGAGCTCCCTGTACCAGCAGCGTTCTCAGATATGAATCACCGGCTTTCGTTATTCTGCCAAGTTTTGATTTTCCACCACTGCTGTATTGCGATGGCGTTAACCCCAGCCAGGCTGCCAGTTGGCGCCCGTTTTTAAAATCATGTGCGTTGCCAATACTGGCGACCAGTGCACTCGCTGTTGTGGGGCCAATACCTTTCAGTTCCATTAACTGCTGGCTGCGATGGTCTGTTTTGGCCACACGAGATAATACCCTGTCATATTCGGCGATTTTTTCTTCAATATTAGTTATATGAGCCAATAGATCATCAATGCAAAGCCTGACCTGTACTGGCAGAGTTTCCCTCTGGTCAGAAACAATATGACGTAGAGCATCAGTGCTTTGTGGGGCGATAATCCCAAATTCGGATACCAGACCCCGAAGACGGTTATACGTTGCCGTTCTTTCCTGGATAAATCCCTGCCTTGTCCGATGCAAGCACTGCATTGCCTGCTGACTTTCGTCTTTGACGGGTACAAAGCGCATATACGGCCGCTGCACAGCCTCACAAATAGCTATTGCATCAGCTGCATCATTTTTCCCGGTCCTGCCCGCCATGCGATAGGGTGAGACAAATTTTGGGGCCATCAACCGGACATCATGGCCATACCGCCTGAATAATCTTGCCCAATAGTGGGCACCCGAGCAGGCTTCCATTCCAATTACACAGGGAGGTAAACCTGCGATGAGTTCAGGAAGGGCTGCACGTGACACCTTGGGTTTAACCAGAACTGCTTTACCATTTTGGTCAACGCAGTGAACTGCAAACACATTTTTAGCAAGATCGATACCGACAGTAGTGATGGTCATAACGAATCCCTCTGGGTCAATATTTATTCCATGATTGCACGAAAGTTAATCAGGTGCATATCCAGGAGAAGTCCCTTCCATTCGTTAAGCCAGTTTTTAAAGCAGGCATGACAGGCAGCTTTGTGCCAGAAGCGGACATTACAATCGAAGCCCGACCGCTTGAAAATATAATTACTCAGTCAGCTAATAATGAATGATCGCTTCAAAGGATGAAAAACGGCTGGATATAAAATCAACAAAAAGAAAGGTTGCAATTTTATCTTACCTGCTTATGATTGACTAATCACTCACCTAAGGATGTTGTATGGCACGCCCGTTATCACAGGAAAAACGCTTTGCTATCCTTGATGCTGCCCTTCACATTATTGCGATCCAGGGTCTGGGAGCGACAACATCTCTTATGGCTAAAGAGGCCGGTGTTTCGACAGGCTCTCTTTTTACATATTTTCCGGACAAGCTGACGCTACTTAATGAGCTATATCTTCACATTAAAAGTGAGGTGGCTGGAGCACTTATCGAAGGATTTCCTGTCCAGTTGAGCATCAGGGAAAAGACTTTTCACGTCTGGCAATCTTATATCCGCTGGGCATGCGCCAGTCCCGAGAAGCATCATACTCTTCAGCAACTTAATGCTTCCCGCATTATTACTGAAAACACGCGTCAGCAGTCATCAGCCTTGTTTGATGCTGTTAATCATATGCTGATTGAAATTGAAAAATCAGACATCAGTCAGAACGTGGCGTTCGTGACGGCTGTGATGGCCTCACTAGCTGAGGCAGCAGTTGAGTTTTCCATGAAAGAGCCTGAAAAGTCAGAAACATATATTTCTGATGGTTTCACTATGTTCTGGCGGGGTCTGGGCTTGTAATCGCTATCTCAAAAACCAATTAAATGACTGACTAGTCAGTTTAAATCAGTACTAATAAACCCTGTGACATGTCACAGGCCCAATTTATTAAGCGAGAGAAAGTCATGAGACATATTACGCAACACTATATCGGCGGTAGATTCACAGACTCTGTCGGACAGGAGAAGTTTAACCTTGTAAATCCTGCGGCAAATATGCTTACAGGAACCGTGCTGATGGGCAATGAAGAAGACACCCGACATGCGATTTCTGCTGCAAAAGAAGCTTTTAAAACTTACTCCCTTACCACCCCCCTTCAGCGTGCAGAATATTTACAGCGGTTTCATGATGCAGTAGCGTCGCGGGCAGATGAACACGTTCAGGCTCTTGTTGAGGAATATGGCGGCCCACATCAGATAGCCAGGGATCTTGTCCAGGCAGCCTGTGGCGCTATTCTGAGCGTTAAAGAAAGCCTTAAAGACGTCCCCTTTAAAAAAATGGTGGGTCAGGCCGAAGTATCACTGCATCCCGTCGGCGTAGCTGCACACATTACACCGTGGTAACCAAACCCAGCGAAATGAGCGCAGTACAGACCCAAATCCTGATGGAATGCGTTGACGCCGCCGGATTGCCGGCAGGAGTCATCAATGTTGTTAATGGCCGCGGCGACGTGGTTGGCGTGGAGCTGACCATTAACCCGGACGTAGCCAAAATTTCCTTTACCGGGTCAACTGCCGTGGGTAAAAGTATTGCCGCTCGCAGCGCCGACACCCTGAAGAGAGTTACTCTGGAGCTGGGGGGCAAGTCAGCCCATATAGTTCTTGAGGATGCTGACCTGAACAAAGCGCTGCCATTCATCCTTCAGTCAGGTTTCCTGAACAGTGGCCAGGCGTGCATTGCAGGCACCCGAATTCTGGTGCCGGAAAGCCGTTACGATGAAATTACGACCGCGCTGAAACAGGCCGTCGGGCAACTGAAAGTCGGTCTGCCTCAGGATTCAGATACGGTTATTGGTCCAATGGTCTCCCGGACGCAGTACCAGCGCGTACAGGAGTATATTAAAACAGGCATTGAGGAAGGCGGCGAAATACTGACTGGCGGCCCCGGGAACCCTGAAGGGCTTGAAGACGGTAACTTTGTTAAACCCACCGTCTTTATCAACGTAACAAATAATATGACCATCGCACGTGAAGAAATTTTCGGGCCTGTATTGTGCGTCATTTCCTATAAAAATGAGCAGGAAGCGATCGATATCGCCAATGATTCATCCTATGGCCTGGCGGGCTACGTCAGCGGAGAGGATTTAGCGAATGCGAGAAAAGTCGCTGAGCAGATTCAGGCCGGAACGGTTTCGGTTAATGCATTTGCTTATACCTCTTTCGCTCCTTTCGGCGGCATGAAGCAGTCAGGTATCGGAAGGGAGAACGGTGCGTATGGCATTCAGAGTTACCTGGAATATAAGACGATAGCCTGAAGCTAATTGATAATTCCGCTGTTTATTTCAATAGCGCCCGGTCCCTTCACAGACCAGCAGAGAGTGTGGGGGGATTCATACCAGGCAGACACCAGAGGTTGGATAATGAGAGTTTTAATCTATGGCGCATCCGGGATGGTCGGCCAGGGCGTATTGCGCGAGTGCATGAAAGCAAAAGATGTCGAAACTGTAACCGTTATCGTTCGTTCGCCATTGCCTGAATGCCATACCCGCCTTAATCAGGTTGTTACAGATGACTTGATTTCACCGCTGGCTGGCTTGAATGCAGCGGGAAAATGGGATGCCTGCTTTTTTTGTCTGGGCGTGAGCGCATCAGGTCTGTCAGAGGAAGAATACAGTCGTATTACTTTTAAACTGACACTTGATGTTGCCTCAGACCTGGTACGGTTAGATCCGGATATAACCTTTATCTATGTCTCGGGTGCAGGGACAGACAGCTCTGAAGCGGGAAAAAGCATGTGGGCAAGAGTTAAGGGTAAAACAGAAAATAGCCTGCTCAGGCTTGGCTTCACTTCGGCACAGATGTTTCGTCCTGCAGTAATATGGCCTCTTGACGATATTCGCTCTAAAACTACGGTCTACAGAATTTTTTACACCATACTGTCACCATTCTTTCCTGCCTTAAAACGCCTCTTTCCCAACAGCATTATTACCACTGAAGAAATGGGAAAAGCCATGCTGAATGCCGTACGCTATGGTTACGGTAAGTCCGTCCTCGGAAAAGAAGATATCTGCCTGCTTGCCAAAAAATAATAACAGTCACTGTTTGTTCTTACTTAAAAATGTCCGCTTCTTGCTCATAACCGCCGGTCAAAAAACCAAAAAGCCCACTTAAGTTTCCCTAAGCGGGCTTATCTAATAGAGCTCCTTTGACCGGGAACGCCATTTCCATTAATTGGCTAATAACTAAGAAAAACTCCCCTCCTGTCAAGAGCACCAAAATGGCCGCTATTGGCCTCGCGTTATCGTGAGGCCCGCGCCAGTCCAGCCGGTGAACATGTGGTGTCTGATTCAGCCGATATCGACTTTCATGGCGATGTCCCAGCTGCCGGCGCCATTCTTGGCCAGACCGATCATCATCAGGCCGAGCGACTCTAGCGTCTTGGCCATTTGCAGGCCGCCGACATCGAACGGACGCAACCCGAGACTTTCGATGAAGGTCGAGACGCGTGCCTTCGCCTGCGCATCGTCGGCTGCGATGAACGCGTCGAGGTGCCCACCCCTGGCCAGTACGTGGCCGAAGATGGTGTTGAACGCCTTCACGACATGCGCGTTGGCGGGGAGGAGCCTGGCGGTCTCCTGCGCACCGGAACTGCCGTGGGGAGTGACGAGGCCCGAGAGGTCGGGGGCAACCGGGTTAGTGATGTCGATGATTGCCTTGTTGCCGAGCGCTTCGCCAAAGTCGGCCACCACCGCCGCAACGCTGCTGTACGGCACGGCGAGAATGACGATGTCGCCCGCCGGCGCAGCGCCGTAGGTCCCTATGGTCGCGCCGGCTGCCAGCTGGTCGGCCAGCGTCTGGGCCCTGGCAGTGTCGCGTCCGATCACCTCAAGGGTATGTCCAGCCTTGGCGGTACGCCTGGCGATGGCCGTGGCCATGCCTCCTGCTCCTATGATGCTGATAGTGCTCATATGCTGATTCCTCGTGAGTTGGGGGATTGCCCGTCATCGCTAAACGGGCCTCCCCGGTTGATATGTCGTGTGCGTCGGGCCTCCCGCGTCATCCCTGATGCCATTGCCGGGTCGGCAAAGTCTTTGCCCGAACGGGGCAGGGCATCGCGACACCGCCGTCTGCCAGGCTCGTTGCGAGCCGAATCCCTGTCACAGCTCAACTCAACTGGCAGGGAAGTAATGACCGTTGTCCAAACCGGCGAGCAGCCCGGGCTGGGCGGGTTCCCAGCCGAGGGTCTGGCGGGTGATGAGGCTGGATGCCGGGAGGTTCAGCGTGACCAGATTCGCGAGGAACCCAAAGTATCCCGGCAGCATGAGTTCGTCGGCGGGAATGCTCACCGCAGGCAGGCCCAGGCGGCTGCCAATGGCCTCGGCGATCTCGCGGAACGGGATGCCCTCGCTCTCGAGCCCATGCCAGGTCTTGCCGGCCGGACCCTTCTCCAGCGCCAGGCGGAACAGTGAGGCGAGGTCGCGGGCATGCACGGCCGGCCACAGGTTTGCGCCGTCTCCTGGGTAGCCGATGATACCCTTCTCCTTAGCGAGCCCAATCAGCAGCGGGAGGAACCCGGCATTGTCGGTTGTGCTGTGCGCGATGGTGGGGATCCGCACGATCGAAGATCGCACGCCGCGCTCCGCAAGGCCGATTACCGCGAGTTCCACGACATTACGGACCCGCAGGGAGCCCTTGTACGCATCGCCGCCGGGAAGGGCCGGGTCCTCTTCGGTCGCCGGTCGGTCGAGGAAGCTGGCCCCGGGCGCCGTCCAGCCCAGGTTCGTGGGCGAGCCAATGCTCCCCGAAACGACCAGCGGTTTTCCGGTTCCGGCCAATGCCTCGCCGTACGCGTGCATGACCTGGAGCTCTGCTGCTGCTACGGCGTCAATCCCGCCGACGGGAAGCAGGTCTTGCCTGTGCGCGACGTGGATGACGCCATCGGACTCCGCAGCCGCCGCCCTGAGCCCATCCAGATCGGAAATATCCCCGCGACGCACCCTGGCGCCGAGCGCGGACACCGCCGCGGCGGATTTATCCGACCTGGCCAGGCCGGTGACCTCGTGGCCGGCGGCGATAAGTTCGGGAATGATGTACGAGCCGATATGGCCGGTCCCGCCAGTGACTAAAACGTGCATGATATTTTCCTTTTAGGTGCGATATGAGTGGGGGTGTCGTGCGCTCAACCGGGAAGGCTGACGCCGATCGAGAAGTTGGTGTGCCTGACGGAGTGGGTCATGAGGCCCAGACACAGCATGCAGGCGTGCTCCAGCGTCCGCGCCATGAACAGCGGCCCGGTATCCATCGGGCGCAGCCCGAGGCTCTCGATGAACGCCGAGACATGTGCCTTCGCCTGCGCGTTGTCCCCGGCGATGAACACGTCCAGCCGGTGACCTTTGACTGAACCCACGGCCAGCACGTGGGAAAACTGGGTGTTGAATGCCTTGACGATATCCGCATCGGCAGGGGCGGCCCTGGCGATCTCCCGCGCGCCGAAACTGTCTTCAGGCGTCAGGAAGCTTGAGAAGTCGGTTTTGATGGGATTGGTGATGTCGATAAGAAGCTTGCCCGCCAGCTTTTCGCCGTACTGCTTCAGCACGCCGAGAATGGCGGAGTAGGGAACCGCCAGGATGACGATGTTCCCGGCCGGGGTGGCGCCGAAGGTTCCCGTCGTTGCACCGGCTCCGATCTGCCCGGCCAGCGCCCGAGCCTTGTCAACGTCGCGACTCATTACCTCGACGAGGTGTCCGGCCCTGGCGGCAAGACCGCCGATCGCCGCCGCCATGCCGCCGGAGCCGATGATGCTGATAGTGCTCATGTGCAATTTCCTTACGGATAGGGGTTAATCATTCATGGATTGCAGGTGCGATCCCACAACCGGACTTAACATACAGGTCATGCTAGCCTTGTCACTTGCAATAAACAAGTAAAATAACTTGTAAAAAACAAGTGAAAAAAAGAGGAGGGTTTGCTTGCGATAGACAAGCGATGTAAGATCCCGCCATGAAAACGACGAATAAAGAAATTCGGTCCCATTGCGCGGTCAACTATGGCGTGGAGATCTTTGGCGACCGGTGGTCGCTCTTGATCATTCGCGACATCGTTTTTACCGGTAAGAAGACCTATGGCGAGTTTATGAAATCAGAAGAGGGCATCGCGACCAATGTCCTGGCGTCCCGCCTTGCCTTTCTTGAACAGCAGGGGGTTCTTGCGAGAGCACCCAGCCCCGACGACGGGCGCAAGGATTTATACACTCTGACCGAGAAAGGCCTCGACCTGATTCCTGTCATGCTTAACATCGTCCTCTGGAGCGCGAAGCACGATTCGAAGTCGTACGTATTGCACCGCAGGGAGTGGGTTGATCGATTAAGTCGAAACCCCGTGGAAGTGAGCGAAGAGGTGAAGGCGCTGGTTCGCCATGGCGGATGCATGTTTCCCGCTGGCAAGCAATGAGTAAGACGGCAAGCGTGCCCTGTCACGCGCAGAAAGAACAACGTGAAAACGATGCCGGGTGCCTGCCATCGGGCTTTCAAGCCGAAAAGCCAAGCTGAAAAATATGTCACTTTTCCCAAACGGAAAAGCAAAAAGCCCGCTCAGGTTTCCCTGGACGGGCTTCTTTAATTTTGTTTCTCTGGCTGGGTTTGCCTTTGCCTGTAACTTTTTTGATAAGAAAGACAAACCTGAACTCTCTTCCTGTCAAGACCACCAGGGTGACCACTAAAAGTGGTGGGTTACATAAATCTGGTTTCAGCGATCTTCTGCATGTGATGATCGTTACTGTGGTGTCCACCGCAAGGGAGGCGTAACTAGAGCGAACATCGAAGAATCTGCCCTAAGTGGAACTATGTACAAAGAGATTTGACAGGCAGCTTTGTGCCAGGAGCGGAACTTTATATAAGTTGCAGTAGGTAAGACGCTACGATATTTTTCTCATTTGAGATGTAGACACTTTGTCCGATTCACAAAATCTCAACAACCTCAAATTCTTCAGCGATCAGCTCCATATCATCAGAAAAATAACCTTCACGAGTGAAAAACCGCTGATGTTCTTTCTGCCAATACTCAAGGCTCAAATCACCTTCACCTTCCTTTCGGGCAAAGTCGGCGGTAACATCACAAAAACGCACCAGTCGCATCGAAACCAACCTAATAACGCATACCGGTACATCTTGGCTATCAAGGATGATGTTATAACTCCCAATCCTAGGTGCATATTTTTCTTGTAGGTAAGATGCAAAAGAACAGCATGAGGCCGTTTTAACCCCTTTTTTAATAAGGTATGCAAGCTCGTTGGCAAGTTCTGGGCTATCACCAATTTTCCAAGCATCCGCGCTTGGATACTTCACCTTTATTTCATCAACCGAAGACATTTAAAACCCTTCTTAATCTTAATAAAAAGAAATTTCATACATATTTTGATCATGAATTGCACGAAATATTTAAAGTGATACTCTCATATTACTATTTTGTCCGCTGTTCGCTCTCAGCAGACCTTCAGCTTTACGTGTTTGTCTGCTGTGTGCCAGAAGCAGACAGTGGACAGTCCATCAATGCATCAGTGATAATCCACCCATCACTGTCGCGCTTACAAAATCACCCTTTAGGCTGATCATGAGGTAATGTGTCGCTATGGAAAGTTATACGACATGCATTCAGCAAATCTGCGACAGTGATGTCGCCTAATAAATAATTAGGAGCAACCATGAAACATATTTTGGCATTCATAATTGTATTATTTACATTAGCAGGATGTGCTGCAACTGGGAGCCAATCGCCGCAGCAAGCCGCACGATCTGCGGCGATTTTATTTGATCAGCAAAAATTCAATTTAGTTTGGGTTCCCGCAGCGAATAACGGTATCTCCGGAGCTATGGCATCCGCCCTTATCGGAAGTGCGGGTTTAGACTCTCCAATTGTTTCAAGCATCTACCAAATAATTGCCCCTGCAAGCAAAGCTGATGTTCGTGTCGCCATCTCAGGAACTAATAGTTCTTTTGCAGCTAACTCAGCCATTGCAGCTTTAAGTAACACATCAACTATGCTTCCTAAATTACAACTTGCATTTATCGGCTCGAAATCAGACGCCGAGGCCGTTCGCTCGGTAGTTGAAGCTAAAGGCGGTAAATTCTTGCACTCCACACCAAATGGCTCCTAAATAGCGACAAGGCCGCTGGCTTGACCGGCGACAGTCGGCCATAGCTGTCGGTCGTGACAAGCAGAAATCGGCCAGAAGCGGACATCAAATCATGCTATCAACATAAATGATGGTTTAGTAAAACCTCAAAGAAGTTAACCGGAGTAAAAAATGCGTAGGATCATTGTTGTGGAGTATGAAGAGCAATGGCATACCCGATATGAGGCTGAAAGGGGCTTATTACAGAACACGCTGGGGAAGGTAATTTCACAGGTTCATCATATTGGCAGTACGTCTATACCGGGGCTATCAGCAAAACCAATCATAGATATATTGCTGGAGGTATATGATCTGGATGAGCTGGATAAATTAAACTTTGCAATGGAGCGTGCCGGATACTGCGTTCGTGGTGAAAATGGAATTTCAAATCGAAGATATTTCACTAAAGGAGAAGAGCACCGTAGTCATCACGTTCATGCTTTTGGCGTAGGCAATCCTCAAATAGTAAAACATCTGGCGTTCCGCGATTATTTGAGAAAAAACAAGAAAGAAGCTGATGAGTATGCTGAGATAAAGCATGCTGCAGTACTGGCAAGTGAGGATAATATTCCTCTCTATAGTACTCTTAAAGCCGACTTTATCGCTCATCATCTCCGGCTGGCACTTAGAGACTACAAATAACAAAAGTTACTTTCAGCACAAATGCATGATGTGGTGGTATGTCCGCTCTTCGCTCATAGCGGACTTGACAGGCAACTGGACAGGCCGCTCTGTGCCAAAAGCAGACATTGAAACGTTGAACCAAGGCAAAGGCACGCCCTAAGTATGTTAGGGCTAACACTTTAAGTTCTGGCCTTTTTGGGATATGTGGGCAAATCGCCTTGTCAGCAAAACTGCCAGATGTTTTTTGCGCTGAAAACAAAGAGCAATATATTAACAACGTCGGCATCTGATTTTGGTATGCACCGCTTAAGGTTGTGCTTTTAACAGTACCGAAGTGCTACATGCCATGCTGTTTTGCAAGCCATTGACTGGCCGTTGTAGTTGCAATTCCCTTACGTTGATTGTAAGTATTGCTCTTATTCCAGGCCACTCCGTCAGGCCGCGCGAAAGCAAGTCGGTAATTTGCCCCGACATCTTGAGGATTGTGCTGGACATCATCCTGAAGCTTTTTCCCGTCCAGTAATGTTCTGTTTACTTCAGTGCCCCAGTAGGCACGCATTAAATCAGCAAGTTCACTATAAGTCAGGGTATCACCTGCAATATAGACAATCTCGTTTCGGAAAGTGGGCTGATGGAAGAAAATGTCTGCAGTCAACTGGCCGATGTCTTCAGGTGTGGTCAGCGTTACCGCATGTTGCCAGTCTCCCAGAGCACAGACAGTTTTACTTTGTGCGTCAATCACACCAAAGCCGGGCTCGAACAGATAGCTGGTAAAAATACCTGTAGATACAATGACCCACCCTGTCGCGTTCTGCTGGCGTAGAAGGTGGCGAACTTCAAACTGTTCATCCCAGACTTGTTGTCCGCTGCCTTTACCGACAACGTCATAATCAACGCCAAACTGCCATGGGAAATAGCGGACTACAGCCGCTTTCAATACCGCCTGCGTAATCTTTATCTGCGTTCCCGGCCCGCCGACAAAACCACTGCAGTTGATGACGGCGTCGAAAGAACCAAATAGCTCACTCAGCTCATCAATACTGTTTTCCTGCAGGTCGCCCTCGACCACAGCGATTCCAAGCTTCATCAGTTCATCCAGCCGTGCCCTGCGTGAACCAGAAACGGCATGAGCGGCTTCACTTCTGAGTAACACGCTAATTTTTACATGGGTATGTTCATGCGCTTTATTACTCATCGCTCTCAATACCTGAATACCAAGCTCTCCTGCTCCGAGTACAAGAACAGTATGTATCGGTTTTTTTTCGGAATTCATTCTTGCTTCCTGTTGTATTAAAACGTCATCCTGACACCTGACATGGCCTGGTTCAATTAGGCACACACATGATACTGGAGGTGATATGAAATCTGAACGGGAAGCGCTGTTGCAATTTTCAAAGGAATTCTGTGAGGAATTAAGCAACGATGATGAGGGCCTAAAACGTGAGATCCTGGCGCATGCAGGTAATCGCTGGTCGCTGGGCGTGCTGCATATTCTCGGTACCAACGGACCTCTTCGCTATGGAGAGGTACGCCGCTACCTTACGGATGTCACTCAAAGAATGCTGACGCGAACACTGCGCCATCTGGAGCGGGACGGGCTTATATCCCGCTATGATTACGAGGAAAAATTGCCCCGGGTGGTTTATGCGATTACAGATATGGGAAAAGAAATGCTTCTGCGGATGTTACCTTTATGGTCCTGGATTATCACATCCGCCAGCTATTTCCGGGTAGCAAGAGCACAGTACGACGGTGATTGAATGTTGAGGTGACAGACTGGCAGAAAGAGGCTAGAGGACTTTATGAATGTTGAAACTCTAATCAAAGCAGGCTGTTCACCATATTGTCTTCCTGAAAAAATGCGGTTATGGCTGCTAATCGCTAAACACAGGTGCTCCAATGAAAAGAAGAAATTTTAGTCCTGAATTCAAACGCGAATCCGCTCAGTTGGTTGTCGGTCAAAACGACACCGTCTCTGATGCCGCTAAGGCTATGGATGTCGGTCTTTCCACGATGACAAAATGGGTCAAGCAACTGCGTGAAGAGCGTCAGGGCAAAACACCAAAATCCTCTCCGATAACACCGGAAAAAATCGAAATACGCGAGCTGAAGAAAAAGATACAACGTATTGAAATGTAAAACGAAATTTTGAAAAAGGATACCGCGCTCTTGATGTCAGACTCCCTTAACAGTTCTCGATAATCGGGAAACTCAGAGCGCGTTATCCTGTGGCCACTCTCTGCCATGTGTTTGGGGTTCATCGCAGCAGCTATAAATACTGGAAAAACCGTCCTGAAAAACCAGACGGCAGACGGGCTGTGTTACGAAGTCAGGTACTTGAGCTGCATGGCATCAGCCACGGTTCGGCCGGAGCAAGAAGCATCGCCACAATGGCAACGCAGAGAGACTACCCGATGGGGCGCTGGCTTGCTGGCAGGCTCATGAAAGAACTGGGGCTGGTCAGTTGCCAGCAGGCGACTCACCGGTATAAGCGTGGTGGTCATGAACACGTTGCTATCCCGAATCACCTTGAGCTACAGTTCGCCGTAACAGAGCCAAACCTGGTGTGGTGCGGTGATGTGACCTATATCTGGACAGGCAAACGCTGGGCATACCTCGCTGTTGTTCTCGATCTGTTTGCAAGAAAGCCAGTGGGCTGGGCAATGTCGTTCTCGCCGGACAGTAGACTCACCATGAAAGCACTGGAAATGGCATGAGAAACTCGGGGTAAGCCCGCAGGAGTGATGTTCCACAGCGGTCAGGGCAGTCATTATACGAGCAGGCAGTTCCGGTAGTTACTGTGGCGCTACCGGATCAGACAGAGTATGAGCCGGCGTGGAAACTGTTGGGATAATAGCCCAATGGAACGCTTCTTCCGGAGTCTGAAAAACGAACGGGTGCCAGTGACAGGTTACGTAAGCTTCAGCGATGCGACTCACGCCATAACGGACTATATCGTTGAATATTACAGCGCACTCAGGCCGCACGAATATAACGGTGGGTTGCCACCAAACGAATCAGAAAATCGATACTGGAAAAACTCTAACGCGGTGGCCAGTTTTTGTTGACCACTTCAATACAGTTTCCCATTAGCTAGAATTAGCTATAAACCGTTATAAAGACACGGCTCAGGTAGTGAATAATTAACTCTGAAAGTCCGTAATGAAATATGTCAACGGGTAACTGTGGCTATCCTTTACTCCTTTATTGGCTAAACCATTTTTCTCTGCCTGCTCTGCGCTATAAATAACGCGTCCGGACTCGGAAGCTGTTATTTTCTCCAATTCAGCAGGAGTAAGCTTTGTGCAAGATGTGTAGACCTTTCGCAACAATGCGTTGTAACTGTCATCTTCCTCCAAGATCCTTTGTGCCTGATCAGGTTTCATATAGTCTACTTTTTCATAACCCGATGCAGCGGGATGCAACATGAATCTCGCCATGGGCATGGTGTAGCGGTCACTCGATGCGCAGTAAATCATCGTGGCTGCTGACCCTGTCATAGAAGCGTTAATAATACTCAGCTTTTGAGGAGTTTTTCGAAGAGCCTCGTATGCTACGTATCCTGCATCCATATCTCCACCGTCGCTGTTAAGGTAAAGGTCAATGTTCTTTACGTTGCGATAGTTTGATTGGACATCCGCAAGCGAGGATATCAACCAGGTCACTGTTTGATTATTTACTAAGCCGTTAAAGTAAACCCCGACTTCGTTAACCTCACCGTTTGTTACCGTATCACCCCGGATAGAAACGACATTTGCATTCACACCTGTAGAGGCAATAGCTGCAATAAATGCTATTAATATTTTTCTCATTTTTTAAGTTTCTTAGTTAAATGGGTATTCACAACGGATAACCGCTAGGATGAAAACCAATAAATTATACCTAACTATCTTTATAAAACTCTTCACTGGGCTATTTGTTAAAAACGCGATCAGTTTGCTGCACACGGCAAAGATAAACAAAATACTCAACGCATAGCAGGACTGATGATCATAAAAGGCAAAGGGAAAAATGTTTAGGTAATGACTGCCCACTTCCATTGCCGGTTCCTGCGTACGCGTGTGTGTTTTTGAAAAGTTAAAAGCAAAGATACTACATGAAACGAAGATTTTTAACGCTATTTTGCGTGTGAGCGCAACGCTGAAATCCTCATTCCAGATAAATTACCCGGTCTGCCGAAGCTATCGTCGTCTCTCGATGAGCAATGATTACCTTTGTGATGTCTAAAGTTTTGATCGCGAGATTCACCATAGTCTCACTTTCTTTGTCCAGGGCGCTGGTAGCCTCATCTAAGAACAAGACTGCAGGTTTCTTGTAAATCGCCCGAGCAAGGAACAGTCGTTGTTTTTGACCACCTGATAACCCTTCCCCTAATTCACCAATTAGGGTCTCATATCCCATGGGCATTTGCTTGATGACCTCATGCAGGTAGCTGGCCTGGGCACATTCCTGCATCCAGGTTTCATCCACTTCGTCTGCAAAACCGCAAATATTCTCCCTGATGGAGCCGGAGAACAGCTTGTCATCCTGCATCACGCAGGCGATCATTTTGTGGTAGTTATTGATACCCAGTTGCTGAATATCAATACCGTTCACCTCAATCCTGCCATTATCAGGATAAAACAACCCACACAATACCTTCATCAATGTGGTCTTTCCTGAGCCGGACGGTCCAACAATAGCCACACTTTCTCCTGGCGCGATAGTGATGTCCAACCCGTTGAAAATGGGCGGAGACTGGCTGTCATAACGGTAACTCAACGCATAGGTTGACAGCGACACCGGCTGTAAACGCGCCTCATAAGGGAGGTCCGGCTTACGGTTTTCCTGCGGATGCAGGGCGATATCGGCAATGCGCTCATTGTGCAGACTCATCATGCGCAGTTGCAGCAGGAAGTTGGTCAATGAACCAATTCTGTCGGAGAACTGTCCGCGAAAAGCGCCGAACGCAACGAACATACCAATAGTCATCTGGTTATCGATTACCAGGCTGGTACCCAACCACAGGATTACCACCTGGTCACAGGCTGAGACAAGGGTGTTGATGCCGCCAAATAGCATGTCCATCTTAGTCACCCGGATCCCGGTATTGATGGTATCGATTTCGAGGTTGAGCCAGTGGGCACTGCGTCTTTCTGCTATCCCCTGCATTTTGACTGTGGCGATCCCGTACAGGGTTTCCATAAAATAGGAACCGGCGCGGGCATTTCTTACTAAAGACTCCTCTGACAGTTGCCTGTAATAACCGTAGGTCAGTAGCCTGAGGAGTACATATAGGGCTGTGAAGGTCATAACTATCCAGGTTAACCAGCCCCCGTACAAAATCATCATCACGAACACGCCGACCACCATGATAATGTCCATAATGGCACCGACAATACTGGCCGTGAAGGTGCTGCGCAATGTATCCAGCGAGCTGAAGCGCGACTGGATATCCCCCAGTTTACGGCGTTCAAAATACCCCAGGGGCAGTCGCAACAAATGATTGAACAACCCGGATTGCCACTGGACGTTGATGAGTGTCGCCATGACCAATGAGGACCAGGAACGCACCATGCTGACTGCCGCCCGCAGCAGAATAAAGAACAACAACCCCGCGCAGATTAAGGTCAGCAGTCCGCGATCGCCGGCAGGGATCGCATGATCCATCACCAGTTGTGTACCAACCGGCATCACAAGGTTAATGGTTTCAATCACCACTGACAGACAAAAAATCTTGCCTAGCGTCCCTTTGAGGCCGTGTACGCTTCCCATCAGCGTGCTAAGACTGAGCCGGTTTTGCACAGTGTCTGCTTTGAATGCAGCGCCTGGCCAGGCTTCGAGTGCCACGCCGGTGAAACTGTGCGACACCTCCGCCATGTTGATGGTCCTTCGGCCTCTGGCCGGGTCATGTATGACCACGTGATTACGCCTGACGCTCACCAGAACGACAAAATGGTTAAACTCCCAGTGCAGTATGCACGGCACTTTTAGCGCACTGAGATCTTCAATATCCAGTGACAGGGGGCGTGAGGACAAACCGAGTTGTTCGGCGATACCGGTTAATCCGGACAACGTGGTGCCACGCGCCGAGAGGTTGAACTGCTGGCGTAGCGCAATCAGATCGACGTTCTTGCCATAATGGCCGCAGATCATCGCCAGACAAGCGAGACCACATTCAGAGGATTCAGTTTGATGAACTAGCGGGACGCGTTGTCGCAGCCGGATGTCGAGCTGGCCGAGCAGTTTTTTGACAGAGAGCCTACTCATTGACCGGTCCCGACGCGCTGTGTTTCATGTCGTAGAACGGTGATAGCATCCATTGATATATCTTTCTTTTTTCCAAAAATAGTGTGCTCTCCGCTTTCATACCGTTTTCAAGGTTCAGGCGTTTACCGTTATACATAATGGTCTGCTTTTTTGGTCTGACAATCACCTTGTAGTAAGGGACTGCAGAGGTCAGCGCGGGTTTGGGGGCGCCCTGATAGGTCAGCATTTCCTGCGGTGACGCCGGTGCTTTGGAAATCACTGACACCGTGCCGGCGAACTGCCCAAATTTCTGAGAAGGGAAGGCCTCATAGCGAATGTTGACTCGGTCCCCTGGGGATATATAGGGAATAGCATCATTAGGTACCCAAAGTACCAGAGAGTAATGATCAATGCAGGGTGGGATAACCTGCAGCAAACTGTCGCCGACGTTAACCATTTGCCCTACCGTGACGCTAAGGGAGTCGACGCGACCGTCAACCAGGGCACGGACGATGATGGTTCCGCCGGCATCGATATTCAGCAGCTCTTTTTGCAGTTCGTAGCGTTGTAGTTCCATTTGATAAATCTGGTTATCAAATTCTGAGGCCTGTGTGTGGATTTGACTTTCCAAAGCGGTGATCTGCAGAGAGTTTTGCTCGTTTTGGCCGGTGAGACCCAATAGATTGTTTTGCTGCTGGTAATACAACGCCACCTGATTGGTGAGTTGATCCTTATTGATAAGCCCCTTGGTCTGATATTGCCGATAGTTCTGCATATTCTCTTTCATAATACGGAGTCCTTCCTCGGCGCGCCGCAGTATGTCGGTGGAGCGCTGGAAAGCAACGGTATATTGTGCCTTTTGTTTCTCCAGCATCTCGACTGTGTCTTTTTTGCTGCTGTCCAGTCGGCTGATGATTTGTGTAATGCGCTCAAGCTGGTTATCGATATCACGGCGTTGGTTGTCGCTGACCACGCCGCGGCGCGTACTTTTACTCACATCAATCTGGTAAATAGGCGTGCCCGTTTTGATTACCTGCCCTTCAGTAACAAATTCTTTAACAATCACTCCCTGAACTCCGGAATAGACGTTTGCCACGCGCGGATAGGTACTAATCTCTCCGGTGACGTTGACTCTGCGGGTATAGTTTACGGTGATGACACAGGTCAGGAAGACTGTAATAAATAAAAGACATAAGGATGCTGTGACCCAAAAGGGAATTCCGGGGAGGAGTAGCGCTCTACCACGCCATTTCATTTTCTGACTATCAATCGCTTCCTGGCGAAACACGGTTTGCCCTTCCTTAGCGAGTTGGTATGTGATGCGTCACGTTTATTATGCCATGACATTATATTGCTCCGGCAAGCGTTTGTTCATCAGTCCTTTTGATCTTCTAACCCTCTATTTTCATCGAAAGATTAATGACTTATCACACGTGACAATATAAGAAGGCCAACCATCGAGCTTAGGTTGATGCAGGCTGTTTCCAGTGAAGGATTGTACTCCTGTTTTGTTAGATAACTTTACTCAACAAACATACTTCAAAAAAAAGATTAACAGTTTCAAAAAATATCGGGTGAATAAAGAGATTTTAGTTATAAATTACAGTATCTTAAAAAACCTACTGTTCTCGTAGCATGAAGGGCAAAGAGAAACGAGAAAAATAACGCTTATCAATTAAATATTAAGAAAATGAGATTAAATGTAACAAAATAAAACAAAACTGACAAAGAGCTTACTTTTGAGCGTATAACTATTTGGGAGCTTTCACGGAGAAGTAAACGAGTAGCTGAGAAATAATCACCAACATACTGTTGGGATTTTTACTTAATGATGATGAGGCTGGTAGATGATTCTTCTTATTAAGAATAGCTTATTGAGGCTTATTTTGTGTGCTTCAATAACATCATTGGTAATATATTGCCTTTCTGGAACTGTTTTTTATATTTCGCATCCAATATTAGTGATTTTTTTGACTGTAGCTGTAGCTGTAATTATATCTAATTTTATCACTTCTAAAATAATACCAATTAAGGATAAATAAAATGTTAAGAGAGCTTACACAAAAGGAAATTAGCATTGTTTCCGGAGGAAATGCTAATTCCAATTATGAAGGTGGACATTGCGGTGGAGCAGCAGTAAAAGGTGGGATCGCTGGTGCCGCAGGCGGAGCAGTCGCGAATGGAATAAGAGGTGGAGTAGCAGGATTGGCTGGCGGTCCCGTTGGTGTAGCAGCTGGTGCAATATCAGGGGCCGGAGAAGGTGCTGTTTATGGCGGTGTATCAGGAGCCATTGGAGGTTATATTGGCTGCAGGGACAGAGGCTCGAATAATAATGGTGGAGCGTTTGGCGGCAACTCTAATGCCAACAGTGTCAATGGTCAGTGCCATTGGTAAATAGTTTACATAAAAACTACCCTGAAGTAATAACGACTTTAGGGTAGTTCTGGTCATTTTCGATAGACAAAACCTGGCTGTTAAAATCATCCACGACGTTCAAAGTCCGAAAACGTTGGCCACATGTCAGCGCGTCGTACATAAAAGGACTCAACCAGCCTAAGAACTTAAAAGCGATAGCCATTGATGCCAGATCAATTCCTTACGCTCTTCTATTGGTTAAAAAATACGCTCAAAGTACAAGAATATCCGTTCTCCAAACTGCCCGAAGCCCAAACCCCTTGTACAGACTATTATGCGGCAATGTCCGCTCCTCGCTCATAGCGGTCCTCCAGCTTCGTTAGCTCATCCGCTACGTGCCAGGAATGCACGTTAGACAAAAGTAGAATCTCCTTTTATAGGAGTTTTATTTCCAATCAAATGAAAGCAACTCTCTTAAGTCACCTGACCATAATACCAGCGTTCTCCCGTGAACCATTCATCCCGGTCCTCGCTTCCATAATATTCGAGTGTGATACCTATTTCCTGTATGTTAGCTGGTAGAACGAGTCCCCACTCAGCAGCAAGGCTACGATCTTTGATCAAAGAAGAAGCACCATTCTCAGAACGATCTTCAGTTATGAAGCCTTGATAATATTCTTCGGAGCGATAAAGACAGACCTCACTTGTAAACATATCCGGAAGACATACAACAGCGGTAATCCGCGGACTGTAATTCATACCAACAGTGGCCGTTATAAGGTTTGAACATGCGTTAATTAAAGCTTGTGCACAAGCTGCTTTGGTTTTAATCGTGCTGTATTTTCCCTGAATGAGATTAATTTCTACTGGAATTTTGAAATTCCAGTAATGCTCATCTTCTGAAAAAATGCTACGTTCAGGGCTATGAAAAGTACCAGCCCAACGATTAAGAGCTTTTATGCGTCGGGGAATATTTCTGACTTTGGTTCGATGATCTCTGTTAAGTCGCCTACTCATGAATAATTTACCTATTAGCTGCTCAAACGTTCACGTTGTGCTCCTACACAAGAGCATTCTATCCTAAGTTGTTCAGCTTATCGTTACGTCTGCAATTTAACGTACTGCAATCGGCTTACGAGAATTTATGCCCGCTCCTCGCTCGCAGCGGACCTAACGAACCTCACACTGGTCTGCTTCGTGCCCAGGCTGTGTGAAAACTTTTTTGGCCGCTGAAACTGCCAAAAACAGAGCTGAAAACCGCGCTCATACGTAAAATTCGGCTCTACTAACCAGTCGATCAATTCCAGATTTTGCGTAGACGTGCGCACTTCAGTTTTTGGTCAGGGTTTTCACACAGCCTGTGCCAGGAACGGCCGCTGCAAAATCTTTCGTGAGTAAAATAGCCCGCAAAAGGAAAGCTCCGAACTTTATTTCATGCTTTTGCCGATTTGTATCGCGCATCAAGTTTGTCGAGAAAAGTGAACAAAACCTTATTCATTTCAGTGTAATCATGTGTACGCAGCTCTTCCACGGTATTGACGAAGCGATAGTCTGCGGCCCGGCTCAGGTCTTTCGCGGAATGGGAAATCAGCCGTTCAACCACGTCCGGGGTAAGCTCCATATGGCACTGGAATCCGTAAACTAAATCGGAATAAGCCACGATTTGGCGCGGACACCCTTCACTGTAGGCGATAATTTCAGCATGAGCCGTCAGGCCCGGCATATCGTTATGCCAGTGACCTACTTCCAGCGTTGCGCCAAAATGGGTAAACATCTCATTTTTACTGCCCGCCTCAGTCAGGAAAATCGGGAACTTACCTATCTCTTTTTCTGGACTGGGGGCAAACGGGGCATCAAGCGCTTCACCAATCAGCTGAGAACCTAAGCAAATACCAATGACGGCTTTACCAGACTTTATGGCCGAAGCAATTAAAGCCTGCTCAGCTTTTGAGTCAAAATGGGCGCACTCTTCAAGGGTCACGGCCGGATCCTGTGGTCCACCCATGACAATCAATAAATCGATGCCATGAGCATCATATGGGAGCTTTTCACCTGCATAAACACGGGAAAAAGTGACGTCATGACCCCGTACTCTTGCCCATGTTTCATAGGCCCCCGGTGCTTCAAAACTTTCATGTACGATGAAGTGTACTCGCATTGGCATATGCTCCTGTCAAACTTATGATAATCTTCTTTTTTACGTCTCACCCAGCCAATATTGTTCCAGACTGGATGTTTCAACCTGATTATCATACTTGCAGGGGCTGAATCTGAAATGCCAGGTAGTATAGATAAAGCGCCAAGACACGATGACGCCACAGGCTGGTCAGGCACCGCCATATGCTATCAACGCGGGGAAGCTGATCCTCCTCATTATCATATTGAAGGACAACTGCTCTTTGCCACCAGGGGAGTTATGCTGGTTGAAACGGAGGGAAACCGCTGGGTAATACCTCCTCAGCGCGCGTTATGGATACCGCCTCTTCAGATCCACAGTTATAACCTGCTATCGCAGACAGACCTGCGCGCCATCTATTTCAGCAGCAACCTTATCGCTGAATGCACGAACTTTACGAAGAGCAAGCACGTGCACGTCATTACCGCTACCGCGCTGGTGAAAGAATTGATAGCCGGGTTATTCAGTGAGGACTATAGCGAAGCGGGTCAACGGAAAATGGCCCTGTTGCTTCTGGAGATCCTCAGCGAGGCAACCCCCTTAACTGCGCAACTTCCTATGCCCCGTGATGAACGCTTATTCTGTGCAGCCAGAGAGATAATGGTCAGCTATCGCTGGGAAGCGTCGCTTAGTGAGCTGGCTCATATCGCCACAATGTCTGAACGTACCTTCTCGAGACTGTTTATCAGGGATACAGGATTCAGTTTCAGAACCTGGAAGCAAAGAGCCAGGATTTGTGCTTCGTTAGATCTTCTCGCCAATGGCATGCCCATTAAGCAGGTCGCTTACCAGCTTGGATTCTCATGTCCGGCCGCATTTACAGCGGCTTTTCGTGCCATTTTGGATTCCACACCCCGTAATTTTTTGCCGTAATTTCATGAAAAATCCCTGGCAGAGCACAAATGATGAAGCGTCAGATCCATGCCACCGCGTCGGTGCTTGCAGCCCTTTTTCTGGCCACGTTCTGGACTTCGACGCTGATAACGGCACTGCCAGTTGACTGATGCAGCATACATATTCTGCATGCTGCAAAAACAGGAAAACAAAAAGAATAAAAATATCAAACCGGTACCCACTGCCGGTTACCGGATTGTCACGGAAAGAGCCGATACCGGGTTGCCGGAAGGTTATCTTTTGCCGATGTGACCAATTTCTACGCCAGCTGAGAGGCTTCTGCCAGTAAGGCCGCCTGCACGGCAGGACGCGCATAAATATTTTCCCTATAGGCCGTTAATACAGGCCAGCGATTCAGTTCGATGGAAAAGAATTTACACCAACCCAGCACGGTGAAAAGGTAAGCATCAGCAACGCTGAACGACGGGCCCGTCAGATAGGCATTTTCATTGAGCGTATCCTGCAGAAAATCGAACCGCCGGAAGAGTTTTTCACGAAAAATCGACCTGACGTCTTCAGGCAGTGTTGAGTTGAAAAGCGGTGCGGATCCCGCGTGTATTTCAGTGGTGATAAAGTTTAGCCACTCCTGCAGGCGCACTCGCGCCCAACTGTCCGCTCGCGGTGCCAGCCCTCTTTCCGGCTTCAGGTCAGCGAGGTACTGCACAATTGCCGGACCTTCGGTCAGTATCTGGCCATTGTCCAGTTCCAGTGCGGCGACATAACCTTTAGGGTTAATGGTACGGAAGTCACGTCCGTCAGCGGTGAGTTTGCTTCTGTTGTCCACTTTAACCAGTTCAAATTCAAGCCCGAGTTCACGCAGTACGATGTGTGGTGAAAGCGAACAGGTATCCGGGGCGTAATAAAGTTTCATTATCTCTCCGATAAAATTGAAAAGCTGTTTAACAATGTGCTGTGCGTTCCTGAACACACTGTGCGTAATGTGTTTCCTGCTGTAAAATTAATGATTAACAAATTAACTATTAGATGAGCTACTAATACGCATGATGAATCTTGTGCACTGGCGCTTACTGGTAGCCGTTGCGGATGCCAGTAATATCTCACGCGCCGCTGAAGAGGTAGGAATGACTCAGTCCGGCGCCAGTCAGGCTATCGCCCAGTTAGAGGCTTCACTTGGGTTCCCGGTGTTCACGCGGGAGCGTCGGCACATCGGCGTCACCGCACTGGGTGAGCAGGTTATTGAACAGGCAAGGAGAATGCTTGCGAGCCTGAATGCGATCCGCGTGCTGGCTGATGAAAGCAGCGGTCTACATGGCGGAAGGATTCGCCTCGCCAGTTTTCCCTCAGTGACTTCCACATTTCTTCCTGGACTGCTGCGCGACTTTAAACGCCTGCATCCGGGCACAGAAGTGGTGGTACTGGAAGGTACGGATGAGGAAGTGGAGGAATGGATTGCAGCAGACACTGTTGAACTGGGTGTGGTGATGAACCCTGTACCGGGAAGAGCAGACGTGGTTTTGGGTCAGGATGCGTGGGTAGCGGTAATGCCATCCCATCATTTGCAGGGGCGCAATGAAAGGGCGCATGGCATAACGCTAGAGGAACTGGCCGACCAACCCTTTATTCTCGCGACAGGCGGATGTGTCGTTAATGGAAAAAGCCTGATGGAGCAGGCAGGCTTGCACCTCTCCGATGTACGCGTAAAAGTACGGGATTGGGTCAGCGCCTGCATGCTGGTGCGTGAAGGCATGGGGGTGGCGCTGGTGCCTGAATCTGCCCTGCCAGATGAATTGCGGGGCTTGTGCGTGGTACCGGTGACACCTTCTATACACCGTGAATTTTGTCTCGTATGTTCGCCATCTGGAAAATCTTCCGGTGCGACGCAGGCATTACTGCAAGGGCTGCGTAAAGGAGGATGATTAGCTATCTATCCTATCAACAAAGAGTACTGGGTCAGTGTGATCCTTTCCGGACCATAGTCGTCCAGGGAAATACACGAGCTGCTTGCCGACAGCCATGAATTAACGTCCTGATAATATATTCAAGGATTGATATATATGTGCTGACAAATAGTAAGCGTGCAAACGCGAGTTGACTTTATGCTATTGCTACTTTAAAAAGATCTGGCAGCTATAAAATTTTCAGGGGAAATTAGCGCATGCAACAGCAGGATAGCCTTCAACAGGAAGTTGTTACATCTGTTAATAAATCACTTACCTTTGATGTTTTGTATCAGGTTATCAGACCGGATATATCAACGTTTATTGCTGCAAGCTCGAAACTGCCATTAAAAAACCTTGATTACTGGGAATGTTTGATTCGTTGGACAATTTCATCGTCACTTCAAACATCTCATCCACAATACGCAAGATTTAAGAATTATCGGGTTGGTTCTCTCAAATGGCTGGATGTTTGTAATGCTGATGGTTTCAGGCGGGAAAAAGCATTAAGGACATTATCAGGCGGAGCACCAAATAGTTTTTTATTTGCTTTGGTCGTCCGGAAACTTAATGACTGGGTTCCTCAGGTAAGAGAGGCTGCACGTGATGTATTACCATTAATCGCTGAATGTTCAGACCCGGAGATTATCGTTGATGTCTTGTTTATAACGCTCCCCTACTGGAATTCATGGGGGAGAATGGGTGATAGAGAAAAAGATATTCTGATGAAAGTTATTTTAATGGAGAAAGTAACCGAGTCTCTTAAAAAACGGCTTATTTATTCCACATCGGGACCTGTTGCCACTGTATTTATGCAAGCCGGTCGTATAAATGCATTAGACGCCTTTCTGACAGAGATTGCAGAATCATCGGTTCAACCCACCCTGCGAGCAAAAGCATATCGTTGTCTGTTTGAAAGCAAATTCGTTTGGGCTGAGGGAATGACATGGCAGTGGATTGACAAAGCATACGGCATAAGACGCAGCGTTCCTGTTTTAAAGGAGCGAATAATAGATACCAAAAGGCCTTTTCTTGAGAATTTAAAAATGGCAACCATTGACCGTTCACCTATCGTTCGGCGTATCGCAGGAGAAATGCTAATCAAGGAATTAGATCATATTGGAGATGAAGCATTCAGACTGGCAAAAATACTGGCATCAGATACATCGCTATCAGTATCTGAACGAGGGAGGTACGCATTGGCCGACTTAGGAAAACGTACGTGACACTGTCACTAATAATATGATGCAATATATGTAAATTATGCTCTGCATGAGCAAGGCCGTTATCGTATTGACGACTTTATCCGCTATTCCAGTAAGTTTCCCGCTATATTTTCATACACGTTTTATCACTTATCCCACTGCTAACCCGACGCCGTAGATATTCCCGTAGCGAACGGGACTCATTTTGTTTCACTTATTGCGGTAAATAATTGCCGGGTGTAATCCTGCTTGGGCTGCGTGATCAATGCCTCTGCCTCCCCGGTTTCGATAATCTCTCCATCCTTCATAACGATGACGCGATGACTCATATGGAGCACTACGCCTGGGTCATGTGAGATTAGCAGAATGGCCAGGCCCAACTGGTGTTGCAGGGTTTTCAACAGGTCCAAAACCTGCGCCTGGGTCGTGACATCCAGTGCTGAAACTGGCTCATCGCAAATCATGATATCAGGATCAGAGGCCAGCGCCTGGGCTATTGCCACACGTTGCCGCTGCCCACCTGAGAGTGTCTGCGGGCGACGTGTCAGTAATTCAGGAGACAGCCCTACCTGCTTCATCAGCAGCAGTATTTTATTCTCTATCTCTTCCCGGTTCAGACCTGGGATGAGCTTTAATGGCTGACGGATGATTTGCCCAATTGTGTACTGGGGGTTGAACGAGCCAAGCGGGTCCTGTGTGATAGTCTGAATTCGCCCCCGCAACGGGCGACGTTGTTTTTCAGACATGCTGCTCCAGGCCTGATTGTTAAGCCTGACCTCACCGGAGTGGGGGGACTGCAACGCGAGTAAAATCTTGCCAAGTGTCGTTTTCCCGCATCCTGATTCGCCGACCAGTCCCAATGTCTCTCCCCGGCGCAGCGACAGAGAGACCTGCTTCAGAACCTGGTGTGTTGAACCATCACCACGGGGATAAGCCAGTGACAGGCGATCGGCACGAAGCACCACCTGTTCAGAAGCCGCCTTCATCCTGGGATCGGGCACGTTGCCCGATGTTGAAAGCCAGCGGTGACGGGTATGAACGCCGGGAATAGCACTTAATAGTTTCCGTGTATAGGGATGCTGTGGTGCCGCTAAAACCCGGGCTGCTTCGCCCTGTTCAACACCGATACCCTGTTGCATCACCAGTACGCGATCGGCGATTTGTGACACGACGGACAGATCGTGGGTAATCAACAATACCGCGTGCCCGCGATCCGCCAGTTGGCGAAACAAAAGGAGGATATGTTGTTGTACCGTCACATCCAGGGCAGTGGTGGGTTCATCTGCAATCAGCATCTGTGGCCCCGCTGCCAGTGCGGAGGCTATCAGGGCGCGCTGCCTCAGGCCGCCGGAAAGCTGATGGCTGTACTGCTGCATACGATGATGGGGGTCAGGAATGCCTGCGGAGGTGAGCAGCCCGGCGACCTGGCGATCAATATCCCGTCGTGGCACACGCCGATGCAACTGTAGCGCCTCTGCCACCTCCTGCCCGATGGTGCGTAAAGGATCGAGAGATGTCAGTGCATCCTGTAAGACAAAACCAATCTCTTTACCACGCAGGGCTTTCCACTGAGGATCTCCTGAGGCAAGCAGATCCTGTGCTTTGCCATCCGCTGTTGTCAGTCGCAGTCGTTGTGCGTCAACGCTGGCTTTTTCACCTGCCAGCCCAACCAGTGCGCGCGCGGTGACCGACTTACCCGAACCGGATTCCCCGACCAGCGCCAGGATCTCACCCGCATACAGGTTAAATGACAGTCCCTTGACCACCTCGACATCCGCGAAACTTACCGTGAGATGCGATACCTCCAGCAGCGGGTTAACAGGACGGTTGTTCTCCATAATGGTTACGCTCCTTTTGATGCAATTGTTTGCAAGCGGCGGCCGGCCAGTGTGAGCGCAATCACCGACAGCGCCACCACGCTCGCGGGCAGCAGGCTTATCCATGGCGCAATGTCGAGAAAGTCGCGGCCGTCAGCCAGCAACGCCCCCCATTCTGCGGTAGGCGGCACCACCCCCAGGCCCAGAAAGCTCAACGCAGACGCGCTCAGGACAGCCTGACCAATGCCGATGGTTAACACAATCAGCAACGGGCGCAGCGAGTTGGGAATAATATGCCGCATGATGATGGTGAAAGGCGTTTCGCCGAGGGCGATGGCTTGTTGCACATAACCCGATAGTCGCACCTGGAGGATCTGTGACCGTAGCAGCCGCGCATACCCCGCGATACCCGATAAACCCACTGCCAGCAGCGTATTGGACGGGCCGCGCCCCAGTACGGCGATCACCAGCAATGCCAGCAATAGTTCCGGGAAGGCCAGCAGGATATCCAGCAGGCGCACCACCATAAACCGTATCGGACGGGGCCCCAATGAGGCGATTACACCAAGCAGAATCCCGCCACAGCCCGCAATCAGGGTGGCGCCAACACCAATACTCAGCGACAACGCTGATCCGTATATCACGCGGGTGTAAACGTCACGTCCCAGCGCGTCGGTACCGAACCAATGGTGTAGCGAAGGCGGCTGCAATATGGCCTCCATGTCCATATCATCCGGCAAGCTGTGGGTAAACCAGTACGGTGCAATGGCAATCAGCACCAGCAATACAATGGCTATTGCCGGGAGCAGGCTTTTTAACGTGAGTAACGGGTGCGCCGGGCGCGATCTGTCACGCTGACGGTTAAGGATAAGGGCCGGATCGCTACTCATATCAGAATGACCTGTTACGAAGACGAGGATCGATGAACAGATAAATCACGTCCATCAGCAAGTTTATGACGATAAATAACAATGCTGAAAGCATTACCAGACCAAGGATAAGCGGCATATCGCGGCTGGCAATGGCCTGAAGCGTGATTTTACCCAACCCGGCGCGGCCGAAAACAGTTTCGGTCAGGATGGATCCGCTGAGCAGATTCGCCAGCATGGTACCGGTCAGTGTAGAAGCGGCAAGCGATGCATGACGCAGTCCGTGGCGCAGGCGTAGCAGCGTCTCGCCCGCGCCACGGGTACGAACCGTCATGGCAAACGGCTGTTGCAGGGCCTCTTCCAGACCGTCACGCAGCACCTGACTGAGGATGGCTGTCAGTGGCAGGCTCAGTGCGATAATCGGAAGCACCAGCGAAACCCAGCCGTCGTTACCCGTTACCGGAAACCAGTTCAGGCGGAAACTGAAAATGCTCAGCAGAATAATACCAATCCAGTAGACCGGTGTACTCAGCAGACAAAGTTCCAAACCGGAGAACAGTGCGCGCAGTGGCCACCAGCGCCCGGAGGTCGCCAGAGCGTTGAGCGTAGCCAGTAATACCGCCAGCAGAAGCGCGCAACCTGCCAGTGTCTGGGTCTGTATCAGCGCGGCAGTAATGACTGTGGTTACCGGTGCCCGGAACTGGAAACTCTCACCGAAATGGCCCAGCAGCGCCTGGCCGCAATAATGCAAATACTGCGCCCAGAGAGGCTGGTCCAGCCCAAGTTTCGCCGTCATCGTTGCGCGCCAGGCATCATCAACGACGTTCTCGCCGCCGCTCATGATAAGTATCGGATCGCCAGGTATCAGTTTGATAGCTATAAACGTCAGCGTGGCCGCTCCCCACAGGACGGCAATAATGGAGAGCAGGCGGTGCAGGACAATTTTTGCCATATCAGTTGCTCAGCCAGGCATCATAAAAGTTAGGTTTAGCGTTGGTAGCCCAACTGATACCCTGGACTTTTTTGCTGATCCCCAACTGATACGCCGGTATGTACAGCGGAACGACATAGGCCTGATCAATCACCTGGCGCTGGATATCACTGTATATCTGTTTCCGTTGTGCATCAGGAGCACCAATTGCCAGCGTTAGTTTATCGTCCAGTGCATTAACGTGACTGTAGTTGGCACCTTTAGGTGGGATGTAGGCTGAGTGGAAAACGGTACGCAGAATATCCGGTTCGGCGCGTACGTAGAAATTCGAGACGATATCGTAGTCGTTGCTGGCGGTACGCGCGCTGAAGATACCACTGTCAACCGGATCAAACTGAAGGTTAAAACCGGCCTTCTTCACCTGGAACTGGATGGCCTGGAACAGGGTGACATCCGCGCTTTCGGTCGATGCCGGGTCATAGAGAAAATGCACGGTCAACGGCTGCCCCGGGCTGAGTTGTTTTGCAGGCTGGGCTGCGGAAACGCGGGCGTTAGCGTCGTAATAAAGTGTTTGTGGCCCCAGCACGCTATCCGCAGGTTTCAGCGTACCAAAGAAAGCGACTTTTACCGCAGAAGCGGGATCGACCGCATGCAGAAACGCCTGCCGGACGTTAACGTCGCTGAACGGACCTTTAGACGTATTGAGGTACAACACCCGTGGAATGCCCGGATTTTCTTTGGTCAGAATACTGACTTGTGGATTACGCTGAAGTGCACGGACATTGGCGGGAGGAACGGCATCAATGGCCTGCACCTGCCCGCTGGTTAACGCGCCCAATCGGACAGAGGATTCCGGCAGATATTTAAAGTTAATGGCGGAGAGCCATGCAGGACCCTGATGGTGCGCATAGCCCGGCCCCCATTGATAATCATCACGGCGTGTCAGCTGGCTGCCGTTGCCCTTGACGAAGGATTTAAGGATAAAAGGCCCCGATCCCACGACGGTGTTGCTGGTATTTGGGGTGTTCTTCAGATAGGTCGGTGATTGTATACCGAGATAAGGCAGACTCAGACCCTGCAACAGTGGCGCAAACGGCGTCTTATAGTGGATCACCACGGTAAAATCATCCGGTGTGGTGATGCTGTCGATCGGGCCAAGCAGCGATTTCGCATAGCTTGAGGTAGTTTTGGGATCCAGGATGCGATCCAAATTATATTTAACCGCCTGCGCGTCCAGCCGGGTTTTGTCGCTGAAGGTCACGTCCTTGCGCAGGTGGAAGGTATATTGCGTGTGATTGTCGTTAATCTCCCAGCGCAAGGCAAGCCACGGGGTAAAACGGTTATCCCCGGCTTGCCCTACCAGCGAGTCCACGACATTACGGGTAATCAAGGCCGTGACTGAGTAACCGGTAATGGAAGGATCGATGATAGGGGTGTCGCTACCTAAGGCGACATTTAATGTCCCGCCCGATACAGGCGATTCTGCTGCGTGGGCCGTTGCGACCAGTGCCGCTAATAATAATCCTACTGCCGCTTTTTTTTTCATTATTCCTTGCTCCGGGGTATTCAGGCTCTGAGGGTATGACCTCACCCTACAAAGTTGAAGATGCTCATAAAAGTAATAAAAAATGCTATTTATATCTAATTTGAGAATATGGAAGGATGCATACGGATCTGCGCTTCCCGCATACCCTGATTCAGGCGCGCTCAAAAACGGTGGCGATCCCCTGGCCCAGCCCGATACACATCGTGGCGAGGCCAAATTGCCTGTCACGCTGTTCCAGCAGGTTGATTAATGTGGTGGTAATGCGGGTCCCGGTGCATCCCAAAGGATGGCCGAGTGCGATGGCGCCGCCATGTTGATTAATCTTGTCGTCCATCTGGTCAAGCAGACCCAGCCCTTTAATGCAGGACAACACCTGCGCGGCGAAGGCTTCATTAAGCTCAAACAGGTCGATATCTTCGATGGATAGCCGGGCGCGTTTCAGTGCTAATTCGCTGGCCGGAACGGGGCCGTAACCCATGGTTGAAGGCTGACTGCCCACCACTGCCATGGCACGTATACGGGCGCGTACAGGCAGGCCATGGGCACGTGCATACGACTCGCTGGCCAGTAAGACTGCTGATGCGCCGTCTGCCAGTGACGACGACGTCCCTGCAGTGACCGTTCCCGTATGAGGATCAAAAACGGGTCGCAGATTATTGAGACTGTCCAGGTTGGTTTCCGGGCGGATGACCTCATCTTTTTGATGGCGAACCAGTGCGCCATGAGCATCATGACCGTGGGTAGGCACGATCTCTGCATCAAAAAGCCCCTTAAGACTTGCATGTGCGGCCCGCTGATGGGAACGCAGCGCAAATTCATCCTGCATTTCCCGACTGATATTATGCATTTTTGCCAGTAGCTCCGCCGTGAGCCCCATGTTGCCTGCCGCACGGGCAACGGTTTTACTCAGGGCGGGATGAAAATCAATGCCATGGGTCATCGGAACATGGCCCATATGTTCAACCCCCCCGGCGATACAAAGAGTGGCGTCACCAACCATAATGGCCCGCGCGGCATCATGTAACGCCTGCATGGATGAACCGCAAAGCCTGTTCACCGTCGTCGCAGGCACCGTGTGAGGTATTTCCGCCAGCAGTGCCGCATTACGGGCGATATTAAATCCTTGCTCCAGCGTTTGCTGTACGCATCCCCAGTAAATATCGTCAATGTTTGTTGACGACAGGCCGGGTTGTCTGGCCAGCAGCTCGCGCATCACATGTGCTGAAAGGGCTTCTGCGCGGACATGGCGAAATGCACCTTCACGGGCGCGGCCCATCGGCGTTCTGATCGCATCTACAATAACGACATTTTCCATTGAATATTCCTTATGCCAGTACGCTGCGTTGAGCATCGGCGGTGGGATGAGGATAAAACGGTGCACTCTGGTGAGCAGGGGAAAGCAGCAATGCAGGTAACTGATAGAGGCCACCCAGCGCGCTAAAGTGCCGGGCCGCGCGGTTAAAGTTTGCCGTACCCCGGGTATCGACATAACGGCATGCACCGCCGCGATAAACCGGGAACCCCAGTCCCTGAATCAATGCGGTATCTGCTTCAGCAGCGGAGCCGATCACGCCTTCTTCAAGGCAGCGGATAACTTCATTCACCATCGGGATCATCATGCGATCGATAATGTCATCTTCGCTCAGCGGCAAAGGGGGAGACTGCAGTGCGGCCAGCTTCGTCTCAAAATCTTTATCTGCCACACGCTGGCTGCGGCCCTTCTTCTCCTGCTGATAGCGATAAAATCCCTGTCCTGTTTTTTCTCCCAGACGCTGATGTGCGTGAAGAAAATCAATAATTGCCGTGGTATCGGCGTTAAAACGCTCGGGCCAGGCGGCAGAAAGCTGTTTAAAAATGGCGTGTGCGGTATCGATCCCGATAACATCCAGCAACCATGCCGGGCCCATTGGCCAGCCAAAGGCATCTTCCATTACCCGGTCAATATGGCGGAAGCTGATGCCATCACGCACCAGCATCAGCAAACCGCTCAGGTAAGCGAAGAGCACCCGGTTGATAAAGAATCCCGGCCTGTCTTTGACGATCACGGGGGTCTTTCCCAGCCTCCTGGCATAGGCCACCACGGTTGCCAGCGTGGCATCCGAGGTGTTTTCACTGCGAATAATTTCCACCAGCGGCATGCGCTGCGCCGGATTAAAGAAATGCAGGCCGCAAAATTGCGTCGGTCGTGTCAGTCCGCGTGCCAGTTCACCAACCCCAAACGTTGAGGTATTGGTGACCAGCACGGTGTCCCGGGCAATGTTTTGCTCTGCCGTGGCCAGCACGAGGGCTTTTACCGCTTTATCCTCTACCACGGATTCAATCACTATCCCGGCCAGATCAAGCCCTTTATAGCCTGCTGTTACGCGTATGTCTGACAGCACGCGGGCCATGTGATTTCCGTCAATCTGATTTTTCGCCAGAAGCTGGTTAAGCCATTTTTTAGGAGCATCCAGCGCAGCGAGCTGGGATTGCGGTCTGTTAGCGTGTATCAACGCGGGTACGCCATGCAAAGCAGAAAGATAAGCGATTCCCTTACCCATAATCCCGGAGCCCAGTACCGCGACCTGTTCAACAGGCTGACCATATGCCGCCAGCGTTTCTGCCCGTCTGATGACCTGTCTTTTGCTGAGGAACGCCCCGATAGAGGACTTTGCTTCGTCCGTGCGCGCCAGCCTGAGAAACTGCTGGCGTTCGGCGTCTGAGGCTTCGCGGTGGGCATGGGAGGCTGAAAACTCGACAGTACTGATAGCAGCAACCGCGGCCGCCTTATACTTCTGTACCGAATTTTTTACCCCTGCAGACGCATGGAAGAATGTCATAACAGACTCTGTTGTGCTCAGGCGCAGCGGGGCCTGTTTTTCACGCCGTGCGACCCGCCAGTCCAATTCACCCTGCGAAGCACCGGTCAGCATATGTGTCGCCGCACTCAGGAGTTGCGACTGAGCGATCCTGGCATCGATCAGGCCCAGTTTCAGGGCGCGGTCGGCATCAGAAGACTGGCCGGTGGTGATAAGCTCCAGGGCATGATCGACCCCCACCAGACGGGGAAGTCGCACTGTGCCGCCAAAGCCCGGAATGAGACCCAAGCTCACTTCCGGCAGGCCCAGACTTGAAGCCGGTGTGGCGATGCGAAAATCGCAGGCCAGCGCCAGTTCACAGCCCCCGCCCAGTGCCGCGCCGTCAATCGCCGCAAGCGTAGGGAAGGGCAAATAATTAAGTAAGTCTAACGATTTATTAGCGTTGTTGATCCAGACGTCGAGGCTATTATCCTGCCGATATTGCAAACTATGTAATTCATACAAATCGGCACCGAGATTAAAGTTATTTTTAGCCGAGCGAATTAATAGCCCCTTAATTTCATTATGATTGCGAGCTATAGTTAATGCTGCATAGAGTTCCTCAAAGAAAACGGAATTCATGGTATTAACTTTGGCTGCGGTGCTATTCAGAACCAGCTCTGCTAACCCATTATCCAGCCAGTTAACGGTCATTTCACGGCCATGAAAAAGCATTTTTACACCTCATTTATTCGGGTGAAAGAAAGCCAGCGACAAGGATTTAATCGTCACAGTATTTGCTGAGCCTTTATTCGGCTTAATAATGATTAGCACAAAATAGATGAAGGGTTTAAATGCCGATTTTGATGTTTAATATACAAAAATGTAGAGTGTTAATTAAAAATTTTATTATGTTTTTCCGGGTTATTATATTAAGAATTGGCATTTAACTTTCTTTACATTCTGATGCAAGTTTATTCCAACTTAACTAAAACGGGACAAACTGCATGAATACCTGGAGTAATATTAAGAAAGCCGTTCAGATCAGTAACAGCTTCTGGCAGGTAACACAGGACTCAGGTTTATCGAACCTGGCAATCACCAATCTTGGCAATGGTCATCATCAGCAAGTCAACAGTGATCACCGCTTTGTGAATATGTCCTCATATTCTTATCTGGGGCTTGATTCACACCCTGAAATTCTCCGGCAGGCCATTGCCGCCTTGCAAAGTAATGGTTCGCTCAATACCTCCACCTCGCGCATACGCATCCAGTTTGAGCTACTGGGGCAAGCTGAGCAGGCGCTGGCCGATCTTATTGGTGCTGACGTGATTACTGTCGCCTCCTGTGCCGCTGCTGCTCAGGGTATTTTGCCGCTGGTTGCATCCGGGGCGCTGACGGAGAATCAACCGCCGGTGCTGGTCTTCGATAAAAATGCTCATTTCTGTCTTAACATCATGAAACCGGTATGCGCTGATGAAACCGAAGTCATTACCATTGCTCATAATGATCTGGAACAACTGGAAGCGATCTGCAAAAAATATCCGCGCGTGGCCTATGTGGCAGATGGGGTTTACAGCACCGGTGGCCAGGCTCCGGTAAAAGAACTTCTGCATTTACAGGAAAAATATGGCCTGTTCCTGTTATTTGATGAGGCTCATGGCCTGTCTACTGTGGGTAAACTTGGCAGGGGACTTGTACTGGATACGCTCGGAGAAATTAATGACCGGACGGTCATTATTACTTCTCTCAATAAGGGGTTTGGTGCTTCGGGAGGGGCGGTGTTTATTGGCCGGCGACCTTATAACGAACAGCGTACGCTCATTTCTCGCTTTGCCGGTCCATTCCTCTGGTCACAACGTATCAATACTGCCGGGCTCGGTGGGATCCTGGCGTCGGTCGCCCTTCATCACACTCAAGAGCTGACGCAATTACAGAATCAACTGCAGCAAAATATCGAATATTTTGATTCGCTGATTGCAAATGACAATCACAATGACGGGCTGCCAATACGTTTTATTCAGATAGGTTCCGAGGAAGCGACCATCTCAATCGCCAAAACGCTATTTGAACGTGGTTTTTATACCTCTCCGATTTTCTTCCCGGTCATTGCGCGCGGTAAAGCAGGTTTGCGCATTATGCTACGTTCAAACATCAGCCGCAGTGAGATTGCGGAGTTTGCCGGACACGTCAACCAGTTGCGAGCGAACTATGAATGAATCTGAAAGTTACCGTGTTCCGGCCGTGGACACGCTTTCGTTGAGGATCATGTCGCTGGCCTGTCTGGTCGTGTTCATGACGCAGATGGCGACCACCATCTACCTTCCTTCACTTCCGGTCGTGATGCGGGAGCTTGGGATGACCCAGAGCGCGACAGAGTTGTCGATCTCGATTTTCGTCGTCGGCGCGGCGGTGCCCGTTATTTTCTGGGGAGCGGCGGCAGACCGCTATGGACGGCGCATCTCACTGACATTATCGCTGGTGTTATTTATCGGCACCAGCCTGCTGCTGGCGTGGTGCAGGGACGCTAACCTGCTTCTGGTTTTACGTGCCTTGCAGGGGATCGGCGCGGGGGGAGCCGCGATTATCGGGCGCATTCTGGTTAAAGATAACTGGAGTGGTGCGGAACTGGCAAAACGACTTTCCGTATTGTCGGTAGCGTTTATTACCGCGCTGGGCGGCGGACAGTTTATCGGCGGACTTATCAGCTATTACCTGCACTGGCAGGTTGCCTTTCTGGTGCTGGCCGCCACCGGCTTTGTTGCGCTGCTTTTCTCACTGACGGTGCCGATGGCGTATGCCGAACCTGCCAGGATCAGCAAGGGTATGGCGCACGCCTACTTAACCATTCTGCGGCGCCCAGGTTTTTTCTGGCCAGCGTGCGTGGGAGGGCTGGGCTTTGCCACGACCGTGACATTGCAGGAAGTCAGTCCGTTTGTCATGCAGCAGAGTTTTGGTCTGGAGGTGACCAGCTTTGGTCTCTTTGGCCTGCTTATCGGCATCTCCTATCTGGCCGGCGCATTGACGGTAAATCGCATCGTGCACGCTACGGGAGTGGTCACCTTAATGCGTCGTGGCTCGTTGATGGTCGCGATCTCCGCGCTGGCGCTGCTTGTTCTGTGGTGGACTGGGCTACTTAGCCACACATCGGGACTGGTTATTTTTATCGTGCTGTATTGTCTGATTATTTTCGGCCAGGCGGTGATGTTCCCAAGCAGCATGTCGGCGGCGGTGAACGATGGTAAGGATTTCGGTGCTTACGCGATGGCGCTGTGCGGGTTTCTGCAGCAGGGGATGGCGGGAATTGCCTCCTCATTTGCCGTGCTGCTGGAGCATCACGGCACATGGACGCTGGCCATCTTGCTGACCGGACTGGCGAGTTTTCTGATCGCCCGGTTCAAAGTCCACGCTTAATTTCTAAGAGAGGCACCATGGCGACAATTGCAGCACGTCATTACACCGATAATCCGACGTTTCGTGAAAACCAGCAGGCATTTGCCCGGATGCAGCAGCCAATAGATGAAGCGCGGCAAGCGGCGCTCCAGGGAGGAGGGGAGGCGGCTCGTCAGAAACAGGCGGCGCGTGGCAAACTTTCAGCCCGTGAACGTATCGCCCTGCTGATTGACGTAGGCAGCGCCTTTGTTGAAATTGGGCAGTTGGCTGCTCATCAGGTATATGAACATTCGGTGCCGTCGGCCGGGATCGTGACCGGTATCGGTATTGTTAAAAATCGCGCAGTGGCGATTTACGCCAATGATGCTTCGGTAAAAGGCGGCGCATATTATCCGCTGACATTGAAGAAGCATCTGCGCATGCAGCAGATTGCCCGTGAAATGGCACTTCCCAGCGTCTATCTGATGGACTCGGGGGGCGTTTATTTGCCGCTTCAGGAAGAGATTTTTCCTGATGAACATCATATCGGGCGCATTTTTCGCAATATTGCTGAAATGTCCGCGGCGGGTTTACCCCAGATCGCGGCGGTGTTGGGTTCCTGTACCGCAGGAGGAGCATATATACCCGCAATGTGCGACGAAACGGTGATTGTCAAAGACAACGGCACTATTTTCCTCGGCGGCCCGCAGCTGGTGCGTGCTGCAACGGGGGTAATTGTTGATGCCCAGACCCTTGGCGGTGCCGATGTCCATACGCTGGATAGCGGTGTGGCCGACCACTATGCAGAACATGACCGTCATGCGTTGCACATTGTCCGTGACATTATTGCCCGCAGCGATGCCGGTAAGCTTGCGTCACCGCCGATGGCGGCGGTTGAGCCGCTGTTCGATCCGCGCCAGATCCCTGGCATTATCAGCGCAAATCCGCGTGAACCTATCCCCGTTCGGGAGATTCTTGCCCGCCTGCTGGACGGCAGCGAGCTGACGGAATACAAAGCCCGCTATGGGCGCACGCTCATTTGCGGAACGGGCCATATCGGCGGTTTTCCGGTCGGGGTGTTGATTAATGACGGGGTGCTGTATTCAGAAAGCGCGCAGAAGGCGGCGAACTTTATCGAGCTGTGTGTACAGCGCAATATCCCCTTGTTGTTCCTGCATAACATCAACGGCTTCATGGTGGGGCCGGAGTATGAAGCCGGGGGCATTGCCAAACACGGAGCCAAAATGATGAATGCGGTCGCCTGCGCCCGTGTGCCTAAATTCTCTGTCCTGATTGGCGGCAGCTTTGGGGCGGGCAATCTGGCGATGTGTGGTCGCGCGCTTGGCCCGCAGCTCATGGCAATGTGGCCGAACGCGAAAATGTCTGTCGTCGGCAGTGAGCAGGCGGCAACGGTGATGGCACTGATGCGTGAGGAGCATTTAGAAAAAAAAGGCCAACCTTTCACCGCTGAAGAGGCTGAACGGGTCAAACAACCGGTCCGCGATGCTTATGACCGGCAGGGACAGGCATTGTATGTCGCTGCACGTTTGTGGGTGGATGCCGTTATTCTTCCCGAACATACCCGCGACTGGCTGGCGTTGGGACTTGCGCTTGCCCACCAGGCACCCCAGCAGACGACCCATTTTGGCGTTTTCAGGATGTGAACCATGTTGAATCGAATTCTTATTGCTAACCGTGGCGAGATTGCCCGACGTATTGCCCGCACCGCCAGAGAAATGGGTATTGAGTACGTAGCGGTTTATTCTGATGCCGATACCGAAGCCGATCATCTGTCAGGTGCAATACGGACCGTCAATATTGGTGGCCCGCTTGCCGCCGACAGCTATCTGAACATTGATGCGCTTGTGAGTGCCGCACGTCATTCGGGCTGTGATGCGGTTCATCCCGGCTACGGATTTTTATCTGAAAACCCGGAGTTTGCCGAGGCGGTTTCCCTGGCTGGGCTGACGTTTATCGGACCGTCGGCGAATATCATCCGCGATATGGGCAATAAAATTCTGGCCCGGCAACAGATGGAAAAAGCGGGAGTGCCAGTACTCCCCGGATCGCAGGAAGCTTCTGAATCCTTCAGTGTGCTGAATGCGCTGGCTGAAGAAATAGGATATCCGGTGATCCTCAAGCCTGTCGCGGGTGGCGGGGGTAAAGGAATGCAGGTGGTGGAGCAGGCTGCTGAAATGCAGGCGGCCGTTGCCGCGGCCGTGCGTATCGCCAGGGCTAACTTTAACGATGGCCGTCTGATGATCGAACGCTATATCCATTCGCCGCGTCATATCGAAGTGCAGATCATGGGTGATAAGCACGGGCAGGTGGTGCACCTGTATGAAAGAGAATGTTCACTGCAACGGCGGCATCAGAAAATTATCGAAGAAGCCCCGGCGACGTCCATTTCTGCGGAGGTTCGCGAAGCAATGTTAAACGCGGCCGTCAACGGGGCACGGCAAATAGGCTATTTTAATGCGGGAACATTTGAGTTTATCGTTGCGCCTGACAACCGGTTTTATTTCCTTGAGGTCAACACCCGCCTGCAGGTAGAGCATCCGGTGACGGAAATGATCACAGGACTGGATCTTGTTGAGTGGCAGATCAAAATTGCGGCGGGCGAACAACTGCCCTTGTCTCAGTCGCAGATAGTCAGTAAGGGGCATGCTTTTGAGAGCCGTATATATGCTGAGGATCCGGACGATGACTTTACTCCCTCGCCAGGACCGGCCACAGTAACATGGCCGGAGACAGCCCGGACCGACAGTGCTTTCGACCACCATGGCGAGGTACCTGCGTTTTACGATCCGCTGATTGCTAAACTTATTGTCCATGCCGCAGATCGCGAGCAGTCCCGGCTTAAAATGGTGCAGGCACTGACTCAGACGTGGGTGTTTGGGGTGACGACCAACAGTGGCTTTCTTCTGGAATTATTAAACCATCCCCGGGTGATGGCCGGTAACCTGCATACCGGGTTAATTGACCAACTTCTTACGGAGCGTGACGTCTCAGTCGGGCCACTGGCTGCCGTTGCCAGCGCAGCTGCACTGCTGGCAAAGCAGGAAAGTGCAGGGCGTACCTCTTCCCCCTGGTACGGGCTACAGGGAAACAGTGACCGGCAGGCATTAGACCCGGCGGCACCCGCAGGAAAAATATATATCCGCTATCAGGGGAATGAAATTGCTGTCAATCTGCTGACGCTCGGTAATACCCGGGTACTGACGGCTATTGGTCCGGAGACATTTACCATCACTATCGCGCCGGTGAATCATGGCTGGGGCGGGCAGTGTGGTGATGTGAGCTGGCAGGGAAGAGAGAGAAAAGGGATCGTGGAAGTGATACTGGCGGGCAAGCGATACCGGGTCGATAGCCAGCTGCATCTGGAAGAGAATAACCGTTCGACTGGCAATGGCGTAACAGCCCCCATGCCGGGAACCATCGTATTTATCGCGGTAGAACCGGGCGCATTCGTTAAGGAAGGCGATACGCTTGCCATCGTCGAGGCGATGAAAATGGAAAACCGGGTGGTGGCAGTCACCGGGGGTGTGATTGCTGAGGTGCTGTGCGCAACGGGTGAGATCGTCAGTAGCGGGCAGCAACTTTTTACCCTTGAGGAGAGGCCGGGTTAATAACCGCATTTTCACACATTGGTTTATAGGGGTTACGGATGCCGGGGAACAGAATCGTAAACCTGGAAAGGTTTTTCAGAAGGCTTGAGACGGCGGATTTTGGTGTCGTTAAGACACCTTTGGTGGTCACGTCATTATCGAACCGCAAACTTTTGCGGATCCGGAACCTCATCACATATAACCAGCCAGGGACCGAACCCACCGGAATACGACGGCGGTCTTCTTCCAGAGATGCGCCACCAATTAAGACGTTGTCTGGATGGAGCATGTCGTAATCCCGGCAAATAAGAACGCCTTTGCGTCTGATGTTTTTAACCCGATCCACGTATTGCAAATATCAATCAATGCCAGGCTTAAAAAATAATGAAAAGGCGAGGCAATTATTGTTCAGACCCCCGGGAGACTTCGGCTGTTTCGCCACTCTCCTGCATGTACGCTGTGGTTGTCGTCTACTGAGAAACAGAGCGTAGCGGTGCCCCCGCGCGCAGTCCCGCCATCACCATGTCGATGAGCCAGGTTAGCCGGGGCTGCCACTCATCATTAAAATCGAGCTGCCATATCCCTGCAATTGCCAGGAAAAAGTCGTCAGTGGTAACCCCCGGGTGGATAGTTCCCGCTTTCTTATTGGCATCAAGTAACAACTGAGCGGCAGCAATGACAGGGGCATAGCCTGCCTTTTCCGGACAGTCCCGCGAGAGCGATACCTCGCGAATGGCATTGGCCAGGCCTGCTTTGGTCATTGCGTATTCGGCAAGGCGATTCATCCAGTCACGCAACGCCTGTTCGGGTGCGCAGGTCCGGAGCAAATGTTCTGCAAACTTTGTGACCTGCAACATCTCATAGCGATAAACCTCCATCACTAATACCTCCCGTGTCGGGAAGTTACGATAAAAAGTGGCCTGCCCGACGCCTGCCTTCTTCGCGATCGTGCTTAGGGGCACGTCTGCGGAAACGGTCAGTTCCTGAAGTGCAACCGACAGAATACGCTCGCGGTTTTGCTGCGCGTCAGCCCGTGCCGGGCGACCCGTTTTTTGTTGCTGTGTCACCAGTCCTCCTGTCCACAATATTAAAACTTGCTTAACGGACAATTGTCCGTTAATTTTTTCCTGTCGGACAACTGTCCGTTTGGCATTCTACCTTTTTCATCAATCCGGAGAAACATATGAAAACTTCAGGTAATACGATCCTCATCACGGGTTCCACGTCGGGGATAGGGCTGGGCCTTGCGGTACGTTTTCATGAAGCAGGCAATAAGGTCATTGTAGCTGGCCGTCGCAAGGCTTTACTTGATCAAATCACAAACGATTACCCCGGCATCGAGGCCATTGAACTCGATATTGCCGATGCCGGTTCCATTACCCGGGCAAGCGAACTCGCAGCAGCACGCTACCCCGACCTGAATGTTGTCATCAACAACGCCGGTATTATGTTGAGCGAAAATGTTTTGGATCAGAATGCAGTGAAGATTGCGCAACAGACTGTTGAGATCAACCTTCTGGGGACCATTCGTATGACTTATGCGTTCTTACCGCAGCTGGTTAAAAAGAATGACAGTGTCATCATTAATGTCAGTTCCGCACTGGCGTTTGTTCCGTTCCCTATTGCCATGACCTATAGCGCCACAAAAGCTGCGATTCATTCATTCACTGAAAGCTTGCGTGTTCAGCTCGCCGACACTTCCGTACGCGTAATTGAGTTAGCGCCACCAGGCGTGCAAACCACATTGTTTGGTCAGGAAAGTGACGAGCATGCCATGCCGCTGGAAGACTTCCTGACTGAGACGCTCGACCTTTTGCATGCAGACCCGGCGCCTGATGAAATCATCGTTGAGCGCGCACAATTTTTACGTACAGCCGGGGCTACGGGTCACTACGACAGCGCCCTTAAAATGCTTTCTGAATGGAAGGCTGCAGACTAAGAGCGTTCGTGGCAAAGAGTATGGGCAACCCCGACGCAGCAGATTAGTCACTCCATAATCGAACTGAAATGACCCCAAATCTGACGACCAAATTCTCCCGATGCGGAGGGAAAACTGAAAATGCATCGGGAAGACTTTTCACGCTAGCTCGTTGAATTTAAATGATACAAAGGTTCGTTCAGTTTTATGAAAAACAAAAAGCCCGCTTAAGTTTCCTTAAGCGGGCTTCTCTAAATAATTAATGGTGCAATAAGTCACTTAAAAACTTCCTGGCACGTGGGTGTTGCGGATGATTGAAGAAGTTTTCCGGTTTGGATTTTTCCAGAATTTTCCCCTGATCCATAAACCAGATTGTGTCCGCCACGTCGCGGGCAAAATTCATTTCGTGTGTGACGCACATCATGGTCATACCTTCACGTGCAAGACTGCGCATCACATTCAGGACTTCACCGACCATTTCCGGATCAAGCGCCGACGTCGGTTCATCAAACAGCATCACTGGCGGTTTCATGGCTAATGCCCGGGCGATGGCAACACGTTGCTGCTGCCCGCCGGAAAGCTGTGCCGGATAGGCATTGGCTTTGTGTGATAATCCGACACGTTCCAGCAGTTCACCCGCGTGCTTGCGTGCTTCCTGACGTTTCACGCCGAGCACCTTTACCGGCGACATCATGATGTTGTCCAGCACCGAAACGTGCGGGAAAAGATTAAAGTTCTGAAAGACAAAACCGATACGCGTGCGCAACTGGTTCAGTCGGGTGCTGGTGCCATGAATATCCATGCCATCGAACAGGATCTGGCCCTCTTCAATAGGTTCCAGCCGGTTCACGGTGCGGATCAGCGTTGATTTGCCCGAGCCGGACGGTCCGCAAACCACTACGACTTCACCACTTCTAATTTCAGCACTCAGGTCGGTCAGCGCCTGATATTCGCCATACCATTTATTAACCTGATTAAATAAGATCATCGGTCGCATCGTCGTTCCTTATTATGGTTGAGTCTTCAGCAGTGGAGCCTTCGTCATTTTCTCCGCTTCCGGCATCCGGTTCTGTCGTTTGCGCGTGATACGGGCTTCAAGCTTATTGGCCAGCCACGTCAGGCTGAAACAGATGATGTAATAGCCAATCGCGACAATCGCGAAGACTTGAAAAGGTTTGGTCAGCAGTTGGTTATTCACCTGATTAGCGGCAAAGGTCAGCTCCGGCACGTTAATGACGTAACCCAGCGTGCTGTCTTTAATGATAGAAACCAACTGGCTGACCAGACTTGGCAGCGTGTTGTATAACGCCTGCGGCAGAATAATCAGACGCAGCGTTTTGAAATAACTCATCCCTAAAGCGCGCGCCGCTTCGTACTGGCCGCCCGGCAGCGCCTGAATGCCGCCGCGCACGATCTCGGCGATATACGCACTTTCATAAATCACCAGCGTACACAGCATAGTGCTGAAGCCGCTGATGTTGTGACCGATTAACAGTGGAACGCAGAAATACGTCCAGAACACCACCATCAGCAGCGGAATGCCGCGTAAGCCGTAGACCCAGCAGGCAGCGGGCCAGCTCAGCCAGCGGAAAGGCGATAAACGCGCCAGCCCGAGCAGAATACCCACCGGCAGTGCAAACAAAACGGCCAGCAGGGAAATCAGTAATGTACAAAGTATCCCGCCCAGTGGCCCCTGCGGGTATTGCCCCATCAGGAACAGCATCCCGTTGTCGTGCAAAATCGTGAACATCTCGAGCATGTGATTACCTCGCGTAGGCCCGCTGGAACCGGCGGGCCAGCAATGCGCCAGCACTCATCAGCAGCAGAGAGAAGAACAGATAACCGGCAGAGGCCACCAGATACGATTCGAAAGTCCGGAACGTCTGGTTTTCAATATCACGGGTCACGTAAGTCAGTTCAGCTACGCCAATGACCATAGCCAGACTGGTGTTTTTGAACAGTAAAACGGTGTGGTTGAGCAGCGAGGGCAGCGCGTTGCGGATGCCCTGCGGTAAAATAACCGAACGCAGCGATCGGGTGTAACTCATGCCCAGCGCGCGTGATGCTTCGGTTTGCCCTTCAGGAATAGCGCGTAATCCGCTGCGGATGTCTTCAGAGAAATACGCCGCCTGACACAATCCGAGCGCAAACATCGAGAACAGAAACTCGGCGTTGAAATCGTTAATCCACATCTGCACAGATTCCGGCAGCAGCGTCGGAATGGCGAAATACCACATCATCAGTTGAATAAGCGTCGGTACATTGCGGTGATACGACACATAGGCGCGGACGAAATATTCGGCGGTGCGTTTGTGCGTCAGCCGGATGACGACCAGCAGCAGGGCAATACACATCGCGAGCAGCCAGGCCCCCAGCGCCAGCTTGAGGGTGACAACCATGCCATCGACGATCATCTGCCCGAACTGACCGGTCAGGACTTTGCTGAAATCGAGCGTCATCGTATTTTCACCCTCCTGAATGGTTGAACTGTGGGTTTATAGGAAAAAGATCACAGACCTTCGCCGGGGCGCATGGTGGAAAGACCACCGGGAACCTGCAACGTCGGGGTGATTTCGATGTTGCCGATGTTGACGGCAATCGGCGCAGAAACGGCAAACGCCACGCAATCGGCGATGTCTTTGGCTTCGGGCAGTTCAAAACCGTCAATGAAACGGCGGCGGGCTTCTTCGTGATCGCCGGAAACATTGCCGAAAATGTCAGTCGCCACGCGGCCCGGGCAGATTTCAGTGATGCGCACACGCTTGCCGTAGCAGTCAACGCGTAACTGGCGTGACAGGGCGTGAACTCCGGCTTTGGTGGCGTGATAAATCGAGTTGCCGCCGAAGTTATAAATCGCGGCAATCGAGGTGATGTTGATGACGTGGCCGCGATCGCGTTCCATCATGCCCGGTACCAGCAGGCGGCAAAGATGCAAAACGGCGCGCAGATTCACATCCACCTGCGTATCCACGGATTCTTCATCGGCGCTCAGGATAGAGCCGGGACGGGAAACCCCGGCGTTGTTCACCAGAATATCCACGCTGATCTCGCTGCACAGGCGCGTCACCGCGTCGAGGTCGCTGACATCGAGCGCATGCGGAATACAACCGGTGCGGGCGGCGAGGGCGGCCAGTTGATCGGCGCGGCGCGCGACGGCATGAACGGTGATCCCTTCCTGACAAAGGCGTTCGACAATGGCTTCACCCATGCCGGCCGATGCGCCGGTCACCAGCGCGGTTTTGTAATCTGAAAATGGCATTGCGACTCTCCTGTTAAACCTCCGGCTCCATCATGTTCTGCCGGTGGGTGTTTTCTGACTGTATCCAGTAATTCTCAGACGGTATAAGACATAAACCGTGTGAGGCGATAAGAGGGGCTTATAACAGCGTGTTTTACCGTGCCATCTGGCGGCGTTGCCGGGCTGGCGGCATCAGCGCGATGTCCATTTCGGCAATAATTTCCCGCAGCGTATGCACCATTTCGAGGGATTCCGGCGTATCGCCGTGAACCAGAATCGATGTCGCATCCACCGGCAACGTCGCGCCGTCGATGCTTTGCACCGTGCCTTCGCGCAGCAACTGCCGGATGCGCGTGCGTACCTGCTCTTTGTCATGAATAACCGCGCCCGGCAGCGTCCGGCTGACCAGCAGGCCGTTGCTTTCATAGGCGCGGTCGGCGAGAAACGTACCAATCACCGGCAAATCCAGCGCCCGCGCCATGCGTTCGACGGCGTTGCCGGGCATCGTGCTGATGATCATTTGTGCATCGAAATTCTTCACCGCCTGCAATAACACCCGCGCCAGCCGGGCGTCTTCGGACACCATATTGCCCAGCGCACCGTGGAAACTCATGTGCGTCAGCGGGTAATCCGCCGCTTTCGCAAAAGCAGAAAGCGCGCCAAGCTGATAGGTGACGTAATGCGCCATCACCTCCGGTTCGATGTGCATCCGGCGGCGGCCAAACCCGGACAAATCGGGAAATCCGACGTGCGCACCGAGATCCACCTGATACTTTTTCGCCAGCGCGACGGTTTTCGCCATAATCACCGCGTCCCCCGCGTGAAACCCGCAGGCCACGTTGGCGGAGGTGATCAGCGGCATCAGCGCGGCGTCGTCGGCGATGGTGTAATCGCCAAAGCCTTCGCCAATATCGGCGTTTAAATCGATGTATTTCATGCGGCCAGCTCCTCGCGGCGTAAAGTGAAAATCTCCGCGCCGTATTCCACGCAGTCACCGTCTTCCACGAACAGGGATTCCACCACGCCCTGCACCGGGCTGCGCAGCGGCAGATAAATCACGCCGACTTTCAGCAGGCCGAGCAGCGCATCTTTCCCGACTTTTTCACCCGGTTGTGTGAACGGAATTTTGTTGAGCGGATGCCGTAACAACACAATGCCGGGGAAAGGTGCACACACCGCGTCGGGAGCGGTCAGCACGGTTTCGTCCGGCATGCGGCATGGCAAAATGGCGGGGGAGACTGGCGCGTATTTCATGCTGATCCGAAAGCCGTTTCCGCTGAGTTCAATCTGGCTCAGGCCGGACGTACGCATCTTTCGTGCGATATCTCGCAACTCGCTGAGTGCTGGTGCTTTTTTTTCCATATCCTTCCCGTCGAAGAGAGAGTGTCCCCGCGCAATAACGACGACAAAACGACCCGCTTTGCGGGCGGTAAAAGCACTCTATCGTGTCACTGCCGACGTCAGGAAAGAGGATTTCGCTTTGCGGTAATAAGGTGTGCTTATTACCCCACCAGCGTCAGTGGCCGGTTATCCACCGTGCGGCTGGCCATCAGCGACAGTAAAATCGCTTTGACCGCTTCGGCGGGCTGGGACAGCGGCAGATGGTCGGACATGCAAAATGACAGCGCCGCCTGAATATTCGGTTTATCAATTTTCGCCATCCACGAACCCGAGGCTTTGAGCATCGCGCGGGCGGCGGATTCCGGCATGATCGTGCAGCCTAAACCCGCCGCCAGCGCGGCATTGAGGGTGGTTTGCGATTCGATTTCGCATTTCACGCGGTACGTCACTGCTTCATGGATAAACGCGTCGTCGATGACTTTACGCATGATGTTGTAAATGCGCGGCAGGAACAGGTCATACTTTGCCACCTGCGCCAGACTGACGGATTTCAGCGGTTTGCTCAGCGCGTGCGGGCAGACGAAATACAACTCTTCTTTCATCAGCGGCATAAACCGTAATCCGTGAATTTCCCGGTTGCCGTAAATCACCGCCATATCCATCCGGCCATTCATGATCAGCTCGCTGAGCGTGGTGCCGAAGTTTTCATTGAAATACAATACGATGCCCGGATATTGCCGGTGGACTTCTTCCATCAGCGGCAATGCCAGTTGCTGTGCGGCGGTGCCCGGCGCAAGCCCGACAGAAACGCTGCCCGAAAGTGCCAGCGCCGAGCCGTCAATCGCGCTCTGGGCCTGATCGCACTGGCGCAAAATGGCCTGCGCGTGGATATACAAAATCTTGCCCGCTTCGGTCGGCGTCACGCCGCGTTTGGTGCGGATCAGCAGTTGCTGATTCACTTCGCCTTCCAGCGTCGCGAGTTGCTGGCTGAGCGCAGGCTGCGCAATGTGCAGGATATCTGCGGCCTGAGTGAGGCTACCCACATCGACAATCTTGATAAAATATTTAAGGCGGCGGAGATTCACGATGGCATCCTCATCACGGAAACAAGTGGTGTTATAAGTAATGTGTATGAAGCAAGATGAGTGCCAACACGCACTAACAGGCTGATTTATGTCCGATATCCGGTTTTCCTTCTGATTTACCCGCCGATTTATTCACTGTATAGCCGGATGTTTTCTGCCTTTGCGCAGCCTCCCGAATAATGAAAATTCCCGCCTGCACTGCGCCGGTGCAAATTGCCTGATTTGCGCGTTCAGCCATTGTTTTGTGTTATGTCACCACAACAAAGCGCTATTGGTCGGCGCGGTCCGTTCCTCATTACTCTTTCCCCTGAAGTGCCTCATCGCTGTCCGTCTTTTTACGTTCGATAAAAACAATGGAACCCCAGGACCATGCCTGATATCGCCGATCGCTTAAAAAATGTCTCTGTTTCTGCCTCCGTCGCCATGACGCAAAAGGCCCGTGACCTCGCAGCCGCAGGCGTGAACGTCATTGCGCTTTCTACCGGTGAACCGGATTTTCCGACGCCCCCTCATGCCACGGAAGCCGCCTACGCCGCCGCGCTCGGCGGTGATACCCGTTATCCGCCAACCGACGGAACCCCGGCGCTGCGGGCGGCCATTGCGCGTAAATTTCAGCGCGATAACAACCTGAATTACGACGTGGGCCAGATCCTCACTGCAGGCGGTGCGAAGCAAATTATTTTTAACGCGATGCTGGCGACGATTAATCCGGGCGATGAAGTGGTGATCCCGACGCCGTCGTGGATTAGCTATGCGGATATCGTCAAATTCGCGGGCGGTATTCCGGTGCCGGTGGCCTGCCCGGAGGAGAACAATTTCAAGCCGTATCCGCAGGACATCGACGCGGCGATTACGCCGAAAACCAAGTGGCTGCTGCTGAATTACCCGAGCAATCCGGCCGGTTCCGTGGCAACCCGCCAGGAATTGCAGGCGATGGGCGAGGTGATGCTGCGCCATCCGGGCGTGTGGATCCTGACCGATGACATTTACGAACATCTGATCTATGACGACGTGACGTTTTATACGCTGGCCGAAGTGGAACCGCGTTTGCTCGATCGCGTGCTGACGGTCAACGGCGTGTCGAAAGCCTATTCCATGACCGGCTGGCGTTTAGGTTTTTGCGGCGGTCCGCAAGATCTGATTAAAGCCATGAGTAACGTGAACACGCAAAACAGCGGCGGCGTCACCACGCTCACGCAGGCAGCGGCGGTCGCGGTGCTTAACGGCCCGCAGGATTTACTGAAAGAGCGCGCCGAAATCTACCGCCAGCGCCGCGATTACGTGCTGGAGCGGTTAACATCCGTGCATGAACTGCGCTGTCATAAACCGCAGGGTGCGTTCTATCTGTTCGTGAACATTGAAGGCTGCATCGGGAAAACCACCGCAGGCGGGCGTCACATCAATAGCGATGCCGATTTCGTGATGGCGCTGATCGAAGAAAAACACGTCGTCACCGTACAGGGCGCGGCCTACGGCATGAGTCCGTATTTCCGCATTTCGTATGCGACCAGCATGGAAGTTTTGCAAGACGGCTGCGACCGGATAGCAGAGTTTTGTGCGGAGCTGAAGTCATAACGTCTGAGTCAGAAGCATAAAAAAACGGGCCTGTTCTGGCCCGTTTTCTGTTTCATCCATAGGGCGTTTTAAACCCCCATGATTTTCTTCACCGGCATAACGCTATCGCGCAGGCGGGTGAGCCACTGGCTGATCTGCGCTGCAACAGCAATGGCTTCGCGTGCATCGCTTTTGACCAACTGAATGCTCTGACCGGGCTGAACCTGCGCCAGGCGCCATAAGTCTTCTTCAATAATTCCGGCAATTTTCGGATAGCCTCCGGCGGTATTGGCGTCAGCCAGCTGAATGATCGGCTCGCCGGCAGGCGGAACCTGAACGATGCCGGGGACTAAACCGTATGAACGCATTTCGATGACTTTCGAGGGCGTGACCGGCGCGCCGGATAAGCGGTAACCGGTGCGGTTGCTGTGCAGGGACACTTTCCACGGCTGCGACCAGAAGCGGGGAAGATCGGCTTCAAACAGCGTGTATTCTCCGGCGGGAATAGCCCGCAGTTGCACGCATCCCTCAGTGCTGGTCGGGAATACGTTTGCCAGCGCGATCTCCGGCGGCTCGATGCCCATACCTTGCGCAGGCAGGGGAGATGCGGTGGTTTTACCCGCCGCGAGGCGATCGTTTTTCTCCAGTGGTCGTCCGTCTAAACCACCAAAACCACCACGCAGCGCGGTACTGCGCGAGCCCATAACGACCGGGACGTCAATGCCTCCGGCGACGCACAAATAGCTGCGCGCACCGTAACGCGGGAACTGCATTTCCAGTTCCTGCCCTGCGCGGACGGAACACGCCCACCAGGGCGGAAGATCTGTACCGTCGAGCTTCGTGCGGCAATCTGCGCCGGTGATGGCAATGCTGGTATCGGCGAGAAACCGGACCTTAAACGGAAACATCTGCACTTCAATGCAGGCGGCGTTTTCGTCATTGCCCAGCATGATGTTGCCCGCGTGAAACGCCAGCGGATCCATCACGCCGCTGACGGACACGCCGATATCCCGAAATCCGTTGCGGCCCGCGTCCTGAACGGTATTCAGCGGGCCGGTTTTCACTATTTCAATCACGGCTGGTTCAGTCACAATTCAATCCTTTCTGGCAGAAAGCGCACGCTGTCCCCCGGTGCCATGAGTGCAGGATTCTCCGCCTGCGGGTCAAACAGCGTCAGTTCGGCGAATCCGATGGCGTTCCAGCCGTTTGGCCCGGTCAGCGCGGAAATCCCGGTCTGTGCGCCGCCGATGGTCACGGTGCCTTTGAGCATATTCAGCGAGGGGACTTTTTTACGCGGCGTGGCCAGAGACGGATCCAGCCCGTGGAGATAGCCAAAACCCGGTGCGCTGCCCAGTGAAAACACCGTGTAGCAACCCTCGGAATGGCGATGGATGACCTCGCGTGGCGAAAGCCCGGTATGCTGGCAAACCGCGTCCAGATCGGTGGCATATTGGCCGCCGTAAATCACCGGAATTTCAATCAGTTTGCCTTGCGGATGTACGGCCTGTGCCTGTTCCCAGGCGGCCACCAGCAGGGCAAAGGTGGCGTCGTAATCTGCCGGTGTCTGGCGAAACAGCACCAGCAGATTGGTCACGCCGGGGATCAGTGATTCGATATCATTACGCGCACGCAATGCGACCGCCAGTGACCAGATGCGGCGCTGAGCGGGCAGGTCGAAATCTCCTGGCGCTTCAATCAGCCATGCACGGCTGCCGATGGTGGAGATTTTGATGTTGTCGCCCTGACTGGCAAGAATAAAAGAGGCGCGGGAAGGCGCCTCGTGCGACGCAGTGATCATCGGTTATTCCAGAGGTTCGAATTTAAGGCTGGAGAGCGGCTGTACTTTGTCTTCGCGCACCATTTTGTATTCGGTATTTGGCCCGATCCAGGTATCCCAGATTTTATCGATGGTGCCGTCGTCATCCATCGCTTTCAGGCTGCTGTTAACCTTCGCCAGCAATGCCGGTTCGTCCTTTTTCATGCCGACGCCAATCGGCTCCAGCGCCATCGGCTCTTTGATCATCCCCAGTTCAATGCCGTCTTTTCCGGCCTGAGAAATCATTTTGATGGCGGTCATGGTGTTGGTCACAAAGCCCACCGCTTTATTCTGTTCCAGCGCCAGAAAGGCCGACGCAGCATCCTGGAAGGTCACGGCTTTTGCGCCTGCCAGATAAATCGATTGTTCAGACGTTGTGCCTTTGGTGGCGCTGATGCGTTTGCCTTTAAAATCCGCACGAGTTTTATCGACGTTGGGCTTTTTCACCACCAGCACTTCTTTCGCCACATAATACGGGTCGCTGAACTGAATCTGTTGGCCGCGTGTTTTGGTATACGCCAGATTGGCAATCAGCACGTCGGCGCGCCCAGTGGCGATCACCGCAATACGTGCTTCAATAGACGTCGGCATCAGATTGAGTTTTACGCCCATCTGTTTGGCTAACGCCGTACATAAATCGACGTCCATTCCCGCAAGCTGGCGCGTTTTCGGATCCGGCGACGAGAACGGCGGCACATCGGAATACACGGCACAATTGAGTGAGCCGCGTGCCTGAATATCAGAAAGAACATCCGCTTTCGCAGAGGAAAAGGCCGCCATCAGTGGCAACGCCAGCAAGGAACAAGACAGTAACTTCAGTTTCATCATTCATTCTCCGGGATTTTTTAATTAGCAGTGTGTGACGACAACTTCCCCTGGCTCACTGTGAGCAAAACTGGCTGCGGTTTCTTTATGAGTCAGCCCGACTATATAAGCTCACCCTGGCGTTGTATAAGAAGTAAACCCTGTATGGCGATACGCTTTTTGTATGACCGGGAAAAAGGCAGCTCTGCCAGAATAGCGGACAGATTCATCCCGCTGCTCACCAGGAACGAAGGTTAATAATGAACGCCAGAATGGGTATTTCGCTAAAAATATTATCAGCCCTGTGTGCCACATTAATGCTGGCCTGCGTGAAAGGGTTAGGCGGAAATATACCTACCGGAGAAGTGATATTTTTTCGTTCTTTCGTTGCCTTATTCCCGCTGCTGATCTGGCTCAAATTGCAGGGCCCTGTTTTCCCGCAAATTAAAACGAAGAATATATTCGGCCATTTAATTCGCGGCTTTTCCGGCACGGGGGGAATGTATTTTAACTATCTGGCGTTAGTGTATATCTCGCTGGCGGATGCCACGGCGATAAGCTACGCCGCGCCGCTATTTACGGTGGTCATGGCTGCGGTTTTACTGCGTGAAAATGTTCACGCAGCCCGCTGGCTGGCGGTGGGCATCGGTTTCACCGGCATTATCGTCATGCTGTGGGCGCATCTGACAGACAGCGGTTCGCTGCTGTCGGGCAGTGTTAAGCAGGTTTCGGCGGGGCTGGGCGTGATTCTGGCGCTGCTGGCGGCGATGTGTACTGCCGTCTCTTCGGTGCAAATCCGTTTTTTAAATGGCATCGAAAGACCGGGCGCGATCGTTTTCTACTTCTCGCTGATGACCATGCTGATTGGTCTGGCGACGATTTTCTTCGGCTGGAAAATCCCGACTACCTTGCAGCTTTTACTGCTCATCGGTTGCGGATTTTTTGGTGGAATGGCACAGATCCTGATTACGCTGAGCCTGCGTTACGCCGATGCGTCGCTGCTGGCGCCTTTTGATTACACCACGATGGTCTGGTCGATGATGCTTGGTTTTCTGTTCCTCGACAGTTTTCCATCATCTTCCACGCTGGCCGGTGCGTCAATCGTGGCCGCAGCCGGGATTTTCGCCTTATTGAGTGAGAGGCGTATAAACAGAACGGCTATTATCAAATCAGCAAAGTAGGGGAGTAAGGGGGGCGGTAAGCATCCTGATCTCCTCCAGGATATCTCAAACGTGCGTGGAACTAAAACAGGTGTGCTTACATAATGGCTACGCGAATTTTAGCCAAGCCAGCACGGCAATAACGAATTACATCACAGGATATTACAGCCAGCTCAGACCCCATCAATATAATGGTGGTTTGACGCCGAATGAATCAGAAAGATTGTTCTGGAAAAACTCTAAAGCCGTGGCCAGTTTTTGTTGACCAGTACAGACCTCATACTCATTTTCCTCCAATCAGAAACGTCCTTCGTGCTAACCCATCCTATTCAGCAAAATCGCAAGGCATCGACCGTTTTGTGATCTGTATTGCAGTACATGATTAACACTTTGTACTACAATTTACATCAAGGTTAAGAACAATAATTGTGAATTGTGCGGTGATATTGCGACGCATAGGCTCGATACAGGTAAAGTACCCGGCAACTTTTCCTTTTAGTCTTTTGTGGAGCATCTATGAGTAGCCAGGAGTTGAGCAAAACCGATCGCATTATTCTCGAGATAGGGCAGCAAATCGTCAGTGGCAAATATGCCCCAGGGTCTGCATTGCCGGCGGAAACCGAGTTGTGCGAAGAGTTCCAGACGTCACGGAACATCATTCGTGAAGTGCTTCGCTCGTTGATGTCGAAGCGGTTGGTGGAGATAAAGCGTTATCGCGGTGCCTTTGTGGCTTTACGCAACCAGTGGAATTATCTGGATACCGATGTTTTGCAGTGGTCGTTGGCGAATGATTATGACCCGCGGCTGATCCCGGCGATGAGCGAGGTGCGTAATCTGGTTGAACCGGTCATTGCCCGCTGGGCTGCGGAAAGGGCGACCTCCAGCGAATTAGCGGTTATTGAAAAGGCACTTAACGATATGATCGCCGATCACCAAAATCGTGACGCATTCAATGAGGCTGATATCCGTTTTCACGAAGCGGTACTGGCGTCGGTGCATAACCCGGTGCTGCAACAACTCAGTGTGGCGATAAGTTCCTTGCAGCGTGCCGTATTTGAACGGACCTATATGGCCGATGAAGCCAACATGCCGCGCACATTGAAGGAGCATCAGGATCTGTACGATGCGATACGGCATCAGAACGCAGATGCAGCAGAACAGGCGGCACTGACAATGATCGCCAGCTCGACCAAAAGGCTGAAGGATATTACATGAGAGAAAGTTATATCGCCATTGACTGGGGTTCGACCAACTTGCGCGCCTGGCTCTACCTGAACGGTGAATGTACCGATCACCTGGAGTCAGAAGCGGGGGTTACCCGGCTCAATGGCCGTACTCCTGAACAGGTTTTCCGCGACACACTTTTACCCTGGCAAGCTCATCAGGTACCGGTTCTGATGGCGGGAATGGTTGGCAGCAATGCGGGATGGATGACGGTACCGTATCTGCCTTGCCCGACGCGGCTGACTGATTTCTCCAGACAGTTAACGCGGGTGGAGCAGGCCACACCGTTCAACGCGTGGATTATTCCCGGTCTGAGTGTGGTCAGCGAGGGTAATTGCAATGTCATTCGCGGTGAAGAAACACAGTTAATCGGTGCTTATACAGAATGTCCGGCTTCGCTTTATCTGATGCCGGGAACGCACAGTAAATGGGTACAGATGGACGGTAGCGAGATTGTTGATTTCCGTACCGTCATGACCGGCGAACTCCACCATTTGCTGATGCACCATTCGCTGATTGGTATCGGGCTGACTGAGCAACAGGCGAATCCGGCGGTATTCCAGCAAGGGCTGGAGAGTGGTTTCAAAGAAACCAACATTATTCGCAGTCTTTTTGAGGCCCGCGCGGCGCATGTGTTAGGGCAATTAGATAAAAGCGCCGTCAGTGAATGGCTATCGGGGTTGTTGATCGGCAATGAAGTGTCGCAAATGCAGCGGCAATACGGCATCACTGGCGATCAGCCCATCACCTTAATTGGGAGTCCCAAACTGACCGCACGTTACCAGCAGGCATTGAAGTTTGCCGGACTGACCTGGCAAACGCTGGAAGGCGATCGCGCTTTCCAGACAGGTATAAGGAGTATTATCAATGAGTTGGAGTACTAAACTTCCATTAATCGCCATTCTGCGCGGTATCACACCACAAGACGTTCAGGCGCATGTGACAGTATTGCTGGAGGCAGGTTTTGATGCAGTGGAGATCCCACTCAACTCGCCTGACTGGCAGCGCAGCATCAGTGAAACGGTGAAAGAGTTTGGGCATCGGGCGCTGATTGGTGCCGGGACGGTTTTACAATCTGCGCAAGTTGATGAACTGAATGCAATGGGTAGCCGTCTGGTGGTCACCCCTAATATTCAGCCGGAAGTGATTCGTCGGGCTGTGGGGTATGGCATGACCGTTTGCTCTGGTTGCGCGACCGCGACGGAAGCCTTCAATGCACTGGATGCGGGCGCTCAGGCGCTGAAAATCTTTCCTTCCAACGCATTTGGACCGGATTACATCAAAGCGTTGAAAGCGGTGCTACCGCCAGAAATTCCGGTCTTTGCCGTGGGGGGGATCACTCCTGAAAATTTACATCTCTATCTTAATGCCGGTTGCATCGGTGCAGGGTTGGGAAGTGATCTCTACCGTGCCGGACAGTCTGTTGAACGTACGACACAACAAGCTAACGCCTTTGTTAAAGCTTATAAGGAATCAACCCGATGAAAGTGACCAAACTAACCACCTACCGGCTACCGCCGCGCTGGATGTTCCTGAAAATAGAAACTGATGAAGGCATTGTCGGTTGGGGAGAACCGGTTGTTGAAGGCCGTGCCCGCAGTGTGGAGGCTGCTGTGCATGAGCTGTCTGAATATGTGATCGGACAGGATCCGGCGCGCATCAATGACATTTGGCAGACTCTGTATCGCGGTGGATTTTATCGCGGTGGGCCGATTCTGATGAGCGCGATTTCCGGTATCGATCAGGCACTGTGGGACATTAAGGGCAAAGCCCTGGGCGTTCCTGTTTATCAACTGCTCGGTGGTCTGGTTCGCGATAAGATTAAAGCCTACAGCTGGGTTGGCGGCGACCGCCCGGCAGATGTGATTGAAGGCATTAAAAAGTTGAAAGGCATTGGTTTTGATACCTTTAAACTCAATGGCTGCGAAGAAATGGGCATGATAGACAATTCACGTAAAGTTGACGATGCCGTCGCCGTCGTGGCGCAAATACGTGAAGCATTCGGTAACAGCATTGAGTTCGGACTCGACTTCCATGGCCGCGTCAATGCACCTATGGCGAAGATTCTGATCAAAGAGCTCGAACCTTACCGTCCGCTATTTATCGAAGAACCGGTACTGGCCGAACAGGCAGAATACTATCCTCGTCTGGCTGCTCAGACACATATTCCCATTGCAGCCGGTGAACGCATGTTCTCGCGCTTTGAGTTCAAACGTGTATTGGCCGACGGTGGTTTAGCCATTATCCAGCCGGATTTGTCGCACGCGGGTGGGATCACGGAATGCTTTAAAATTGCGGCGATGGCAGAGTCTTACGATATTTCGCTGGCACCGCATTGTCCGTTGGGGCCGATCGCACTGGCTTCTTGCCTGCATCTGGATTTTGTGGCGCGTAATGCGGTATTCCAGGAGCAGAGTATGGGTATCCATTATAATAAGGGTGCCGAATTATTGGATTATGTCATTAATAAAGAAGATTTTACCATGACGGATGGTTATTTCTATCCGCTGAATAAACCTGGACTGGGCGTTGAAATTAATGAGGAGTTGGTGATTGAGCGCAGTAAGAATGCCCCTGACTGGCGCAACCCAATTTGGCGTTATGAAGATGGTGCTGTCGCCGAATGGTAACCTGTTATATATATTTTAAGTAACAGAGATAACAAGTAAAACCATATCAATAAAGCAATTAATAATAATATCGATATATCCGTATTTGTTTTTTAATCCACATTAGGTGGGATGGCCATCTTATGCCCTGACACCAGGGACAGACTCATTAAGGTGATAATAATGAACATCGATCTGTGCTCTACAACACTAAAAAAATTAAACGCAAAAATAATACCTTTTATTATTATTTGCTACTTTGTTGCCAATCTGGATAAAACCAATATATCCGTTGCGGCACTGCAAATGAATGCCGATTTAGGCTTGTCTGCCAGTATGTATGGCCTGGGTGTCGGTATGTTCTATATCTCCTACATTATTTTTGAAATACCCAGTAACGTCATTATGACGCGGGTTGGTGCACGCATCTGGATTGCGCGCATCATGATTACCTGGGGGATTGTCAGCGCCGGGATGTCACTGGTCCATACGCCGACACAACTGTATGTGATGCGCTTTTTGCTGGGTATGGCAGAAGCCGGGTTTACACCGGGGATTATCTACTATATCTCCTGCTGGTTTCCCAAGAGCAACCGCGCCCGTGCCATGTCGTTCTTCTATATGGGATCGGTGCTGGCGTCAGTGATTGGATTACCGATTTCCGGCAGTATTCTCAATATGCACGGCATTGCCGATATCGCGGGCTGGCGCTGGCTGTTTGCGATGGAAGGCATCCCGGCCATCATTCTCGGCTGTCTGGTACTGTTACGTCTGCCGGATACGCCAAATCATGCCACCTGGTTGAGTGCGGACGAGAAAAAATGGCTGAACACCCGGTTACAACAAGAGAATAGTGACGTAGAAGTAGGGAAACATCATTCATGGGCCAGTGCGCTCAGGAATAAAGTGGTATTGATGTTGAGTCTGGTGTGGTTCCTGCAAGCATTTTGCTCAATTGGTATTACACTCTTCCTGCCGCTCATTATTAAAAGTGTGGCTACAGAACAGAGTAATTTTGTTATTAGCGTTTTGTCGGCCATTCCTTTTGCCTTTGCCGCGATCTTTATGTACGTGAATGGACGCCATTCAGATCTTACCAAAGAGCGCTCGCTGCATCTGGGGATGCCGTTAATTATTTCCGGCTTACTGCTGGCTGCCTCGATATATACCAGTAACCTCTTTGTTGCCTATATTATGCTGGTATTGACCGTCGGCTTTAACTTCGCGCTGACCCCGATATTCTGGGCGGTAACGACCGAAAAATTAGCGGGTGTTGCGGCGGCGGCTTCTATCGCTTTCATTAATGCCATTGCCAACTTTGCCGGTCTGGGATTGCCGCCATTGCTGGGGAAAATAAAGGATGTCACCGGCAGTTTCCATTATGGCTTATTGATCATTGCTACGGCACTGGTTATCGGCGGCATCGTCGGTATCTATGTTGGCCGTCCGGCTAAAGTAATAGCGACAAAATCGTCAGCCTCGTCATTATCGCAACACTAAGGTCTTGTTATGAAGAATATCGCGGTTAAACAGAAAATATTGAAGCAGGCATCGCTGCCAGATCAGTTGAATGCACAACTGAACGCGCTATACGATGTGTATGAATACAACGACATGGCCGCCGGGGAGTTTGACCGGCTGGCCGCCGAGTTTCGTGTAGTACTTACTAACGGCGAAGCCGTGGTCAGTCGCGAATTTATGGGACGGCTACCTAACCTTGAACTTATCAGCGACTTTGGTGTTGGCTATGACGGTATTGATGTTGCCGCAGCAAGAGAACGTGAGATCGCTGTGACCCATACCCCCGGCGTATTGACGGATGACGTCGCCGACCTGGCCATGGGGTTGATACTGGCAACGTCACGCCAGATCCCTGGAGCACAACGCTTTATCGAACAGGGGGCATGGCAGAAGGGAGGTTATCCCTGGACCCGCAAAGTCTCAGGAGCGCGGTTAGGCATTATTGGCATGGGGCGTATTGGGCGTGCTATCGCCAAACGCGCGGCTGCATTTAATATGTCGATCGCCTATACGGATCGCGCAGCACTTGCCGACATGGATTACACCTTCCATGCGACATTGCTATCGCTGGCCGGGGCGAGTGATTTTCTGGTGGTCTGTACCAACGGTGGTGCAGAAACCCGCTGCCTCGTTAATCGCGATGTATTGAATGCTCTGGGCGCAGAAGGCATTCTGATCAATATTTCCCGTGGATCGGTCGTCGATGAGCGAGCGCTAGTTGAAGCCATCGAAGAGGGAGTTCTCGGGGGAGCCGGTCTTGATGTTTTCAGCGACGAACCGCACGTCCCGCACGCATTGTTACACCGGGCAAATGTGGTGGTCACGCCGCATATGGCCAGTGCTACCTGGGCGACGCGCAAAGAGATGTCGCGTCTGGTGCTGGAAAATGTCAACGCCTATTTTGCTGGCGAGCCGTTGGTGACGCCTATTCCGCAGTAACCGAGTGAAAACGTATTCTGCATTTAAATCAAAGCGTGGCGTTAAGTCGCGCTTATTTATTGTCAGCGTTAAGCCACCTCCCGGGAGGTGGTGATTGTCCCTGTGAGGCTTTAGCCTGAAGGAAGTCCATGTCAGCTTACTCACCACAAGTGATCCAACCCGCGAATAGCGGACACCAGGGATAGCTTCGCGTGTAGCTGGAATGGTCCAGATTTTGTTTCTGATATCGATCTCAGACCAACGTGCGAAACGCAGTTCGCTGGAGCGGATGAACAGGTGAAGGGTGAGTGATACGGCCAGGCGGGTTAACTCTCGTCCTTGCTGGTAGTTCTTAATGCGAATCAACAGTTCCGGCAGTCGCTCCAGCGGAAGGGCGGGGTAGTGGCGTTTAACGGGAGGGGTGATGATACCCTCCAGATTTGCCGCCGGATTGTTCTCTATCAACTCCTGATGTACGGCATGACGCATTATGTTGCACATATGCTGCCGGGTACGTGCTGCGACTTCCAGCAGACCTTTTTGCTCAATGCCTTTCAGCAGGGCGATAAAGTGACGAGGTTTCAGTTCAGCTACCGGCATGTGTCCAATCACAGGGAATATATGATTGTGTAGGCTGGCAAGCAGACGGGAGGCGTGGTTCTCTGACCATATGCGGTTGCTTTTATGCCAGCTCAATGCCACGGACTGAAAGGATTTATCCTGTGAGCGAGCAACTCTTTTAGCAATTCGCTGTTGCGCGGGATTGATATTCTGCACCAGCAACTTGCGGATACCATCACGCTGTTGACGGGCATCGGCCAGAGAAGCGTCAGGATAGGCACCCAAGCTAAGATTATTTTCTATTGATACGATATTTGAGATACCAGAGACGTGAACCGCCTGGATTGATCAGCTGATACAGACCGTGGCAATTGCAGATTGTAAAGGGTTTATCAGAAGGTTTAAAACTGCGGATTTTTTGTCATCAAGACACCTTTGGTGGTCACGTCATTATCGCACCGCAAATGCCCCTCAATCAGCCCCCACATCTCTCCCGGACGACAGTTGCCTAACGCAAAAAACCAAAAAGCCCGCTTAAGTTTCCTTAAGCGGGCTTCTCTAAATTTGGCTCCTCTGACTGGGATCGCCTTTGCCAGTAACTGGCTAATAAGTAAGCTAAACCTGAATCTGCTGCCTGTCAAGACCACCAGAATGACCACCAATTTTAGTTAATCGCTCGGTGGTAAATGCCTGCTATCACACCTGCGGTGATATCGGATATTTATGTTCGATGTAACAATACTGTTGAGTTCTTTTATAGTGTATTACTTAAAACACCCTCAAGAAATTCAAAGTAGGGGCTATGTTACTAATTCTAATGTTTACTCTGTCGTGAAACATCTAAAACAAAAACATCGATTAAACCACGGAGATCAACCGGTAACACTGCTTCAATACTGATTTTAAGTTCCTGAGCGGTTTTGATGCCGTGGAGCTTGCGGCCTGCAACGGTCTCACTCTCTCCAAACCATATAACAAGAAAAATACCCTGCTGCTCGGCATCTGGGTGGATAGAATAACGATCATAGAGTTGGGCTGACGCGGCCGAATATAACTCTCTGTGCCACTGGCCTTTGACTTCCGTAACCAGCAGCCGTCTTTTTCCACCAATCAACTTAGATGCCGTGAAGTCACTCCTGTTTTGACCTTTTAACTGATGCTCAGGTGTTATCGATATGCTCTGAGGTTCGAGTCTTAAATTGAGACGTTCAGCAATGATCTCCGTAGACTTTACCTCATCAAGGCGTTTATTTTTTTCATAGAAGCGATCTGCCGAGTTAAACTCCCCGCCATCAATCGCTTTCTGGAAATCATGAAGCTCCTGAAGAACTAACCGACGCAGGCTTTCAACAGTAACCACTGAATCACAATCCAGATGTTGGACTATTTCATCTGGCGTAGGTGGTTCAAAATCCCTGAGTGCTTTTTTCCTGAGCTGGCCAGCATATACACTTTGCAGCCCTTTGTGCTGGCTTGTGAAACGTGGATCGGTAAGAAGGCGACCCAGTACAGGTATTGCATTGTCAGGAATATCTGATTCAAGTGACCAAATTAAATCAGTTAAAAAGCGGTAGGCTTTTTCCTCTTCAGGGCTATCGCTGCCCCAATGACTTGGCAGTTCAACACGCGGCCATTGTTCAAAGAAAGCGTCTAAAATAGCTTCAACCTTAATTGATGTAAGTTCCGGCCAGGCACTGTGCTCACTTCGGTTCATGCGCCCAGAACGTTCATAAAAATGCAGTAAATTATCTTTGTTAGATTTTAGCCATGCCCAATAAGTAGCTGTAATGTTCTCGAGAAAGTAGAACTCCCGTACCAGCCAGAATATTCGCTTGCGTTCAAAATCCTCATCTTCTGTCGGATTGGGCCAGCCTGATATAATCTCTGAGCAACGCTCTGCAATAATCTCTTTTAAATCACCACGATCGCCATATTGAGCAGCAATTTCAAAAAGTGTATCTACTGAGTTAAAAGATAAATCAGTAAAACGACGAAGCCATTCAATGGAAAGTTTAGCGCGTGAATGACGAAAGACCTCTTCTCCACTCAACATCCAGATTTCAGGATGAGGACATGGCTGAGCGAGTTGGGGTTCTACGTACTGTCGGAGATATTTTTCAGCATTTTCACTATCAGGAAAAATGAGGCGGTCGATTTCAGTCTGTAGCGCGTCACGTTCTTCCGCCGAAACTGAGTTGTATCCCATGTGAATGTTAGTTCTTAAGGCTGTAAGTAACTCAATATTGACACATTCAAGATTGCCTTCTGCACGTAGAATCTCCAGACAAGCTGCATATAAAATCATCACAGAATGTCTGCATTTTGATTTGCATTGCAGGGCCGCTAGTTCGTGAAGTGTGGGAACCTCGGAGGTAATAAAATCCAGACAATTTCGCAACGCAGTCCGAACCAGTTTCTCGTCACCAAATTCAGATTCAATTTTTTCCGGATTCATGAGCACGAGTTCTGCAAAACGCACCAGACAACCCCAGTGACGACCGCACTCTATAATATCTCTGTTTTCATTAACAAATTTTATGTTTTTGGCATGGATCTCTTGCTGCTTTCTGTCATGACGTTTCCTGCTTCGGCTATGTCTAAATCTCCAGACCTGATGATCCTGCGCGGATAATTGCATCGCATTGTTGTATCTGGCCCATTCGCGCATAAATGCGGGTTTGGAAAGGGCGTGCTGACGCATTTGCGTGCGTAAATCATCGGGACCTTGCTCTTCCTTGTTTCTGTAGCGTTGGTGGCTGGTAAGAAAACTCGCCCACAGGTCTACATTATCTATTTTAAACGCCAGATTTAGGATAAATTTATAGTCATTCCTCCATAAATGGAGGCCTGAGTGTGAGTGCAGATGTCCGTCGAACTTTTCTACTCTTGTGTTGAATATTTCATTACGATCCGTTAGTGGCCCGAACACATGGGCAATGATCTCCTGACGAAGTGTGTCATTTTCCCGAAGCACCTGTACCGACCTACTTTGATCGGCTTGGCATTGGCGATGAAAATTGAGATTACCTATCCATTGCCAGATCCTCACAGGGTCAAACGGCGCTTGAGCTAATTCAAAATAGCGATCAGCCATTGAACCGACGATCTTGCTTATTCCATTGCGACAGTCACACTCATAGGATCTTTTCCCACAATGGCAATGAAGATTATTGGTTAATTCGTCTAGAAGAAGTTCAAGAGTATGCTGTGAAAAACAGGAAATAAGCTTTTTAATAAAATAACGAGAGCCAATGACCCTTTCAAATTGTTCTTTGTGATCGGGATAGAGGTTCGCACAGACGCGTAAGAATCCAGAGAGATATTTGTGATCAAATTTATCTGGTCCTGTAACTTCGATGATGTTAGCTGCAATATTGAGTGAAATATTACTGGCTTCAAAAATTAAAACGGCTAAAGCGCCAATAAAATCGTACTCTTTGACATTTAGTAAGCATTTGCTTGCTAAGGTACGAATGTGTTTAGACTCGTTGGGATTTAAGGTAAGCAGACTTAATTCAGGCGTCAACTGACTGTTTACTGGTGAGTCTGTCAGAAGTTCTAAAATTAAATCACGTAAATGACCATCATTACCAATCGTTAAAAGAGGCTTTATTTCTTCAATAACATCTTGCGTGAAAAAATCAGCCGCGCTGAACCGACGCCAGAAATCGCTCCGACGAAAGTAAGGGTCTGCGGCTTCAATCTCTTTGAGTCGATGAAGAAGTTTTCGTTTCGATGAGCGTTCAAGCTGTGATGGATCGCCGTTTGCGAGAACTGCATAGGCGTCAAGCTCAATAATGGATTCCTGTACTGACTTGTTGCCTAATGCCGCCATCCATCCGAGCAGACCTCTCAATTCATCCCTGGCAGTACCATTCGGTGCAATGACAGGTAAGCACTTTGTTAAACTGAGAGTATCCCCTGGGTCGGCTATTCGTTTAATAAGATAATCTGCTGCGCAGTATTCAGCGACGATCTTATGAACCGGGCGGTGCTGGTCTTCCTTATCGCCGGGTTTGAAAAGCTGAGTTGACAATATGTCGTAACAGGCAGTACTGCCGCTAAATAACTCTGTCAGCATTGGATACATCCGGCTTGTAGTCACGTCGATGGTGCTGACTCCCTCTGCGCCCGACAACAGAAGTTTGGCATAAACCTCGGCAGAAAATGCGATCTTCTGTGCAACTGAAAGAGATATAGAGGCTTTCGTAATATCTGGATTGATTTCCTTAGCCAGTCGTTCGACCGCTAAAGCAAAGATTGAACGCTTGTCAGCAAATTGCCTGCCACTTTCTAAGTAGGCATCGGTGAACATTTTCAGAAACTGAGGGTTTGGTAACAACATTTCTAAACTAAACCGTGTTATTTCGGTCTGGAATGCAAAGAAGTCTTCTTCTGGTGCATGGTGCTTAAAGATGGCGTGTTGTTCGCTTTGATCGAATTCTCTCAGCCTCACAATCATAGGAGAGAAACCAAGAAATTTCTCAAAAATACTGGTAGAAGCCAGCCCCCATTCGCTTGACCTGCTTGACATGATTACGCGAGTCGGCTTTGATGTTCTGGCGAGTGCAAGGAGTTTATGAATACCCGATTGATCGATCCTAGCGACTTCATCAACGGCATCAATTACCAGTGGGCTATTTTCTTTATCTGCTCCCACGTAAGCAAATACGCTGGCATTTAAGACAGAAGTGTTCAACTTCTGAGCGATATTTTTCATCAGCTCTGTTTTCCCGCCACCGGGTTCTGCTAACACAACAATATGCGTTGATGCAGCCAGCAACTCTGTCTCTGTGTACGTCCTGTCACTGTGCGTAAAATTACGTTCAAGATAGAAGATTGAATTCATAGTTACAAAATGCTTCGCTTTGAATAGCCCAAATATTCCTGCAGAAAGGAACGCCGCGCCTGATTTTTCTTGCTTCTACCAGAGATAGTAAGGCATTTTTTCTTTATTGGGGGACTGTTTTATCAACTTCTGACCGCGTTATACAACTTATCGACATTCATCACATTTAGTAATCGTGATATGCAAGTGATCTTACCCATCAATAGTGGATTCGTGACTAATTGAGTGCATTTTAGGTGAGAAGGTCATACTGCCAAAGAAGGTCTGAGTTAATACCGCTATTTAAACCCCAAACCCATTTCGCCTTTGCTGCATAAGGGGCGCTACGCCCGACTATGCAGGGGCAGTTTTTTCTCCCCAGTGATTTCCGTTCCCGTATCAGCTTCCGGCTAATCGTTTCCCAACACAACCCGTCCCGCAAGGGTAAATGGCACGCATTCTGCGCCCTTGCGTGCCGGAACGATGTCGGGAAAGCGAACCGTCAGGCGATACGAAGACGAAAATCACACCACTGACGGAGAAAAAACCATGACGATTTCCCAGCATACCCAGACTAGCTCACCTAACGCCGCAACGGCGACCAGCGTATCCCCGCTGGAGCAGTCAGGCTCCTCAAAAACGAAATTTTCCAAAAATAGAACCGATATTTATCAGGCAGTTACTGACAGTATCATTGCGGCACTGGAAGCCGGAGTTAAGCCGTGGTCTTGCCCGTGGCAGCGCGTACCGGGCATGTCAGGACTACCTTCAAATTATGCGACTGGCGCTGCATACAGCGGGATGAATATCATGTTGTTGTGGAGCTGTGCGTCAGAACAGGGATTCAATGATTCACGCTGGATGACTTACAAACAGGCGCAAGCGGAAGGCGGGCAGGTGCGTAAAGGGGAACATGGCACTACCGCCATTTTCTATACCACACTGGAAAAGGAAAATGACGACGGAGAAACTGACTTTATCCCGATGCTGAAGACGTTCACCGTGTTTAATGTTGAGCAAATTGATGGTTTGCATCTGAGTGACGAAGTAGTTTGCCCGGCAGAGACCTTTGAGCCCTTACCGCGTGCGGAAGCGCTTTTCCGTAACAGTGGGGCAACCATCATCGAGAAGGGACAGAATGCCTTTTTTGCACCATCAACTGACGAAATCCGCTTACCGGAACGGTATCTTTTTGCCGACGCGGCCAATTTCTACGCTACGGGCCTGCATGAGCTGGTTCACTGGAGCGGGGCAAAAAGTCGGCTGAACCGAGAAATGAAAGGGAAGTTTGGCAGTGAGGAGTATGCTTTTGAGGAGTTGATCGCCGAACTGGGAAGCGCGTTCCTGATGGCGGACTTGGGGATTGTCGGAGAGGTTCAGCATGAAAGCTATATCGCTTCCTGGCTGAAAGCACTGAAGAACGACAAACGCTATATTTTCAAGGCCGCCAGCGCGGCATCCAAAGCGCATCGTTATTTGATGGATAAAGCCTGAGGGAAGAGGGAAAGAAGCCACAAAAGAATGTGGCTTTAATCTTATAAAAAATAAGTGGGCAGAGTAAAGCTTGTTTCAGGGGGTATAATTCCCCCCCCCCCCCTGAGAATTTTCCTGGTGCTTGATGCCAGGAAAATTCTCAGGCTGCAGGGCGGGCGGCAAAGAGCCCGCTTCGCCCTTTATATATATTGCCTCAGACTTGATCTGGCAGTGTTCTCTGTTAAAACAAGATTCAACCTTACAGTCGGCAACGACCTAAGGGCAGAAGTTTCAAAAGCTTACACTTATCGAAATGTATGAAACAATGGAGTGTAGGTCAACTGCATAGTATTTAAGGTGACCTGACAAAATAGCTATGATAAAAATCATCAAAAGACATGCTGACGTTGAAGGGAAAAATGGATTATAAATTCAATGAAGTAAGGGAGTATTCCAGAGCAATCCTGCTCTTACGAAAGGTTATTCTCATTAGTAAGCTGAGCATCTTAGTTTCTATTCTCACTATTGGAGTTAGCTACTATGTTGTCATAGCAGACTATTTTCAGCCATATGATCTCACAAACTCAACCATTATAGAAGCGATGATGGACAAAGATTACCAGTCCATCAGTACTAACACTTTTGATATACTTAATAAATATAATTCCGGTGAGTCCAAAATAAAGCCTAGCGACTTTTATGCATTCCTCCCTGGGCGTTACAATGCGACTTCCGTGCATGTCCATGGGCATCTTGTACCCATGGGGGAGAGCATACATACAAGTCATAACAACTTTACTATGTATCGCTATGATTTTACATACCGAATTAGTATATCTCAATTTGGTGTGATGATTTTCTCTCTAATTCAGGTATTCTTGCTTTCTTCTTTTCTTTATCTTCACTTTAGCACCAAATCAAAACATGCAAATGACTTTGAAGATAAAATTGTAGGCACATACTTTGATATGCTATCTCATCCGCTTGAAGAAAGAGAACTAAGTGATGTCGAAAAGTTAAAGTTAACACTGAGAAAGTTTAATGCATTTCGATTGGCATTAAACAACAGATATGATAATCGCCCCGGTTATATAATCAACGATGAGTACGATGTTCAGGATTTGCTGCGTGCAATACTGGCATTAAACTTCGAAGATGTAATTAAAGAGAGTGCCATTCCCTATTATTTAGGATCAAATTCAAGAGTGGATTTTTTGATACGTGATCAAAGTATTGCGATAGAAGTCAAAAAGACAAGGAAGGAATTAAGAGACGGTAAGTTAGCGGACCAAATTATTTCTGATCTCCATCGTTATCAAGCATATTCTGCTTGCAAGGATATTATATTTTTTGTGTACGATCCCGATCATTTTATACAAAATCCGGCGAGTTTGAAAAAGGATATCAAGTCGATAAAAAGTGAAGCCACATTGCATTTTGTTATTGTTCCTGAGGTTTAATGTGCGGAGGTTTTATTCGTCGGAATGTATCGTACCTCAACGTGGAAGGTTTGACCTGCTCTCCTCTAATTAATGCAGTGCGGACTTGGCAACATCCGCTACTGGCACGGAGCGGCCAGGTTTAAGAACAAGTAAGGTCTACAATGAGCGAGCAGCGGAAGTTCGCAACTCCACACCACTACTAATTGACGGTCGTATTGAATACTGGGGGCAGGTCAATGTGCCTATTAGGCTAATGCGAAGCGGCCACGGCGTAAAGGCCAGCTTGTAGGCAATGATCTGATTTTGGGGGAATAAAACCCGCCGAAGAGGGTTTCTTTAAGCTGAAATGATCAACACCAGGTAATAACATTGCTGGATGTTCGGGTTGAAGGGATATTGCTGCCACTTGCCCAACGATGAGGGGTTTAGTTTCCCGATGTCCCAAGGTATGAAGCCTTTTACCCCTTTGGCTCCATCACCTAACTCTTCGACATACTCATGTTTAGCTGCGTTGTAAATATCAACGCGGCCGGCAACGTTGCGAACTGTATTTGCCCATAGGGCTGCCCCATAAACTGTTTGGGTGTTATCGCAGATTAGATGTTTGTGGACTTCCGTCAGATGACGGTAAATCTGCCCCGCCAAACCAGCACCAGCTCGTTCAGGCGTAACATAAGCGCCTCGTATTTGCTTACCTTCAGCTGGGTTTCCGTTTGGGTCTATGAAAGAGAAATTGTCATAAGCAAATCGAGCTATCACTTCAGATTTGTCCTCGTCCTCCATCTCAAGAACCATGATGCGATCAACGATCTCACTGTCCTCCAACCCGTCGTTGTCACGCAAATCGTCGATGTGGCTGGCAATGAACTCAGGATCGGTGAAGGCAACTTCTTCGACTACTGCTATGTGATGATAATCGGCGCTATCGTAGGTTGTTTCCGTTAGGCGGAGAATTACGACGTCGTCAGGCAGGATAAAGCATGATGTGTGTGAAACAAAACTCCCGCCTGGGAAAGACGGGAGTTGGGAAAGATCTTTGGCGTAATTGTCGCCGATTAGAGAAGGTGCCATTCCTTTTTGCAATCCTGATTTTTAGCTTCACGGTGATTGACGTGAGCAGAAAAGTGCTTTTCCATGAAATTAGCAACTGATGTTTCAATCATTCCAATAACTTCGTCGTTTAAAGACAGGTTTGGATATTGCTTTTCAGGCTTCACGGTAAAGCGCAGGTTCTCACCACGAATGGCGATCTCCGCAAATGGCTTAACAACAGTCGTGTCCAGCGCTCGCTTGAGGTCGCTTTTCAGGGTAACGATAAAGTGCTGCGAATCCTTCTGGGTACGGTTCAGCATCCTACGCACTTCAACAGTGTCAGGAAACATACAACGAGGCTCAAAGCTCGCGATTACACTCGTATTGTCACGAATGGTTTGAATCGAGCGCTGATTCTTCGTTTTAGCTTGTGCGTGTAACATATACCCACCTTAGCCTGGACACCCATGTGTCTCATGGCGATTGCTCCACCCATGTGGAACCTATCAAGTCAGTTGACGCCATCGTCAGCTGTCTATTAAATCTACATAATAGAGTCGTAATATGCAACCACAAAACAGCGAAAAGCCTTTTGTACAAAGGGAAAATAGCTTCTCTGGAGTATGCCGAGACGTCACTGTGATAACGTGACTTAGCGGGATTTTTTCTCCCAATGGGTAGCATCTTGAACGTTTTGGGAAAGGATCTCACGTTTTGTTTCCTGCGTTAGCTGATCGCCATGGCTAACATAATGGGTAATGATGTATGGATTGGGTACCAAGCGCTGATTATGCCAGGCATTAAGATCGGCAACGTGTCAATCATTTCATCACGTTCAGCCGTTACCTCTGATGTTCCCACTTATTCAATTATCGGTGGTAATCCGGCCAGGGTCATTAAAAAACGCTTCACAGATGAAAACATTCTGGCACTGGAGAAGCTGGCATGGTGGGACTGGCCTGTAGAAAAGATTACCCTAAAACTCACGGCAATCATGTCCGCTGATATTGAACCACTACTGGACGAATAGATGCTGCCGTTTGTCTTTTGCTTAGTCAGGATAAGTAACATCCGCTTTTGGCACAGGGCTGCTGTTGCAGCCCTGACAACCTTAGACTTCGATCGATTCAGAGATCTCTAATGCATCATCGACTTCAATGCCCAGATAACGGACTGTGCTTTCCAGTTTCTTATGGCCCAACAGAAGTTGGATCACCCGGAGATTCTTGGTTTTCTTGTAGATTAGGTAAGGTTTTGTTCTTCTCATGGAATGTGTGCTGTAAAGCGAATCTTCGAGACCAAGCTTTTCTACCCACCCATGAAAAATTCGGTTGTATTGCCGGGTTGATATGGGCTGGTTAGTTCCGACTCGAGACCGAAACAAGAAGTCTTTACTATGCAAATTGCCAAGCTTTATCAATGCAGCAACAGCTTCTCTTGTCCCTTTGGTTATCTCAAATTGCACAGGGCTACCGGTTTTCTGTTGCAACACCGTAGCTCTGCTTGAAACAGAGCTACCATATGCCACATCAGATACTTTGAGTTTGACCAGATCACAGCCTCGAAGCTTACTGTCCAGGGCCATATTGAACAGAGCTAAATCGCGCGTTTTACCTTCTAGTTCAAGTCGGATTCGTATCCCCCAGATATGAGATATCTGAAGTGGTCTTTTTTGGCCGATGATACGGTCTTTGTTCCACGGTGACGTCTTCATACTCAAATCTCCTGCAATGTGGGAGATTTGAGTATGGTTGTCCCTAATGAGCGATGAGCGGACGTTCGCTCATAGTAGTATCACTAATATTGTCATTTGGGGATCAACTGGGAGGTGGTCAAGGAAGCCTTAATTATGATTGCTCATGCTAGCTGTTAGGGGGGAAGTAATGAAGATTGGATTACCAACCTTCATTATGCTAATTACTCACTTCCAAAGAAATCTCGATTAATCTGATGCAACAAGAATCTGACCGAGTCCGGCATGTTTTCATTGTTCAACGATATAATTTTTTGCAGGTGGTGATCTAGTATTCTTAGGTGCCTGATCCAGATTGACATTAAGAACTCAAGGCATCCTTCACCTTGTTCATTATCATGGTTTCTAACGACCGAACTTATTATGTCGCACATTTGTTGGCTGTAGTTTTCATCAATAGTATAATTAAGTTCGGAAGAATATGCCGCCCTCAAAAGACATGCTTGTATAACGCCATCATTATACCTGTCAAAGCAAACAGGGCTTAGGAGAGTATAATGATAAATTGTAGATAAACCTATTCCATCATTCATCCTTAAATCATGCAGCAAGGTTTGAATAGTCCAAAATACATCTGCTTGAGATGATTTTTTTGTGTCAATACCCAGCTTATCCCAAAAAACAAATGTCTCCCTGATACTAAGTGTTTTCCCCTTGGTGTTTTTCAAGAACAGTTCGTCTGGACTAATTGGCGAGTCGAGTAATGATAATCTTGTGAGTAAATCGGTAGAGATTTTTTGTTGGTGATAATAATCATCCAAAGGGTCCTCATCTTTAAATCGGGAAATTTTTTCATGTTCCAGATCCCAATAGGTTTTTGACTTATCACTGATCCTAGGTAAGAAACAGTTCCTGAGGATAATAAGTTCATGCCCCCCCATGCATAAGTCTTTTCTGAGTTGATCCAGACTTGGTGCGTTTTGTAATTTAGAAAATCCGACTAGATATGAAATGGATGATGATTTATTTAAACATCTCAGTTTTCTGGAGGCGGATAATAGTTTTCTTCCAGTCGTTATTGCTCCAGCCACGACAAAAACTGATGACATTTCGGTATAGTCAGATTCTTTCAATTTTCCAAACTTGAAGATTTTTATGTTATCATCGTCAACAAGTTCTTTGACCTTGAAAGCTAAGAGTTCTGAACCTGTATCATCCAAGTGGATTATTGTGTTGATGTCACGGGAAAAAAATTTGTTGATTCTTTTCTGCATATCAGAAAAGAGAGGGGCAGGCTGGTTCTTCATCAATCCAGGAATATCGATATCGTAAAACTCGTCATTGCTTTCTTGAGTTATGGCATTAATGTTTAGAATTTTTTTTGCTGCAAACTCTCTAAAAAAGTTTTGTCTTTCTGATTTGAAATCCAATTTCTTTATCATAAGTAAATCATGCTTTGGCGTCTCAGGTAAAAACTGCTCACCTTCAAGTCTGATTACTTTTGAACCGTTAGCGCACAGGTTACATCTCTCCTCTGATTCGGAATATATTTCACCACCTAAAGCATCCATGATGTTATATAGTCCAGTTTGATTTTCACCTATTGACGAATAGAAAAGAGTTTTTATATTATCTTGTGATATTTTTTTCTTTTTTTCTAGCTTGCGAGCAAGTCCACCACTGGTCGTGGCTGAAATTATCACTAAGTGATTTTCATCCCTGATGAAGTTAAATGGTTGATTTAATGAGGAGTATGATTCAAAACTTTCAATTATAGGAGTGGTAGAAGTGAATTTATTGGATAAATGTAGCGCAGTGCTAACCAAAAAGGAGATGGATGATGTGTCGACATAAACTTTCTTTAGGGTTGAAACAATAGAGCCTAATAATCCTATTGCTAAAAAAGTTACCTCTACGCTTGATGTAAATAAATTCGATGCTCTTATGAATTTATCACAATGGTCACCTGAAGGCTTACTAAAGTGATAGGTTTGAGTAGAAGTTATTACACCTTTACGTTTCTTAAAGATTTCATTAGAGCCAGCCTGAAGAAGTTCGTCACGATAACTATATATATTTTTTGTTGTTATTTCCCGGAATACACCGTCACTGTCAACGTTTAAGAATTGTATCTTACTTAAAGTTGAGCCAATGTAAGACTCGAATTCTTGGTTGAAAAGTTGATCAGATAACAAGCGTGACTTCTGATCTTCATTTATACCAAAACCAAATATTAAAACTTCATTGGGTACTAGATTTTTTACAATGTCTTCTTTGATTTCTTTGATCAAAAGATGCAAGTCAATTGATGAAACGCAGAAGATTGCCATTGTTGGAGAGAGTTTGGTGCTTGGTTTATTGAATCTAAAAAGAAAAATACCACTCATTTATAATCGTCCTTGGAATTATTTTTATCGATAAGAGGTATGAGTATCGTTATTGAGACTCCACGAACTTCAGCATGTTCAGTAATATGCGTGTCACAATAATTTCTGGTTGACCAATCTAAAAACTTACAGTCATCATTTTCTTCAAAGCGATATGGGGTGGTATTAAAATCTCTATAGATAGATACTCTATTGCTTCTTATTTTCATGAAGCCATTCAACTTGGTCAACGATGCCATAACTGAAGGTAAACCATTCCCTTTTATGTCATTATTTGTCGATGAACTCCTAAATTTTAGGCATTTCTTAATTATCTGGTATTCATCATCAATGTTAAGTGTTGACCCTACATCCGAGTGATCCGCTAACCATCGACCAAAGAATCCTAAACCAGAATCAATAATGCTTACTTCAATGAATCTTCGCGAGGAGACACTGGTTTTTTTAAGGCTTGTAATGTATTCCTCAAGCACTTCATCATTCAGGAGATAATTATTTATTGCATCATCAGATAGGTTTATCCCATATGTGTAAATAAGTCTATTACCTGGATTTATCCACTTATGTCTATTTTCAGAACGACTGCCATGTTCATGTGTATTAATAAATAATTCATAAAATATCCTTCCGAGATCATCAATGCTGTCATCTTTAAGATATATTGCGCCCCCCGCAACAGTTGATGATTTTAGAACCATGGCGCTTATTATGTTTCTTATTTGCTCATAACCTTTCGGCTCAGGGTGCTGAAGTGGTGAAGTGTTATAAAAATTACTATCGAATCCTTTGGTACTATGATCTACAAACGAATACCAACAGAGTCTCCCATGTTGTTGCCCAAAAAGATTGTCTGATTGTGATTCAATAGCCTCTTTAGCAAGTTTATTTATATCACGCCTTACGCTTATATCAGGAGAACCAGAGAATGATATTTCTTTCGACATCATTGCGGCGGTGAACTTATGTGGGGTATTGATCAGGTCTGAAAGATAATCATTGTCCTCAATGGACGAGTCTTTCAAAATCAACTTTTTGTTCAAACTTAAGTTTGCCCAAGTATTAACAGACTGGACAGCGACGGCAATCCCTCCAAAAGCGGAGTTTTTCTTCCCTACCGGCAGGAGCAACGGTTGATCACCGTTTGCCATCTTAACCTTCCTGATGAAGGTATCTATCTTGTCTAAACTCAATGATGCAGGTAGTTCTATCATGTTACCACCTCCGGATTTCAAAAGTTATAATAAGGGTAAGCATTTAGCGATGTTGTCTGTTTGATTTGCACTCTCTCGAGAGTATCACTCAAGACATAGCCTAACTCAATGATTAGAAATGTGTTCTTAAAAATTGTGATTACTACTTAACCTCTTTTACTTAAACGCTATAATTTGATTGAACTGTACAAAACTTCACTTTATTGTCAATGAGTTGCTGGCCGTTCTACCCATTCTTTGAGCTCATGACCTGCTCTCAATTGACTAAGAAAAATTGATGTGACAACTTCCGCTCCTGGCACAATGCTGCCTGTTGCAAGGAGCGCATGTCAGCTATGAGCGAGGTGCGGACATACTTCGTTGCCCACACCTCAGAATATTAAAGTGCTGGTCTTAGTAGGCCATATTTACGCTCACGCTGCTCAAATGCGACATGCCCACCTTCTAGTACGTCGCATATGGCCTTACGCATGGTGTTGCCATGAGCATGTTCACCGTCTTCCAGCGCACCACAGCGGTAGCTAATCACTTCATCATTATTGCTTGCGACTAGGACCTGCTCGGCATCACAGTTCACCACAAGATTCGCATTGTGAGTAACGATGATGACTTGGCGATACTGTTTTATTTTACGGAATAGCAGCACTAGATGATGCATGATAAAGTCGTTATCAAGGTCATCTTCCGGCTGATCGAATACAAAAGGTGAACCAAACGGATCAGTCGCAAGCTTCAGACAGACATAAAATGTGCCTCGCTGACCAGCGGATAACTTCTCGACCGTCTTACCTTTATATGTAAATTTAGCCTTAACACTGAGATAGGCGGAAATTTTATCCAAGCTAAACAGATGAGACAAGAGTTCGTGCGGTCCAGCACTATTGAAATACTCTTGTTTCCATAACAGATCACCCAATGAAATATTACTCATTCTCTGTTTATCGTCTGGAATAGAAAGAATACTTTCACCTTTAACCAAACGGGCATAATCTTCGACGGAGTTGACATTAAAGATGGCTGCAAGCTTATCAACCGATGATTCTCCTTCTCGTGATGAACGGAACTTTCCTCCGTTCATACATTTCAAGGCCCCGGTATAAAATGCCTCGCGATCAAAGACCACCTCGCCGTAGATCCCGATATCTTGTAGAATATCAATGACAAGAGCCTGCTGTGACTTTGTGTAGTGTTCTTTAGTTTCAGATAGAGAAGAAAAGGCCGTATCTACTGTTTTCTTCTCCTGCTGTATGTGGTTTAAAACCCCCTCGGCCAACTCTTTTCTGTTAGCCGTATTTTTTCTAGCCAGTTCAATCCTCCGCTGAGACTCATTTCGTTGCTGTTCAGCACTATTAATTATCTGTTGGTATTCCGAAACTTTGTCAAGGAGACCAGATATATCTTGTTCAATACCCAGTTGTCGAAATTTGCCTATGATTTCTTTGTTTTTTAAATTTTTAGCTTCTGAGTCTATGTTTGCTAGTTCTATTTTTTTATCAATAACTTTCCTTTGGTTCTCAAAATCTACATGGGGAACCGTAATCTCATCAGTACCTTTAGCATTAATTAAATCAATCTGGTCATTCAACTCGCTTTCTTTTTCTTTTAATTGAATTAGGAAATTTCTCATCCATGTTAATTGTGCATTAATTTCTGAAATACATTTTGCGTTATCTTGAAATGTTTTTATTAGCTCACGGTTTTTCTCACTGGTCAGAGTATCAATGTGTTTCTGTGTATCGGCTATCCTTGCAATGTGATATTCAGGCCTATTAATTCTGATGCCTTTTTCATTCTTCATGTTGAAGAACTCAAAAAAAGTACGAAACTCACTCAGGTTAGTATCCAGATCATTTCTGAGTTGAACAGGGAAGGATTGCGGCGGAAGGCGGAGCATTTTCTTTATTTCATCACTGATTTTTTCTGGCTCCTGACACAAATCTTTTATTTCTCCTTGTGAGACGTGAAGATAACTGTAGGAGTTATCTTGCCCATCGAATTCTTGTATCTCTCCATCAGTCTTATTCAACTGAACGCAGAGACGTTCAGGAGACACCAAGCGCGAGCGGACATTTCCGGGGCGTGATGGGGTGAAACGCGACTGTAGGCCGTCCAAGATCAGACTTTTACCTGTTCCCCGACCACCGATAATGGCAATCATATCTTCACTCAGTGGTATGGAAAGCTTTTTAAATTTGATTGATTGTCCATCAAAGATTTTGCCTTCGATCTCAATGTTGCTGAAGTGTACCTTTACCGTTCGCTGATGAAGCCAGTTTTCATCAAGTTCTAGCCTAGCTGCAGGTTCAATTAGTGTCTGGCGCAGGCCCTCAAAAGTTGGCTTTGCCTTCACCCAGCTAAACATGGTACCAATCTTATCCATATCATGTGCGTCGGAACACCGAAACACCGGCATAGCGACAGCTCCAGCATAGCGTCCAGTGTTTAAGAAATAATCCCGCGAGTTAAGAGCCCCTTTCATTTCAGAACCGTCAAGTACAATATGTCCGTCTTTATCAAATTCTGTGGCGATTTCATGAGAACGTCCTTCCGTACCGGCACGGAAACCACCATAACCGTTAGGGCAAACCGCGAGAACCATTTCGCTGAAAAAAGCGAACTGCGAGTTCATATGTTGGCACACAGCGCTATAATCTACAGTGATAGAAGCGATATCTTTTCCATGTTGCTCTAGGCTCTTCTGACTGCAAAAAACTTTTTTTCCGCTAACTGAAGTTGTAGCTATAGGTAGAGTTGAAAGTGCTTCATTAATTCTCTCAGTGGGAATAGATTCTGAAAAAATGAGGTGGATATTGATCCATTCACCTTTTTTATTTTGTTGGGAAACTCTGAGTTCAATATTTGGCAACACAGTTATATGCAAATTCTGCTTTTTTATTTCTTCGCGTATAATTTCTATTTCATTATCTGCAAAGAAAAAATAATTTGTTAGCCCAATAAGAGAAACCCCCGACTCACCCAACTTTTTAACAAAACCTTGAATATCTTTAGGTTCTGTAAATTTGTTAGCTAACCAAGTCATTGGACTGTGGATATGCAAATCCCATTTGTTCCACTCAGAACCTTTCATTTTTGTTCTCCGTATCCTGTAGTTTACCTACTGTATGTGAATTCAATCATAAGCCAGCATTTACTGGTGCACCACTAGTTCGTAGCAGCGGTATCTCGTAGCTCTTTTCCCATTTTTCAACGCAGAATATTGTTAGCAACTTCCGCTCCTGGCACCGAGCCGCCTGTCAGATTAGGTTTGGCCCTGTGTCGTAGTTGTGCCAGGTCAAGTCTGAGCTAAGACAAAATATCAGTATCTTTCTGAAGCGTCTGAAGGCGCTGTTCCAGGCTATCCAGTCTTTCTTCGAGATCATGACTCTGCTGCTCAATATCTTCCAGTGTTTCTGAGAGGACATCTCGTAGCAGCACAAAATTTGCATGTAGGGCATACACAAAATCGCTGCCGTGAGTCAGTAATGCTTCGCGCGGTATGTCGTGCAAGGCGGAATGAGTCATCCATGTCACCAGCGCTTTTGCGCTCATTTCAGTCAGTATGTCCGCAAGTCGGTCAGTTTCTCTGTTCATTCTGAAGTCCTGTATGATCTGATGCCGGGGGAGTATTTCGAAAGGGCATGATTTCCGGGCATTGCGCTGCGGGTTGGGGCAGTTGGTGATACGGAAGAACTATATGCAGTTGCCTAAATCGAGCTGTTGCAACTCGTCGAGCGTATAGATGCGGAAGACATTCCGGTGGCGGGTTTCCAGCGGGATGTGTTGATGGTTAACGATGACGTGCCGGATGCTGTCAAACAGCCGTTCAAGACCGCGCTTTTTCTGCGGGTCCGGCACGATATAAAAAACGTAGATCCAGTCTTTACGGGTCCGCGCCAGCAAATGGCTGGCGATGATCGACTGGTAACGGGCTCTGGTTTTCAAACGGCGCTCGGTCTCAATGGCAATCACGGTGCCGCCGGGCAGGGTGATCAACCCGTCCGGGCGGTGACTGACCTGATACCGGCTAAGGAAGGTCGAGCGGTCACCGTTTATCCATCCGGATGCGCCTTTTTGCTCAAGGATGATGCGGGCTGCCTGATTATCAAGGTGATGCTCCAGCGTCCAGCCGGTAATTTTTGAAGGCTCAAACCGCGCCGGGAAAAGCGTATCGTCGGGGGTTAATACAACGGCCAGTCCGTCACTGGTAATGCCCCACAATGAAATCTTCATCGTGCGCGATACCAGGACATACTTTTGTATTAAGCCCATTCCCTCGACTTTTGAAAGCAGGGAATACAGCGATTTATGATCCCTGAAGCCGAAAAGCAGCATCAGCGTTTTAAAGTCACTGTACGTTTCTTCCTTCAGGAAATTCAGTAGTCGTTGTATTTTTTCGCGGTGCCGCGTCTGGCGTTCGCGGTATGCGGTGATGAGCATCATTTCCCCTTTAAAAATCCAGCCATGACGGGTTTTCTTCTTTGTTGGTATTCGGTGTTGTCGTGTTTTTTTCGCCCATCTCATCAAAAAAAAGATCGGGCCGCGTTGTGGTGATCTCCGGCATTGATACGGATACGGAGGATGTTTCCTCCTCGCTAAAATCCAGGGCGATGTTTACTGTTGCTGCGGTGGCGGCAATCGCGGGCGACACGGCACAGATCTCCAGTTCGCGTTTTTTCACCCTGATGGGCGAAATCAGCGAAGCAGCCGGGAGTGTTTTTGTCGTGAAGATGAAGCTGACAAAATCGGGTAAGTTCAGGATCATATTGCTGTCGGTCAAGAAACGCTCCGCCTGCCTGATGGTGCGTTCATCGTCGATAGTCTCTGTCAGCACGGCATCGGTTTTCGCTTTGCGGATCTCATCATCAACTAATATGGTGCCGGACATTCTTGCCACCCACTCAGCGGTATCCGGGTCCATGACACGATAAACCAGTTTGAATTTGGCGTTCTCAACGACCGCACCGACAACGGCGTCACCTTTCAAATCTGCCGGGCAGTCTTTTAAATCGGCAATCGACTGGTGATCCATAATAATATGCACGCCTTTATCGCGTGCCGCGCCTAAGCCTTCAAGCGCTGGTCTGGATAAATGGTATTTCAGTTCGGAAAGATAAATAGCAATGGGGCGGGGCACGTCTTTCACCCGCTCGCGCCTTTCTGCCAACTGGTACAGGCGAACCAGCAGCATGCGCTGCGCGGTAATGATTTTGCTGTTGCGCATTGAGCCAATCACATAGCAGCAACCGCCTTCCTCAAATATCGTATTAAGCGAAAATCCGGTGGGGGCATTGATGGCATTGAGTAAAGCCAGCTCTTCAATTTTCCCGAAAAAGGCTTTTATCTTATCTGCAATACCCTGAACGTAGTCTCCGTTATACACATCCCGAATGGTTGAGGCAGTATTACGGGTGACAAACTGCGCGGCTATCCGGGCCGCTTTCCGGTCGTCAATGCGATAAAAATCTGACTCCTGCCCTTTCTCTGCCAGACTGAAACCAGCAACAAAAAGTTCTTCCAGCTCATCGGCGGTGATCTCTTCAATCAGGTTTAACTGGTATTGGGGTTTTCGCAGGTCAATCAGGGCAAAAGGTTTGCCTGCGTCCTCGCAGGCTTTACGGTAAAGGTGGGGGGCCCATTCATCATCCTTGGGGTCCATAACAAATACGCCTTCACCGGCCAGAATACTTTGATAAAGTAATATCCCGGTGGCCACCCCTTTACCGGCACCGGTGGTGCCGATAATATCCGCGTGTTGTTTTTGCCAGTCCTTTAACGGCAGGTACATCGGCTGAATATCGCGGTCCATGCCGATAAATAACCCTTTATTCAGGTCGATATAATCCAGCGGGTCATAATGCAGCGTTTCCGGCAGCAGGGATTTCACCGTGCGGACATCGGTGCGTAATTCCCGTTCAAGCGTGGTTTTTCTGACGAGGCGTTTCTTTATGTTGTCTAATTCAGGGGTTAATACCCTGCGCAGCAGAATATGCAAAATAAAACCCGTTACGGTAAAGGTAATCAGCACCGGCCATGACAGAACGGGAATACTGGCGACTACTTTGTCTTTATAAAGCCACTGGAAAATCCAGATAACAACCGGGGCCATCGAGCCGGAAAGAAAACACACCATGGAAAAAGCCATAATCAGCTTTTGCCACAACGGGGCTTTTTGCCGTTCATCGCTTTTCATCGACGCGAAAAACGGCATCGTCAGCCCCGATAACAGCGCCAGCATCAGCTGATGCTGTTGCATAAAAGCCATGAAGCTCAGTGCGCCATTCACTATCGGTGACAGTGAAACGGCCAGCTTATTCAAAATCACGATGCCTCCTTCGTCAGCAGTTCGCCCCATGACATCGCCCCATCAATTCGCCCCACGGTGTCGGGCGAAAAGGCGGGGCGAACGTCAGGGACGAAGAAGGTGGCCGCGTTGCGGCCATGTGCAGGGAAGCATGCTTCCCTGCACGACACGGCGTGCGCCAGTTCATGCGGGCTGGACGCCCTTATGATATGTCGCATAGGGGTAATGTCGCGGCTGGACGCTGCGCCAAAACCCCCAGGGTCAACGGCGGCACACCGTCGCCCGCTACGCGCGACCACCCCCTTTAAGACGGTCGCTTTCGCCTTTTTCTTCCCTTTGCTCGTTCCTCGCAGCGGGAATAAAAGGGAAGCTGACCTTTAAAGAGGGTGGTCGCGCCACGCTACCGGCTTTTGGCCGGAGACTTAGCCGCGACGGTGTGCGGGGCTGTGCCCCCCAAATAAACCGCTGTCGTGGGCGACAGCTTTTCGCTCGCTGGGGCGGCGAAATTTATTCGGCTCCCCCCGGCCGGCAAAATCCGCGTGGGCGCGGCTGTTTGCCGGTGAGGCGCGGCGCCTGAACTATTTTCGCTCCTTAACCCGCGAAAATAATTCTGTCCGCTGCCTCATTTTTACGGCCCGCATTTCTTCACTCCTTAATCCGCGAAAAATGTGCTGGGCCGTAAAAACCGAAAAACCGCCACGCCTCAAGCCCCGGACTCGGCTAAAATATTTGGGCGATATAGAGGACCTACGAATAAAGTTAAGGCAGGAATTAATAGTGGCTCTCGCGGATTTCCCTGATGATGTCGGAATAACACTGACGACTTTCTTTAATGCTGGTTTCATCAAGCGTAAATCCTCGCCGGTTAGCTTCTTCTGTCAGCGTTATTTTGTCGGTGCCGTTCAGCGTTTGCAGTAATTGCAATAACCGGCAGATAACCCGGTGGTGATAAATTTCATAATAAAGGCCGCATCCGTGCATTGCCTCATTTTCAATGTGCTCAATAACACGGGCTGCGCTAATGGAATCCCCACGCTGATGTGTCCAGGGATGCTGAATAAAACCCAGCTTGGTCATAAAGATAACCTCAGCTGACTAACCACGCATGCGGCCAAATTTATTGATAATCTGGCTGATAATTGCCTGGTCCGCCGAATCACACTCAAGTAAGAACGATTTTCTGGCATCGGCAGTGTGGTCCGGCAGAAAACCGTGCTTGTTCTTTTTGACGATATAAAAGAATGCACGTTCAGCCGAATGGCATTCATTGCCGCCGCCGTTACCGGTGGCTTTACCGTACATGTATAACACTACTTCACAGGCGTCAGCGGCCATGGCGGAGGTTGAATATGACGCCATGGCGCTGAGTAATAATGCGGAGGGTATTACTTTTTTCATTTCAGTCAGCGTTGTAATACCGTTCCAGATGACAGTGAGCGAGGATTACCGGGCTGTATGAACAATATCACGGTGACCTGCATCATAGCGTTTAGTGCATCGGCTGTTTCGAGATTAGCCAATTGGCATTTTTGCCATTTGGGCATCAGTCTCTTCATCTGGGATGGGTATCAAACCTAAGGGATGGCGACATCAAGCAACCGGCGAAGTAGGCTGACCTCATTGGATGTGAGACCAAAATAGCGATTCAGCAGAGCAATCGCCCCCCAGCCGAATGACGTGATTGATTTTCCGCTGCTGCAGAACTCTTCATGTGGTTTTGCCAGGATAAGGAGCAATGCATCGTGATGAACCATCACAGCCAAAAACTGCTGATGATAAACAACAGCTCACTAAAGTGACAGTTGATTGAGGGCATTCATTTCCTCACAAGTGAATTCGAGCGGTTCACAGTGAAAGAAATTGCCATCATTCAATACATGCGGAACATCGGTTTATACGGTGTAATTAATTGATGGAAAATTGTTGCGTTTTCTCCCTTCAGCCTATTTGGCAGCGGACCAATTTAATATTGATCCATTCGTCAATTTCCGATTCGAGCGAGGTCACGCTACCGGGCCAATCTTGATTGAACGGGGAAACATACCGTCATTCATATGCAGGCAGATTTGTGAACATTTTCGGCCAGTTTTTCTTTAACCTGTTCCAGATGTATTGATGGAAGTGATGCAACGTTATTGTCCTTTGACGGGAGTAGAAATTGCTTGGGAATAATACGACTCCATAGAGGAAGAGGGCGGAGCATAATTAGAATGATACGTTTTAGGGACATAATCCCTAATATAAACTTTTGGCAGAGATGGTTTATCGCATTTTACCTTGAAGGATGGGATGTGCCACGTTCGAGCACAGTTTTCTAATGCATAACCATAGTTTTATCATAAATTTTTTACTAAAATGAGTCTATCCGCAGCTCTGTAAGGTTTTATCACAGAAGTAAGATGAAGGACAAACATCCAAACACAGCAGGTATGATATTCATAATGTGTAATTTTATTAAAAATAATTACAAATAGTATCTTCATATGGCACCAGGGAGTGACCAAACTTAGCGAAATTTTTGGGGAATGCACATAAAGAGCTAAAGGCCAAGCTTTTAGGTAAGAACATTTACATGAAATATTATGAAATAATTTATAATTAAAAGTAATTGAAAGCTCTGAGAATGTTAGTTAGTTATTAGTGATCATACTGATAACTTGAGGTGCGATCATATGAAAGGTGAATCTTACTATAAGGATGTAAATATAGAATCTCATGACAATGAAAGCTTTTTAGTTCACTTAATGAAAGAGGGAATGAAGGACAGTGGCATAGAGTCCTACGCATATCTCCGTATAAATAAAAACAACAATAGCATTAAATTAATATCAAGCTACCCCACAGAATGGTTGGAGATATATTTAAAAAATAAATATTATGAATTGGACCCAGTCGTGAAAAAGGCAAAATATAAAATCACTCCTTTCTTATGGAATAAAGAGGGTAATGAAAACGACAATATATTCGAACAGTCTGAAAAATATGAAATATCAAGCGGAGTATGCTTTGTTGCGCATCGTAGTGAAAGTGTGTTTTCTATCTTGAGTATATGTAACTACAATGATAGTAGGGATTTTCTTATAGATATGAGAAAAAAAGAAGAAAAAATTCAAATGTTACTTTTGAAATGCTTTGAAGAGGATATCGCAGGCGAAATTAATTCGAAAATAAAACTCACACTTAGGGAACATGAAATATTAGGGTGGTTAGGGTTAGGTAAGACGTATAATGAGACCTCATTGATATGCGGCATAAGTGAAAGGACAGTTAGGTTTCATTTGGTTAATATACTAAAAAAACTTGATGCAAATAACACTAAGTATGCCCTAAAAAAAGCCGCCCTTTATGGCCTTATTTAACTGAAGGGATGAAGTATTTACAAGGGTCTATTGATGCGTTTACTTTTATTTTTTTACAAGTGTCTAATGATATAGGAAGACTTACTAAGTAAGCAGTTTTATCATCTATGATGCATTCTTCAATAATTTCATGTGTCCATCCATATTTGTTTAATAATTTATTCATTCCGCTGCCTACTATTGCCATGATTGAACTATGTCCCTTTGTGATGCAATATTCAATCATGGAAGAAAATAATATTTGGCAAATTGGCTCCTTGCTGCTAGTTAAGTTTTTCCGTACAAAAAAACGAGTGGCCTCAATAGTTGAGTCACTTTTGCTTGAGAAATAATTATTGAATGAACCTGTAAGAAGATGAGGGTGCTTAGTTTCAATTAATCTAACGCTAGCTATGATATTATAATTGCTAAAAATTATAATATAGGTTGCATTTTCGTTATCATATTGATCATATTCTTTCCCATTATTGACAATAACGTCCCAATTTAACCGTTTTGAAAAAACTTCACATCTGCACTTGAAAAAAAAGTCATTTTTAATTAGATCATTGATGGTACATAGCTCTATATTCATATCTGTTCCTTAAGTTTGAACGTACTCATCTTTTAATGAAAAGTGATAAATAATCAACCTGTCAATTCTGACAGGTTGATTATTTATCAAACACAAATGATATTTAGATTATAAAAAGTAGACGTATTATATATTCTCTATTTTCCGATAATGAAAATGGTGACAAAGTTGAGCATTCCTGATCTTGAAATAAGTAATAGTCTTATGAACAAGACACTTGAGAACGCTTCAGAAATTTTTCGACAAGATACAATAAATGGTTCTATTAGCGATTTATTTACTAGTTATTTACCATGTGATTATAAAGTTTGGGGGTAATGTGATGAGCAACAATAAACTGCAACGTAATCCGTATTCTTTAGATGTAAAAAAGTCTGGGACTTTAAATAATTCATTAGCATTCTATTATAATGAAATAAAAGAAATTTTACTCAAAGGTGAATATGAATTTCGTCAAACTGTCCAAAACGATGATTTTAATCCTGGTTATGAACTGCCTCCACTCGATGACAGGATGGTAAACTTTCTTAATTGTAGTGATGTTTCATGGACAGAGATTGATGAATATAAAAATGTAAATATAACAATTCTAAATATGACAAAAAACAAAGAAACTCAGACAACCAAAATTTTTGCTTCTTTGATTATGGTGGCTAGAGTTGTTGCATATATCAACCGTAGTGGTAAGGGTGTAACAATAATAACACCATCCTCCGCAAATAAAGCAATGGCATTACGAGAAGCTGTATTAAGAGCCATAAGTTTTAAATTGGTAAATCCAGATAAAATAAATATAGTGAGTGTTATTCCGGCCAACTCAATAAAAAAATTAAGGGCGTCAGGTTTAAACGATGACATATATCTAAATAAATCAAATCCAGTTTTAATATTTGACGGAAAAAAAACCGTAAAAGAGTTAGTTAATGACTTCAATAAAAGGTATGGAGCGGAGATCTCTGCTTCGGGTAGAAACATCTGGTTCACACTTACTGTTGAGAATTATATCTATGCAGATTCATTAAGAGCCATGATCGAGATGGATTTCATAAAATATTTCCCTGAAAGGATTCAGGCTCATGCTGTATCAAGTGCTTATGGCTTATTGGGGCATAATTATGGAATTAAATGGTTAGAAAATAAAATACAAAGGGATTTAAAAGAAAAATATTTTTTAGTCCAACATTTGTATAATCCTGATATGGTACTTGATCTATATTACGACTCTTTTTCAAGAGAAAACGTGCCAGAATATAGTCAAGAGAGTGATTGTTTATATTATCAAAATAAAACACCATACTTTCCTTATGTAACAAGCGATACACAAGAAATGCTCGATACAACTTTCTATAGTTTGAGACCTACTACATCTAAACAAATGAAGGAAATTATTCGGAATAACGGAGGCGGCGGTATCGTCGTTTCAGAGCAAGAGTGTTTATTGCGGCACAAAGAAATAAAAAAACTATTAGAATCAACGAGTGTAGACATAATCCTACCGGAGTCATTTTATGATATTTATGAACGGTCATTTAGCATGGTATTTACAGGAGTGTTAAATGCTATTGATCGAGGGTTGATAAAAAAATATGAAAGTGTCTTGCTACACGCGACAGGTTTATATTGCAAAGGTGATTATAGATGTTTGGATCTTGAAACTGAGATTATTAATGTGTGTTCTATAGAAGATATAAATAAAGTTGTAACACAAACTTTTTCACATGGCTGATTGAAAACATTTTTAATTTTTAGGAGTTGAAATGAATAATTTTGACAGAAGGTTATCTCTTGCACAAAATGATTTTCGTGGGATACATGATGTAGTAGAGAGGAAAAGAGCTATAGCTAAAAGTCTTTTCCCAGATGAAAATATTGATATATCTTTATCTAAAATGGAATATAGAATTGATAACAAAAGAGATTTGGATTTGTGCAATCCTAAAGACATATCCTCCAAGTTGCATTGGCTTAAGATTAATTTTAGGGAAAGTCATATTGGCGATTATGTCGACAAATATAAAGCTAGAGAGATCGTAAAAAACAAAGTCGGTGAAAAATATCTTCCAAAGTGTTACTGGGTTGGTGATGACCTATCCAAAGTAAATAGAAATGCTTTGCCAAAAAAATTCGTTTTAAAAGCAAATCATTCATGGAATAAAAATATATTCTGTTTCAACAAAGATACTTTTAACTGGAGCGAGTCAAGAAATGAATCCTCAGAATGGTTGCAAGATGATCATTACTTAATGCATGGAGAATGGGCGTATTCTCAAATCAAAAAACCATTGTTAATTATTGAGGAATTATTAGAAGTTGATGGCGATATACCTGATGATTATAAAGTTTACTGTTTTAATGGCGAACCAAAGTTGGTGAAATACGATTCAGGTAGAAATGATATTAGAGTGCAAATGCATCTGGATATTAATTGGAATCCCTTGCCATTTCATAACCCTAATTATGCGCCAGTTACTAGCCCCGTTTTGAAACCTAAAAATTTTAATGAAATGTTGTCTATCGCAAAAACACTTAGTGAAGGTTTTCCTTTCTTGAGGGTGGATTTATATAATATCCACGGGAGAGTATATTTCGGCGAATTTACATTGTATCCATGTGGCGGAAATCTTAGGTTCGAACCGGATGAGTGGAACTATTTGGTTGGAGATTTATTGGACTTGGGATGTTTTCAATAAACGGTAATTTCCCATGATATTATTTACACATGTGAGGAAAGTATGAAAGGTCATTTAATAATTATTGGGTTTGGTCCAGTGTCAGGATATAAATACACAAGATTTATTAAGCTGGCAGTTGAAGGGGAACACATTGATGGTTATACCATAATTGATAAGGAATCTAAAAAAGACGTTGTAATGAATAGACTGGAAAGCGTCTCTATTCAACCGTTAGATATTATATTTATTCCGGATGTTTTTTTGCAAGACAGTATTTCAGATGGGATTGGATGGTTAAATGATTATTTTTTAAAAACAAGTTGTAAATATAAAGGTTTATTAAAAGTTGTGATCGCTACGGAAGCCCAAGCACACGAAGAGTACTTAAAATATTGTATAAAAATGGGATTTGACACGTTATGCACTAAACCATTGATCTTGCCAATGAAAGATGGTCTCTTTGCACCTGAAAAATTGGTGGAAAAGGTCCATGAGCTAATTGAACTTGCAGGTGAAAATGCTCACCGGCATAGCTTAATATGCTTAGGGCGGCATCATGAAATTTATGATAAAAAAATACGTAATTATATTATGTTCATGATGAATAGACTACGTGTTCCTATTACTTCAATTCATTTAAAAACTGCTTCTGGAGTATGGAATTTACCCTACGAATACTCGCTAAGAGAGGACCATCCTTATAAGTTTGGATATGGGATGCTCATGCATGGCTCATATCATTACATTGACATATTTGCACGTTTCTTATTGATGAATAAAAATCTATTTCCAAATAAAGATATGCTATTAGAAATTACGGGATTTAGCACCTTTCCCTCAGACCAGAATATAAGAATACCCAATTCCGTAACATCAAGACTGACTGATTATATTACTGACTTTGAACACCTTGAAGAAAATTATGTTTATGGAGAAAATGATGTCGTTATGGTTTGTTCACTAAAATTAAAGGAAACTAATCAAGTAATATGCTTAGGAACATTATCTCTTGAACAAACAACTCCAGGCATGCGTAGCTGGGGCCCATTTCCTGAAGTCCCATACAATATAAATGGGAGATTACACTGTACAGACCTTGATGTTCGCTTGGCAACAGTATTCTCAGCTAATGCTAATGTTGTCAAAACGCCTATTGGCGCCCGTGTTAATAAACAAGATTTAAGAGGAAAAAATATTGGGCATGTAACGGTTCGTTCTAATGCGGATATTGCAGGTACACAAGAATTTTTCAGGGAAGAAAAAATTGTTAAGCCTTACGGGAAATCATTTTCCTACTGCTCTGAATCTGAAATATTTCTGCGATGGATCAAGGGAGAGAAAACATATAGTGATATTGCTTCACATCTTCCAACAATTACTTTGCTTGAAGGATTATCAAAGGCAGTTAAAAATAATGGTGAGAAAATAAAAATTGAATTTAACTTTGATTTTCCAGAATGGCCTGAGGTTGTAAATGATGACGAATTTACATTCCAGGATATTGAAAATAATAATTTTTTCGGTGAGAAATGATTATAAGGTAGGAGAGTCTATGAATAGCAAGAATAATATGATTTCAATTGTTGTGCCCTGTTTCAATTCTGGTTTTTTCTTGGCGGAATGTATTGCCTCAATTTTAGCATCAAAAATAAAATGTCTTGTTGAGGTTATAATTGTTGATGATGGATCCACTGATGATATTACTTTAGATCTATTAGGGAAATTTATGTCGTTAGATAATGTCATTGTTGAGAGATTACCTCATAATCATGGTGTACAGTATGCTAGGAATATTGGTATAGTAAAATCTAATGGTAATTTTTTAATGACGCTGGATTCTGATGATAAGCTACATAATAATATTGATGGAGGCTCTTATATTGATGAGGCTATAAATGTATTGGAAAATGATTTCGACGTGGCTTTTGTGCATTGTTATTCTGAAATGTTTGGAGAATACTCAGGAATGACAATTTCTTCCTATCCATTAAATGAGGATTTGATCGTATCAAAACATCATGTTCCTACTTCTATAATCTATAGAAAATCTGATTTAGATACAGGTGACAATTATCTTCTCGGTTTACAAAAATGGCAAGACTGGTCATTTGGTGTTAAGATTTTAGCAAACAGATGGGCTAATAATTTATTCAATAAAATCTATGCTATTACTCGGCCTCACCATCAATATAGAGTGCATTTTGAATGGGCTAGAATTTCTTATTCAAATGTTAATGAATACGAAATGACTTTGATGACTATAATAGATAGTATAAGGTATTTTCAGTCTCTTATGGGTAGCGAGTCAGCAGAGCATATTGCTAAAACTGTACTTGCTATGAAACCTTTGAAGGTAAATGAATTGTGTCATATTGCTAATCATGATGTTGTACTTGCTTACAAGATCATTCATGAGCGTAAGTTCAGATTGGAATCTTCTAATGTTGATAATCGAATCCCTTAATTAATCAGAGTGCATTTATGAATAAAAAGCAAAATCATTTTAAACGTTTTTTTGGGGATTATCTTTGGCCCCAAGGAAATATGAAAATAAAATTATTGGTTTTATCCTCCCTTGTTTTGTTAATACTTACAAAAGTTTTTTCTGCTGGTGTTCCTTATGGTTATAAACTTTTGGTCGATAGGTTGAATATATCGCCAATATCTATAAATATTGTCTATCTCTTGCTTATTTCATATTGTTTGTTAAGGTTGGTATCATCGTTTACTGAAACATTAAGAGATATACTATTTGTCCGAGTAAACCAGCATGCATCAAAAGCAGTATCCTTGAAAATGTTCAAGCAATTACATGATCTTAGCTTAAGATTTCATCTTTCTAGGCAAACTGGTGGCGTAGCTTTAGCTTTAGAAAGAGGAAAACAAGGTGCATCGAAAATACTCTCACAATTATTGTTTTCACTAGTCCCTGTGTTGTTTGAAATAGGATTCATTTCGTACATATTATGGACGCTATTCAATATTGAGTTCGCTTTGTTGACTCTATTAATGGCTGTGGTTTATATATTATACACAGTTATTTTAGTTATGCGGCGTACAAAACTTAGAAAAGAATTAAATGACTCAAATTATGATTCAAACTTTAAGTCTATCGATAGTTTATTGAATTATGAAACAGTAAAATACTTCGGTAATGAAATGCATGAGTTTGAACGGTATAATAATTCGTTATTGAGATATGAAAAAGCCGCGATAAAAAACCAAGTAACATTTTCTTACTTAAGCCTTGGACAAGCTTTAATAATAACTACTGGTTTATTTTTCATGATGCATTTAGCTATACAAGGTATCCAAGAAGGCCATATGACGATTGGTGACTTTGTTCTTGTTAATACTTATCTTTTGCAGATTTATCAACCATTAAATACATTTGGTCTCATGTATCGTGAAATAAAACAAGCATTACTAGATATGGATAATATGTTTGATATTTTGGATGTAGATAAAGAAATAACAGATGAAAGTTCAGCTAAAACCTTAGAGGTTAATGACGGTAATTTATTCTTTGATAATGTTAGTTTTAGCTATGATAAAGTTAGGCCTGTATTGAAAAATATCTCTTTCGTTATACCGGCGAGTAAACGTCTGGCGATAGTTGGGCATACTGGAAGTGGTAAGTCCACTATATCAAGGTTGTTATTTAGGTTTTATGATTGTTCGGAAGGTGAAATCAGAATAGATGGCCAAGATATTAAAAAGGTTACTCAGAGAAGCCTTAGGAAATGTCTTGGGATCGTTCCTCAGGATACTGTGCTTTTTAATGATACTATCTATTACAATATAGCCTATGGAAATCCTAGCGCCTCAGAAGAAAAAATTTTCCATGCTGCAAAAATGGCAAAGATCCATGATTTTATAATTTCTTTGCCAGATTCTTATAATTCTCAAGTTGGTGAGAGAGGGTTAAAATTATCCGGTGGGGAAAAACAAAGGATTGCAATAGCTAGAATGCTATTAAAAGACCCTGCTATATTAATATTTGACGAGGCTACTAGCGCACTTGATACTAAAACAGAGCAAGAAATCCAAAGTAATTTGCTTGATGTTAGCATAGGCAAAACAACCTTAATAATTGCACATAGGTTGTCTACAATTATTGAATGTGATGAAATAATTGTGCTGAACCATGGATGTATTATAGAAAAGGGTACACATGAAAAATTATTAGAACTTAACGGAGTTTATGCAGATATGTGGAAAAGGCAAAGTGGGGACAGTTTGTGAATATAACTAATACTGAATTAAAATAGTCTCAATTATCTTTTTAGTTAGAAGGGGCTGCTAATGTTGATTGAAAACAATAAAAATACAATTTACTCTGTGCAAGCTCTTAGAGGCTTATCGGCTCTTTTTATAATGTTTTATCATTTCAGATGGTCTCTAAATACCGTTAGTTCTAATCTTGGGGAGATCCTTTTTTGGTGGATGTCAATTAGTGTGGATTTATTTTTTATTATCAGTGGGTTTGTAATAGCAATAACAACAAAGCATATGGAAAGCAATATTTGTAATTTTAAATCCTATTGTAATAAGAGAATTAAGAGAATTTTCCCCGCTTATTATGGGTTGCTAATCATTACTTTTTCTTTAAATTTCTTTATGACAGGAGTCATAGATAATATCCCTTTGAAAGATTATGTCAGTGCGTTTTTTTTTATGCCGGTTGATAGTGGTAACCCTCCTTTTTATTTAAGTGATGATGGGATATATGGAATAAGGTGGACATTAAATTATGAAATATACTTCTATATTATAATTGGTTGTTTTATTTTGATTAAAAACGATTGGAAATTAATAATGGCATATTTTTTCGTTACTGTTTCACTTTTCCCTTTTTTTATGGGCTATGATTTTACGTTTTCTAAGAAAGGTATTGACTCGTGTTTTCCATATTTAAATCTAGTGACAAACCCTATTATTTATGTTTTTTTATTAGGCTATATTTTGGGTGTTCACTATGAAAGAGTGATGAAAATTCACAAGATTATAAGGGTAATTTTCCTAATAATGTCTTGTTTTGTTTTTTATTGGGGAGTATTTAGGTTACACATGATTCGATTCGATTTATCATCGTCTGGTTGGTTACTAGGTATACTATTTTACGGCATAGTTATTAATGAAGGCTGGATTAAAGTTCTAATTCCACCATGGTTATTATATGTAGGTGAGAGCTCATTATCATTATATTTAATACATACTTTATTTAATCATTCTTTTCGATGGATCCTTGATGGGACATTTATACACAATAAATTCATCAGCTTCGGTTTATGTTGTGCACTATCAATATTCTTTGCAATGTTAAGCTTTAGATTTATTGAAAAGCCATTTTATTACAAAAAGAAGACTATGGCTACAAGAGATAATACGCGAGTGTAATTTTTGCATTCTGCGATTTTTGCATTTTTTCAAATGAAAAAACACAGTTCAAGATTTCAACTGATTTTGTATGTTTGCTTTCATATACACTAATAATTATTCAATGAAATTAAGATAAGAATAAACATACTAATGCTCCGTCTATTTTTTGTTTAACGGCGGCCTTTCTTTGTTTATTCAGGGGGATAGTAATAAAAGGATCCTGCTATCTCCATATTCTGGCACTAATCAACATAATTTAGTACCGACTGCTGCTAACGATGCATTGCCATGACGTGGCGATAAGGAAGTTTGCATCTCAGATTTAACTCTTCCAGACAACAAATCCGGTGAGTTTTCTTGTGGTTAATCTGCAAGTCTTCACGACGTAGCTGAAGGTGAATGCACGAACAGTCCTAGCAGTCCGGGTGTAAGTATCTAGATAATAGATTACCTGCTCCCCATTATCTAACAAACCATAGTATTAGGCTTGCTCCTCGTGAGCCTGACCCTGTATGTGATCCATTCATAATCGGGAATAACCGGCTTCTGAAGATGCTCATAAACGGCTTAACAATTTCTCCGAATTAAAGCTAGAAATATGCCGTACCAGTACAGACTGATACGGCTTTTTTTGAGGTTTATTTTGTCAGAAGGGTTATCCCATTGTGTAACTGATTTCCTTCCCACAAATATAAGGTGGGGCATACGCTTTCCGGCACATATCCAGATAATCCGACCACCACTGCATCATCGCTTTACGGGCATCGAGATATTCTGCTTTATGGATGTAAGCCGCTCGAACGCTGTTACGCTCCTGGTGACTCATCTGCCGTTCAACCGCATCCTGCGCCCATAGGCCAGACTCCATCAGGGCACTACATGCCATTGCCCGAAATCCGTGGCCGCAGATTTCATCTTTTGTGTCATAGCCCATCAGGCGTAGCGCCTTATTGACCGTGTTTTCGCACATCGGTTTATACGGATTATGATCGCCGGGGAATATAAGTTCCTGATGTCCGGATATTTCCCATATCTGTTTCAGGATGGTTATGGCCTGACGAGAGAGTGGAACGATATGTGGAGTACGCATTTTTGCGCCACGCCCAGAGTAGCGGACACCGGGGATGGAGTCGCGAGTGGCAGGAATGGTCCAGATTCTATTTTTGAAATCGATCTCAGACCAACGGGCGAAACGCAGTTCGCTGGAGCGGATGAAAAGGTGCAGGGTGAGCAATACGGCCAGGCGGGTTAACTCTCGTCCTTGCTGGTAGTCCCTAATGCGAATCAACAGTTCCGGCAGTCGCTCCAGCGGAAGGGCAGGGTAGTGGCGTTTAATGGGAGGGGCGATGATACCGTCCAGATTTGCTGCCGGATTGTGCTCTGTCAACTCCTGATGCACAGCATGACGCATGATGTTGTACATATGCTGCCGGGTACGTGCTGCGACTTCCAGCAGACCTTTTTTCTCAATGCTTTTCAGCAGGTCGATAAAGTGACGAGGTTTCAGTTCAGCTACCGGCAAGTGTCCAATCACAGGAAATATATGATTGTCCATGCTGGCAAGCAGACGGGAGGCGTGGTTCTCAGACCATGTTCGGTTGCTGTTATGCCACTCCAGTGCCACATGTTTGAAGGTTTTTTCTGGTGTGGAAGGGGTTCTTTCAGCGGATCGCTGTTGTGCTGGGTTTATATTCTGCGCCAGCAATTTACGGATACCGTCACGCTGTTGACGAGCATCAGCCAGAGAGACATCAGGATAGGCACCCAAGCCGAGACGGGATTCTTTTCTATTGATACGATATTTGAGATACCAGAGACGTGAACCGCCTGGATTAACTAAAAGGTACAGGCCATGAGAATCAGAAACTTTAAAGGGTTTTGGGGATGGTTTTAAGTTGCGGATTTTTGAGTCGTTAAGAGACATTTGGGGGTCACTCCGTCATCGAACCAACATGACCCCAAATCTGACCACCAAATTCTCCCGATGCGGAGGGAAAACTAAAAATGCATCGGGAAGATTTTTCACACTAACTTGTTGAATCTAAATCGTATAAAGATTCGTGAAGATGCATGAAAACATAAATTTGGCTCCTCTGACTGGACTCGAACCAGTGACATACGGATTAACAGTCCGCCGTTCTACCGACTGAACTACAGAGGAATCGTGTGAACGGGGCGCATAATATCCAGAGGGCTCCGGAGTGTCAACGCTAAATTCGTTAAAAACATCCGACTGCTCAGCAACTAATCAATATGGATGCAAAAGGGCAGGTTAGTGCGAAAAAAAGTCCTTCAAAACGGGATTTAACAATCGCAACGCTGACCGCGCAGCTGCCTTGCCAGCGGGTCTTGTTGGTAAAAACGGGTAAAATGGCCGTATACCAGCGGAAAACGCTCTGAAAGTAATTCTGGTGCACTGAAGAAATATTCGGATAGCACGGCAAAACATTCGGCAGCATCGGTCGCAGCATAGGCGTCCATGCTGGCAGCGTCTTCACCGACTGTATCGATTTCATCCTGCAGGTTTTGCATCGCGGCGTGTAAATCGTGCTCCCACGACACTACTTCACGCAGCGGAATAGGCGGAATACCACTGACTTCACCGCCGTTGCGCATATCCAGTTTATGCGCCGCTTCGTGGATGATCAGGTTAAAACCCGAGTTGTCGAATGAGTCCTCGATGTCCTGCCAGTTGAGGACAATCGGCCCCTGATCCCAGCTTTGTCCGGCGTGAATTTGTGAACCAGCATGTACCAGCCCGTTTTCATCCTGCCAGGGAGCATCAACCACAAAAGGGGAAGGGTAGAGCAGGATCTCGTGAAAACCGTCGAGCCAGGCGGCGCCCAGTTCCATGACAGGCAGCGCAAACAGCAGCGCGATACGCGCCTGCATCAGCTCCGTCAGGTCAACGCCTTGCAAAGGAACCAGCCGTTTTTGTTGCAACAACTGGCTGGCAACCTGAATCAGACGCAATTTTTCATCTTCGTTCAGGCAAGACAAAAGTGGGATATTCAGCGCATCGTTCCATACGTCTGATTTCTCAATTTTCAGTTCATTCGCTTTCCACGGCCACTTAATCATCATCTTGCTCGCAAAGTGATCAATCGGATTGTCAGCAGTGTTCTCCGCCAGAGTACTCCAATACAAGTAACTTCAACAAGTTAGCTTTGTCACAGGACTGAATCTGTATGGATGTTACACACCAGTGGATTTTTAGCAAAAAGCGCACGCATCTTATAAGACGTAGCTCACGTTATTAGTCTAGTCACAGAGTCACGAAAGTGCCCGCTGCCTGAAGAGGATAGCACCTGCCGCAGGCGGTCTGAGAATCAAAGCCATTTCCCGATAAAAATCTCCGGTGGTACGGGCTTGCCGAAAAAGTAGCCTTGCAGGAATTCCAGCTGGTAGGGCGCGAGATAATTCACCTGCGTCTGGGTTTCAATTCCTTCCGCCACGATGATCATTTGCAGGCGTTTAGCCAGATCAATCACATTATCGACGATATGTTCGGCCAGCGCATCGGTGCCAATCCGGCCGATGAAGCTCTGATCGATTTTCAGAATATCGATATGGAATTTTTGCAGGTACGCCAGACTGGAATGCCCGGTGCCAAAGTCATCCATTGCGATCAGTACGCCCATCTGGCGCAGCGTGCGAAACAGGCTGTAGGTGATTTCACCCGGTTCGATTAATTCACGCTCGGTCAGTTCGAGTACCAGATTGATCGGGTTCACCTTAAAAGCATCAATAAAAGCTTTGCAGTCTTCAGCCAGTGAGTGGTCTTTGAAATGACTGGCGCAGATATTGAAACCGAAATGGAAATTTTTAGGCAACTGTGCCGCCAGCGGGCCGAACTGCTCACGCACCTGTGCCATGATGAGGCGAGTCATGGGCACAATCAGGCCGCTCTCTTCAGCCAGCGGAATGAACTGATAAGGCGGGATCAGACCTGACTGCGGATGTTGCCAGCGCATCAGGACTTCAGCCCCCGTCACCTGATGGGTAGTGCCGTCCACGACGGGTTGCAAATACGCGATGAACTGTTTTTTCTCCAGCGCCTCTTTCAGGGCAGCTGTCGGGCCGCCCACGCGACCGAGCAGAATATAAGTCATGAACGCGATAAATAAGCTGAGCAGCGGAAATAGCACCAGACTGACGGTTGCGTAATCGAAGACATAACCCCAGTGATCACTTTGGCGGATCACTAAACGTATAGCGTAAGGATAGTGCTGAGAAGTCAGCTCCATGCGTTCGCCGGCCGGCCAGTCTTCACCGCGGTGAATGATGCCGTTACTGTCCATCCACTGGTCGCCAACCTGTAACGCCAGATAAGCATGGGTACTGAGCAATGACAGAATGTTATGCAGAAAATAGCCATCGACACCGACCAGCACACCGCTGCTGTTAACATCATGACGATAGGCAATAAGGGGGTGATTAGGCGTGACGCTGTTACCGCTCATCAGCATCAGTCTGCCACCCACGAATTTGTCGGTCGAGATAGTGTCAGAGCGCGGGCCAAACAGGGAAGTGCAGTAAATCGTATCCTGGTGATAAAGATTGACCGTACGGACATTGGGCACTTTCGCCACCTGCCAGCGCAGCGCTTGCAGAATCCTGGCATCACAGGGCATGCCAATCAGATTTTCAACGGCACTGGTTGCAATGGCGGCATTATCCAGCGTCATATCCACCAGCCTCACGGATTGTTGCAAATTTGCAGCGGTATCACGTCGTAATCCCTGAGATGTTTGCCATGAGATTGCCCATGTTCCGAGTGCAGCGACAACAACGAAGGCGAGCAGTGAAACGCATATCCGGACAGAGCGTCGGTTTAACCAATTTAAGGTCAAGGGTAACCACCAGTGAGAGCCTGAGAGCGACGATTCGCCCCGTCAATATAACCTATAACGGTGTTATTCACTGCCACAAGGCAAATAACAAGGCCAATCTGAGAGTGCTGATAATCTCATTTTTAATTCATATTATGAATAGTTATGGATTCAACTGTAATAAGTTTAAATCAAAACCGGCCCCCGGCGGCCAGGATGAGTATTTACCGGACATACCGTTACATTTTGCAAACGAAAGACTGAATCAGCCGGTCTTAAGTGGTTTTTCTGAAGGCGTAAATTTTGTAGCATAGTGTTTTACGCCGTCTGTTCAGTGAACGCCACCAGGACAACCCGATGCTTCCCCGTTTTAAAGTGCTCTTTTATGCGGCTGTTTTATCCTTTTCTTTCTCCGGCTCAATAATGGCGGCAGACGCTCCCGCTTACGGCCCGCAATTGCAGGGATTTGATTATCCGTTCCCGCTGAAGCAATTTTCCTTTAGTTCCCAGGGTGCACCGCTGCAAATGGGCTATCTGGACGTTGCCCCTGCCGGGCATAAAAACGGCCAGACTGTGGTGCTGATGCATGGCAAGAATTTCTGTGCCGCAACCTGGGGTGACACTATTTCGGCTCTGGTAAGTCATGGCTATCGGGTTATCGCGCCTGATCAGGTCGGGTTCTGTTCATCGACCAAGCCTTCCCATTACCAGTACAGTTTCCAGCAGTTGGCGACCAACACGCATGAGTTGTTGAAAAACCTTAAAATCAGCAAAGCCGTTATTGTCGGGCATTCGACTGGCGGCATGCTGGCGACACGTTACAGCCTGATGTATGCGCCGGAAGTGACGAAACTGGTGCTGGTGAACCCGATTGGTCTGGAAGACTGGAAAGCCAAAGGCGTTCCCTATCGTACGGTCGATCAGTGGTATGATCGCGAACTGAAAACCTCAGCGGACAGCATTAAACAGTACGAATTAAAAACGTATTACGTGAATAAATGGAAACCGGAATATGACCGCTGGGTCGATATGCTGGCAGGCCTGAATAACGGTCCGGGGCACAAGCTGGTAGCATGGAACTCAGCGCTGATTTACGACATGATTTTCACTCAGCCGGTCTTTTACGAATTCAAAAATCTCCGCGTACCCACCACCCTGATAATTGGCACGGCTGACACCACAGCCATTGGCAGCGATATTGCCCCGCCTGCGGTGAAAGCCAAAATCGGCCATTACAACGTGCTGGGCAAACAGGTTGCGAAGCTTATTCCGCACGCGAAACTGATCGAGTTTAAAGGCCTTGGACACGCACCGCAGATGGAAGAACCGGAAAAATTCAATGCGACGCTGCTGAAAACGCTGGCACGCTGACGGCCTGTATCTCTGACCCCTGTTCATAAAAAACCACAGCCATTACGGACTGTGGTTTTTTATGTCTGTGGTTTAGTGATTAACGCAGATTGTCCGGGAAGTTAGCCGGTAACTCGCTGGCCGGGCAGTCGATCACCGCGTTATTGTCGGCGCCGCAGTCGCGGACGAAAGTTATGGTCGCGAATTCATCAATGACTTCCGTCGGATAAGCCGGGCCGGCATCGCGATATGAATTCATCAGCGGAATATGTTCGTTCTGGAAGCAAACGGTTTTTTCCGGATTGTTCATGATCCAGCGTGGAAAGAAAATCGTGCCGTGGAACACGTTGTCACCCAGGTTGACTATCAGGCTGACATCGGTACCGGTCGGCTCTGTCCAGGAAATTTTGTACACATCAGAAGCCACACGCACGATATAAGCTTGCTGATCTTTCACCCAGCGGTTGCCAACCAGCCCGCTATGAATGCGGTAATCCAGCGTTCCGGCATTTTTCACATAGATTTCATAATTCCAGCCATTGTCATAGGTGTAAACCACGTGTTTGCCGATGAAATTGCTCAGGTCGTGTTTATCAAAGCTGCTCATAATAATTCTCCTTATTAGTGCGACGTATGTCAGTGCTGTTTCGATAGAGAGAGAGTACACGCTAAAAAATTGATAAAAAAACGCTCTTTTCTGATAAAAAGCATCTAAAATTCCGATAAATTTCTCCGAAGGAAAAAAGCATGGCACTTCCACGAACCACTCTTGAGCAGTGGGTGGTGTTGCAGACGGTCATTGAACAGGGGAGTTACGCGCAGGCAGCGCGGGTGCTGAACCGCAGCCAGTCTTCTGTCAGTTATGCGCTGAGCGGATTGCAGGAACGGCTTGGCCTGCCGTTGCTGGAAATTCAGGGTCGTAAAGCGACCCTGACCGGGCAGGGACGGGCGTTGCTGACGCAGGCAATGCCGCTTATTTCAGCCTTTTTGCAGCTTGAGCACCGCGCTGCCGGGCTGAAAGGCGGAACACGCACCGAACTGAGCCTGGTGGTCGACAGCGTCTTTCCGAAATACCGGTTGTTTCGCGCGCTTAAAAGTTTTCAACAACAATTTCCCGATACCCGGGTGCACCTGACGGAAATTTTGCGCGGAGAAAGCCTGGAGCAATTAAACGAACGGTCTGCTGATTTATACATCACCACGCTGGCACCGGAAAATGCCATACAGGGACGCTTTCTGCTGGACGTGGATTTTGTCCCGGTGGCGAAAAACGATCATCCGCTGATGAGCCTCGCCGTTCCGCTGACCGCAGAGGACCTGGCACGCTTCCCGCTGATCAGCGTGGCCGACCGGCACTCGCCGCGTAATGAAAATGCACCATCCGGCACCCGTGCCAGCTGGACCTTCACTACTGTCGGGGCCGCGATGGAAGCGATTATGGTGGGCGTAGGATACGGCTGGCTGCCGCTGGAAAGTGTGGAGAAAACGCTGGAGAGCGGTTTGCTTCGCCGTCTTGAATTAACAACCAGAACGGTGCGGCAAACGGCACTGTATATGGTGATGGATAATCAATCTGAGCAGTTCGATAAAACGGTCAGCGCACTGGCAACAAGCATTCTGACAGAGTGCGGTTTGCTGCCATAACATTCTGGCAGCAAACCCTTTCAGCTACGGGCGTGACTACTTCTGAGATGGGCGGCAGGCCGCCAGAATATCCAGTTGTGGATCACGTTCTGAGGTCTGTACGTTCATCGCGCTCAGCACGGTGTGGAACAGGTTATCCTGCGAAACGTCTTTGTTCGCAGCATTGGATTTCAGGCATTGCATATCTATTCCCTGCGCTTTGACATAGCCATCAGACAGCCAGAATAGCATCGGCACATGGGTCTGTTGCGCCGGTGCCACGCTGTAAGGCGTACCGTGCAGATACAGGCCATTTTCACCCAAGGATTCACCATGGTCGGAAAGATAAATGACGGCCACATTGTACTTATCCTGATACTGCTTCGCTTTTTCAATCACCTGCGACACCATGTAATCCGTGTAAAGCAGCGTATTATCGTAGGTATTCACCAGTTGTTCTTGTGAACAGTTTTCAATGTCGCTGCGCGGGCAGTCAGGCATGAACTTGCGGAATTCCTGAGGATAGCGTTTGTAATATGTCGGGCCGTGGCTGCCGATCAGATGTAAGCTAATCAGCGTATTTTTGCCGTCAGCCTTGATGTCATCATCAATATTCTGCATCAGTGCCATGTCGTAGCAGGTATCACCATCACAATATTTACCGTCTTTTTGGGTATTAATGGTGACATTCGGCACACGGTCGCAGACCCCTTTACAGCCTTCGTCATTGTCTTTCCAGAATACTGAAACGCCGGCCTTATGCAGAATATCCAGCAAACCTTCACTGTTACGGGCGCGGTTGGCGTCGTAACTGGTGCGTTTCATGTTTGAGAACATGCACGGCACAGAAATTGCCGTTGCCGTACCGCATGACGTCATCTTCGTAAAGTACACCACGTCCGGAATGGCTTGCGTGTACTGATTGGTTGGTTTGGCGTATCCCTCATACGACTGATTTTGCGCCCGTGCTGTTTCCCCGATCACCAGGAACACCAGATTGGGTTTTTGCCCCGGTTGTTGTACCAGTTTTGCATCATTACCAAGAGTCCGGAACGGCATTTTCGGTGTGAAGTAACGGTGATTCATGTACTGGAACGCACTGTAAAGATAGTTGGTCGGTACGATTTCCAGATTCAGAGTGCGGTTGTTACGGCCAACGGAAGCATAATCTTTGTAAAAAACGCCGGCAATGGAAGCAACGACCAGCAATGAAATCACCATTGACACCAGGCGTACTCCCAGACGGCGCAGCGGTGTTTTTTCATAGCTGACCGGTGTCAGGAAAAGCAAAATCGCGGGCAAAACGCCGGTGAAGACAAACCACAGCACCACTTTCAGATTCAGGTATGAAGATGCTTCAGCAGATTGCGTCTCGAGGATATTCTCGATCATGCCGCGATCGAAAACGACCTGGAAGGTCATCATCGCGAAACTGGCGAGGGCACTGACCGGGAGCACGATAATGAAGAATGGCTTAAGCAACGGGCGAAAACTGAAAGGGGTGAACACAAAGTTCAGTGCGGCAAACAGCGCGACCGGAATGCTCAGGGCGAAAGCCAGATTGTATGCGGGCAGTGCATTTAAGATGCGGTAAAAATGCAACAAAATAGGTAAGTTAACCACAAAGGTAAAATACAGGGTCAGCAATAAAGTCAGCGTAAAGTAGCTGATCTTCGGAAATATATAGCGCAATGAAAACTCCCAACAAAATGACGGTAGCAGGGTTAATGTGAGGGAAAGATAACGTACGGAAATGAATATTCATAAGAATATTCATCCAAGCTTAAGAAAGCCTTAATCTACCCGTCATAAATCCTTCATCCTGCAGCGTTTCTGAAAAAGTTCAGAAAATATATAAAATATAAGAGACCGCCTTTTCTTGCATGAAGCCTTATGCTCACCGGCGTAGCGATGTGGATGTTCAACGAAACACCCTTTGTTTAAACCTCTCTGAGCGCGTTTCCCTCCGCTCATTTTGTCTTTCCCTGATTATGCCTGACCGGTTTAATTCATCACTGACTGTCTGCGGGCTGTCAGAAGGATATTCGTGTTGATCTCATCTTCGGCCATCATTGCGGCCAGCAGCATTATTGAACCCGGTGTGATTATTGGGCCGCGAGTGGTTATCGGGCCTTTTTGTGTTATTTCAGCGGGTGTGCAAATTGGCGAAGGAACATGCATTTCTTCGCATGTCATCATCAACGGCAATACCAAAATAGGTAGGGATAATCAGATTGGCAGAGGCTCATCCATTGGCGAAATCAGTCAGGATTTGAAATACGCCGGAGAACCTACCGGGCTGGAAATCGGCAATGGAAACCAGATTGGCTGCCATGCCACATTACATCGAGGCACTGTACAGGGCGGCGGTATGACCCGGATAGGGCATCTGAATATTTTTGAGCGGGGTGTCCATCTCGGCCATGACTGCCAGGTGGGAAATGCCACGTTCATTGGCGAACATAGTGCTCTGGCAGGGCATGTTTTATTAGGTAATGATGCGCGGATTGATGCCCTGAGCGCAGTGCATCAGTTTTGTATTATTGGTGCGGGAGCCCGTTTGCTTGCCAATACGTGTGTGGTGCAGGATGTGCCGCCGTTTGTGATGGCAGGCGGAAACCGCGCGGTACCTAAAGGGATAAACGAGCAGACAGCAGAATTTTGCCGGGCTGGCAGTACGCAGCAAAATATCATCCGCTATCTGTACGATTTGCTTTATCACCGGCAGGAAACGATTGAACGGGTAAAGTCAGAAATTGAGCGGCTCAGCACGGAATATCCGTTACTGTGCCACTTCAATGCTTTTTTCCTTCATTCAGCGCGCGGGATCATTCGTTAACGGGTTTAGGGTAATCCTGCGGCTGAACAGAGGTGACGGGCTGTCAGGCTTCGAGTGCTAACAGGGCAAAGGTTGCCAGCCAGTGCTCGCCCATATAGGTGCTGTCGAGATGGTTCAGCGCGCTGTGCAGATGGGCTTCTGCCGTCTGACGTAGCAAGACCGCACGCGGATCACCCGCTGGCAGCGCAGAGGCCAGCGAACGCTGACACCAGGCACGGCTGAGATTCAGCCCGTCCAGATGGCCAATTTTACCGTCGCTGCGGTCAGTGACCGTGGCGGGGATAAACAGTGTCGCAGGCTGGCTGTGCGCCAGATCCGGTAAAAAACGGCCAAACCAGGTCACAAATGCTTCGGGCGGTAAAACTCGGCGCATCAGTTCAGCTTCCATCAGGGAAGGTGAAAGGAATTCATCACCGCCCGGTTCCCATGCCTGACAATGCACATCTTCAAGATGCCAGCGCAATGCCGTTTCTTCGATCAATTCTGCCAGTTTGTGATGCTTAACACAGCGGGCATAATCCAGTGTTAACGCCAGGGCAAAAGCTGTGTTGAAATGGCTGCCGACCCGCAGGGGATAGGTTGCCTTTGGCAGAAACGTGCTAAAACTCTTTTCGAAGAACCGGCTCATGGGCGCGAGCGTTTTCGCCCATTCCGCAGCCTGTGGCAGGGTCATTTCATGCAATTGCTGGCTCAGCGCCAGACACCACGCCCAGCCATACGGCCGTTCAAATCCGGCATGTTGCGTCTGTTGCAGATAGGCCATTTCACCGGCGACATTTTCTGCCGTGAAATGCCGGCCGGCCACCTCAATGATTTTTTCTGCTTCCGGCAGTTGTGGAAAACGATCCAGCAGTCGCAGCAATAACCAGTATCCGTGCACACAGGAATGCCAGTCATAGCTGCCGTAAAAGATCGGATGCAACTGGCGTGGCGTTTGCGCATCCGCTGCGCTGCTCATGGCATGCATGAGTTTATTCGGGTATTCGCGTGTTAAGTGATTCAGTGCCAGTGAAGCAAAACGGGATGCCATCTCTGCCGTCAGTACACTATGTTGTTGCGTCGTCATCGTCTTTCCTTATCAGAAACGGAACACAAAGAAATACATAAACGCGGTATTGACCAGCAACAGTAATACACCGGTTTTCCACTGCGCTTTAATCACGCCATTCTTATCCTGCAATTCCAGCAGCGCCGCGGGGACGATATTAAAATTGGCTGCCATCGGGGTCATCAGGGTGCCGCAGAAACCGGATAACATGCCGATCGCGCCCATAATCGCCGGATTTCCGCCCAGCTGGTTGACGATAAGTGGCAGCCCGATCCCCGCCGTCATGACCGGGAAGGCGGCAAAACCGTTTCCCATGATCATCGTGAAAAGCGCCATGCCGAAGGTATAGGCAATCACAATCGCCAGCGGTGAACCGAGCGGAATGATATTTTTGACCAGGTCCGACACCACGCCGCCGACTCCCGCCAGTGCAAACAACGCGCCAAGAGCGGCCAGCATTTGTGGCAAAATAGCTGCCCAGCCAACGGTATCCATTGTCTGTCCCCCCGCTTTCACTGCTTTGACCGGCGAATCACGCAGCATAATCAGCGCCACGATGAAGGCCACCAGCGTGCCGATTACCAGCGAAATCAGCGTGACGTTTTTGGCTTCCACCAGCGGCGTGTATTTCAGCGTCAGGGTGCCAGCCAGGGTCACCAGGGGGATCAACAGGGCAGGAATAAACAGTTTATTGCCAAAACGTTTTGAGCCAGCTTCACGCTTTTCAACCTGATCAGGCTGTCCGCTTTCTGATTTGCCTTTCCCCAGTTTTCCGCTCCCGGCGATGATCGCCAGCAGAATCGCCATACAACCGGTAATGAAGTGTGGCAATTGCGCACCAAACAGGAAAGTTATGCCGTAAATCCCCCAGAACAGCGCATTGACATAACGGCGTGAGTGGCTTTTGTCGCGTACGTTGAAAAATGCATAAGCACAGAACATCAGTCCCGCAAGAATATAAACAGTCTGCAAGGTGATCATTTCGCCGCGCTCCCGTGTTGCACGTCAAAGCGCTTAGCCAGCGAACGGTCAAGTAACCACAGACGAATAAAATGGATAATCAGCGCAGCAATAGCCGTCGGGATCGCCCAGACAGACAGGTGCAACGGTTCAACGTTAATGCCGTACTGTTCCAAAAAGCCTTTAATCAGGAGGATAGATTGCACCGCAATGAAAATGTCCTCGCCGAAGAAAACGGCCACATTATCGGTTGCGGCGGCATGAGCCCGGATCTTCTGACGGATATCATTGGGCAAATCGCCGTATCTGGTGGTGGCTGCGGCTTCAGCCATCGGCGCGATCAGCGGGCGTACCATCTGCGCATGACCACCGAGCGAGTTAAGCCCCAGTGCGGCGGTCATCTGGCGCAGGAAAAAGTACAGCATCAGCACGCGACCGGTGGTGGCAGCATGTACTTTGGAAATTAAATGACGCGCCTGTTCTTTCAGGCCGCTGCGCTCGAGGATGGCAATCACCGGCAGTGTCAGCCATATCAACCCCATATAGCGATTATCGGTGAACGCTTTGCCAAATGCGCTGATGATATCAACGGTGTGCATTCCGCCCGCCAGGCCGGTCGAAATACCGGCGACCGTCACCACCAGTAAAGAGTTAAACCGCAGTGCAAAACCCAGCACAACGATCGGAATACCTATTAATACCCACATATTTTGTCCCTCAATAATGACGTGTTTGCTTTATATTTTTAATGAACCTGAATAATGTTGATACACCTGTAATAACCGGGTGTTATTGCTTATGTTAAATACATATATATAAAAATATGAGACGGAAAGTAACAAGCAACAGTGGTGAATACAAGGCACAAAGGCGGGGCAGGTCATAGGAAATTATTCTAGAAAACTCAGGCTTAAGGGGCTGGCAAAATAAATAACTAACGTGTCAATTATGACTGGCGAATCTGACAGGAGGCGGGCGAAATAACAGAATAATTAACCCGGCCTGTTGACCGGATATAACAAAAAGAGAGGGTTCAGGCAGTTTTATTCGTTGTCTTCGTCGCCGTAATATTTGACGCCGAGTTTGATCAGCCCACGGCCTTGTGCTTTGCGGTGTAAGTTACTGTCGCGCAAGGAATAAACACAGCCGCAGTATTCCTGTTGGTAAAAGCGTTCGCGCTTGCTGATTTCAATCATGCGCGCCGATCCGCCTTTTTTACGCCAGTTATAATCCCAGTAAATCATGCCCGGGTAAGGTGCCGCGGCACGTTCGCCGCTGCCGGTGATTTGCTTCATGTCTTTCCAGCGGGAGATACCCAGACAACTGGTGATGGCGCTGAAACCATGTTCAAAGGCATATAATGCCGTGCGTTCAAAACGCATATCAAAACACATGGTGCAGCGCACACCACGCTCAGGTTCATTTTCCATTCCCTTTGCCCGCGCAAACCAGTTATCGGTGTCATAATCGGCATCGATAAAAGGAATGCCATGCAGTTCGGCAAAACGCATATTTTCTTCTTTACGTAGCAGATATTCTTTCTGCGGGTGAATATTAGGATTGTAGAAGAAAATCGTATAGTCGATCCCCGATGCCTGAATGGCTTCCATCACTTCGCCTGAGCAGGGCGCACAGCAGGAATGCAGTAATAATTTATCGTGTCCGGCAGGCAGGGCCAGTTTCTCGCGAATTACTTCAGACATATTATTCTCCAGACTCTCGGATTTTCTTTACGATCTTTTCAGGGGGAGATGATAGAAGAACCTCTCTGTCTGTCAAAATTTTCTTAACGGGTTAAGTTGTCAGAGGATTGTGCGCCGGACTTCAGTGCTATGATATGACCCGATCCGGGGGAAGCCCGGTACACAGAGATCTAAGGATACAGGCAATGCAAATTATGAGATCGAATCAAATTCGCTGGCTCAGTGTGGTGATTGTGACGGGCGGGTTGTTACTGATTCTTCCTCTTCATTTACTGGCATGTTTTATTGCCGGTTTTTTAGTGTTTGAACTCATCAATGCGCTTACTCCGTACTTTCAAAAAATTATCAGTGGCGAACGTGCACGCTGGCTAGTGGTGGCCATTATTGCGACCCTGGTTATCAGTTGTCTGACGCTGGCGATTGCGGGCATTGCCGATTTTCTGATGGAAGATATGCGTAATCCCGTGGCATTTAACGCCATGGTATCGCGTCTGCTGACAGACGCTCAAAGCCGCTTATCGCCCGTATTACTGCATTATTTACCGGCGAATATTGAAGAGTTGCAGCGTAGTTTCCTGCTGTGGTTGCGTGAGCATATTGTGATGATTCAGGCCGTTGGCAAGAACGCCGCCCATGTTTTCCTGACCATGATTATCGGTATGATCCTCGGGGCGATTATCTCGCTTCAGCAGCCGCGTAAGGGGGAACTGCACGCGCCACTGAAAAAAGAGTTATTGCAACGGATGCATTTATTGGGCGAAGCCTTCCGTAACGTAGTCTTTGCGCAGTTCCAGATTTCCCTGATCAATACCGTACTGTCCGGCATTTTCCTGTTCGGTATTTTACCGTTGTTCGGCATTCATCTGCCGCTGGCGAAAACACTGGTTGTCGTGACATTCGTCTGCGGACTGCTGCCGGTTATCGGTAATCTGATTTCGAATACACTGATTTTCATTGTCGGCCTGTCGCTGTCATTGTGGGTCGGTGCGCTGGTGCTGGCATATCTGATTATCATCCATAAAGTGGAATACTTTCTTAATGCCCGTATTGTGGGCAGCCGTATCAAGGCGAAATCCTGGGAAGTTTTACTGGCGATGCTTATCTTCGAGGCGGCGTTCGGTATACCCGGCGTCGTCGCGGCGCCTATCTATTACGCTTACCTGAAAAGCGAACTGAAAGAAGCGGGTCTGATTTAATCCTTTCTGAAAACATGGCGCTTTGCGGGCAGAGCGCCATTGTTTAGTCTCTGTACAATCCATGCTAAAAATCCTGAAAAAAACAGATTCAGGCAAGTAATGGCGAGGATCGTTATATCAGTGAGTCACCTTAAGCCGTCATAATTTTACGGTGCCTGCCTTTTCTGCGGGCATGCAGTATTCCGTAATCCAATCAGGAGATAAAAATGACGCTTAACGTTCGTGGTTTCGCTGCACTTTCAGCGGATGCGCCTCTTGCGCCTCATAATTTTGTTCGCCGTGACCCGCGTGATACTGACGTTGTGATCGACATTCTGTACTGCGGTGTTTGTCACTCCGACATCCACCAGGCGCGTAATGAATGGCATCAAAGCATTTATCCGATGGTTCCGGGGCATGAAATTATCGGACGCGTGAAACAGATTGGTGCGAAAGTCGCGGGTTTCAAAGTGGGCGATACCGTCGGTGTCGGTTGTATGGTCGATTCTTGTCAGCATTGTGAATCCTGTGCAGAAAGCCTGGAACAGTACTGTGAAGAAGGCGCTACCATGACTTATAACAGCCATGATCGTCATGACAACATGATGACCTATGGTGGTTATTCTGAACAAATTGTGGTTTCAGAAAAATTTGTTCTGCGCGTTTCTGAAAAGCTGGACATCAAATCTGCGGCACCGCTGCTGTGTGCGGGTATTACCACTTACTCTCCGCTGAAACACTGGAAAGTCGGTAAAGGTCACAAAGTGGCTGTGGTGGGGCTGGGCGGTCTGGGCCATATGGGTCTGAAGTTTGCCAAAGCACTGGGCGCAGACGTTACGCTGTTCACCCGTTCCAAAGGTAAAGAGCAGGAAGCTTACCGTCTGGGCGCTGACCACGTCGTGTTGTCAACCGATGAAGCGCAAATGGCAGCAGTTAAAAGCCACTTCGATTTCATTCTGGACACCGTACCTAACCCACATGATCTGAACCCGTACCTGGATACGCTTAAACGTGACGGCACCCATATCTTGGTCGGTCTGATCGAACCAATCGAACCTGCGCTGCACAGCGGCAAACTGATTATGGGGCGTAAAACGGTTGCCGGTTCCCTGATCGGTGGTATCGCTGAAACCCAGGAAATGCTGGATTTCTGTGCCGCCCATGATATTTCCTGTGATGTGGAAATGATCGACATGCAGGATATCAACGGCGCGTATGAACGTATGCTGAAAAGCGACGTGAAATACCGCTTTGTTGTTGATATGGCGTCACTGAAAAACGCCTGAAGGCCGTATTGAATCACATGGATTAAATAGCGACCTGATGCGCCTGCCCGGTTTATCACTCTTTGAGTGAAAGAACACGGCAGGGCGGGCGCATTGTGGCGAAATTTACTCTTTACACGTTTCTGTGACTTCTCGGCTTGAAAGCGCGGTGGTATCCTGCTGCCTTTCGCCGGGCGAAGGAAAACCAGTGGCTAAGAGTTTTGACGAACTCATCAGAGATATGGATCTGATGATTGAACATGTGGACAGGCTGAAAAACTTGCCCCCACGGGCTGCTCAACCAGCGGCCTCTGACAAACCTGCGTACGATTCTTTCGGTGAGATTTTCGCGCTGAAGGCTGTCATGCGGGCTTTTATCTCTTCAGTCGACACCATCGTAAAAGTGCAGATTGCGAAGAAAGTTGAGCAGGATATCGGCCATCTCGAGAATACCGTGCGGTCGATTGGCGGCGGCAGTGCGGACGCAGAAGACGTCGCGCAAATTACGGCGTATGTTCGCCACGCGGTATCTGAATTAATGGATTAATGCGTCGTTCCGCCAGCAGACCCACCCTTAAAAGCCGGTCACACAGCGTATTGCACCAATACTTTGTGTGACCGGCTTTTTTATGGGCTGTTTGTCCGTAGGCGCGGCAATGAAAAGCGTCTATTCTTGCCATAATTCCTTTTTGCCGGTGCCGGTTATGTCTCAGGATTATCGTTTTTTCGCGTCAGCCCGACGCCGTTGTTATGCCCTTTTATTTGAACACCGCACCCGCACTGGACGACGGATGGAAATATTTTGGATCCTGTTGTCACTGCTCAGCGTGCTGGTGTTGTTTATCGAATCCAGTGCACGTGACTTATTTCCGGCGACACCTGAGATCATCCCGTTGTTCGGCCTGGTCGAAATGGGGTTTACCGCGCTTTTTACGCTGGAATACGTTTTACGGGTGATCTGTTCGCCGCGCAAAACCCGCTATCCGGTGAGTTTTTTTGGCATTATTGATCTCTGCACCATTCTGCCCATGTACATCCTGTGGATGCTGCCTTCTTTTGCGGGGGCGGGGAATCTGGAGATCCTGATCCGCCTGCTGAGAATTTTACGTGTGCTGCGGGTGCTGAAGCTGCTGCGCTATATGAGCGACGCCGGGGTTTTATGGCGCAGCGTGATGCGCGCGAAACGTAAGCTCAGCATCTTCTTTGGGTTTGTCGCCATCATTCTTTGTCTTTTCGGCGGGCTGATGTTTGCAGTCGAAGGCGGCGGTGACGGATTCACCTCGCTGGGCGCATCTGTTTACTGGGCCGTGGTGACATTGACGACAGTCGGATACGGTGACATTACGCCGCATACCGCGCTGGGAAGAATGCTTGCGTCGGTGCTGATCCTGCTGGGGTACTCTATCATCGCCGTGCCGACCGGGATTTTAACGGCTTATATGTCACAAGAATTGGAAAAAGGGCGTGCTGCCCGTTCCTGTCAGACTTGTCTGCATTCCGGCCACGAAATTGATGCAAAATTTTGCGCGCACTGTGGAGCGGTTTTGGCAGCAGATAATTCACAACCCGTTGAAAAGTAGCCTGATAATTGTACGCCAATTGTACTGTCTGGTACAAAAAATGACTAATTTCACGCTTTACCGCCCCATTGCATTAAAAAGAGTTGCTATTAAGGGGCAGTCATGAGTAAATACATACCGGCCTGTGGTACAGACCTATTTATGCACGACATCCTGAGTAAAGTTGTTCCAATTTAAAGCGTTATCCATGATAACCCTGCTCTGACGAATTTCCTTCTTAGTGCCTCCATAAGTAACGACTGAAATCCGGCTATAACATGCCCATGGTGGCGAAATTTATTTTTAAAAGGTAATTCCTATGTCAATGATGAAAGGTCAGGTTAAGTGGTTTAACGAGTCTAAAGGCTTTGGCTTCATCACTCCTGCTGACGGCAGCAAAGATGTGTTCGTACACTTCTCCGCTATCCAGGATCAAGGTTTCAAGACCCTGGCTGAAGGCCAGAACGTACAGTTCACTATCGAGAACGGTGCTAAAGGTCCGTCTGCGGCTAACGTTACCGCTATCTAATCTTACTTTACCGCTGGTTCAGCGATAAAAGTACAGATGACAAAAACCCGCATGCGCGGGTTTTTTTACGCCTGTTGTTTGCCCATTCACTCTTTGCTGATAGGTCTTTTGTCATTTTCGCGAGCGTCTGCTGTCTTAACCGGCGGTCGCTGGCTAAAAGATAAAAAAAAGCCCGCACAGAGGCGGGCAAAATATTTCTTATGACATTCATTCTGCACTCCCTCGGGGGTGAGCACGCAGCCAGTATAGAAGAAATGAAACTCAGGATTCTTGCCCGAATTCGTTAAGAAAGTGCAAATGATTTCCACCGGGTTATTTTACCGTTTCGCATCATCTTTCCTGTCAGGCATGCCTTTGTGCGATGGTCTGTACTACAATAATCATAATTGAAAACCATGGGATAACCTGATGAAAGTTAATGATCTTGTGACAGTAAAAACTGACGGCGGACCGCGCCGTGAAGGTAAGGTATTAGCCGTAGAAGAGTTTTATGAAGGCGTCATGTATCTGGTTTCGCTGGAAGATTATCCGGCAGGTATCTGGTTCTTCAATGAAGGCGATACTAAAGATGGCACATTCGTTGAACCCCGCGAAGGTTCTGAATAATATTTATGCGATGTCTGTCGTGAATAAAAAAAACCGGGGCAAGATTTTTGCCGCCGGTTTTTTTTACTTATTGCCTGCCGGTAATGACGCTGAGGCCGTTATCAGAACGTTTCCCAGTTCGGTTCATCGTTTCCCCCTTTAGGCGAACGGGAAGCCTGGCCGGGCAGGGAGCGGGATGATGCCGGGGGTTGTGGTTGCGCACTGCGGATGCTGCCATCGAGACGGAACACAGCCACAGCCTGTGTCAGGCGGGCGGCCTGCTCTTCAAGTGACGCGGCGGCGGCAGATGCTTCCTGCACCAGCGAGGCGTTTTGCTGCGTGACACCATCCATTTCTGACACTGCCTGGCTGACCTGACTGATCCCGCGACTTTGTTCATCCGATGCGGAAGCGATTTCGCCCATAATGTCCGTCACATGGCTGACAGCGGTAACAATTTCTGACATTGTGTCTCCCGCGTCACCCACCAGAATGCTGCCTTCACCAACGTAATCGACAGATTCTTCAATCAGTGCTTCAATTTCTTTCGCTGCCTGTGCGCTTCGTTGCGCCAGATTGCGCACTTCGCTGGCCACCACCGCAAATCCACGTCCCTGCTCACCGGCGCGTGCTGCTTCCACAGCAGCATTGAGTGCCAGAATGTTTGTCTGAAAAGCGATACTGTTGATCACATTAGTGATTTCGGCGATTTTGGTCGAACTCCGGGAAATCTTATCCATGGTACTGACCACGTCCGCCACAATATTCCCGCCTTTTTGCGCTTTGTTTGAAGCGTCTGCAGCCAGTTTACTGGCGTGATGGGCATTTTCGGAGTTCTGTTTCACCGTAGCCGTTAGCTGTTCCATACTGGCAGCCGTTTCTTCCAGTGCCGCGGCCTGTTGTTCGGTCCGCGAAGACAAATCGGTATTACCTGAAGCAATTTCCGTCGAGCCCTGATAAATAGACACCGCGCCTTCACGAACAGTCAGAACCGTTGATGCCAGCGAGCGTTGCATTTGATCCACATTATTACTCAGTACGCCGATTTCATTGCGGCCCTGCACTTGTGCGGGTTGCGTCAGGTCTCCCTCAGCAATTTTCTGAATGCGCATCACCAGTCTGTTCAGCGGATGAATAATGACTTTACGCATCACCAGGTAAGTGATGAAGGTCAGCACCAGTGCCAGCAGGAAACCGCCACCCATCAGGGTATAACCGAGCACGGCATTATGCTGCGCTTTATCATTGATGGCATTAGCCGTTTCGGTACGATAAGCAATTGCCGCCAGCAGAGGGATATTATTGGCGAGATCCAGACTACGTACCGTTTCTGCTTCCTGAGAAATGACTTCCTCGAAATGTGCCTGTCTGGCCGATTCCAGCATCGGTGCCATGCCTTTGGTCAGATAATCGTCATAGGCTTTTTTCAGCGGTTCATCAATTTCCCGATCTTTATCGGTTTTATTCGGCCGGTTGATATAAGCCTCAAACGAAGTTTGTGACTGTTTAATTCGGCTGGCAGCGTCTTTCAGGTTTTGGTTAAACACATCCTGGTCACCAATACGCGCCGCTGCGGCGGCCTGAATCAGCAACAAACGTGCGGTACGCAGATGGTTTGAACTGTTGGAAAGAGCCAGACGGATTTGCAGCTCCTGGGTAGCATTTGCCAGCGCGGCATTACTTTGCTTTAGAAAGAAACCGGAGGTGCCGACGGCAACAGCAAAAAGGAAAAGTATCCCGGTAAGAATCAGGCTAATCAGGGTGATAAGGCGAATGTTGCTGATAAAAGAGGTTCTGGTCGTTGAAAATGTAGGAGTATCCATTTTATTTTGTTCCGCTCAATTGATCCTGTATACCGCCTGTTCCGGGCGGTCAGTGACAGCGATAAAGGCATTGCCAGCGGGCAAGTCCGGCCGTGACGAAAAAGACGCCATAAGGAGTCATCGGCATTCCGGCGGAGGGATTCAGTTTATATTTGTGGCGGAGATCTCATTTTCAGAGATTAACGAAGATTTCTACAGGCTGCGCCGTTGCGTAACCTGTAGCCGAAAGAGAAGAGAGGTGATTAATTCACATAAATACCATTGGTGAGCTGATCACATAAACGAACGACGTGATAAATAATATGTTTATTCGGTGATTTTATTTTCCTTTTAATATTTCCCTTATAGGAAGACACCGTTTTGGTTTTAATTTGTAACTTGTCGGATATTTCAATGGTGCCGTTACCGGACATCCACATTCTGAGCATCGCTGATTCAGAACGACTGAGCATCACAGGCCGGGTATCGAGCATTCCACTGCCGGCGGGATCCTTCGCCTGAGGTAATAACGGATGATTTATTAATTGCTTCAGTGTGTCGGCTTTAATGGATTTGGAGGTAATAATCACGTTTTTACGAACAAAAATATACTCTTCGAAATGAATACGTGTACGGGACATAAAAATAAAAAACAGCGTATCAGGGGAGCCGGTGATCAGTTCTCCGAGACGTTCTTTATTGCCTGAATGAGGTGATATGCAATCCTCGTTAATAAAAACAATCGAAGGATTCAGTTTGTTGCAACCATTAAGAAACTGCTCAAAATGGCTGACGTAACTGACATCTTGTTCACTGGTGAGAAATTGTTGCAATCCGAGACGCGTATACCGGCATGGATCCAAGATTATCGTATGCATAGTAAGTCCTCATAGGACGTCCCTGTTCTGCATAATGATTGGATTTTTTTGTGTCAGCACAGCAGGCACAAACTGCGCGCTGACTCTACTTTTTGCATGAAAATCGGACAGTTGGAAGTGATTTTTTTACCCCTTAAGGGGCAGGGAAGGATTTGATAAATTTGCTTTATGTCACAATTAAATTTGTAACTGTACAAAAAATGGCCCGCATTAAGACTATTCTTAATGGTTGTAATGACATAGAAAAAAAACTAATTGATTAGGATGTTACGGTAACACGCCGGTACCTCTGTCAATACGATGAAGACCCTGCTTATGCTTAAAAACAATTCACGAATGAAAAAGGGCAGAAAAGCAGACGCAGTGCGTAAACACTGCGTCCCGGTCATCACCAGTAGGATTGCCAGCACTGCGTCACACGGGTCAGGGCTTCGACATAAAAGTAGTCACCCCAGCTGCAACACTCATCAACACCTTTACCGCTGGCCATATGATAGACAGAATGCTTAAGTAAACCGTCACAATCTTCGTCCTCACGGGTAAGATAATTCTCGGTCAGTGAATCCATAATGCGCAGCGCCATTTCTTCATAGCACACCCGTTTGTCATCGGTGGCTGGCAGCGTGGTCGCAAGCGTCAGCAGACCGCAGACCCCAATCGCCGCAGCCGAACTGTCGCGAACGGCATCGGTGCCGAGCAACGCTAAATCCCAGTGGCAGACATCGTCTTCCGGTAAGCGGTTAAGGAAATAATGTGCCAGACGCCGTGACAGCTCCACCTGATCTTCATCGCCGGTATAACGATAACTGAGCAAAAAGCCGTAGATACCCCAGGCCTGGCCGCGTGACCAGCATGAGTCATCGGCATATCCCTGATGCGTATTACCAAAACGCGGTTCGCCGGTCACAGTATCCATGTAATACGTGTGATAGGTGGAGGCGTCCGGGCGCACAATATATTTCGCCGCCTGTTCTGCATGCGCGCGGGCAGCATCGGCGAAGCGCGGTTCACCGGTTTGTTCACTCGCCCAGTACAACAAGGGCAAATTCATATTGCAGTCGATAATCATGCGGCCGGCCTGTTCCGGGTCATGCAAATCGCCCCACGCCTGTATGATTTTCGCCCGGCTATTAAAACGTTCCATCAGGGCTTCTGCTGCCAGCAGTGCAAAACCACGAGCCTGCCGGTTGCCGGTCAGTTTGTAGGCGCTGACGCACGAGAGGCTGTAGAGAAAACCGAGGTCATGCGTCGCGGTATCAATGCGGTTGGCGATACGGTTACCAAACGATGTCACTTGTTTTTCTGCTGCCAGACGGTAACGGTCATCGCCGGTCATTTCCCACGCCAGCCAGAGCTGGCCGGTCCAGAAACTGGTAGTCCATTCCACATTCTCTGTCAGCGGGTAATGGCCGTTTTCGCAGGTTTCTGCCGGGAATTTATCGCCGAACTTTTCCAGATTACGGGAAATTTTGCTGAGTACCGTCTGGCGCGCCCGTTGCATCTTTTGTGCAAAAGCGATTTTATCCAGCTGATTCAGTTCCACGGGTAGCAACGTCTCTTTCGCGATGGTGATCGTCATACTTTCTCCCTTTCCATTCCAATTGTTTCAATTTCAACCTGCACCGCAGGCACGGGGGTGCCTGAGCGCAGGCTGTGACAGGCGGATAATGTGAAGGCGGAAATCAACGTAAAGCACAGCGCGATACCGCCCATAATCAGATAAGTGTGTTCAAAACCAATACGGTCGTAGAAGTAACCGGCAGGCGGGGCGACCACAATGGAGCCGACGTATATCATGGCCTGATAACCCAACAGATACATGGTGGCGTTGACGCGTTTGCTGAAATGCTCGGCGATGTACTTGAACACTGACACCAGCAGCAACGCGATTTCCAGCCCGTAGAACGGTTTGATAATTGAAATCAGCAGCGGGTCGTGGGTCAGCCCGGAGGCAATCAGGCGTAATCCCACCAGTGCGCCGACCAGCAGCAGGCTCTTCTTGGCACCGAAGTAGTTCACCAGGAAAGGGATAACCATCATCATCAGAAATTCGAGACCGGACTGCACCGTGCTCAGATAGCCGTACCAGGCGTTGCCTTGCTCTTTGGTATCGAAGAAGGTGACGAAATAGCGTGAGAATTGTTGTTCGGCGACAAACATCATCCACGCGACACCAGCGACATACAGCGAGAACATCCAGAACTTGCGGTTTTTGAGCAGTAAAATCACATCGCTGAACACGATCTTTTGCTGTGAAATGACGTCGTTATTTTTAAGTTCTTCATCACCAATTTTCAGTGAAAGCAGCACCATCAGCATGACCAGCGAGGTCGCGCTGCTCAGGCCAAAGTTCCATGCAGGGGAGAGGTTAAACAGCACGCCGGAAAACGACGCGGCCAGTGCCCAGCCCAGTGACCCCCACATGCGAACCTGGCCAAACTCCATATGATACAAGCGACTGAAACGGTCAGCATACGATTCGGATGCTGCCACACCGGCGTACCAGCCGAGGCTCAGATACAGCGCACCGACGATAATCCCGACCATCAGGTGGCTGTTCAGCAGTGGCTGGTAAACGAAAATAAAGAACGGTGCCATCAGGGCGGAAACCAGCACCACAAAATACAGCAGAGATTTGCTCATGCCGATTTTGTCCATGATATAGCCGTAAACCGGCTTCATGACCACCGCGAAAACGCCGTTAATGGCAAACACGGTGCCGATACTGACACTGTCGAGCCCGGCTTTTTGCCCCAGCCATAAGGCATATAGCCCGAAGCTCGAAGACCAGGTGAAGAAATACAGGAATATAAAGCTGCTCATTTTGTAATAAGCCGTTTTACTGGCTGTTTTTATGGCTTTCATCGTGACTCCTGAAACGGCTATTGCGGTTAAGCTAAAATGATTTGTCCGTTATGACCCGGATATTGCCAACGTAGCTGCTGTCCTTCGCGGGAGACTTCCGGTAAAGGGAGGCTGCGGATATCCGTGCTGGCCGAGGCCGACACGGCAGTGATCAGCCAGTGAGATCCCACCGGCAGGGCATTTTTCAATACGGGTATGGCGGCGGTTTCGGCGAACATAATGCTGCTATTGGGCGGGGTGATAACGGTGGACGCTTCGCGCGACGTATTATCTTCCAGCGCGGCAATCCGGCTGATGCCGTTACCGGCTGTGACTGTCACCGCCTGTTTTTCTGCCGGATGCAGTATTTGCGTTGAAGGTGTCTGCATCACTGCAAAACCGCCTTCGGCCGTCTCCAGCGGACGCTGATTCTCAATGTGATGGACCCGCAAATGCCAGTCACCGCAGGGGATCAGCCAGGTGCGTACTGCTACGTCGTGCCACGGCAGCCAGCGGGAATAAATCATCCCGACGGTGATGCGGGTGTCGGCACAGTCGCGGCGTCCGCGATAATAGCCGTCGCCCTCAGAGAACATCAGCATCGAATCGCAACCGGCATGATTCAGACCGTACCGGCCGCGATCCAGGGTGAATCCGAACTGACTGGAATAGGCGAATTTGGTGTATTTGGCTTCGGTATTCACAAAATTATTCAGCTCAAGCTGACCGGACGTGAGCATCACAACATGCTGACCTCCGGCATCGCGGGTCAGGATCTGACTGGCATGAGGAATGCAATGAGTGTCGGGCAGTGACGGAAGGGGCGCCTCTTCTGCCGCCCAGAAGGCATCGTCCGGCGGCAGTGCCAGCACCAGGAACAGTTTGCATGCCCAGTAAGGTGAGCCCGGTGCGTTATAGTCTTCCGCCATCACCAGGTTCGGTGTGTGATAACCGATACTGAGCACGCCGTCGCGGTCGAAAATCGGCTCTTTCAGCCAGTGACGCAGATGGCGCAAAATCAGCCCCTTGATGATGCCCGGAGTGAACACGTCCAGTTGGCTGTACGCTGCCGCACTCCAGAACGCTGCTTCGGCAAAACGGTAGGTCAGGCTGCGTCCGAAAGGCACCGCTGCGCCACCCGCGGAAAACATCGTAATGAAATCCTGTGCGAAACGTTGTGCCCGTTCACGCAGCATGGCTGCACGTGATGCATCCACATCAGCCATATACTGAGCGTACAGCAGGCCGTAATAATGAAACGCCATCGAAATGTAGTAATCACGCGGCCTGCCGGGACCGTCGGAATACCAGCCATCGCCCAGATAATAATCTTCCATCAGCGCAAAACGGGCTGCCACGGCTTCCTGATCCCAGGGTAATCCGGATGTTTTAAAGCCCATCTGCACCATAACCGGGAAGAAATTCCAGTTGTTATTCGGGATGGTGGCATCACGCCCCTGATTCAGCCAGTCCGCCAGATTTTGTTGTTCCTGAACGCTGAAATGCTGCAACAGTTTTGTGTCAAGCAGCGTCAGCCCGACACCAAACGCTGCCATTTCCACACAGCGCTGATCAAAATCGCGGATATCTCCCCAGTATTGCGGATGCTGCGGATCAGTGCCGAAACGAATGGCATCCAGATAAAAAGATAAATCCTCACATTCACCCCCACCGGCCAGCAGCGGGAAAATGCCCCACAACATGCGCGACAGTGCTTCCATTTCGGCAATTTTTTTTCCGTAATGGGTGGTGGAATTTCCGAGGTTGATTCCGCTTTTGCCTTCTTCCGTATAAGGCGACACCGCCGAGAGCAACTCTTTCAGCAGATGCTGCACATCATCGCGGGTCTGTAACGGATTATTAATGTTCACTTTTTTCAGCGTCATAAAAATTCTCCCGGTGACGTAAGGGAAGCAAAAAATAAGGGTTTATTAATTTGAAATATTATTTCAATTCTCTGTGCTGCGAGTGAAATATAGAGAAATGAAAAACACTGATTGTTACGTGCTTCACAAAATGAGGTGATTTTTGAAATTGTGATTATTAAATCGCAACTAAAAGGGCTTAAATTATAAAAAACTGACTGAAAATTGTGTTTTGTTGTCCTTGTCGTTTTACGGTGCCAAATGAAAATGAGGAAAACAGGTATGCCCGTATCTGATTATCTGGAGCGTATTGCCCTTAATGAACGTCAGGTTTCCTTTAACCGGATGAACCGCGGGAGTGCCAATTATTTTCACTGGCATCAGTGTCTGGAATTACTTTTTGTCAGTCAGGGCTACGGGATTGTCATTGTGGATAATCAGCAATACACACTGCGTCCGGGGCGCTTGTTCGTTTTTCCGCCTTTTAAACTGCACAAAGTGTTTGTCGAATCCGGTGAAAAGAACCTGTATTTACGCACCACCATCCATCTGGATCATCAGTTGCTGGATGGTTGCCTGCAATCATTCCCGCAACGCCGGGCGAGGTTCGCAAATTTGTGGGATGCTGATCGTGCAGCACATATTTATGATCTCAGCGAACATGCCAGCCATATAGAAGTCATTCTCGAGCAGTTCAATCAGTTGTCCGAACCGCAGGCCGATCAGTGGGAAGAAATTACCCTGCTGATCTTGCAACTGATGGCATTTATGCCAGCGGAAGACGTGTTGCCAAAAACTGTCAGCCGGACAACAGCTTCTAAAGTCATGCAATGGATTGAAGAAAATTACGTGCAAAAATTTTCGCTGGCGGAACTCTCTGTGGCCCTCGGATTGTCAGAAAGTTATATCTCGCGGGTATTCGGGCAGGAAACCGGTGGCTCAATTCAGGATTATCTCGCCACCCGGCGGGTTAAACGGGCATGTGAATTGCTGCGTTCCACAGACCGTTCGGTCGAAGCGATCGGGCTGCAATGCGGATTTACTGACGCGCCGTATTTCATTACCCGTTTTAAAAAGATGATCGGTAAAACGCCGTTGCAGTATCGCAAGGCGGCGTTTTCCCTGACGACTTAACGCCAGCTGGCGGGTGCAGAACCGAGCGGGGAAGCGGGGAGGCGCCACCTTAAGGTTGTGTTTTCCAGGTGAACGGGAGGAAGCAGTCGCCGGGCATTGCCCCAGACCGTGCGTTCGGGCTCGGATGAAAAATCGTCCTGTTCTGCAGATTCAATCAGCGGTTCGTGACATGCTGCTGATGCGCCATTTTTCATCAGTTCACAGGCAGTGCGTGCCAGTGAAAGTCTGCATTCACTGCCCTGACCGGTTTGCATACGTTGCGCCAACCCGTGGAGCACAGCGGCAGCCATCAGATAACCGGTCGTGTGATCCAGCCCCTGAACCGGCAACGGCACCGGTTTGTGACTACCGGAAAGCCGCATTCCCTGTGCTGCAATCCCGCAGCTCATTTGTACCAGACTGTCATATCCGCGCCGTTCGCGCCATGGCCCGCTCCAGCCATACGCATTCAGACACACATCCACCAGCCCCGGCGCAATCGCACGACGCTTTTCACTGCCATATCCCAGTCTGTGCAGCGCGCCCGCGCGATAACCATGAACCATCACATCCGCGTCCCGCAGCAATTCTTCGAAACGGTGCCGGTCCTGCGGGTTATGCAGATTCAGCCGTGCGCAATGTTTGCCGAGTGTGATATCCGCTTCCTGACTGGCTTCATCCCAGCCGAAAGGATCAATACGCAATACCTCGGCGCCCAGTCCGGCGAGAAAACGCGTGGCCACCGGACCGGCGAGAATTCTTGTCAGGTCGAGCACTTTCACGCCTGCCAGCGGCTGTAGCGGGGACAATTCCCATTGCGGCAGTGCAGCCTTAGCTGACACCGAATGTTGAAAAAGAGGTTCCGAAATCAGCGACTTTCCCTGTACATGCTGCTGCCATTCTTCCGGGCTGAACATCTGCGCGGCACATCCACCCGCCCGCACAACGGCTTGTTCAAGTTCTGCTTTTTTCCACATCTTCACCCGCAGCGCCAGCGCCTCATGGTTTTCCGCTTTGCCGAGCAGTGTCTCTACGACCTTGCGGTGGACGGGGGCATTAGTATGCAAACGGATCCAGCCGTCCGCAGTGGCGTAATCCCCCGCGAGGCTGTCCCAGGCGGGTGGTATATCCCAGCCTTCAGGCCGGATACTGGTTTTGCACCACAGCGAGGCCAGGCGACGATCCACAGTCACCGTATCGTGTTTATCGTTTTTAAGAGCAACAAGCTGTGAAACGGCAATACCCGCCAGCGCCACAGAGGCGGCAATCAGTGGCGTGACCGGATAATAAGACGGAAGATTGCCGGTACCGCTGACATGGAGCGTACAGGGAAGTGAAATTTTGCCGCTTAACTGTGCGTATAGCTCACGCGCTTTCTCCTGAATCTGTTCATCGGACATGCGGGAATCTCCATGCAATAAACAAAAAAATCATCAAACTATAAGCATTCAGCATAGCAGGACGGGCAAAAGGCGCGCTATCTGGCGAGAATGACTCGATGAGGGAGAAATAACAGTAACCTTCCGGTAACAGAATGCTCCTAAAGTCAGCCGTGATTTGCGCGCCAAAACAGGGCAGGAATAGCGGCTCAAATCCGGGTTTCTGAAAACCGGCTCAGCCCCTGTCATACGGGGAACGGGCGCGGTAAGAACTGATGACTTTTACAAGCAAAATATTAGCTGAATGCATTCAATTTCTTGTACGCGGCTTGTGAATTTTACGTTAGCCTTAGGGTCGAAAAATTCTGAATACGCGGGGACGGCGTCACAGCACGATGTCTCCAGATTTTTGCCCAGTACAGGAAACGATTCTGGCATGGAACGAAGAGCATTTATTAAAGCATCTATGGCACTCGCCGCCTGGTGTGGTGTGCCGGCTATGTCCACACTGTTTACCCGTTCCGCTGAGGCGGCAGAGGCGAATGTAGCGGACGGCGGCGAACTGCCATTTGATTTCAATGCGCTGAAAAAGATGGCGAAAGATTTAGCGGATAAGCCTTATGGTGGCGCGCCGCAGCCGTTACCGAAAACGCTGGCTGAACTCACGCCGCAGGCCTACAACGCGATTCAGTATGATCATGCACATTCCCTGTGGAATGGTCTGCCTGACCGCCAGCTTGATGTGGAACTGTTCCACGTTGGTATGGGTTTCAAACGCCGCGTGCGCATGTATTCCGTGGATCCGGTGAAACATCTGGCGCGCGAAATCCATTTCCGCCCTGAATTGTTTAACTATCACGATGCCGGTGTTGATACCAAACAACTGGAAGGTTTCTCCAACCTTGGTTTCGCCGGTTTTAAAGTCAATAAAGCCCCTGAGCTGACGCGCCGCGACGTGGTGTCTTTCCTCGGTGCCAGCTATTTCCGCGCGGTCGATGATACTTATCAGTATGGCCTGTCAGCGCGCGGCGTGGCGGTTGATACCTTTACCGATCAGCCGGAAGAATTCCCTGATTTCACCGCGTTCTGGTTTGATACACCCAAACCTGGTGACACAACGTTTACGGTTTACGCTTTGCTGGACGGCATGAGCATCACCGGCGCGTATAAATTCGTGATCCACTGCGAACCGACCCGCGTGGTGATGGAAATTGAAAACCATCTGCATGCCCGTGAAGACATCAAACAATTGGGCATTTCCCCAATGACCAGTATGTTCAGTTGCGGCACCAGTGAACGGGGCCGTTGCGACACAATCCATCCGCAAATCCACGACTCAGACCGTCTGGAGATGTGGACCGGCAGCGGCGAATGGATTTGTCGCCCGCTGAACAATCCGCAGCGATTGCAGTTCAACGCTTTCAGCGACAACAGCCCGAAAGGTTTTGGTCTGTTGCAGCTCGACCATGACTTTGACAATTATCAGGATGTGATCGGCTGGTACAACAAGCGTCCGAGCCTGTGGGTGGAACCGGTCGGAGACTGGGGGAAGGGGGCCGTTAATCTGATGGAAATCCCGACCACGGGTGAAACGCTGGATAACGTTGTGTGCTTCTGGCAGCCGGAAAAACCGGTGAAATCCGGCGCGGAATTCAGTTTCAGCTACAAACTGTACTGGAGTTCTGAACCTCCTCACCGCAGCCCGATGGCGAATGTGCTGGCGACCCGTACCGGTATGGGCGGTTTCCCGGAAGGCTGGGCACCTGGTGAGAATTATCCGCAAGTCTGGGCGCGCCGTTTTGCTATCGATTTTATTGGCGGTGAGCTGAAAGCCTTTGCTGATAAAGGCATTGAACCGGTGATCAATGTCTCGGCAGGTAAAATTAAAAACATCGAAATTTTGTATGTGCAGCCGTTCGACGGTTACCGCATCTTATTTGACTGGTATCCGGACAGCGATTCAGTCGCACCGGTCGAGCTGCGTATGTTCCTGCGCAACGGCCAGACTGCGCTGTCTGAAACCTGGCTGTATCAGTATTTCCCGCCAGCGCCGGACAAACGCAAATATATCGATGACCGGCAGATGACCCAATAATCCCGTCATCCCTCAATACAAAAAGCCCCGAATATTCGGGGCTTTTGCTTTTTTACATTATTTTTTGCAGATGAACCGGACACAGGAACATGCAAGATACTTCAAAGGTAACGCAAGGGTAACGCACGGCACTCAACTGATGAAGGCCAAGATGGCAATCAAAACGCCTTCACCAGCATTCCGTTTTGCGGCTGTTGCTGAGGATGTCTCAGCGCCGCGTCGAAAGATTTTTCAACCTCTTTCAACTGTTGTAAAAATTCGTTCGGCGAAAACTCATGTGGTTTGCTGCTCATATAGGCAAGCGCCAGTTCTTTGGCGTTGTAGCGCTGAAAGTTATACATGCTGTTCCTTATTAATCTCAGAAATATTAACGGAATGGCTAACAGCGAGCTGGCTAATGACCACTGCTTACGACGTGCTGCCAATGCAATGAATTCTACGGGTTTCCTTATTAAGCGAAAGTCGCTTTTATTGATGTATTCAATAGCTAAAAGCTAACAATCTGCCTATACGCTATCGGTAATGAATTATGTGGATTTTAATAATCCTTATGGGGTATCAGAACAGGCGAAAGGAATTTCCCCGATTATTTTAAACATCCGCACCTTTTGGAAAAATTCTTTGCGAGTCATGTTGTTAAAGTGAATCAAATCAGTTGGGCTCGCTGTTGCACTGCGGTACGCTCGGGCAGTTATTCACATCCACATTATCCACGAAAAGAGGTTTTTATCATGAGTAAATTTATCTTTTCTTCGCCAAGAAAATACGTCCAGGGCAGCGGTGTGCTGGATGAGTTAGGAGATTATCTGCCCGCACTGGGAGGGAAATCATTCCTGATTGCTGATGATGTTGTTTGGGGAATTATCGGCGAGCGTGTTCAGCATTCATTAAAAAAAGCTGACGTGGCATTTCATTATGAGCGCTTTAGCGGCGAAGCCTCTGCCAGCGAAATTACCCGTCTGGCCGGCATTGCCCGTCATGCGGGAACCCAGGTCGTGGTCGGCCTCGGTGGCGGTAAAACACTGGATACCGTGAAAGCGATTGCCGATGAACTGAAACAAAACGTCGTGATCGTGCCGACCGTGGCCTCAACCGATGCACCGTGCAGCGCGTTGTCGGTTATCTACACCGATGAAGGTGTTTTCGAATCTTACCGTTTCTACAATAAAAATCCGGATCTGGTGCTGGTAGATACCCATGTGTGTGCTCAGGCACCGGTACGCCTGTTTGCCTCCGGGATCGCTGACGGCCTGGCCACCTTTGTCGAAGCACAGGCGGTATTGCGTTCGCATTCTCAGTCAATGGTCGGGGGTGACCCGACTATCGCCGGGATGGCGATTGCCGAAGCTTGCGAGAAAACGTTGCTGACCTATGGTTACAGTGCCTATACGGCGGTTGAGCAGAAACTGGTGACGCCAGCCGTTGAAGCCGTAGTGGAAGCCAACACGCTGCTTTCCGGTCTGGGTTTTGAAAATGCCGGTCTGGCAGGTGCGCACGCGATCCACAATGGTTTTACGGCGATTTCAGGTGATATTCATCATCTGACCCACGGTGAAAAAGTGGCCTACGGTACACTGACGCAGATGGTGCTGGAACAGCGCCCGGACGAAGAAATCGCGAAATACGTCCGTTTCTACCGTGCCATTAAAATGCCAACCACGCTGAAAGAAATGCATCTGGAAAACGAATCTTTTGCCAGTCTGGTGAAAATCGGTGCGCTGGCAGGCGGCGAGGGCGATACGCTGGGTAACCTTAACCACAATCTTTCCGCCGAAGACGTGGCGAACGCTATTCTGGCGGTGGATGCATTCAGTAAAACGGTGAAGTAATTGCTGTAACGGCTCCCCCGTGTGCAGGGGGAGCATTAACACTTAACCAAACATCGCATGGTATAAATTGCGCTTTTTCAGATGGCCGAAATAATGCATTGTGCGAATAATTTTCTGTTGTGTATATTAATTATGTATGTGCTTGTCTGTTTTTTAATAATAAATGCCATTTCAAAATGAAGTCTTTGTTTATTGCTGAGGAAAAGATAAAGATATATTTCCCGTTATTCAGGATGAAAGGAAATGAACAAACACTTCCAGAATAAAGATTCATTAAACCGGTATTTGTTATGCTTTCTATTTAACGAAAAAATTAATGCAGATGTCTTATCGTTTACCGCGACCGAACACCTGAGTAAACCCTACAAATACATGATTAAATTCACGTGCCAGGATAAGAGTATCCCTATAGAACAGGTTCTTAACACGAACGCCTCTTTCCTTTTTCGTGCCCCCAATATTCATGCATTTCTTGAATCTGACCAGAAGTGGCTGGAAATGAAGCACGTAAACGGTGTAATTACATCATTCTCACGTATTGATTCTTCATCAGATGAAGCTCTTTATGAATGTGTTTTAGAAAACGAATTAGCGCTTCTTGATAAAACCCGTAAGTCTGCTGTCTACCTCGGCATCAGCGTTCCTGAGCTGGTAAAAAAAGTGATGCTGGAACACAAGCAGATCCAGAGTTACAAAATTGACTTTGAAACACTCCAGTCAACTTACCCGTCACGCGCAATGGTCATTCAGTGGCAGGAAACAGACTTACAATTTATTCTGCGATTGCTCTGCGAAGTTGGGATTTGGTTTCATTTTGAAAATCATCCCAAAATAACCACTGAAACCCTCATTATATTCAGTGACAGTGGTACGGGTTATCAGTTTTCTGACAAGAAAATTCCCTTTGTCAGGAACTCTGGTATGACCAATGAGAAAGAATACATTACCGATCTCAGGGAGTTCTACAACGTCGTTTCTGATGCTGTTAAAACCCGTAATTATAATTACCGTGACCCGTCTTCCCCTCAGGCTGATAAATCTGTCTACGTACACAATGTTTCAGAAAGCGTCCGTGCTGGTCAGGAATATCGTTATGGCGATAATCAGCTTACTTCCGGCGATTACTATGGGACTGAGGGCGAATCGGCGTCATTTTATGCCCGTGTGCGCCACGAATATTTGCTGAATCACCAAAGTATTTTTACCGCAGTGACCAATGATCCTCAAATTTCACCGGGTGTGATGTTCTACCCCACAGGGAATGTCCCTGAGGGTTTTAAGCGCGGTTTTGTCGTCTGTCAGATTGAAATCAGCGGCAGTCGCGCAGAGCATTTTACTTCGACACTCAGCGGCATCCCTTACAGTGAGGTGTATTGTTTTCGCCCTGAACGTCTTCCCCGTCCGGTCATTTCCGGCACAGTACCCGCGAGGGTATCAGCCAGAACAAGTAATGCCCTTTATGCAGAGACGGATGTGCAAGGCCGTTACATCGTTAAATTCGATTTTGATGTCGATGAGAAAAAGAAAGGTTACGAAAGTGCTTTTGTCAGGCTTGGCAGACCTTACGCTGGCGATACCTTCGGTTTTCACTTCCCCTTACTGGATAATACCGAGGTCGCGGTTGCCTTTGAGCTGGGCGACCCTGACAGACCGTTTATTTCCCATGTGCTCCATGATGGCGCAAATCCTGATCTGGTCACCATCAAAAACGACACACGCAACATTATCCGCACGGCCTCTTTCAACAAGATAAGACTCGAGGATAAGCGCGGGCAAGAGCATATCAAGCTGTCCACCGAGTACGGCAAAACACAACTCAATACCGGTCATCTGGTCGATGCCGAACGCCAAAAGCGCGGAGAAGGTTTTGAGCTACGCACTGATAAGTGGGGGACGATACGTTCCGCTAAAGGGCTGATGCTCACCACGGAGCCACAGCCAGGCGCACAGGGAAAACAGCTTGATATGACGGCTGCCATCAGTGCATTGCAAAGCGCCTTAGCACTCGCCCGGACATTACAGCAAACCGCCACCACAGCCGGTGCCGGTGCGGTTGATACAGGCGCACAGCAGCAGTTGAGTAAGGCGCTTAACCAGCTCACGTCATCCTCACTTTTAGCCTATTCAGGCCAGGGACAGGCATTCATCACTCCCTCGGCGCTTCAGCTTTCAGCGGGTGAAGATCTGATTGCCACCGCAGGCAGCAATGCCAGCCTGAACATTGTTAAAAAATTCTCATTAGCCGTCGGCGAAAAGTTGTCTTTATTTGCTCAGAGACTGGGGATCCAGCTGATTGCCGCAGCGGGCAATGTCGAAGCCCAGGCACAGCGTGGCGAAATGCATTTACTGTCACAGCAGGATTTCACGCTGTCATCCACAGACGGCAAGATGACCGCCAGTGCCAAAAAAGGCATCCAATTTTCCTGTGGCGGCGGTGGTATCCGCATTAACGCCGACGGCTCTGTTGAAATATTCTCTCCGACCGGTATTGAACTGAAAGGACCGAATCTGGCTTTTATGGGGCCGGAACGTGTTACGACCACAGCCCCCGTTTTTGAAAAAGGCACCTTTAAGCGGCGATTCAACCTCCATTCTTCTGATGATCCTGATCAGCCTGTCTCTCATCAAAAATTCCGCTTAACCGGCACAGACGGAACGGTTACCGAGGGGATGACGGATGGTGAAGGACATTCATCCCTGCTTGATGCTGATGATATTCACATGTTCAAAATGGAGATTTTACATGACTGATCAGAAGGGTAGCCCTTATCAACCCCGCGTCATTGCCACCCATGAAATTGGTGTACATCACTCACTGGGTTTAGCGGCACAGACCTGTAACATCGGGATTAAACGGCCTATGCCGTGCATTGTCATTCTGGTACACGGTGTGAATGACGTCGGCGAGGCGTACCAGAATCAGGAAAAAGGCATCATTGCCGGTTTGAATAAGCGTCTTGACCGCGCCGATTTATACGCGCACGAATGGCGGGATTTTATGCTGATGCATAATGAAAGTGCGCAGCAAAAAATCAAAGCTCCCGGCCGCTCACCGGTAATTCCTTTCTACTGGGGCTATAAGCCCGTTACCCATGACGACTACATTCAAGATCAACAAAAGTATCGTGATGAACTGAAGACTTTACACGACGACGCCAGACTCCCCTATGACGCTTACCAGGAAGATGATCCTAAAAAAATGGCGGCTCAGGGGAATGACGGCGGCAATTCTGTCAAATTTCAGAACGACAGTTTTAAAAATGCGCTGGATGCCAATTTTGCAAAAAATGGTGGTACGTTTGCCAACGCGACCACCAGCATACCGGATATGTTAGGGCCGGGTTCAGGGGGCGCGGTACTGGCGCCGGTAGGCTTCGCCACGCTGTATATGAACGGCGGCGATTACACTCACCCGATTTACCCAAACCCGCACCGCATCTATCAGTTTTTTGCCGCACAAAGGCTGGCGGATTTAATTATGCAGATCCGAAGCAACCAGGCCACAAGAAATGATGTGATAAACGTCGTCGCCCACAGCCAGGGAACCATTATTACCATGCTGGCGAACATGCTGGTTAAACAGGCAGGCGGAGAACCGGCAAACTGCGTGATCATGAACCACTCTCCGTATTCTCTGGAAAGCCGGATAAGTGAAAACATTCAGGAAGGAAATCAGCAAACCACCGAGGCCAGACAGAAGACTTTTAGAAACTTCTGCAACCTGATGGCGACGCAATACCAGGGAACACAACACACGGAGGAGGAAATAACGGCCATTGAGACATTGTGTGCGCTGCCGTCGGCCAGGAAAAATCAGTGGCACACTGACCCGCGCTACAGCCGGAATAATAACGGCAGAGTGTTTAATTATTTCTGTGTCGATGATGACATTGTGTCATTACAAAACGTTCAGGGGATCGGCTGGCGGGGAGTGCCACAGGCGATTGCTCAGGATATCCCTAATCTTTATCAGCGCGTCTTTGTCCAGCATGGTGAGGTAGGGAAAGCTCCGGACGGACAACCTTTTGTTTATCCCATCAAGAAATCCGGCGATTTCAGCACCGCATCAGGCATCAATGCCGCTTATTATTTCCGCGACGTGATACCCAATGCTGAGGAGTTGCCGGAACCCTTTAAATTTGTATTGCAGGGACAGAACACAAATTACGAACACGCCGTTGATCCGGACAGCCCCGATCAGACGATTTCCTATTCTGCCAAAGCGGGCGCGATAAGCCGGACAGGCAAGGCCATCTATCAGCTGGATAAATATGATTACCGCGACCTTATGCCGGGTTCGGTGCTCAGTGAACAACAACTGATTATCGAAAGTATCTACCGTGAAAAGAAAATCATCAAAGGGGTGATCACAGGAACGCCTGAATATCGCGGTATTCAGTTTACCTGGCTGAAATCACGCGAGGAACTGGAAAAGGAATGGCTGAAAACGGATCCGGTGGGTTACAGCCAGCATTCCTCCATCGTGATGAGTGAATTTGCGCCCTCACATGCCATGGCATTTGATCTGGCCATTGGTCAGTGCAAGTCATTCGATTATCAGGAAGGCAAATTCTGGGAAAGTTTGCTCCATCGGGCCGACTGGCGGGATCCTCAGAATAAATTTGATCAAGCTAAAAAATATTATCAAACGGGATTACTTAAGGAAGAAACAACAAAATGGTTTATGAATAAGCCTGAGGATATCTTACCAATAGGAGAATTTGGTGTGGACAATGGTTATGGTCCTCGTGAAAAACCTTATGTGCGCAGCCGTATTGAAATCGAAATGGGGCTCTTCCTGGCGGGAAGTTCAGGAATGGTAGCAATCAAACAATGGGAAATGCCGCAACCATTCAGTGACAGCCAGTTGAAGTCATAAAGGAGACGTGATGAACGGAATGAAATTATTAACAGGCTTACTACTGATTGCGGCAGCCAACACTGTACAGGCCAAAAAAGTGCCGACGCAGGTGGTTTATCGCTTTGACGATCACCGGTATCTGGAACTTAAAGGCTGGAATTGCGAAGGGGAACTTTGGTACATCGATACTAAAAGGGGGGTTCGTTCAAATCCTGTGGGTCAGTTTTATCGCATATTCACCCGAAAACTTGTACATCCCTCTGAGCGATATATTGCCCTAACAGGATGGAGTGCAGGAGGTTTTAGAGTGTCTAAAGATTATGGGCAAACATGGAGTACAGCTATGTTTTCTCCAGGTCCTAATGAACCTGACGAAATGAATCAACCCCCGTCAGAAGATGTCATTTCTTTCACCGTCGTTAACGATCAGGGTTTTTTACTGACTAAAAAAAGCCTCTATATGTCGCCCAGAGGATTTGATGATCCGCGCATCCTCCCAGGCGGGCCAGGTATCACTTTTACAGCACCAGATGGCACCCTCGATACAATAAAACCAAGGTCCCCGGGATGGTCCTGGGGAATGGTTTATATGACCAAAAGAGGGCTGGCAGATGCAACTAATCAATATAGAACTGAATGGATGAACTTGCCGGATAACGTCCCGGAAGTGAAGAACTATCAGGGATGGGATCATATGCGCTGCGATATGGATGCAGGGAAATAAAAGGGAGCATGTAATGAAAGGGCTAAAAGTTTTAGGCGGATTATTGATGACGCTGGTGATGGGCACAGCGCAGGCAAAAGAGCCTCCGACGCAGGTGGTTTATCGCTTTGACGATCACCGGTATCTGGAACTTAAAGGCTGGAATTGCGAAGGCGAACTTTGGTACATCGATACTAAAAGGGGGGGTCGTTCAAATCCTGTGGGTCAGTTTTATCGCATATTCACCCGAAAACTTGTACATCCCTCTGAGCGATATATTGCCCTAACAGGATGGAGTGCAGGAGGTTTTAGAGTGTCTAAAGATTATGGGCAAACATGGAGTACAGCTATGTTTTCTCCAGGTCCTAATGAACCTGACGAAATGAATCAACCCCCGTCAGAAGATGTCATTTCTTTCACCGTCGTTAACGATCAGGGTTTTTTACTGACTAAAAAAAGCCTCTATATGTCGTCCAGAGGATTTGACGATCCGCGCATCCTTCCTGGCGGGCCAGGTATTCCTTATACGGCGTCTGATGGCACATTTCACAAAATCGAACCGCGTGCTCCAGGATGGGCATGGGGCATGGTGTATATGACCAAAAGAGGGCTGGAGGAATCAAAAAGTCAATTCAGGTCTGAATGGATGAACTTGCCGGATAACGTCCCGGAAGTGAAGAACTATCAGGGATGGGATCATATGCGCTGCGATATGGATACAGGGAAATAAAAGGGAGCAAGTAATGAAAGGGCTAAAAGTTTTAGGCGGATTATTGATGACGCTGGTGGTGGGCGCAGCGCAGGCAAAAGAGCCTCCGGCGCAGGTGGTTTATCGCTTTGACGATCACCGGTATCTGGAATTAAAAGGGTGGGATTGTGTCGGAGCGCTTTGGTATACCGATACTCAAAAAACGATTCATACTGAAGTTGTTAAGCAATTTTACCAGATTTTTACCCAACCATTTATTCATCCATCAGAAAAATACATCGCCATTCCCGGATTGAATGTTTCTGAATTTGTTGTATCGAAAGACTATGGAAAAACCTGGCAAACAGCGGTATTTGCGCCTGAGAATTTAGAATGGCGCCTTAAGCAATGGTCAAATCAACCCGTGCATCCTGACAGGGAAAATACGATATCTTTTACCGTCGTTAATCAACGGGGTTATTTACTGACCAGACCCTATAACAATCCTCGCGAGAAGCAAAAGAAGTGGATATTTATGTCGTCACAACCTTTTGATGCACCAGAAATGAATACAGATAAGCCAATCAATATTGACGTAGGTCCTGATTATAAACCCGTCGCGATGCCGGGTGGTTTTCGTGGCTGGTCCTGGGGGACATTATATATTACCGCAGATGAGCTGCGGCAAACGTCACTCAGGGGGCAAACCAACTGGCAGGACTTACCCGATAAGGTCCCTGAAGTGAAGAACTACCTGGGATGGGAACACATGCGCTGCGATATGGATGCGGGGAAATAATATGAAAGGCGTTATTCGTTTGAACGATCCTCTGGTCAACGGGGGATATGTTAATCAGGCCTCCGGATCGCAGTTTATGGGCATCGCCGTTGCTCTCAAAGGTGATACGGTCATTTGTCTGGCACACAAAGGGACATTTCCCATTACAGAGTGTTGCGAAACCTGGACGATGAACGGGCGTGGCGTTGTTGTCGATGATTGCAGGGCAGCCTGTGGTTGCGCAATTAAAACCACGCTGCAAATTGCCGGAGCCTGTCAATGAGTCAGTGGAAACTATACCCACCCCTTAAAAAGAGAGAAAAGTTTCGTTTCCCCTGGCTCCCTATCTTACTGATATATATTGTGGTCATTGTTGTAGCGGTATTGATAAGGGCTTTGTCCTGGCCTGACAATAAACCCGTTGAGGACATATTTTTTCTCCAGTCTGTGGTGGTGCCTTTTGTCATTATTACAACATGCTTATGCTATGCGGGTATGTTTCTCTCTGTTGAGGGATACTATTATGATGTTAAAAGGCAGTGCGTGGAGTGGGATTTATATTATCTGAAAAAGTTTTCTCAGAGACGCCTGGTGATTGTTGGATACACTTCCGTCGCTCCTGTAGATAACCTTGCGGTGCAATTGCTTAAATTAGAGGGGAAATTCCCCCTTGCGCCGAAAACCCCGCTAAGGATAAAAATGGCGGAAAGATTTGAGGTGACGAAATCACAGTATATTTTTAATCAGCTTATTGAGACTCTGGCGGATAAAATAATTAAATATCCTGAGGTAGAGGTATTCTATTGGTTGCGTGAAGGTGATAATACAACAACCGAAGAATTACGCAGAGTATTAGATGAACATGGTCTCAAATTTAAAAATGAAATAACGCAGCTCTGTGAATGTCCGGATTACAGCGTGCTGGCAGCAATGATCGAAGAGTCAGGTAATCAATGGCAATATAGCCGTTTAATTATTATTGCCGATCTCTACAATGATGAAACGGTGAACAGCATGGAAAGTGCCACAGCCTTATTTATTTGCAAAGAATATCCGGTGAATGAAAAGCCCAAACCTGTTTATCTTTACCAGCCTTTAACCGGCGACGCTGATCTTGCTGATTCGGTACCTGTGTATCTGGCAGGTGAACAAACAACTGCCCCCAAAATACTTTGGCATACCGGATTAGCACAGACAGAAAAATATCCACTTCTGAATGCATTGAACGAATGCAAAGTGGCAGCGGAAAGAATCGATCTTGAACTGGCTTTTGGTGAATATACCGCAGGTTACAGGTGGCTTGCACTGGCAGTGGCTTCTGATGCTGCGAGGTATGGGCAATGTTTTTAATTACCCCGGTATTGGGCGTTTTACTTACCCGATTTGCAGTGAGATCTGCTGAAAATGATGTGCAATATCCGCAAGAATAATATAAACGGGTCTGAAAAAAGGACCCGTTTGCTCTCCGGAGGGTAAATTTTTAAATCCGCGCCATCACCCAGGGAATAGCCACCGGCAGTTGTGACAACAGATACAGCATCAGCCCGATAAATGCGCCGACCAGCGTGCCGTTGATGCGAATAAACTGTAAATCCTTGCCGATGTTTAACTCAATCTGGCGCGACATATCACGCGCATCCCAGCCTTTAACCGTGTCACTGATATGGCGTGTCAGGAATTGCGCGAACTCCGGCGCGACTTTCTCTGCAATACTTTCCATCTGCTGATTCAGCGAGAGGCGCAGCTTTTCATCCTGCGCCAGCGCATTGCCCAGCCATTGCCCGGATTCGGTGACTTTAGCGAATACCCGCGAATCCTCGCTTTCCAGATCTTCTTTCAGCCAGTTGCGCATATCGCCCCATAACTGCAATACGTAGATATTCAGTTTCTCGTCATCTTTCAGATATTGCTTGATCTCTTCCGCTTTCTGCGCAGTGGCCGGGTCATTTTGCAACTTCCAGATAAAGCGCTGAACGGACTGATCAAAGCCTTTGCGGAAGGCATGGGTTTTGTCGTTGCCCATATCATCGAGCACTGAATTTACCGCATTGGACACCATATCCGCGCCGTTGCGCCCCAGCCAGCCGGTGGGCAGCAATTTGGCGGTCAGCGGATGTTCGCGTTTCATCCAGCCAACAATCTGCGCGGAAATAAACTGTCGCGTACTGTCTTTGGCCAGCAGAATTTCCAGCTGATCCATCGCCTGATCCAGCAGTTCCTGATGGCGGCCGTTTTTGGTCAGACTGTCCAGCAAGGTGGCAACCGAGGCTGACAAGTCAATTTTGTCGATCACACGGTACAGCGCACGGCGGATAAGTTGTGCGATGCGCTGATCGTCCGTGACATCGAGAAATCCGCGGATCATCTTCACGGCATATTTCGCAAACCGCTGCGCGTTGTCCGGCGCGTTCAGCCAGTCGGTCAGCATGCGTGCCGGATCATGCTGGCGAATGAGCGTAATAAGCGTGGCGGGCGCAAGGAATTTCTCCTGCACGAACACTGCCAGATTATCGGCAATTTTGTCTTTGTTTTTAGGGATGATCGCCGTATGCGAGGCGACGAAGGGCACCGGTACGCGACGAAACAGCGCCACGACGGCAAACCAGTCGGCCATGGCACCGACCATCGCAGCCTCAGAAATGGCTTTCAGCCCGGACACCCAAAAGTTGGGCGGCAGGAAAAGGGTGATGATAAACAGGGCAGCGGCCACCAGCAGCAGCCCCAGCGCGTTACGTTTACTTCGGTGAAGTTCTTGTTCTTTATCCATTACCTCAGTTTAGGAAGCGTGCGTCGGACTGTCAGCTTTTTTCTTGCGCCGGTAAGTAACGGAAACGGCGTTCTAAAATTTCGTAAAGGGTCAGCCCGTTCTCCAATGCAGATCACAAAATGAACGATAACACTTTGCGGAGACCTGAATGTTTCTATAAAAGAAACACTGAAAGATAAGTGACGTCATCCTGCCGCAGCCTGGCGGGTCGTGAGAATAAATATGAGAGAACATTCTTATGTCAGAACAACCACTTACCCGCGTTAAGGCAAAAAGCACCGGGCGCGTACGCTTTATGGTGCTCGGTCTGGTGTTTATCAACATCATTATCAATTACATGGACAGAACCAATCTGTCGGTGGCGGCCACGCAAATGGCCGGTGAATTACAATTTACACCATTGCAGATGGGGCTGATATTTTCAGCATTTGGCTGGATTTATGCCGCATTGCAAATCCCCGGCGGCTTTATCATTGACCGCTTTGGCGCCCGCCTAGTGTATGGCGTGGGATTGTTTCTCTGGTCACTGATCACCGCGCTGCATGCCGTGGCCAGCAGTTTTGGCGCACTGATTGGTCTGCGTCTCGGCGTCGGGGCATTTGAGGCACCGGTGATGCCTTCCAATAACCGGGTGATTTCCAGCTGGTTTCCTGAAGAAGAAAGGGCCAGCGCCATCGGCATCTATTCTTCCGCGCAATTTGTCGGACTGGCCTGCATGACGCCGGTGTTATTTCATGTACAGGATCTTTACGGCTGGCGAGGGTTGTTTCTGATCACCGGTTTGGCGGGCATGGTCTGGGCGCTGGTGTGGTATTGCCTTTACCGTGAACCGCTGGAGCATAAAGGCGTTTCTCAGGCAGAGCTTGACCATATTCGTGACGGCGGCGCGATCCTTGAAAGCCGGCAGGAAGCGGCGAAGCGCAAATTTGTCTGGAGTGACCTCGCGCTGATGTTCCGCAGCCGCAAGCTGGCCGGCATTTATTTCGGTCAGTTCACCATTTCAGCCACCTTCTGGTTTTTCCTCACCTGGTTCCCCACCTATCTGGTGCAGTACCGGCATATGGATTTCATCAAATCAGGCTATATCGCCTCGGTACCTTATCTGGCCGCTTTTGTGGGCGTGTTGCTGGCGGGATTTGTCTCTGACCGGTTAATCAAACGTGGCGTCAGCGCCAGTTTTGCCCGTAAAGCACCGGTGATTTTGGGTATGGCGCTGACCCTGTTCATTCTGGGTGCGAATTACACCAATGATCCGACGCTTATTATCGTCTTTATGTCGGTGGCGTTTTTTGGCAACGGCCTGGCGACCATCACCTGGGTATTCGTCACGGCACTCGCGCCGCGTCACCTGATCGGGCTGGCGGGTGGGGTGTTTAATTTTACCGGCGCGTTGTCATCGATTGTGGTGCCGATTGCCATCGGTGCGTTGATAAGCGGAGACAACTTCGCCCCGGCGCTGGCGTTTATTGCTGTACTGGCGGGGCTTGGGATCTGTTCTTACCTGTTTGTGGTGGGGCGGATCAGTCTTGACCCCCCGGAACACCCTACACAGGATGAGGAACGAGCTGCGCGGTGAGCTGGCGTAAGCCGGTCAGGCGCGTTGCGATGTCAGCTTCACCGGTATTCCACATGCCGGCGAAGGCCAGCGCGGCGTTATGTGCACCCAGCGGTTGTGCCATCGACACCTCGCCGTCGTCATGCTGCCAGACGACATAACCCTGCTCACGCTGCTGCGCCAGATAAGGTGCCATCGTCTGCCACTGTTCCTGTGTGAACCGTGCCTGCAATGCGTCATCACTTTCAGTCGCAAGCAGAGACATGCCAATCACAGATTGCCATGCGGGCAGCATATGAAAACCGGCCAGTGCCTGACTGACCTGAAGACCCGGTTCAGAGTGATAAATATAAGTGACCTGATCCTCCCACAGCACGCCCATTGCCACCACGATGTCTTTAGGGGCGTGGCGCTCAAGCAGCGGCAGAGCCTGCGAAAACAGTGCGGAGCCGCGGATAGATTGCGCGGCAAGGGCGTGGATGCCCGGACCGGGAAGATAGCGCCGCTGATCATCCTGCTGGGTCAGCCCCATGGCCGCCATGGTCATCAGCAGCCGGTTCACCCGGGTCGCGTTGATATCCATCAGGCGTGCCAGTTCGCGACAGCCAATGGCACGGTCACTGGAAACCAGATATTGCAGACAGCGTATGCCGTCGATAAGGCTTTGATTCGGTTGTGATGACATGGCGCGCTTCAAATGAAAATACGTAAAACGATTTTATCGTCAGTTTTAGAGGAAACAAACTTTATGCAAATTTTTCCGCAAACCGGTGCCCGTGAATTTCCGCAACAACAGATGCACACTGATTTTCTGGTCGCCGGTGGCGGTCTGGCCGGGCTGTGTGCTGCATTGGCCGCTGCACGTGACGGGCTGAAAGTCGTGCTGGTTCAGGACCGGCCGGTGCTGGGCGGCAATGCCTCGAGCGAAGTCCGCTTATGGGCGAATGGCGCCACCTCGCATATGGGCAACAACAACCGCTGGGCACGCGAGGGCGGTATCATGGGCGAAATCATGGAGGAAAACCTTTACCGCAACAAAGAAGGCAATCCGGTGATGTTTGATCTGGTGTTACTGGATATGGCCAGAAGCGAGCCGAACCTGACATTGTTGCTCAATACCGCCCTGTTTGAGGTGGAAACCGAAGGGAGAAAAATCATACGGGTGAAAGGTTTTAACGCCATCAACGAAACCTTCTACAACATCAGCGCCACACAGTTTTGCGATGCGACCGGTGACGGCGTACTCGGGCATCTGGCCGGAGCGGAATACCGTGTTGGTGCGGAAGATCCTGGCGAATTCGGTGAAAAAATGGCACCGGGTGATAACTTCGGTCATAAGCTCGGGCACTCGATCTATTTCTACACCAAAAAAGGCGGGGCGCCGGTGGATTTCGTTCCGCCGTCTTTTGCCCTGCAAAATATTGAAGAGATCCCGCGCTATACCCGTCTGACCTCCACGCTCAACGGTTGTGATTTGTGGTGGCTGGAATGGGGCGGGCGGCTGGATACCGTCCACGACAGCGAAGAAATCAAATGGGAGCTGTGGAAAATAGTTTGGGGCGTGTGGGATCACATTAAGAACTCCGGCCAGTTTCCGGAAGCCGCCTGCATGACCATCGAATGGGTCGGCGCCATTCCCGGCAAACGCGAAAGCCGCCGGTTTGTCGGCGACCATATCCTTTGCCAGCAGGACATTATTGAACAGCGCGACCATTATGACGCGGTGGCTTACGGTGGCTGGTCGATCGATTTGCATCCCGCTGATGGTGTTTACAGCAAACATGACGGCTGTCGCCAGTTCCACAGCAAAGGCACTTACACCATCCCTTACCGCAGCCTGTACAGCCGCTCGCTGGAAAACCTGTTTCTCACCGGACGGCTGATCTCGGCTTCCCATGTGGCGTTTGGCAGTGCGCGGGTGATGTGTACCTGCGGTTTACTGGGCGAAGTGGCCGGTCGCGCCGCTGCACTGTGCCATCGCGGGCAGCTGAATGCGCCGCAACTGGCGGAGAAAAACCGCATCGGCGCGCTGCAACAGCATCTGCAACAGACCGGTTGTTATATTCCGCGCCAGTGGCTGGAAGACCCGGCACAGGGCGCGCAGGTCTCGGTCAGCAGCGAACTGTTACTGCGTGAACTTGCCGCCAGCGGGGAATGGACGTCCCTTGACGCGCGGATGGCATTGCTTCTGCCGCTGAAAGCCGGGGAAACGCTGCCGGTAATGCATTTTACGTTGCGTTCCACATCGCCGCAGCCGCTGAAAGTCAGCCTGCTGGGATCAGCGCGTGTGGGGAATTTCACGGCGGATACCCCGCTGGATGCGTGCGAAATTCAGGTCAGCGGTCAGGGGGAATATACGGTGAAATTTACTCATCAGAGCCTGCGCGACGAATACCTGTTTATCGCTTTTGAAAGCAATAAACAGGTGGATATCGCCCTGAGCGGGAAACTTCTGCCCGGCATCATGACCGTTTTCAACAGCCTGAATGCACGCGTGGCAAAACACACGCGGCAGATTGCAGACGGCGATTATGGTGTGGATGAGTTTGATTTCTGGCTGCCGCGCCGCCACCCGAATCAGATCCTCCCGGCACTGCGCTGCCAGCCTGCGCTGCGTTGTTACGCTGCCGGTAATCTGCTAAATGGCCGTCTGCGTCCGGAGCAGCAAACAAACGCCTGGGTGCCTGACCTGAATGATCCTGCGCCTTCCGTATGCTGGCACTGGGAAACGCCGCAGAAGATACAGGCGCTGACGCTGATATTTGATAACGATTTTGATAATGCGATGGAAAGCGTGCAGATGGGGCATGCGCTGGCGGTGACGCCGCATTGCGTGACGCATTACCGCCTGTGGGCAGACGATGAGTTGCTGGCGGAAGTGACGGGTAACCGGCACTCAGTCTGTGAGCATAATATCCCGTCCGCCCGGTCTGTCCGGCGGATCCGTCTTGACATCGTCAGCACCGCAGGCGGTGTGCCGGCGCTGTATTCGCTTAATTTACGCTGATTTTTGAGCACGGGGCTTACGCCGCGGCGCAGGTATATTCTGCGCCGCGCTATGTGCTGTCACCATTTGTCTGAACGCCAGCAGCGCGGGGGTTTCACCATCCTGACGCCACGCCATATGGATTTCAGCGAAGGCGTCCGGGTGGCTGAGCGGGCGGAATTCGATGCCTGAAAAGGCCAGCTGGCGGGCACTTTCCGGCACAATCGCCAGCCCGACACCGGCGCGCACCAGCCCGAGAATGGTATGGGTCTGGCTGCAATGTTGAACGTAATGTGGCACGACATTAGCCTGCGCAAACAGCCCGGCGATACAGTCGTAAAAATATTTACCTTCGCTGGCGGAGTACATAATGAATGGCTGTCCGGCGAAGTCACGCAGACGGATGCGCGGTTTTGCGGTCAGTGCGGATGAGGCAGGCAGCGCAACGCATAACGGCTCGCGCAGCACGCAGTGATAGGCCAGCGGAAATAACGCCACAGGCTGGCGCACAAAGCCGATATCCAGCGTGCGTGCCGCCAGTGCCTGAAGCTGCGCTGACGACACCATTTCCTTCATCACCAGCGTGATTTCAGGTAATTCCTTTGCAGCCAGCGCAATAATCTGCGGGATCTGCCAGTAACCACTGACCGCTGTGAATCCCAACGTCAGCCGGCCAATTTCTCCTTTTTCAACCCGTTTTACCGTCTCCTGTGCCTGCCCGGTAAATTCGAGGATCAGTTTTGCATCGCGCAAAAATGTCTTGCCCGAGGCCGTCAGGCTGACGTGCCGGTTGGTCCGTTCGAGTAAACGCGCACCCAGCGCATGCTCGAGTAACTGGATCTGACGGCTCAGCGGTGGCTGCGTCATGAACAATCTTTTTGCCGCCCGGCCGAAATGTAATTCCTCCGCGACCGCTACAAAACAGCGCAACTGGTTTAATTCAATCATTCAATTTTTGACTTGTTCCATTGTCTTTTTAACTTAGACCGTATCGTTAAATGTTTCTACTCTGTTAATTAATTTGGATTTTTTAGATCTAAATGGCGTGGCCGAAACGCCAAAAACTGTGCATCCGGTCACAAAAAGCAGGGAATGCAATCATAAGTCTGGAGAGAAAACATGACGTCCCCTACAGATGTGTCAGATAACGCAAAGCCGGTCATCCGTGAGTCAGCGGCTGAAGCGGCAAAACCGGGTCATTTCCGTTACGTGGTTCTCGGGATGATTTTTGCCATCACGGTGATTAACTACGCCGACCGTGCCACGCTGTCGATTGCCGGTACCGAAGTCTCGCGGGTGCTGAATCTGGATCCGGTCATGCTCGGCATGGTTTTTTCGGCGTTCGCCTGGGCGTATATGATCGGGCAAATTCCCGGCGGCTGGCTGCTGGATAAATACGGCGCACGGCGGGTGTACGGTTGCAGTCTGGTGTTCTGGTCCGTCTTTACTTTGTTGCAGGGCACGGTGGGCTGGTTCGGGGTCAGCGGGATTTCGGCGGCAATCATGCTGTTTTTCCTGCGCTTCATGCTCGGGCTGGTGGAGTCGCCGGCGTTTCCTGCCAATGCGCGCATCGTCGCCTGCTGGTTCCCGACCAACGAACGCGGCACCGCCACTTCACTGTTTAATTCCGCACAATACATGGCGATCGGCGTGTTTACGCCGATCATGGCGTGGCTGACCCACGCGCTGGGCTGGGAACATGTGTTCCTGTGGATGGGCTGCGTCGGGCTGATTGCCGGGATCCTCTGGTTCGCATTGTACAAAGAGCCACACAGCAGTCCGCACATTAAACCAGCCGAACTCGAACACATCCGCGCCAACGGTGCGCTGGTTGATCTGGAACTGAACCGCCGAGCCTCACGTCAGCGATTCACCTTGCGTGAAGTGATGCAACTCTTCCAGAGCCGGACGCTGTGGGGCATTTATATCGGCCAGTACTGCATCACCTCGATGAGTTACTTCTTTATGACCTGGTTCCCGATTTACCTGATCAAAGGGCGGGGGATGACGGTCATGGAAGCCGGATGGGTGGTGGCGTTACCGGCCATCTGTGGTTTTACAGGCGGTGTACTCGGTGGCGTAATGTCAGATTATATGATCCGCCGCGGTGTCAGCCCGTCGAAAGCGCGTAAAACGCCGTTTGTGCTCGGGATGTTCTTCGCGGCGATGCTGGCCATGGCCAATTTTGTCACCACTGATGCGGCGGTGATTGCGCTGATGACGCTGGCATTTTTCGGCAAAGGCTTATCGGCCATCGGCTGGGCGGTGATGTCGGATACCGCACCGGAGAAAATGATCGGCCTGAGCGGCGGGGTGTTTAACTGCCTGGGCAACGTTGCCGGGATTATTACCCCTGTCGTGATCGGTTATATCGTCGCGGTAACCGGCTCCTTTAACCTCGCGCTGTGGTTTGTCGGTGCGCACGGTTTGCTGGGCATGTTTGGCTATCTGGTGGTTGCCGGCAAGTTCGAGCGCATGGTGATCCGTCAGGATACGCGGGTAAAATGAGAATTGTTCTTGATATGGCAATGCGTGTCATTAAACTGCGTGCAGCATTATTTCCCTGCATTCAGAATGAGAAAAATTCATGGAGTTGTTACGTGTTGTCTTTAAGCAATATCGCTGGCCGTTTTTAGGCGTTATGGCGCTGAGCCTGCTCAGCGCCGTTCTGGGTATCGGGCTGATCGCGTTTATCAATCTCAAGCTGATTGAAACCACACAAGGCTCCCTGAGTGTTCTTCCGCAATTCCTCGGATTACTGCTGCTGCTGATGGCCGTCACGCTGGGCTCACAGCTGGCACTGACTGTGCTGGGTCATCATTTCATTTACCGTCTGCGCGGCCAGTTCATTAAACGTATCCTTGATACTGATATCGAACGCATTGAGCAAATCGGCAATGCGCAACTGCTTGCCAGCCTCGGCAGCGACATCCGTAATATCACGCTGGCGTTTGTGCGCTTACCGGAGCTGGTGCAGGGGATTATTCTGACCCTTGGCTGCGCCGGTTATCTGGCGTGGTTGTCGCCGGAAATGCTGCTGGTGACGGTGATCTGGCTGCTGATCACCATTTTCGGGGGTTTCAAACTGGTATCACATGTTTATCGCCATCTGGCGAAAGTGCGCGATGCTGAAGACAAGCTGCAAAGCGATTATCAGAAAGTGATTGAAGGGCGCAGGGAACTGGCGCTGAACCGCGAGCGCGCCCGTCATTTGTTTGATGATGTGTACCGTAAAGATGCGCAGGAGTACCGGCATCACATTATCCGCGCTGATACCTTCCACCTCAGCGCCGTGAACTGGTCCAATATTATGATGCTTGGCGCGATTGGCCTGGTGTTCTTCATGGCGAACACGCTGGGCTGGTCGGATACCGACGTTGCCGCGACCTATTCCCTGACGCTGTTGTTCCTGCGTACGCCGATGTTACAGGCAGTAGGCGCATTGCCGACGCTGCTCAGCGCGCAGGTGGCTTTCGATAAACTGAAAGCGCTTAAACTGGCAGAGTATAAAGAAGCCTTTACACCTGCCCTGGCCAGCGGAAAATGGCACACCCTTGAACTGCGCGACCTGACGTTCAGTTACGCCGGCAAAGAAGAAGGCGAAGGTTTTGGCGTAGGTCCGCTGAACCTGATACTCACCCGTGGCGAACTGGTGTTCCTGATTGGCGGCAACGGCAGCGGTAAATCGACGATGGCGATGCTGCTGACCGGTTTGTATCAGCCGCGTTCCGGGCAAATCCTGCTTGACGGCGTGCCGGTCACTGCTGAAAACGCCGAACAATACCGGCAGATTTTCTCGGCGGTGTTCACTGATTTCCACCTCTTCGGTCAGTTGCTGGGTCCGCAGGGGCAGAAGCCTGATCCGCTGCTGGTGGAAGACTGGCTGCAACGCCTGAAAATGAAAGAAAAACTTCAGTTCAGCGGCCATGAGGTGACTAACCTGCAACTGTCTGCCGGACAGCGTAAGCGTGTGGCGCTGTTGCTGGCGGCAGCCGAAGGGCGAGATTTCCTGTTGCTCGACGAGTGGGCTGCCGATCAGGATCCGCAGTTCCGCCGTACGTTCTACCGTGAGCTGTTGCCACAATTGCGTGACATGGGTAAAACCGTGCTGGCAATCAGCCATGATGATCACTATTTTGAACACGCCGATCGACTCCTGGAGATGCGACAGGGCAAATTACACGAACTGCACGGACAGGCACGTATTGATGCCAGTCGTGATGCGGTCGCACAGATTGGAAGTCACTAAATTTTTTTACTGAAGGCAATGGAAAATGAACTGGAATGAAGTGATGGTGTGGGGCATCAGTGGCGCAGTGATGGGATCGCTGATTGGCGCATTACACAAAAAAGGCAAAATTGGCCGGGTACCTGCGGTAACCTTATTTCTGGTGCTGATCATCGGTGGCAACCTGTTGTGGGGCGGTGTGATCAAGCCGCGTCTGGCAGGCAACAGCGAAGAGCAGAAAATTGATCAGGCGCTGGCTGCATTGCCGTTGTATAACACCATCAGAATGCAGGAACCGGCCCTGTATGCGCAGATCCGCAGTCATATTCTGACGATGAAGAAAGAAGGAAAACCGCAGCAGGAAGCCATTGATACCGTTAAACCGATGGTGTCAGCGCTGCTCTCGCAGCGTATCAGCCATGCACCGGACGCCAATGTGAACCAGGCGATGCAGGTGAATCTGGAAGAAATGCAGACCCTGCAGGCGCGCAAAGACGGCAGCTGTTTTAAATTTCTTTATCCACAAGTCAGCGGCGGTGTGAACACCGCGCAGGTGCTGCCGCCGGAACTGTTCCGCAAAGATCTCGACACCATGAATGATTTACTGCTGGCAACCGGCAGCGGGCAAACTGCTATGCCAGCACCTGTAAGCACGGAGAAAGTGGTGCAGATGATGGCACCGGTGCGTGAGGCGCTGGCCAGTATGTACGGCGAGCAGTTACAGATGTTCAATGATCTGACCCAGCCGGATGTCGATCGCGAAAAAGTGTGTGAAATCTCTGTCAGCCTCTATTCCGGTATCCTGGCGCTCAGGCCTGCAGAGTCTGCGGCTATACTCAGAATGATGCTAGGTAAAAACAACTAAATCCCAGGCTCTTTTCAGAGAGTTAAACGCTATTTTTCCGGCTGAGAAAGCGTATTCTTAGCCGGATTTTTCAAACAATAATTTCCTGAACTCCCGGAATCATCCTTCTATGCAAAAAATGTTAAGAGTGCCGTTATTGCTGGCATTGTTGTCATGTCTGCTGATAACGCCGGTGCTGAGCCAGGCCGACGAAAGTACAGGCCAGCCCGCCACGGCGGAACAACCGGTTAAAGTTAACGCCACGATTGCGCTGCCGGCATTACAAAAGCGTCTGGATCAGCTTAAACAGCAGGTCTCTTCGGCAAAAACCGATAAGAAATTTACCGGACTGACTGATGCAGCGCAGAAACTGGCCGAAGATGCCGACAAGCTGACGGCCGCGCTGACACCGGAACTGGCGCAGGTACAGGCGCAGCTCGACGTGCTGGGTCCGGCACCTGCGCCGGGTACCATCACTGAAACGCCGCAGGTGATCAGCCAGCGTAATAAGCTCAACAACAGCAAAACGCTGCTGACTACGCAAATTGAGCAGACCAAAGCCATCTCCGTTGGCGCGCAAAACCTGTCTTCGCAAATCGCCGGATTACGTCGCGATGCGCTGAAAACGCAGATTGCGCTCAATACCGGTAGCATTCTCGGTGGCAATTTCTGGACACCGCTCATTACGCCAAACGCTGACGATGCGGCGCGTTTTGATGATTTCGGTTCGCAGGTTAAGGACGCCTGGGCGCAGGCGTGGAGTGATGACTGGCGCATCGGCACCGCGATTTACCTGTTACTGGCGCTGGCGATTGGTCTGGCGGGGCGTCGCGTACTCGACAGACCGATAAACTGGATCCTGCCGCGCTGGTTACCGCAAGGGCGTTTTCGTCGCAGTTTCCTGGCTTGTTTCACTACGCTGAGCACCACGCTGACGCTCGGCATCAGTGTTCAGTTGCTCGGGTATATTTTCACACGTCTGCCGGATACCTCACCGTGGGTGACAGAGTTCGCTGAACAACTGGTCGAGCTGACCTATTTCTCCGCCGTGATCGCAGGCCTGGGCATTGCGTTACTTTCCAACAATCATCCGTCATGGCGTTTGCCGGGCATTGCTGATCCGCTGGCCAAAACACTGGCGTCGTTCCCGATCCTGCTGGCGACCTTTATCTTCCTGTTCGGTATTATTGAACAGCTAAACAATCTGGTCGGTGCCAGCGTTTCGGCAACGTTATTTGGCAACGGGCTGGCGGCGTTACTTGTGGCGCTCAACTGCCTGATCGCGCCGGTGCGTATCAACCGTATGCGTCGCAAGATGAAGGCCGAAGGCGAGCAGACCGAAGCACGCTCCACGCTGGCCGGGCTTATCCACCTGGTAATAAGCCTGACGGCATTTGTCATTCTGATGGCGCTGCTGATTGGCTATATTCCGCTGGCCCGTTTTGTGACCTTTGAACTGCTGTGGATAGGTCTGGTGGTCAGTTGTCTGTATCTGCTGATCCATTTTGTGGTTGACCTGTGCGAAAGCCTGTTTTCACCGACAACACACAGCGGCAAAATCCTGAAAGGCACGCTGAGCGTTAATGACCGTCATCTGTCCCTGGCCGCAACCTTATTCTCGGCAATCGGCAAAACCGCACTGCTGCTGATGGCCGCCGTCGCGCTGCTTAACGGGACTTTCGGGACGACAACCCCGCTGGAACTGCTGGCCAAAATCGTCGATATCTGGGGCGGAAAAGGTCTCGAAAGCATGAACATCATTCCGGCGCATGCGGTCAACGCGGTGCTGTGTCTGGTGATCGGTTGGTATATTTTGCGCTCGGCACGCCGCTGGCTGGATAACGATTTTCTGCCTAAAACCATGATGGATCGTGGTATGCGTGCGTCGCTGGTGACACTGTTCACCAACGTCGGCTACGTGCTGATCATCCTGCTGACGCTGTCGTCGCTGGGCATTGAATGGAATAAACTGGCGTGGATCGTCAGCGCCTTGTCGGTCGGTATCGGTTTTGGTTTACAGGAGATTGTGAAGAACTTTATCTCCGGTCTGATCCTGCTGACCGAGCGTCCGGTAAAAGTCGGGGATTTGATCAGCATCAGCGGTGTGGAAGGGGATATCCGTCGCATCAATGTGCGTGCTACGGAAATTCAGCTCGGTGATAAATCAACGGTGATTGTGCCGAACTCACAGCTGATTTCACAGAACGTACGCAATGCCACCATGGGTAATGCGCAGGGCGTGGCGACCATCACGCTGACGTTCCCGCTGGATATCGACCCTGAACAGGTACGCACCTTATTACTGGAAGCCTACAATCTGCATGAATCCATTCTGGAAGCGCCTGCGCCATCGGTCAGTTTTAAAGAACTCGGCCCGACCGGGATCGTGCTGAGTGTGACCGGCTACGTGAACAGTCCGCGCATGGTCAGCGCTACGCGCAGTGATTTGCTGTACGAAATCCTCAAAATGCTGCGGGCAGCGGGGATCAGTCTGAGTCAGACGCAGACGATGATCCTTGAGAAAACGAATGATCGGGTCGTTCCGGCAGAAGAATGATATGTGTGGGATTACGGTCCCACACGCCGTTTTAACTTCAACTTCAAGGTCGTGGGCGTCGGCCCACACCGACAAAACCTTGGGTTGCCACCCAAACTGGCCTTAAGAGGCGCCTATCGCCGCGCCTCTTAAGAATCTCCGGCTCTTTCACTGCGCGCTCCGCTTGCTGGCTATGTTTCAGGCATCACAGCGATAGCCGCAAAATCCCGCCGCTGCGCGGTTCCCTCCCTTCGGGTTACAACCCGCGTAATAAAGACACGCGGTTTTCCACCTCTCGTCCGGCGTGATTTTGGAACCGGCCTCAGGCTTCTACTTCACAACCTCACTGATTTTGATATGAAAAGCGGATTGGTTTTGAATTTAAGATCGTGCGGGCGATTCAGAAATCTTGCTGAGCGGAGCGGCCTGGAGACCAGAGGCTCCAGGACCGAGAGAAGGCACCGCGTAGCGGCAAGATTTCCAGCCGGTCACTGATGTACCTGAAACATGGCCGACTGCGATAGCGCGCAGTAAAAAAGCGGAGGGAGATCCAAGAGGGAGAAAGCACTTCTCCCTCTTGGGCGGTTTCGGCGCAGCGCGTCAGGTAAGCACCGCACGTGAGAAACCGAAATTTTCTCGATCAGGCCTGCACTGCAAGTGCTAATTCCGCCTCCGATGTATCAGCAAATAAACCGCCGGGATCACCAGCATCGACAGCAGCGGGGCACTCACCATGCCGCCGATCATCGGCGCGGCGATGCGCTGCATCACTTCTGAACCGGTGCCGCTTCCCCACATGATCGGCAGTAAACCCGCCATAATTGTGGCGACGGTCATGGCTTTTGGCCGGACACGCAACACCGCGCCATGATGAATGGCGTCGCACAGTTCTGCCTCACTCATCTCCTCACCGGCTTTCTGCTGGCGCTGCACCGCCTGATTCAGATACAACACCATGATTACCCCGAATTCAGCAGCGACACCGGCCAGGGCGATAAAGCCGACGGCGGCGGCGACCGACAAATTGAAGCTGAGCAGGAACAACAACCAGACGCCGCCGGTCAGGGCAAACGGCAAGGCCGCCATGATCAGCAGCGCGTCACGGACACTGCTGAACGTGACATATAACAGTACGAAGATAATCAGAAGGGTCACCGGCAGCACTATTTTCAGTTTTGCCGTAGCGCGCTCAAGATACTCAAATTGTCCTGACCAGCTGACCGTCACGCCTTCCGGTAATTTTACCTGCTGGTTCACCGCCCGTTGCATGTCGTCGACCGCAGATTTCAAATCGCGTCCGCGCAAGTCAACATAGATCCAGTCAGAAAGACGGGCGTTCTCACTTTTCAGCATCGGCGGACCGTCGGTGACGCTGACCGATGCCAACGCCGACAACGGTACCTGTGCACCGGAGGCTGTCAGCACCGGTAAGTCACGCAGCGCCTGCCCGTTGTCCCGCAGTTCACGCGGATAGCGCAGGTTGATCGGATAACGTTCGCGGCCTTCCAGGGTTTCACCGATATTTTCTCCACCGACCAGTGTCGAGACCAGCGATTGTAGTTCAGCAACCGTGACACCGTAACGTGCAGCTTCGCGCCGGTTGATTGTAATATCGACGTAACGGCCGCCTTCCAGCCTTTCGGCCAGCGCTGAGGTTACACCCGGCACTTTTTTCACGATATGCTCGATCTGCTGAGCAATCTGCTCGATTTGCGCAATATTATTACCGTTCACCTTAATGCCTACGGGGCTTTTGATGCCGGTGGCCAGCATGTCGAGACGGTTGCGGATAGGCGGTACCCAGACATTGGCGATACCCGGTAATTTCACCGCATTGTCGAGCTCCGTCACCAGTTTGTCCGGTGTCATACCCGGCCGCCACTGGTCGCGCGGTTTAAAGCGGATCGTGGTTTCGACCATCGTCAGGGGAGCCGGGTCAGTGGCGCTGTCTGCCCGTCCGGCTTTGCCAAATACACTGGCGACCTCCGGCACTGTTTTGATTAACCGGTCCGTTTGCTGCAACAGCCGCGCCGCTTCCCGGGCTGAAATCCCCGGCAGCGTCGACGGCATATACAGCAGGTCGCCTTCATCGAGCGGCGGCATAAATTCACTGCCCAGTTTTGCCAGCGGATACAGGGACACCAGCAGGAACAGACCGCTGCATAACAGCGTGATTTTCGGGCGTTTCAGCACGGCGGAAAGGGCCGGCTGATAGACAGCGACCAGCCAGCGGTTGAGCGGGCTGGCATTCTCATCAGGAATTTTGCCACGGATAAAATAGCCCATCAGCACCGGTACCAGCGTGATGCCCAGCCCGGCAGACACCGCCATCGCATAAGTTTTGGTGAATGCCAGCGGGGAAAACATCCGGCCCTCCTGTGCTTCCAGCGAAAACACCGGAATAAACGACAGGGTGATGATCAGCAAACTGCAAAACAGCGCCGGACCGACTTCCGTGGCAGCCCGCTCAGACACTTTCCAGTAATCTGCCGGTGCCGGTTGCTGACCGGGATGCTCATGCCGCCACTGTTCCAGTACCTTATGCATATTCTCGATCATCACAATCGCGGCATCGACCATCGCACCGATGGCAATCGCGATGCCGCCCAGTGACATGATATTGGCGCTGACGCCCTGATAATGCATGACGATAAATGCACCGAGAATGCCAAGCGGCAGGGTGATAATGGCCACCAGCGCAGAGCGGAAGTGAAACAGAAACAGCGCGCAAACCACCGCAACTACCACAAACTCTTCCAGTAATTTATGGGATAACGTGTCGATGGCATTTTCGATCAGTGGCTGACGATCGTACACCGGTACAATCTCCACGCCCGCCGGCAATGTGCGGGCGAGAGCATGTAACCGCTGTTTGACCGCTTTCAGGGTTTCCAGTGCGTTTTTACCCGAGCGCATAATAATTACGCCGCCCGCCACCTCGCCTTCACCGTTGAGCTCCGCCACACCGCGCCGCAGTTCCGGGCCGGTACGCACGGTGGCAACATCCGCCAGCAGCACCGGGATCCCGCTGTTAACCGTCACCACCACGTTGTTGAAGTCCTCCGGACTTTTGAGATAGCCGGAGGTGCGGACCATATATTCAGCCTCACCCATTTCCAGCAGTGAACCGCTGCTTTCCTGATTGGCGTTTTGCAACGCGGTCACCAGTTGCTGGTGTGTTACGCCACGGGCGCGCATTCGTTGCGGATCAGCCACTACCTGATACTGACGCACCATGCCACCGATGCTGGCGACCTCAGAGACATCCGGCACCGTTTTCAGATCGTAACGCAGCGTCCAGTCCTGCAGGGCGCGCAGTTGTTCGAGGCTGTGTTTGCCGGTTTTGTCGGTCAGTACATACTCATAAATCCAGCCGACACCGGTCGCATCCGGCCCCAGCGAGGCTTTTGCACCTGCCGGCAGTGAGGACTGCACCTGGCTCAGATATTCCAGCACGCGGGAGCGCGCCCAGTAAGGATCGGTGCCGTCATCGAACAGCACGTAAACATAGGCATCGCCAAACATTGAAAAACCGCGCACGGTTTTCGCACCGGGCACCGACAGCAGGGTAGTGGTCAGCGGGTAGGTCACCTGATCTTCGATGATTTGCGGTGCCTTACCCGGATAACTCACGCGCACAATCACCTGCACGTCAGAGAGATCCGGCAGGGCATCGAGCGGGGCTTTTTGTAATGACCAGATGCCCCATCCCGCCATCATCAGCGCGGCGAGTAACACCAGCAGCCGGTTTTTCAGCGACCAGCGGATCACGGCGGCAATCATAAATCCCCCCCGTGCTGATGCGTGTCTGACAGCGGAGTTTCTGTCGCCGGCAGCGCGCTGCGCAGGCTGGCTTCGGAGTCGATCAGGAACTGTCCTGATGTCACCACCGCCTGGCCTTCATCGAGGCCGGATAGTATTTGTGTCCAGCCATCACGCGTCGCGCCCGTGGTGACCGCTTGCGGGGTGAAATGCCCGTTACCGTCGTCGAGCAGCACGGTATTGCGGCTACCTGTCTGGATCAACGCTTCCTGGGGAATGGCCAGAACCGCAGCCCCGTCACCGACATCCGGCGACAAATTCAGGTACATGCCGGGACGCAGGGTCTCCTGCGGATTCTCCATTATTACGCGGGCTTTCAGTGTCCGGCTGACGGCATCGATATCCGGCAGCAATTCACTGACCGTGCCGTGAAAAACTTCGCCCGGCTGACTGTCGGCGCTGGCCGTGACTTTGCTGCCGATCCGGATCTGGCTGGCGGCGGAAGGCGGATAATCCATCACAATCCATACCTGCTTCAGACTGGTCAGTTCGAACAACGGCTGCGTGGCGCTGACCTGTGCACCTTCACGTACGGCAAGCTGACTGAGATAACCGTCTTCCGGCGCCACGACGTCGATGCGGTTTTGCGGCTGACCGGTTTTATCCACGCGGCGCAAAATGTCTTCCGGCATAAACTGTAAGGCCAGCCGCTGACGGGCGGCGGTGGTCAGGCTGCGGTCGCCAAGCTGACGCACGGCCAGGTATTCCTGCTGCGCGGCGGTCCAGTCGGGGATCCACAACGTGGCCAGTTTCTGGCCCTTTTTCACCCGCTGCTGACTGGCGGCAACGTAAAGTTTTTCGACTAAACCGTTCGCACGCGCGGCGACGGTGCGCAGGCTGCGTTCATCGGCACTGACCGTGCCGTAGACATTCAGCGTGGCGGATAACACCCGGCGTTGCACTTTCTCACTGCGTAATCCCAGATTCTGTTGCTGGCGGGCACTGACCGTCACACCGTCGTTACCGGTGACTTCATCGGCGTAACGTGGCATCAGTTCCATATCCATAAACGGCGATTTACCCGGCTTATCAAAACGCTGGCCGGGTGTCATCGGATCATACCAGTACAGCACTTTGCGCCCGACGGGCGCGGCAGCTGTCTGCGTTGGTTCCGGATGACTGTGGCGGCCGGCGACGTAACCGGCGCTCAGCGAGGCCACGATCGTGATGGTCAGCAGGCTATAAGTTTTAGCATCAGTCATTATTGAATCTCCTGTGGGGCCAGATAACGCAGGGCGACCCAATAACGGGCCACTTCCAGCGCGGCATTACGTTCGGCAATCTGGCTGTCGATCAGGTTACGGCGGGCGTCGAGAACCTCATTCAGGCTGCTTTTCCCGGCGCGATATTGCGCCTGAATCACGCTGATACGCTGCTGTTGCAGCGGGATTACGTCATTTTTTTGCCGCTGCCATAATGTCGTGGCCGCCTGATATTGCGTCAGCAAGCTGGTCAGCTGCGCCTGATGATCGCGTACCCGTTGCGCCAGCCGGTCATTGCTTTCCATTGCCATCGACTGATCGGCGGCGTGATCTTTATCCTGACGTGAGGCGGTAAACAGGGGCAGATCAACGGTAAACATCACACCCGCCAGATCTTCATAGCCGTCAGCGCGGTGGCCGTAATACACTTCCACACCGACGTCGGGCAGTGCCGCAATGGCCGACTGTGAGGATTTCGCCTGCGCCACCTCGGCTTCGCGCCTGGCCTGAATAATTTCAGGATGCTGTTCGACGCTTCCGGCCTGTAACGCCTGCGCCGGAAGTTCGGTGAAAGACGGAATGGCGCCGTTAATTTCAGGCTGACCGATACCTGTCAGCTGACTTAAACGGGTGCGGGCCAGCTGAACATCGCGTCCGGCCTCAGTCAGTTTGTCCTGCATGCTGATAAGTGTCAGGCGTGCGTCCAGCACCGAGGCGGGCAGCGAACTGCCGCCACTGACGCCACCCCGCTGAACACCAATCTGATGCTGACTTTCGTCCACCAGTTTTTGCAATTGCGAGACAGTTTGCCCGCCGATCGCCATCTCCATCCAGGCCAGGGCGGCCTCGCGCTGCAAACGTGCCCGGATACTTTGGCGGGTAGCCGCGACTTCCCGGGACTCCGCCCGCAGCGTGTCCGCTTTGCGCTGACGTTTATCACTGCTGATGTAATCCTGCATGATGCCGATACGTTCCATCGTCATGCCTTCACGGCTAAACCGGTCGGTGTTGCCGCCGCTGACCGGCAGATTTTCGATGCCAAATTTCAGCTTCGGATCCGGCAATTGCATGGCCAAACCGGCGCGGTTATCCAGCGCATCTGCCTGGTGACGGCTGGCAGAAAGCTCGGCGGAATAATCCTGCGCAGCAATCAGTGCCTGCGGCAGGGTAACGGGTGTGGCAAACGCGCTGACGGGCACAAAAGCCAGCAGCCATTGCCACGTCACCCGGTGGTGACGCGGTAAAACAGACATGGTGAATCTCCCGGTCAGCGTTTCAGGGGTGACAGTGTCTGCAACTGATAAGCGGAATCAGTTTTGACAAAGCTAAAGGTGACCGGTGTACCGGCGGGCAGGGAGCGGGCGGCAATTTCTGGCGGCAGACGGAAATTCATGGTCATGGCCGGCCATTTCAGCGCAGGGATGGCGTGATGGGAAATCCCGACACGATCAGATTGCCATTGGGTGATCACGCCTTCGGATTCATATGTCTGCACATTCTGCTGCATCGTCATATGATCATGATCCGTACTCATCGGCATGGACTCTGCGGAGGAATAAAAGGGAATAAAGAAAAGACTAGCGAAAATTAAATTAAAAATTGCACGCATGGGGAATACTCCGATACTGTCATCAGATAAAAATAGCCATTGTTCTGGAAAATAAATGGCAAATAAATTTCATTGAATATTGAGTGCTGGAAAACACTCAGGACAGCAGGGGCTATTCTCTGTATCGGCAGAACTGAACTTCGGCAGGAGGGGGAGTGACCGGAGGGGCAACCCAGTCTGCGGTAGTGACCGCTGTGCTGGCATCGACGGTGATCATGGCTAATGCCGGAAGGACCGGCAGTGCTACCAGCGGCACGGAACCACTGTCAGACGGGGTTCTTTCAGGGATGCAGTGCTTCTCACACAATACGGACTGACTTTGCATATACTCAGGCGAATCAGGCATTTGCATAGTCATGTTATGCGCCATGGGGGTATTTTCCACCGGCGGGCGCATATCGCACTGATGGCTGGCAAGCGCCAGCTGGGAATTGAGAATAAGCCAGCATAACGCGAACAGCAACGCACTGACCCGCTTGCCGGGCAAGCGCAGTGAATGCATAAACTGTGAAATCGCGAAACGGACTGACATGATCAATATTATTTCCGTAAGAAAGATGCGACTGAGTATATAAGGAAATAATGCGAAGAGGAAAGGGCAAACAGAATAAGTCAGGATTAAAATTGTCAGGATAATTAAAGAAGGCGAATAACAACGGGTTCTGTTATTCGCATGTTAATTAACGTGTGGCTTCAGGTAATAATTAACTTACAGCCAGCCTGATTTTTTAAGCTTCCAGTATAGCCACGCACAACCGGCGACAGTGACGCCCAGCGTCAGCGGATATCCCCACCAGTCATCCAGTTCCGGCATGTTTTTGAAGTTCATGCCGTACAGGCTGAAAATCACCGTCGGGATCGCCAGGATCGCGCCCCAGCCCGCCAGCCGCTGCACCACTTCGTTCTGATGCACTGACACCAGTGCCAGATTCACATGCATGGCGTTCGAGAGCATTTCGCGGAGATCATCTGTGGTGCGGATGACCTGATTGGTATGATCCTGCACATCGCGCACATACGCGCGCAGGCTTTTGGGCATCAGCTCCTCAAAGTGATGACTGAGCTGATTACAGATATCTTCCATCGGCACTGCCGCATTGCGCAGCGACAACAGATCCCGCCGCAGGCTATACACCTGCTGCACCGCCTGCTGATTAAAGGTGTTACGGAACATCAGTTTTTCGATGGCAGCAAACTGTTCAGTGTACTGATGCAGAATTTCCAGATAGTTATCAACAATGGAATCGAGCACGCAATACAACGCATAACCCGGTCCTTTATTCATCATTTCAGGGCGTTCTTCCGCATGTTTACGGATCTCTTTGTAACTCGATGATGCGCCATGACGCACGGTGATCAGAAAGTTTTTGCCAAGGAACAGATGTGTTTCGCCGTACTCAATGGTTTCATTCACTTTCTGCGCGGTGTGCGTAACAATAAACAGGGACTCACCGTACTGCTCGATTTTCGGGCGCTGATGCGCCGTCAGCGCGTCTTCAATCGCCAGATCATGCAGGCCGAATTCTTCCTGAATGCTGCGCATATAGGCATCTTCAGGCTGCCATAATCCAAGCCAGACAAAGGTATCGGGCTCTTTCAACACTTCGCTGATGTCTTCGACCGTCACATCCTGTAATCGCTTACCGTCACGGTAAGCCACGCTGTTGATCACTGAATCACAGCTGGGTTTTTTCTCTTCGTTGGAAATGGAGTTCATTGTTTTACCCGATTGTTATTCAGACGAAAATCCTGCCCGCAGGCAGGATGAATTCAGTGTCTGAACAGAATAGCGCAGTCTCCGGGAAATGCGCTGTCGGGATATTTAAAAGAATGTTTCAGCCATCGGTGGACTGGCTTAGCGCTTCCCAGGCATCAATATCGGTATTCATTTGTTGCAGTTTTTCCCTGACAAATTTTACCGCGTCACTGCCGAGTAACAGCGAGGCAGGCGGTGCCGGCGAATTAATCAGTTGTAAAATAGCCCGGGCGGCTTTTTGCGGATCACCTGGCTGGTGGCCGCTGCGTTTTGCCCGGGTTTCACGCACGGGGCCGAAACTGGCGTCGTAATCACTGATCGTGCGCGGCGAGCGTACCATTGAACGTCCTGCCCAGTCAGTGCGGAACGATCCGGGCTGAATGGCCGTGACGGAAATATTGAACGGTTTAAGCTCTTTGCTCAGCGTTTCAGAAATCCCCTGTAAGGCGAACTTGCTGCCACAGTAATAACTGATGCCGGGCAGAGTGATAAAGCCACCCATTGATGTGATATTGAGCACCTGCCCGGCGCGGCGTTGACGGAAATAGGGCAGAAAGGCTTTGATGACGGCCACCGCGCCAAAGACATTCACATCAAACTGATGCCGCGCTTCACTTAACGGTGATTCCTCCATAATGCCTTCATGTCCGTAACCGGCATTGTTAACCAGTACGTCAACGGCACCGATTTCCTGTTCTACGGCAGCGGCCAGCGGGGTGATAGCCTCGAAATCCGTGACATCCAGTACGCGGCCAAAACTGCGGCCAGGGGCCAGCGCCTCGAATTTTTCACAAGCCTGCGCATTACGTAATGTGCCGACCACGCGGTGCCCGGCTTGCAGAGCCTCCTCTGCCAGCGCGCGGCCAAATCCGCTGCTTACACCTGTGATGAATAATAATTTTGACCGGCTCATACACACTCCTCAATAAAAAACGGACTTGTAGCATAGGGCGTGCAACCCCGGAGCTGTAGCCCCGATCCTCTCTGATGTTTGCCTGTTCCTCTGAGTCATCTGGACACGGCGGGTTCTGGGTGCGACACTTTATTCACTTTTTGCCAGGTATTTTCAGGGTGATATGACGCATCTGACGTTGAGTGTGACTGAGCAAATGATCGCGCTTTTGGACCGGCTTACGCCCCGTGAAGGCTACAACCTCACGGCTCTGGCGGATGTGCGTTTTCTGCGTTCCGATCGTCCGCTTTTGCGTACGCCGGTTTTGTATGAGCCGGGGATTGTGATTGTCGTGCAGGGAAGTAAACGCGGTTTTTTAGGCAATAATGTCTATTTGTATGACGCGCAACATTATCTGGCCGTCTCAGTGCCGGTGCCTTTTACGATGGAAACCGACGCCAGCGTCAGCGAACCGATGCTGGCGATTTATCTTCGGCTGGATTTCACGCTGGCGGCAGAACTGATGTTGCAACTGGATGCGTATGACCCGCCACAGGTAGACGCGCCCAAAAGTATGGTGTCGAGTTTAATGGACGAAGCCATGCGGGCGTCAGTCTTGCGATTTTTACAGGTCATGGCGTCTGCGCAGGATGCTGAAATTCTGGGCAGGCCGATGATGCGGGAGCTGTATTATCGCGTGCTGACAGGCGCTCAGGGCGGTACATTGCGCAGTGCGCTGGCCCTGCAGGGGCAATTTGGCAAGGTGATGAAAGCCCTGCGGAAATTGCACGCAGAATACCCCATGCATCTGGATGTAAATGCGCTGGCAAAAGAGGCGGGGATGAGCGTGCCGACGTTTCACAGTCACTTTAAAAGCATTACTGATACATCGCCGATGCAATACCTCAAGTCCACCCGTTTGCATCAGGCCAGATTACTGATGTTGCGTAATAATCTGACCGCCTCAGCAGCCAGCGCGCAGGTGGGTTATGAAAGTGTGTCGCAGTTCAGCCGCGAATTTAAACGCTTATTCGGGCTGACTCCGGTGAGTGAAGTGGCGCGCATGAGGCAGAATTTTTCATTACCTGCCCCGGCCACGCCTTCTGATTTTATCTCTTCGCATTAAGCCGTGATTACGGCGTTACGCCCGCGGTGGTGTTGACTTTTACATCCGGTGTAGCCGCCGGGCCAAACACGGTGTAAGTCGGTAATTCTACATTCTGATAGGGCTCCCAGCCGCCGCCTAACGCTTTATACAGCGAGACCAGATCGGTGCTGGTTTTCACTTTCGCTTCGGCGGATTGCTGATGCGCCTGTGCCAGCTGACGCTGGGCATCAAGCACGTTGATAAAGGTGGAAAGCCCCTGACGGTAGCTGTCGCTGGCCAGATCAAACGCGGTCTGCAACGCTGCCGTAGTCTGCTCAAGTCCGTTGACCTGATCCTGATCGGTGCGGTAACTGACCAGCGCGTTATCCACATCCTGTAGTGCGGTCAGCACGGTCTGGCGATAACTGAGCGCGGCATTAGCCTGTTGCGCACGGGAAAGATGCACGCCGGAAACCAGACGTCCGCCCTGGAAAATCGGCAGGGAAATCTGCGGGCCAAAGGAGTAGAAATGGCTGCTCCAGTTATCGAGATAGCTGGCGTCGGTATTACGCATGCCAAACTGGCCGGTGAGCGAAATACTTGGGAACAACTGCGCGACGGATACACCGATATTTGCGGTTGCCGCATGGAGATCGGCCTCAGCCTGGCGCACGTCAGGACGACGGCGTGCCAGCTGTGAAGGCACACCGACCGGCACCGCAGCGGGCAGGGCTGGCAACGGTTTCGGCGCGGAGAGTTCAGCATCAAGCGAACCCGGCGTCTGGCCGAGCAGGACGGCCAGACCGTTCATTGCCTGACGTTCCTGCGCCTGATATTGCGGCAACTGAGCACGCAGAGAGCCTAACTGTGCGCGGGCATTTTCAACATCAAGCTGCGGTGACAGACCGTTTTGCTGACGGTTTTGCGTCAGGTCTAAGGTTTGCTGCGCCACGTCGATTTGCGTTTCGATAGCGGCTGTCACGCTTTGCGCACCACGCAACTGGAGATAAGTACGGGCAACTTCGGCTTCCAGCGACACTAATGCATCGTTGCGCTGTTCAACGGACGACTGCGTCTGGGCATTCGCGGCTTCGACCTGACGTCTTGTGCCGCCGAACAAATCCAGTTCCCAGCTGGCATCGAAATTGCCCTGATACAAATTCACCGGTCGCGTGGCCGCGCCGATGGCACCGGAAGCTTCCGGACCGAGCTGATCAATCTGCTGCGATGCACCGCTCGAATCGATAATCCCTTTCAGCCCGAGTTGCTGACGCGTCACTTTAGCGCTGCCCTGAACCGACGGTAACCAGGCACCTTCCGCCTGTTTTACCTGTTCACGGGCACCGGCAATGCGCAGCACCGCCTGTTGCAGGGAGATATTACCGGCAATCGCCCGGGTGATCAGACTGTCGAGCTGCGGGTCATTAAACGCTTTCCACCATAACGGATTGGGTTCCGAAGGCAGGGCAATAGACGCGCCATCTTTATCTTTCGGTTGCGTCATGTCGTTATAGGCCGGTGGCGTTACCGGGTTTGGCTTCTGATAATCAGGGCCAACGGAGCATGCAGCTAATACCAGCGTTAATGTCGAGAGTGTCAGGAAACGGGTGCCTGTATTTAAAACCCTCTCCCGGCCTCTCCCTTCGCAGGAGGAGCAGGGCGGCATCATTGATGGCTGATTTCTCAGAGTAGAGCTTTTCTTGTTCAACTTAATGTGCTCCGGCATTACCTTCGCTCTTAACCGGCGAAAGCAGGAAACAAAATGGGATCAAAATAACGGCGACGATGGCGCAGTAACCGAACACGTCGATATAGGCCAGAATGCGCGATTGTGAAATCATTTCCTGATACATCCGCGCAGTCGCCAGTTGTATCGGGTCGCCGGCGATGTGGGCAAAATCACGGATCGCCGCCGCGCTTTTACTGACTGCCTGATTAAACTGCTCATCGAGCGGTGACATGTTGTGCACCATGTGCGCACTGTGCGCCTGAGTACGTTCGGTGACACCGGCTGTTGCCAGCGAGATGCCGATCGAGCCGGCGACGTTACGGAACATGGTAAACAGCGCGGCAGCATCAGCGTTCATCTTTTGCGGGATCGTAATAAACGCAATGGTGGTCAGCGGCACAAACAGGAAACCGAGCCCTATCGACTGCGCACTGCGGAAAAGCACCAGTGTTTCAAAATCCACATCCGGGGTCAGCGTGGCCGAATAAATAAACGAAGCCGCCAGCAGGAAGAAACCGAAGGCAATGATGTAACGCGTCTGCACCACGGGCATCAGCTTGAGCACCAGCGGGATCGACAGCACGATCAGCACCGCGCCGGGCGACATCACCAGCCCAGAGAGCGTGGCAGTGTAACCCAGTTGCTGTTGTGCCAGTTGCGGGATCACCACCGAACTGCCATACAAAATCATCGCCATTCCGGCCATCAGCAAACCGGCGACCGCAAAGTTTTTATCCTTAAGACAACGCAGATCCACCACCGGCTTTTTGGCGTAAAGCAGCCAGTAAACTGCGCCGACAATCCCGGTGACCGCCAGTACGGCAAAGGTGACAATGAAACCGGACTGGAACCAGTCGTCGTCCTCGCCACGGTCCATCATCACCTGTAAGCAACCCAGACCCAGCGCAATCAGCCCGATACCAATGTAATCAATACTGAGTTTCCCCTTGGCTTTACGTTCCCACGGCGGGTCTTCCAGCAGCTGATAAATCGCCAGTAACGCGATGATCCCCACCGGAATGTTGATCAGGAATACCCAGCGCCAGCTGAAGTTATCAGTGATGTAACCGCCGAGCGTCGGGCCAACTACCGGCGCAACAATGATGGCAATCGAGGATAGGCCAAACGCCTTGCCCCGGTCTTCCGGTTTAAAGTAATCGAGCAATACCGATTGCTGAATCGGTTGCAAACCCCCACCGAAAAAGCCCTGCAGGATGCGGAATAAGATCATCTGCCAAAGTTCAGTGGCGACCCCGCACAGGAAGGAGCAGACGGTGAACATGCCGATACATATCAGGAAGTACGTTTTGCGGCCCATCACACGGCTGAGAAACGCTGAAATCGGCAGCACGATACCGTTCGCGACCAGATAGGACGTCAGGACCCAGGTCGATTCGTCATAACTGGAAGACAGCGAACCGGCGACGTGCGGCAGCGCCACGTTAACGATGGTGGTGTCCAGGATTTCCATGAACACCGCGATGGTCACGACGGCGGCGACTGCCCATGGATTAGCCTTGGGTTTCCAGTAGCTGCGATCTTCATTCATTCGACGGTCACCGTCGGTTCAACAGACAGCCCCAGTGGCAGGTGGTGATTTTCATCCAGTCCGCTGTCGATGATGATTTTCACCGGCACGCGCTGAACGATTTTCACGTAGTTTCCGGTGGCATTTTCAGCCGGGAAGGCCGAGAAGCGTGAGCCGGTGCCTTGCTGAATACTGTCAACGTGACCATGAAGTTTGATGTCCGGGAAGGCATCGACGGTGATTTCCACTTTGTTACCCGGGCGCATGCGTTCGAGCTGCGATTCTTTATAGTTCGCGGCAATCCAGATATCTTTCGACACCACTGAGAACAGCGAGGTCCCGGCCTGCACCAGCGTGCCGAGCTGCACATTACGCTTGGTAACGTAACCGTCGAACGGGGCGCGTACCTGTGCATATGACAGATTCAGCGTCGCCGTTTCCAGCTGGGCTTTCGCCTGTTCAACCTGTTGCTGGCGGGCTTCGACGTTGGTTTCTGCCTGACGAATATTCAGCTGGACCTGCGCGGCCACCTGCACCTGCGCTTTGGCATTTTCCAGATCAGCGGTCGCAGACCGTACCTGCGCATTGGACGTATCGATATTTTGTTGGGTGGTGGCACGAGGATCGACGCCGCGCTGACGGCGGAAATCGGCGGTGGCATTAAGCAAATTGGCTTCCGCGCGCGTCTGCTGGGCTTTTGCCTGAGCAAGCTGCGCCGGATATTGCACTTTCGCCAGATCGTACTGCGCCTGCGCCTGATGTAACTGCGCGATGGCCAGACCCAGTTGCGCCTGTGCCTGATCGCGCTGCGCGGTGGCGTCACGCGGATCGATTTCCACCAGCAAATCGCCTTTTTTAACAAACTGGTTATCTTTCACGGCAAGACTGGTGACATAACCGGCAATTTTCGGGGCGATGGTCACGGCATCACCTTCGGTAAAGGCATCATCAGTACTGACCTGATCTTTTGTCATCAGCCACCAGACCAGTGCCACAACCACCATGATGACCACGACAATCCCGAGGATGATTAGCGGCTTCTTGCCGGGGCCTTTACGCTTTTCATCGTTATCCTGCTTGCCGTCATCAGGTTTTTTCTGGTCTTTGGGTGCCTGCGTGTGACCTTCTCCAGATTTTACCTGGCTGGAATCGAGTTCAGTGTTTGCGTCATCGGACGCGGAAGGCTGTGCTTTGTTATCGTTTGTCATAGTGCTCTTCTGATTATTGGCGGCCGCGCGCCTGAACAAAGAAATCTTGTCTTAAGCTAGAACGTATTGATGTAAATGCAAGTAAATCCATGTCAATTAACCTTAGTGAAGGCACAAAGATCCAAACCATAGGGAACGTCTTAAAAGTGGGAAATGGGTTATAATGCCGGGCTGGCATTGGTTTTTTAAAATAAGTAGTTCTCTGCTTCAGGAAATTCGTGTGAAAGATTCCCAACAACAACTGCTCCTGTGGGGCAAACCATGACCCGTCCTGCACCGTCTTATAAAGGGCTGACACGTATTGCCTCGCTGGTGTCGCTGTGTGTCGCATTAATCCTGGTTTGCGTCAAAGTTTGGGCATGGGCCGCCACCGGCTCGATTGCGCTGCTGACTTCTGCGGCCGACGGTCTGGTGGATGTGCTGGCCTCAATGGTGACGCTGATTGGTGTGCGTTATGCCGGACGTCCGGCCGATAAAGGCCATCGTTACGGACACGGCAAAGCCGAAGCCGTGGCGGCGTTTGTGCAGGCGCTGTTACTGGGTGGCGCGGGGCTGGTGCTCGGCGGGGAATCCATCGGGCGGATCATTAATCCCGAACCGCTGGCGCAACTTGGTCTGGGCATCTGGGTGATTATCGGCAGTTCCCTGGCCGCGACCGGCCTGGTGCTGATGCAAACCTATGTGGTGAAACGCACCGGTTCAACGGCCATCGCTGCTGACCGCGCGCACTACATCACAGATGTGGCTGTGAATATCGCTGTATTGCTGGCGCTGATTTTCGAACGTTACTTTGGCTGGACGCGTTCCGACTCCATCGGCGCGCTGTTGATTTCCTTCTACATGCTCTGGAACGCGCGTGGTATGGCGGCCGATGCCTTAACTCAGTTGCTGGACAGGGAGCTGAGTGCTGACGATCGTAAACGCGTTAAAGCGGCAGTATTAAGTGTGGAAGGTGTGCGTGGCGTGCATGACATCCGCACCCGCAACGGCGGTGACCGTGTGTTTGTCGAGTTCCACCTTGAGGTGGATGGCAATCTGACGGTGGATATCGGACACGATATTGGTGATGCTGCTGAAATGGCGGTCAGTAAATTATTCAAGTCAGCGGATGTGACAGCGCATCTGGAGCCGGACGGGATTGATGACGACAGACTGGATAATATCCTGAGCTGATTGCTTCAAATTCAAGGTCGTGGGCGTCGGCCCACCCCGACCAGAGACCCGGTAACGCGCGGGCCTTTGGACTCCGCGCTTTTTAACTGCGCGCTGCCGCTGGAGGCTATGTTTCAGATAGGTGTGTGATAGCCGCAAAATCCCGCCGCTGCGCGGTGCCCTTCGTTCGGGTTACAACCCGCGCAAACAGATGCGCGGTTTTCCACCTTTCCCTCCGGCGGTATTTTGGAACCGGGTGATACCTGAAACATAGCCAGCGAGTGGAAGCGCTTGTTGAAAAAGCGAAGGGAGATCCAAGAGGGAAAAAGCACTTTTCCCTCTTGGGCGGTTTCGGCGCAGCGCGTTAAGTGAGCATCGCACGTAAGAAACCGAAAGTTTCTCGATCAGGCGTTCAGTGCAACTGAGAAACCAAAACTTACCCAATCCGGTTTCGAAGGGTTCCAAAGGGACATCTCCCTTTGAAAAACTATCACTTAATCGCCATGGCATCCCGCATCGTATAGAACAAATCCGTCTGGTCGGTCAGACCGACCACATTCGCTGCATGCGGCCCGAACGCGGCGATACGCAGTTGTGTCCCGGTGTGCCCCTGTGAATCCTCTTCTGAGTTGCCGTAACTGATAGTCATCGGCGCACCGTCTTTGGTGGTCAGTGTTTGCGTCAGGCCGGGCGCTTTGGCATCGGTTTCGATAATCTGGCTGGAATGGGCATGATCGGCGGTGACGATAACCAGCGTGTTGCCGTCCTGTCGGGCGAACGCCAGCGCTTTTTGCACCGCTTCATCCAGATCCACTGTTTCCCCGAACTGGCCGCACGGATTAGCGGCGTGATCTTGTTTATCAATCGATGCGCCTTCAACCTGCAGGAAGAAACCGTTCTGATTCGTTTTCAGCAAGTCGATGGCTTTTTCAGTCATAACGGCCAGCGTCGGGATGTCGGCAGTGCGTTGCGGATTGGCTTCACAGGTAACAGCCGGTTTATCAATGTTGCCGTGATAAGTGGCCTTCGGACCCTGCCAGCGTACCGGCATGTTGCCCTCGGAGAACAGGCCAAGAACCGGTTTCTTCTGGTCTGCCTGCGTGACAGCACTGAGCTGCTCCGCGTTTTCCACCCACACGTAACCCTGTGCCAGTGCCTGATCTTTCAGGGATTTACCCTGGAACTCACCGGCTTTAGCCAACTGGCTGAAAGATTTTCTGCCGCCGCCCAGCGTGACGTCTGCGCGGGTTTGCAATAACTGTTCGGTGATCGAACCACGTCCGCCGTTTTCCAGCCCGTTGCTGGCACATTTCTCCGCCGTTTCTTCCGGACCGTAGCACTTACGTGAGGTTACGTGGGCGATTTGCGCAGCAGGGGTTGCATCCTGCAATTCGGCAGTGGAGACGTTGCCGGTGGCCTTGCCTGCGGCTTTGGCGATCTCAAGAATAGTCTGGTGATCTTTACCGTTAACATCTACACCAATCGCGCCGTTATAGCTTTTAACACCTGTCGCCCAGGCGGTGGCGGATGCTGCAGAATCGGTCACGTAACTCGGTTTCTGCGTTTTCTTATCCAGAGAATAATGGGTGTACTGACCGGTCAGCGGCAGGGCATCGATACCTTTAAAATAGCCGCCGGCACCTTCTGCATAGTTGCGGGCGGAGGTGATTTCAGAATCCCCCATACCGTCGCCAATCAGTAAAATCACGTTTTTCACCGTTTTGTCTGAAAGTGACGCTTTCAGCGCGGCGGTCTGGTCACCGCTCAGGCGACGCGCGCCACCCGGTTCTGTCAGCACACCTTTTGCTGCGCGGTCAGTCAGCGAGTCAGTTTCAGTGGCGAGGACAGTGGCAGAGGTGGAAAGCAGCAGGGCGGCAGTCACGGCGCGGGCCACAAGAGATACGGATTGTTGCATTGTCAAAACTCCTTTTCATAAACCATCGGAAATAAAAATACACATATAGATATTTTTTGTTACCGAAAGGTTAAGTCAGAGTTGTGACATTTTAATGACAGTGATGGAGGGGATGTTGCTTTACTCCTTCCCTTCGCAGGGGAGGGAGTTATCCGTAGTCTCCTTTTGCGTTTGCAAAAAAAAAGCCCCGATGAACGGAGCTTTTTCACTAAAACGTCAGGGACGCAATTAATTAACCTGAACCGGCATCCCTGAACGCATCTCAATAGCGCGCTGAACCACAGTCTGGTTGACCGCAGGATCCATCGATACGCTGCTTGCGTTACCGGTCAGAGTGATTGGCAGCGGCTGCTGGGAATCAAACTCTTCCTGGTTAGAGGACAGCGGGTTATGGATCTCAATATAACGTTTACCGTCCGGCTCAACGGTGGCTTTCACCGGCTCGTTGATAAACTGAACGCGGGTGCCTTGCGGAACGTTGTCGAACAGCCATTTGATGTCGGCATCACGCAAACGTACACAACCGTGGCTCACGCGCAGACCGATACCGAAGTTGGCGTTGGTGCCGTGAACTGCATACAGACGGCCAACATACAGTGCGTACAGCCCCATCGGGTTGTCCGGGCCAGCAGGGAAGACGGCGGGCAGGAATTCACCACGGGAAGCATATTCTTCATGCATTTTCGCCGTCGGGGTCCAGGTCGGGCCAGCTTTTTTACGCTGAACCGTAGTCACCCAGTTCATCGGGGTGTCTTTGCCCAGTTCACCGATACCGATTGGCAGCACGACCACAGTATTGGTGCCTTTCGGGTAGTAATACAGACGCATTTCAGCACTGTTGATCACGATGCCTTCATGCGGGGTATCAGGCAGGATTAATTGCTGAGGGATAGTCAGCACGGTGCCCGGGGTTGGCAGATAAGGATCAACGCCAGGGTTAGCTTCGAGCATATTGCTCAAACCCATCTGGTATTGCGCTGCAAAATGTTCCAGCGGCAGGCTGCTGCCCTGCGGAACGGTAACTGTGATGTTTTCACCGACCAGACGGCCATTATTGGCCGGAAGAGGGTAGACCACAGCAAAAGACGCCTGGCTATATGCAGCAACTGCCAAAACCAGGGTAAGGATTGCGCGAATGCTCATTTTCATATTTTCGTTGGTCGTTAATGCCACACTGGCAGTTGTCAGGATGTTAATTCCCCCCGATCCGATCGTAACCGGCCGGAGGAATAGTGTACTTGCACATAGCACTTGAAAGGGACACGGTATGTGTAACGAATCGCATTTCAGGGCCGCTAATTATAAGGATTTATTTCAAACAGGCCAAAGCTTTCTCATCTTGTTCGAAAAGTTCCCTGCCACAACCGCATTTTTTGCGGCAGCCTGCACATTTTCTTCACATTCCTGACTTTATTTACGGCAAAACGGCACCATGACCAGCGCGGCAACAAACATCCACGCCATGACCTGAAAGATGTCGTTGAACGCCAGTGTCAGGGATTGCGCCGCGACTTTCGCGCCAAATATCCCTTTTGCCATCAGCAATGCCTGAGCGGTGTCCGGCGTCAGGTGGACAATTTTTTGCGCCAGCGAATCTATCTTCTCCTGCGCATGATCCCCATAGTGTCCCAGCGATTCGCCGAAACGTGCAGCGTGCACGCGGGTCCAGTCCTGCAGCCAGGTATTCACCGTGGCAATACCAATCGCGCCGCCGAGATTACGCATCAGATTAAACAGCCCTGATGCGTAGCGCAGTTCCGGCCCCTGAAACGCGGTCAGGGCCATGTTCACACTCGGCACGATGCACAACATAATGAACAGGCCGCGCACCACCTGCGGCCAGAAGAACTGTTCTGCTCCCCAGTAGGTTGTGACCGTCGTCGTCAGCCATAAACTCAGTGCGAAACCGGATAAACCCACCGTAATCAGGACCCGCCGGTCGACACGGCTGATTAATCGGGCGGCGATAATCGTACTGAAGAATTGCCCGACGCCGACCACAAACACCGTTGTGCCAATTTCCAGGCTGTTGAAATCTCGGATGCGGCCGAGGAAAACCGGCGTCAGATATGTTGAGGCATACAGACCAAAACCGACCACCAGATTGAACAGACAGGCAAAGGTGAATGTGGGGTCACGGAAGGGGCTCAGGCGTACGATCGGGTTTTTTGAATAAAAGGATCGCTCGAGAAACAGTACAAAGGCCACCAGCGAGAACCACGCCGAAATCTGGATTTGCGGTTCGCTGAACCAGTTTTTTCGCGGGCCTTCTTCCAGCACATACTCCAGACAGCCGAGAGCTATCGCCATCGACAATAAATGTACCCAGTCGATACGTTTAAGCATCGGGAAATCGGCTTTATCCACATGAATAAATAACACGGCGCCGGTGGCAACCAGAGCGCCTGGCAGGATATTGATGAAGAAAATCCATCGCCAGTCGAGTAATTGCGTCACCACGCCACCCACCGTCGGTCCCAGTGTGGGGGCCAGCACGCTGACCATGCCGAGGATCGCCGGGATCAGCGCCTGCTGTTTACCCTGAAACATCGCGAATCCGGTCGCGAATACTGTCGGCACCATCGCGCCGCCGGTAAAACCCTGCAATGCGCGAAAGAAGATCATCGACTCAATATTCCACGACAATCCGCAACCGATGCTGCTGAGGGTAAATAACGCCGCCGATGCGCTGAACAGCCAGCGGGTAGAAAGTGCCTGCGCCAGGAATGCGGAGAAGGGGATCATCACCAGTTCGGCGATCAGATACGAGGTTTGCACCCAACTGATTTCATCTGGTCCGGCGGAAAGCCCGGCCTGCACATCGTTTAACGAAGCGGCGACGATCTGGATGTCGATCAGCGCCAGAAACATACCAAACGCCATAATGCTGAAAATCAGAAATTTGCGTGATGTCGGGTAATCCGCAGGCGAGAGCGTCGCGGCTGGCGGCAGGTTGGCAGACATAGTGTGAAATCCCGGAGCTTGTTTGTATGATGGGTATCATATTAATATGATGTTCATCATGCAATGAGTGGAATTAAAAATGAGCGAAGCAACGACAGGAGAAGGGATGCCGGTCCCGGTAGAGAAGGTCAATAAACGATCTAAGCGGATCTTCGTGGTCAGCGGTATTGCGCTGGTGGTAGCCCTTGGCGGTGCGGCATGGTTACTGGCTGCACCCGCGTCAGAATCGACGGATGATGCGTATCTGACAGCGGATGCGACCCTCGTTGCGCCAAAAGTAAAAGGCTTTGTGTCGCAGGTGCTGGTGAATCATAACCAGCGGGTGCATGCCGGCGATAAACTGGTACTGATCGATAGCGAAGAGTTTACGGCGCGTCTGGCCGCTGCGCAGGGGGAACTTGAAGATGCCCGCGCACAGGTGGCACAACAGGAAGCCGCATTGCTGAGCCAGCAGGCGCAGGAGCAGCTGGCGCTCACCCAAATCGAGGCCGCGCGCACGGCGATCCGTTCCTCGCGTGCTGAACAGCAACATGCAGAGGCCGAGCAGCAGCGTTATCAGTCGCTGGCGGTTAGCGGGGCCACGTCACGTAACGATGCAGACCGGTATAAAACGGTGGCGGTGACGGCAGAGCAAACCTCTGCGCACGCCGCAGCTATGCTGGATGTCGCCCAAAATCAGGCAGCGGTAACACATGCACAGCGGGCAGAAATTCAGGCGGCACTGGCGCTGGCGAAGGCTGCTGTGGTGAAAGCGCAGGCAGCAAAAGCGCTTGCGCAGCAGGATCTCAATCACACCACTATTTTTGCCGCTGTTGATGGCGTGGCGGGCAACCGGCAGGTACAGATAGGCGATTACGTCACACCCGGTCAGCGTTTGATGACACTGGTACCGGAGCAGGGCATTTATGTAACGGCCAACTTCAAAGAAACGCAGACCGGCAGAATGCAGCCGGGACAACGCGCGGATGTGCATGTGGATGCGTTGCCGGGCGTGACATTTCACGGTGAAGTCGACAGCCTCGCGCCGGGTTCTGGCTCAACGTTCGCATTGCTGCCGTTTGAGCCGGGCACGGGTAATTTCACCAAAATTGTTCAGCGGGTGCCGGTGCGCATCCGTCTGGACACCGGTCAGCCTGATTTAGCGGCGCTGCGCCCCGGATTATCGGTGGATGCACGCGTTTCGCTAACTGATCCTGTCAGGTAAACTATGACGGCAATTTTCTGATTATCAGGGTGTTACTATGCGCTACGAAAGTGAACATAAACCTAAAATCCGTGAGCGGATCGTGAAGGAAGCGGCGAAAGCCATCCGCGCCAAAGGGCCATTGCAGGTCAGCGTGGCAGGTGTGATGAGCAAAGCCGGCCTGACGCACGGTGGGTTTTATGCGCACTTTGCCTCAAAAGAGGCGTTGATTGAGGCGGCCATCGGGCAGATGTTTAATCAGGTTATGGCCCGCTGGGATAAAGAAAATCAGGGACTGACGGCGCAGAAGCAACTGGCAGGGTATATCGATTTTTATTTGTCGCCGTGGCACCGCGATAACCGTGCGCAGGGTTGTCCGGTATCGGCGCTGGCCTCTGAAACCCCCCGTATGTCGGCACCCTGTCAGGCAGAGTTTGCGCGTGGTATCGGACGTATCCGTGAAATGATTATCCGTCAGATAACAGAGATGGGTGTCGATGATCCGCAAACGCTGGCGATTTCGGTGAGTGCGGAACTGATGGGCAGTTTGTCACTGGCACGCTGTGAGCCGGACCGGCAGGTATCGGATGCCTTGCTGGAAAGTGCGAAGAAAGCGCTGAAGGTGCGGTTAAATTTGCCGGGATAATAAACTCTCAGAATCGCTCCCTCCCCTGCGAAGGGGAGGGTTGTGGTGGGGTATTACTTCGCAGGGGGAGGAGCTGAAAAATCTATCAGAAATCGTAACCTACTGTAGCCACCACCGTCCGTTCCTGACCCCAGTAGCAGTAGCTGGTGCCGTAACAGGCTGCGACATATTTTTTGTCGAACAGGTTGTTAGCATTCAGCTGCACATAGGCGCCTTTCAGTTGCGGATTGAACTGCACCAGATTCATACGCAGTGACGCGTCAACCAGCGTGGCGGAAGGCATGTGGCGGGTGTTTTCGTTATCCGCCCATTGGGTGCCGATGTAACGAACACCTGCACCCATATCCACACCAATCGGCGTGTTGTACTGACCCCAGATGGAAGCCATTTGTTTTGGCGTCACATACGGTGTGTTACCGTTGTTCTCAGCCGCATCACGGATACGCACTTTGTTGTAGGTGTAACCGGCCATCACGTTGAAGCGTTCGGTAACCTGTTTCTTAGCTTCCAGCTCCAGCCCCTGTGAGCGGATTTTACCCGCCGGCTCGTAGTAGCTGCCGACCACCACGCGGTTACCCACGTCTTTCTGAGTCAGATCATACAGCGCCGCGGTGTACATATCAGAAGTACCGACAGGCTGGTATTTGATCCCGGCTTCGTATTGCTCACTCTGCATCGGTTTCAGCAGCGTGCCGTCAGCGCCCGGCAAGGCAGATGGCGTCATCGCCTGGCTGTAGCTGACGTACGGAGAAATCCCGTTGTCGAAGGCGTACAGCAGGGAAGCGCGGCTGTTAAAGTGGCTGTCTTTACGTTCGCTGTTGCTCTGCGTGCCGTAAATGCTTTCGTAGCTGCGGCTGGAGGTTTTCAGCGTGTCGTAACGGCCTGACAGGGTCAGATACCATTTGTTCCAGTTCATCTCATCTTGCAGATAGGTACCCATCTGCTCATAACGGTTTTTACCGCGTTTAAGGCTGTAATAATCCAGTGCATCACCGCCCACGCCGGTGTACGGGTTGAGGTTTTCAGCGTAAGCAGCGTCAGATTTCACATCATTGATAAAGTGGGAATAGTCAAAGCCCAGCACCACTTTATGCGCCAGTTCGCCGGTGGCGAAATCCGCTTCAAGCTGGTTATCGATCGCGAAGGTATCCAGGGATGATTTTTCACCGGAATAATAACGGCTCATCTCGGTACGATCCGCATTCCAGCCGGCCTGATACACCTGATCCAGTTCGGTATTGGAATGGGTGTAGTTGGCGTTCTGGCGGAATGACCATACATCGTTAAATGCATGCTGGAATTCGTAGCTGTAGATTTGTTCCCAGCGTTTGAACTGATTGCGGGTGCTTTCACCATCAAAGAAACCGCGGCTCAGTTTCTGTCCATAGAGGCTGCCGTCAGCCGGAACGGCGGCATGGTAGCCACCGGACGGATCTTTTTGCAGATACGCGCGAAGTAACAGCGAGGTGTTTTCATCCGGCGTCCACAACAGTTGTGGCGAAATCGCGTAACGCTCTTCACGCTGATGATCATACTGCGTATCGCTGCTGCGGGTCATACCGGTCAGACGGAACGCCAGCTGATCATTGATGGCGTTGGTGTAGTCGAACGCGCCGCCTTTAGTATTTTGCGTGCCACCGGAAAGCTGGAAATGACCTTCTTCAGCAAACTGCGGGCGCTTGGTCGATTCCACCACCACGCCGCCAGGAATGCTCTGACCGTAGAGGGCAGAAGAGGGGCCTTTCACCACATCAATACGTTCCAGGAACCATGGGTCAACCTGGATGGAGTTGTAGGTCGAGCCATCGCTGAGGATACGCAGGCCATCGAGGAAGGTGTTGTTGACGTCACCGCCATGGAAACCGCGCAGGGAGATGGTGTCATAACGCGTTGCGCCGCCGGCAAAGTTGGTGAATACGCCCGGTGTATAGTTCAGCGCAGCGTTGACGGTGGTGGCATTCTGATCCGTCATTTGCTGACGGGTTACGACAGAAACTGCCTGGCCCGTGGTAATCAGCGGCTGATCCGTTTTGGTCGCGCTTTTACTGGTTTTCGCGCTGTAACCCTGGGTCGGCGCATCGGCGGTATCCGCAGGCGCGGCTTTGACAATGACGGTGTCTTCAGCTGCCATTGAGGCAACCGGCATTGCCAGCGCGCACATGAGCACCGAGCGTTTGAGGGGGAAAGCCAACAACATATTCATAATCCCTATAAATAACTCAATAAATTATTGAGTGATTAATTGATGCATGTGTAATAAACCCAAAAGCCAACATTTGTTCCGCCTAAAAACGGCTATACGTGACAGACGGTAACGTAACCAAACCTGGCAAATGTTAAACTTAATGATAATTGTTATCATTATTATTTTGTAAATTCAAGGGAACTTTCTTCAAAAAGTGTGAGGTGACGCATTTTTAACCTGATGAAAACGAGGGTTTTTTGAGAGTGGCACTAAAAATTCGGGCAAAAATGGCCGCGAGTGATTACGGTTAATAGGGCATTTTTAAATATTTTCATTACCTAAAATTCACTGCCGGGAGGCGAAAATGAGTCAGGGGAGTCAGGAGGAGTACAACGGGAAATGGGCTGCGGTCGATGATTATCTGGTAAGTCATCTCGTGGAAAGCGATCCGGTTCTGGAACAGGTGCTGAAAAATAACCATCAGGCCGGTTTACCCGCGCACGATGTGGCACCCAATCAGGGGAAATTACTGGCGCTCCTGGCACAAATTACCGGCGCGCAAAAAGTTTTGGAAATCGGCACGCTCGGCGCGTACAGCACACTCTGGCTGGCGCGGGCATTACCGGCGCTCGGAAAAGTCGTGACACTGGAAGCCGATCCGCATCACGCCCGTGTCGCAAAAACCAATATTGAACTGGCCGGTTTGCAGGACAAAATTACCTTACACGTCGGTCCTGCCGCCCAAACGCTGCCAGGGCTTCAGGCAGAAGCCCCGTTTGATCTGATTTTCATTGATGCAGACAAACCGGGTAATCCGTTGTATCTCGAGTGGGCGCTGAAACTGTCGAAACCGGGTACATTGATTATTGGCGATAACGTGGTGCGGGAGGGTGCGGTGGTGGATCCGCACAGCGACGACGCCCGGGTACAGGGCGTGCGTCGCTTCATTGAGATGATCGAACAGGAGCCGCGTTTATCTGCGACCGCGCTGCAAACCGTCGGCAGCAAAGGCTGGGACGGTTTTGTGCTGGCACGGGTCACCGGTTAACCGGGCTTAACGCGCCAGCCCGAAGCCAATGTCAAACAGCGGGTTTTCGCTGTCATGCGGCATATCGGATTGTTGTCTGAGCACCGCTTCCTCAGACGATGGCAGTTCAAACGGTAGCTTTCCGGTATAAGCTTCAGGGCTGGTCAGGCGGCTAAACAGCACGGTATCGCTGACACCAAAATTACCGATAACCGCTTTCGCTTTGTCTGTCACATTGGTCAGGATCGCCGGACGGTCGAGATAAACAGTCACGATTGTCGGCACCGCTTTGCTGGCTTTCACAATGGCCTGATAATCCGCATTGTCGCCGGTAAAGGCCAGTGAACCTTCATGATGGCGTTTGCCGAAGAACCAGGCTTTATGCGGTTGTTCATACGGCGCATGGGCGCGGATCAGCGCAATATCGGCTTTCTCCGGCGTATCCACCACGGTAAAACCGGCTGCTTTTGCGGCCTGCTGTCCGATGCCATACAGCCAGATTTTTTTGCCTTTTTTCAGCGGCAGCACGTCGCCGGTGTTTTGCAGCAGTACCAGCGAATGTCCCTGAGCCGCATCGGCTTCTTTTTGCCAGTCAGCCCGCCCGACGGTCCGGGTGGCGTACTCCACATCCACATACGGATTTTCAAACAGACCGGTCCTGAATTTTTGTTCAAGAATACGCACGACAGATTCGTCCAGACGCTGTTCAGTCAGCTGCTTTTCATTCACCGCATTGACCAGCAACTGCGAGTCGGTCACGCCGCCAAACTGATCAACACCCGCCTGCACGGCTTTCACGAAACGCTGCTGCGGCGTCAGGTTTTCAACGCCCCATGACATGCCGCCCGGCACCGGTTCTTTGCCTTGCGGCGAACCGTTCAGGCAATCATTTTCACAATTGCTGGTGATCAGCCAGTCGCTGAGAATGACGCCTTTGAAACCGTATTGTCCGCGCAGAATATCGGTCAGCAACTGATGGCTGAATCCGGCACCGACCTGTTCGAGCGGTTTACCGTCCACGGAGACATTTTTCAGGATCGAATACGTCGGCATTACGCTGGCGACATTGGCTTCAAACGCGCCGGTAAAAGGATAAATGTGTTCTTTGAGATTGTTGCCGGGGAAGACGGCGTTTTTGCCGTAAACATTGTGACTGTCGAAACCGTTTTCAGCCGCACCGTACCCGACCCAATGTTTGACCACAGCGATCACGCTGCCCTGATTGAGCCCGTCGGCACCGTTTTGCATCCCTTCGATATAACCGCGCACCATGTTATGCACCCGCGTCGGATCTTCGCCGAAGGTACCGCTGATACGTGCCCAACGCGGCTCTGTTGCCAGATCAGCCTGCGGTGAAAGTGCCTCACGAATGCCGACGGCCAGATATTCCTGGCGGACAATATCGGCGTAACGACGGGTAAGTTTTTCATCCCCAATCGCTGCCAGTCCTAAAGTTTCCGGCCACCGGGTGAATTTACCGGAAGAGGTACTCGCGCCGACCAGATATTCAAATGAGTTACGCGGATCGCTGCTGATGGTGACCGGAATGCCGAGTCGGGTGTTTTCGGCAATCTGTTGCAGTTTATTGTTTTCCCGGGCCATCACGGCCGGATCATCCGCAGAAAGCCGGGTGATCAGACTGTTCACTTTGGCGCCGGCAATCATCTTTTCCGCCGCATCTGTATCATAATACGTCCCGGCCCCAACCGGACTGCTGGCGGTCGGTGCGGAACCGTGCATCATCACACCGGCTTTTTCTTCCAGCGTCATGCGTTTCACCAGATCCGCTGCGCGTGCCTGCGGCGTCAACCGCCAGTCTTCATAAGGTTCCAGTTTCCCGGAATGATTGAGATCTTTGAACTGCAATCCGTCAACGGTCAGCCGTGTTACGTCACGCTGGCTGAGGTCAGGCTGGATAGGGGTGGCGGAGGCAGTGGCAGAAAGCAAAAGGGCAGCACTGGCAAGGCTCAGAGGTTTACTTTTCATTATCATCCTTAACGTTTTTTATATATAAAAACTCAATGAATTATCAATACGCTATTTATCGGACAGATGCTGAGAGCGGCTTCTCAATTAAAAACCACAATAAACCGACTTTTTTCACTCTTTAGCCTACATTTTTTCGTCAATCTTCCGATAACCCCCTTTGGATCTGTTGGTTCGTCCCGTTTCGTTATGGGGCATACCTGCAGACGGCTACTGAGGCTTAATGGCCATTTAAGGTCTTCTATAAGGGATTGTCATGAAAAAGGTGATTTTTGCTGCGGCTGTTGCCGTACTGTTATCCGGCTGTGCACAGCAAACTTTCAACATGGGTCAGGGTATTGCGACCGCGCCTAAGCAAGTGACCACGCATCACTTCTTCGTCAGCGGTATTGGCCAGAAAAAAACCATTGATGCGGCTAAAGTTTGCGGTGGCGCAGATAAAGTGGTACGTGTTGAATCACAACAAACTTTCGTCAACGGTCTTCTGGGTGTCGTGACGTTTGGTATCTACACCCCGCGTGAAGCCCGCGTGTTCTGTTCTTGATCGCGCCGGATATCACGCCAAGGCTGCCTTATGGCAGCCTTTTTCGTTGTAAGGACGCTTAACCAAAGGCCAGACCCAGCACCGCACCGGCGCTCAGCACCCACAACGGATGGATTCGCTTACTCAGCGACAGCAGCGTGCACAGCGCGATCACCCCAGCCAGGGGCAGTGTGGTCGCTGACGCTTTGGCGATCAGTAATCCGCTTGATACCACCAGCCCGACGGTTACCGGTACCAGCCCGCGCTGCACAATTTGCCGCCAGGGACGGTCTTTGTAACGTTTCCAGCCGCCCATCACAATAAGCGTAATAATCGAGGACGGGCCAAATTTTGCCAGCGAGGACACCAGCAGGCCTGACCATCCGGCAACCTGCCAGCCAATCAGCGGCACGATCATCATATTCGGGCCGGGAGCGGCCTGTGCCAGAGCGAACAGGGCGCTGAATTCCTGCGCGCTCATCCAGTGATGCACCTGTACCACCGCCCGTTGCATCTCAGGCAGAATGGTATTTCCGCCACCAAATGCCAGCACGGAAAGTTCGGTAAATAACAGGGCAAGAGAAAGCAGAACCGGCATCAGAATTTACTCCTCGCGCAGATGAAAATACTGACCGGGGCCAGCACCAGCATGACGGGCAGCATAGGCATGCGAAACGCAGCAATCGCCATCACACCGACAGCGACCAGCGCCAGTTGCAACCATTTACCCCGTAACGGGGCGAGCATTTTGATGCCGGTCGAGAGCAGTAAACCGGCGGCGGCCGCCGCCATCCCGGCGAACAGATGTTCCACCAGCGGTTGGTTCTGATAACGTGCATACACCAGGCCGAGCAGCACCACACAAATCGTCGGTGCGAGGATCAGCCCGAGCAGCGCCGATAATGCGCCACGTAACCCGCGAAACTCCATCCCAAGGGCGACCGACAGATTAATAATATTACCGCCGGGTAAAAACTGGCACAGTCCTAGCAGTTCGGTGAACTGATCTGCAGTCAGCCAGCGGCGTTTTTCCACCAGCATGTGCCGCGCCATGGGCAATACGCCACCGAAACCGGTCAGGCCAAGGATGAAAAAACCCATAAACAGTTGCCGGCAACCGGGCTGCGGCGCGCTCTGAACCTCTGTATCAGTCATTAATTTATCCTGCGTTTGTGCTGACATTTTCACACACCCCCTTAAAGTCATTCAAAGCCACCTGAGACGTAAAATTCTGTTAAGGATCATGCGCGTGGATGTGCCATGATGTCTAATGCATTTATTAATGGCGAAAGATACCCTGAAGGTATGGTTATGATTGAACTGAAACGTCTGAATGCGTTTGTCACCGTGGTGGAAGCGGGCAGCATTACCCGCGCCGCAGAACTGCTGTTTATCCAGCAGCCACCGCTGACGCGCCTGTTACAGGGACTGGAACAGGAATTTGGTATCTCTTTATTAGAGCGCCTGCCGCGCGGTGTGGTTCCGACCGAAGCGGGTGAAGTATTATTACAGGAGGCCCGTGCCGTGCTGGCGCGCGCCGCTCAGCTCAGTGCCGCCATGCGCCGCGCTGCGCAGGGCGAACAGGGACGGATCCGCATCGGTTTTACCAGTTCCGCCGCGCTGCATACCTTCGTCCCCGCACTGCTGCGCCGCTATCGGACAATTTATCCGGCGGTCAGTACTCAGCTTGAGGAAAGTGGCAGCGGCGAGTTGCTGTCCGCCGTGGTGGCGGGGGAGCTGGATGTCGCTTTTGTGCGCATGCGGGTCAAAGATATGCCGGAATTAGAGATGGAAAAAGTGCTGGATGAACCGATGTGGGTGGCCGTGCCGGCGGGGCACAAACTGGCGTCGCAAATGGCCGGTCAGCCGCTCAGACTTGAAGATCTGAGTAACGAACCTTTTGTCTTATACCGGCGGCGGGCCGGGCAGGGGTTGTACGATGCCATACTCGGGGCATATGTCCGCGCCGGTTTCAGTCCGCACATTGTGCAGGAAGCGCCGCGTTTAACTTCCTGTCTGAGTCTGGTCGGTGCCGGACTGGGGATTTCTATTGTGCCGGAATCCATGACCCGGCTTGGCGGAGACGGCGTGGTATTTTTGCCGCTGGACACCGCCACACAACTTAGCGCACCGTTGTATCTTGCGCGGCGGGAAGACAGTCATTCATCCGCTATAATCAATATGTTTTGCGATCTCGTGAAAACGCAACTGAAGGCAGATTAAAGATGTTGCCCGGAAATGTGTTTGCGGGTGGATTCCAGCGTAATGCCGTCAGATTCGATGGCATTCAGCAGCGAATCGAGCAGGCCGGGGAAGCGCGCGTCCAGATCGTCGCGGCGCAGTGAAAGCAAATTGGCGCGGCCGTCCGGGCGCTGCCAGATGACACCGCTGTCACGTAATACACGCCAGTGATGGGTCAGCGTCGATTTCGACAAACCCTGCAATAACGTGCCGCAGGGATGCTCGCCACCTTTGGCCAGCGTGCGCACAACGGCCAGGCGTAACGGATTTCCCAGCGCAGTTAGAACATTTTCGAGGCGGATCTGCTCCCGCTCAGGGTGGTTGGCTATCATATTGTTCCTTTACGTTAACGACGCTCATCGGCGGCCGCGCAATATAGCCTATCCCTCTGCTGCTGTACAACGCGACGGCCACTGACCGATTTCATCGATAGAATAAAATAATTGTACGATTATACACGTACAATTGTAGTATACTCTTCGCATTAAGAATTTTAGTACCCATTACTTTGTGACGGGACGTGAAAACCACTCTCCGCCAACTTAGCCATCAACCAGTAAGGACGTTATATGGCTCGCAAAACGCCAATCGAGCGCTACCGCAATATCGGTATCTCAGCACACATCGACGCAGGTAAAACCACCACCACCGAGCGTATACTTTTCTACACCGGCATGAATCATAAGCTGGGAGAAGTGCATGACGGCGGTGCGACCACAGACTGGATGGCTCAGGAACAGGAGCGCGGCATTACGATTACCTCTGCCGCCGTGACCTGTTTCTGGCGCGGGATGGATCACTCGTTCGATGAGCACCGCATTAACATTATCGATACCCCGGGGCACGTGGATTTCACCATTGAGGTGGAACGTTCCATGCGTGTACTCGACGGTGCGGTGATGGTGTACGACGCCGTGGGCGGCGTGCAGCCACAGTCTGAAACCGTCTGGCGTCAGGCCAATAAATACAAAGTGCCGCGTCTGGCGTTCGTTAACAAAATGGACCGTCAGGGTGCAGATTTCTTTCGTGTCCGTCAGATGATGGTGGACCGTCTGAAAGCCAATCCGGTGCCGGTTGTGATCCCCATCGGTAAAGAAGAACATTTCACCGGTGTCGTGGATTTGCGCAAAATGCGCGCCATTTTTTGGGACGACGCGACACAGGGTATGACCTTTACCTATGAAGCCATCCCGGCAGAATTGCAGGCACTGGCGGAAGAGTGGCGCGAGAAAATGGTCTCGGCAGCCGCCGAAGCCAATGACGCACTGATGGATAAATATCTTGAGGAAGGCTCGCTGACCGAGGATGAAATTACCGAAGGATTGCGCCTGCGCACCATCGCCGGGGAAATCCAGCCGATGTTGTGTGGCAGTGCATTCAAGAATAAAGGCGTGCAGCGCATGCTCGATGCCGTGATCGAACTGATGCCTTCTCCGCTGGATATTCCACCGGTTGCCGGCACGGATGAAGACGGTAACGAAGCCTTCCGTCATTCCGATGACGGTGAGAAATTCTCGGCCCTGGCGTTCAAACTGATGACGGACCCGTATGTTGGCCAGCTGACGTTTGTTCGCGTTTATTCCGGCGTGCTGAAAAAAGGCGACAGCGTGTATAACCCGGTACGCGGCAAGAAAGAGCGCATTGGCCGTATCGTGCAGATGCATGCCAATGATCGTATCGAGATTGACGAAATCCGTGCCGGTGATATTGCCGCCTGTGTGGGGCTGAAAGATGTCACCACCGGGGAAACGCTGTGTGACCCGTCTGATATCATCACGCTGGTGCGCATGGAATTCCCGGACCCGGTGATTTCGCAGGCCATCGAGCCAAAGACCAAAGCTGACCAGGAGAAAATGGGCATCGCGCTGTCACGGCTGGCGTCAGAAGATCCGTCGTTTCGCATCCGTACGGATGAGGAATCCGGCCAGACGATCATTTCCGGCATGGGCGAACTGCATCTGGAAATCATCGTTGACCGTATGAAGCGTGAGTTTGGTGTGGAAGCCAACATCGGCAAACCTCAGGTAACGTACCGTGAAACGGTGCGCAAAACGGTCACCGACGTCGAAGGGAAGTTTGTGCGTCAGTCCGGCGGTAAAGGTCAGTATGGTCATGTGGTCTTCACCCTCGAACCGCTGCCTGCGGGAACGGGCTTTGAGTTCGTTGACGCCACCAAGGGAGGTGTGGTACCGCGCGACTATATCCCCGCTGTCGAAAAAGGGGTCACGGAAGCGCTGAACAACGGCATTCTGGCGGGCTATCCGGTGGTGGATGTGAAGGTGACGCTTACCTTTGGTTCTTACCACGAGGTCGATTCCTCAGAAATGGCGTTCAAAATGGCGGCGATCTTTGGTTTCAAAGAAGCCGCGAAACGTGCCGATCCGGTGATTCTGGAACCGATGATGAAAGTGGAAGTGGAAACACCGGAAGAGTATGCCGGTGGCGTGATGGGAGATTTATCATCGCGTCGCGGTACGGTGCAGGGCATGGAAGAGATTGCGGGCGGTGGCGGTAAAATTATCAAAGCCGAAGTGCCGCTGTCTGAAATGTTCGGCTACTCCACCGTTTTGCGGTCGATGTCGCAAGGCCGTGCAACCTACAGCATGGAGTTCAACCACTATGCCGAGGCACCACGCAATGTGGCAGAAAATATCATTGCTTCGCGTGGAAAATAAGCATAACAGGCGTACTCTCCGCCAGAGACAAAACGGTCCGCAAGGGCCGTTTTTTTGGTTTTTGAAAAGGATGCGATAGATTATGGCTTCATTGTGTGACACTCTTATGCGCATGTCATGTGCGCATAAAGAGGGTGTTATGTTATCCATAGCAGGAAATAAGAAGCGAACCAATGTCACATTGAGTGCCGATCTGCTTGAACAGGCCAAAGCATTCGGCATTAACCTGTCAGCCACGTTTGATAAAGCATTAGGAGAAGCGGTGAAAGAGAAACAAAGGGCACTGTTTTTAGAAGAAAATCAGCAAGCAATGGATTCATGCAATGCCTTTACTGAAAAGGCAGGACTCTTCTCTCAGGGACGCGGAGTATTGTAATGGCGCAATTTGATGTGTATGAAAACAGGGGGGATGGCAAAAACCTTTATCCCTATTTTATGGAGATTCAGAATCCATTATTTGAAAGACTGAACGAACGGGTAGTGATCCCGCTGACTTCACTCAGTAATCTGAGGCCCGTCAGGCATCTTCACCCTCTGGTGCGTATACAAAATCAACAATATGTGCTGATGACAAATCTGCTCACCAGCGTCAGTACAACGCAGTTGCGACATGAGCCCGAGTTTAATGCCGATATTCATCGTGCGGATGTCGTGGCTGCTCTGGATTTACTGGTGACAGGAATTTAAGGCGCAGACATTTGCGCCTTATTTATACACGCCGAATTAGCTGACCAGTTTACTGACGATGTTCGCGACGTGTTTGCCCTGATGTACGGCAATACGCAGTTCTTCTGCGCTCGGCTGTCGTGAACCATCGCCACCGGCAAGCGTGGTTGCACCGTAAGGGGTACCGCCGCGAACCTGTGAAATATCAAACAGTTCCGGCGTAGTGTAACCAATCGGGACGATAATCATGCCGTGGTGGGCGAGGGTGGTCCAGGTCGAGGTGATGGTCGTTTCCTGTCCGCCGCCGGTGCCGGTTGAACTGAATACGCTGGCGACTTTGCCTGCCAGTGCGCCTTTAGCCCATAGCCCGCCGGTTTGATCGAGGAAGGTACGCATTTGTCCTGACATATTACCAAAACGGGTCGGTGTCCCGAAAATGATGGCATCGTAATCAGCGAGCTCAGCGGGCGATGCCACTTCCGCAATCTGGTCAGTTTTACCGCCAGCGGCTTTAAAAGCCTCATCAGGCATGGTTTCGGGTACGCGTTTTATCGTGACTTCAACCCCGGGTACGCTGCGTGCACCTTCTGCAACACTTTGTGCCATCGTTTCAATATGACCATACATGGAATGATAGAGAACCAGTACTTTTGCCATTTTTAACTCCTCATGAGGTGATGTTTTTTCCGTATCGGATGCGGGCTTCTGTCCGGTAATCCGGGCGAAAAATCCGCTTAAAAATCCCACGTTTTCTCCTCCACCAGTCGGTGATTGTAATGAGCGGGAAAGTCCATCGTCCGCGCATCATCGGGGAGTTACAAACGCAAATTTTTGAACAGTCTCTTCAATTAATTAGAGCAATGGGTCGGATAAATGCATTGCCTGATTAATAAGAAACAAGTGGAAGGAACGTTTCACTCATCTACATACTAGAACAGATGTGCGCATTTCGCGGGAGGGGAGATGAAGCCCTGTCAGGGGGCGCTTTCCCAACTGACCAATATGGAGACTTCATCCGGTTTGGCAATAAACTTACTGAGCGTGGCAGTGTGACCGTCTTTCATTATCACCGAGACGGCAACGCCCGTCACACCCTCGGTCAGAGGGGTTTCCTCGACGCGCTGTAACATTTTCAGGCAGACATATTGCTGCTCCGGCGGCAGGTGTTTGAATTTATCGCTATGGCGTTTTTTCATTTGTGACTGGCCTTGAAAGAGATGAAGAGGCTGAAACGGTCAGCCTCTTTTTAATCGTGCGATTACCAGCCAACGCTCATGCCTGCGCCATAACCCACGTTATTCTGTGAGTCGTCGGAGACTGACATTTTTACGATGGTGGCCCTGCCCGCGTGGAAGGAAGCACCGACTGACAGCGCATTCTCTGAATCATAACCGCCCACACCAGCACCCACCGCGAACTGCTGAGATTCCTGCACCTGCGGAATATTGGCCTGAGCCATGGCAGAGGCTGAACCGGCCGCCGCTTCTTTTTTGTTGTCATCAACCCGCGTTTTCAGATCAGAGAATCTTTTATTGGTGTAGTCATTTGCCTGAGCCAGTGTACGGGCATCGCCCGCAGCCCGGCTGTGGGATTCCGCTAAGACTTCGGCGCGAGCTCCTGCGGCTAATTGCTGGATTTGCTGATCGTAGTATATATGTTCGATCTGCTGTTCATGGGCAACTTTAGCCTGAGCGGCGGCGATCTGTTTTTTCGTTTCTGCCTGCGTTTTCTGTGTTGAGTCCTGAGCTGTCTGGGCGAGAGCAACCACATCCACATGTTGCATCGAAGTCCGCTGACGATTCGCTTCTGCCATTTCATCACCCTGGATAGCTTCGCTGTTGGCATTAACTTTAGACATGTCGGCATCTTTTCCGTCAGTACCTGCTAAGCCGGTATCGCCCTTAGCGCCATCTTTGCCATCGATTCCATCTTTACCATCAAGGCCATCATGAGGGGCATTCGCCGCCGCATAACGCAAAGCAACCTGTTCAGCTTGTTTTTTTTGCATCTGTGTCTGAACGTCTACCGGTATACCAGTGGGATCATTTTTTATGGGGGTGAGTAATACCGGCGTTCCTGTTGGATCATTTTTGACAGGTGGTTGCGCAACCGAAATCGTGTGTTCCGCCGGAGTCAGGTTGGTCATGGGAAGAGTGGCTGTCTGTGTCATCGGCGTTTCCATTCTTGCCAGGGGATCAAAAACAGGCATCTGAACATTGCTTGAACCATTCCAGTAGGTGTTGTTTTTGAGATAGTCGGAAACCTGAATAAGGTCGTTTTTCCGCAAGATCTCATTCTGCTTATCTGAAGGAATTTCCGGATTATTGGCAAAGTAGGCTTTGGCAGCCTCCAGGTCATCCCCCGAAAGTTGTGCATGAACAGCCGGAATAACACTTGTTGAGAGCACCACACCAAGGCATATGCGCTGAACGGCTATGCGTAGTGCCCGGAAGTCCGCCGGAGCCTGAAGCCTGTGTTTCTTACCGGCTTTACCAGCGGCGATGATCTGAATGTTGCATTCTGTAAACTGAGTGTTCATTTGTTTTTTCCGATCTTGAAATAAGTATCTACTAGCGACAAATAAGAAGTGTTATCAGGATGATGTTTTTGTCTCTTCAACAAAATCATACATACAATGAATGTGACTTGCTTCACACATCAACCGGTCATTTGACTTATGTCAAGAAACGTAAAGTTATTGCGCTACATGAGTTTGTTTCATCCAGAGCCATCTTTGGTGGCTAGCAGACACGAGTTTTTGTTTCTGTAACTATCAAAAGGAGCGTTTTTAGTCGCCAGTAGCGACCAGATGAAATATCTATAAGATTCTTGTACAATATGCGCGGGTTTAAGAAATTGGGGATAAGTGAATGGCAGATAACGCAAAAGAATTCCTGGACTATGTCCGGAGGCTGGATATTGATCAGCCCGCGTTGTGTATTCTGCTGGGACTGCCACGCAGCACGTTAAATAAGTGGATCAATGGTACGGTGACACAGATCCCTCAGGTGGCGGTAACCGCAGTGAGAATGTTGTGGTTTATACGTAACAGTGATGAAGCCCTGTTTGAAAAGTGGGCGATGGTGCAGGACTTTGGTGTGACTGCCGATTATGCCGTCAATGACAAAGCCCAGGAGTTTTTACATACCATTAAGCGCGAACCGAGTGCGCCCATCAAAAAGTTGCTGACCCAATAATTGCGCTGACAGGACGTGGTGTGCGAGATAAAGAACGCGAAAAAAGGCGATTACCCAGAGAGGTTAATCGCCTTTTTTACGATCAGGGCTGGGTGGAAACGTCAGACCACAACGTCGAAAATCATCTTCACCGGTTCGATATTAGTGAAGTTCGCCACGTCAGCGACGAAATCTGCAGCATTACCTTGCATGCCTTTTTCGAAGTCTTCCATTGAGTTGCAATAAATATGGCAGGCGGCGATGAAGGGCGCCTCCGCCGGTGCATCTGCGGGTATTTTATCGATGGCGTAAGAATGGCAAAACTCCCCCATCCGGCGTTTGATCAAGGGTAAATGTACATCCCGATAATAATCATGATCAAAGGTTCCGTTTTCAATATTTGGATACAGCACACTGTATTTAATCATTTTATGTCTCGTCTTATTCCCGGATAAAAATCAATTTTAGCTTACCGGCTAATGATATGCCGCGCCATTTGTGCCCGATGTTATTTATCTGAAAAATCATTCATCTGCATACATGTACTATGCTTAATGAACTGATATTTAGCATGGGATAAACATGGGATTTTTAGGTTGGACAGCGGCGGTCGGAGGACTGCTATTGATTATGTCGCTCGCATCCGGGTGGATTTCCCGCGGTCCGGTGACAACGTTCGGTTTATATCTGGCTGCGGGGATCGTTTGTGGTCCCTGGGTTCTGAATTTATTGCATATCGATCTGGTGGCGTATTCCACGCTCACCGCGCATTTCACTGAAATCGCCATGGCGGCGTCATTATTTATTACCGGACTGAAACTCCGCTTGCCTTTTCGCGCACAAAGCTGGCGTGTTGGTGTGTTACTCGCTTTTCCTGCCATGTTACTCACCGTCCTGTGCGTCGCCGCTATTGCTCATTACATTACCGGTATTTCCTGGCCGCTGGCCCTTGCATTGGGTGCCATTATCGCGCCGACGGATCCGGTGCTGGCCAGCATGATTGCCGTGAATGATGCCAATGATGACGACGGGCTGCGGGTTGCGCTTTCCAGCGAGGCAGGGATGAACGATGGTTCGGCGCTGCCTGTGCTGATGCTGGCGCTGATGCTGTTCACGGCGCAGGACGGATTATCTTCACACGAATGGTGGCACTGGGCATGGCGCGATGTGGTCTGGGCGTTGCTCGGCGGGTTGGCAATTGGTTTTGCGATGGGGAAACTGGTCGGGCTCAGTGCGACGCGTTTTCACAGCCGTCAGCGTACGGTTGCACCGAGTGATTTTCTGGCGCTGTCGCTGATAGCGCTCAGCTATGCGGCCGCGCAATCTCTCGATGCTTCCGGTTTCCTTGCGGCATTTGCCGCCGGTGTCGGGCTTCGCAGCGCGGAAGTACGCGTCGTTTCCCTGCATCCGCCGGAAGATCTGAGTGAGGGGTCGCGTCCGCCACCCGCTGAAGTCATGGTCAATCCTCACCAGCGTCACTCGATGCAAGCGGAAATGCCGCGCAATTCGATCGGACTGATGGTGGGTGATGCACTGTCGTTCGGCGATACCATTGAGCGGATTTTTGCTGCGGGAATTGTCATGGTGCTTGGAATCACGCTGGCAGAACACTGGGAACCGACGGGACTGCTGATCGCCGCGCTGCTGTTTATTGTCATCCGTCCTCTGGCTGTTTATATCACGACAATCGGCGTACATGTACCGAAGGGGAGACGGCTGATGCTCGGCTGGTTTGGCATTCGCGGTATCGGCAGTATGAACTATATCGCTTATGCCTGGACGCACGGACTGCACGGTGCGGACGCCAACTATATGACCAACATTGCGTTCACGGTGATTGTCGCCAGCGTGGTTATCCACGGCATAACGGTATCACCGGTGTTGCACTGGCGGCAGGCGAGGCAGGAGGCGGCGCAGGAAGAACGGGAGGCACGGGAAAAAAGGCAGCAGGAAGATGCATAAAAAAACGGACGCTCAGGGCGTCCGTTTTTGTCTCTGGCGTTGCGGTCAGGCAATCTGTTTTTTACTGAGGCTGAACATAAATAACACCGCGGCACACAGCACGACAGAAGGGCCGGCAGGTGTATCATAGAATGCCGAGAACGTCAGGCCGCCGGTCACGGCAACAATGCCCGTTATCACCGCCACATACGCCATTTGTTCCGGCGTTTTAGCGAAGCGCCGCGCGGTCGCGGCGGGAATAATCAGCAATGAGGTGATGATCAGCGCACCGACGAATTTCATCGCCAGACCGATGGTCAGCGCCGTTACCAGCATCAGGATGATGCGCGAACGTTGCAGGTTTACGCCATCGACATGCGCCAGTTCCGGACTGATGGTCATGGAAAGCAGCGCCCGCCATTGCCAGCACAGCACTGCAATCACCACCGTTACGCCAACGCCAATCATCCAGATGTCGCTGTATGTCACCGACAACAAATCACCGAACAAATATGCCATCAGATCCACACGCACGCCGGACATCAGGCTGACGACCACCAGCCCGAGTGACAGTGCGCTGTGCGCCATAATCCCGAGCAGGGTATCGACAGCCAGGTGCGGTTTACGTTCGAGCAATACCAGCAATACGGCCAGCAATAAAGTGACGGCGATAACGGTATAAAAAGGATTAATATTAAGCAGTAAACCAAAGGCTACGCCGAGGAGTGACGCATGAGCCAGCGTATCGCCGAAATAGGACATACGACGCCAGACGACGAACGAGCCCAGCGGGCCGGCGGCAATTGCCAGTAAAACACCTGCCAGCCAGCCAGGTAATAACAGCGCGATCATGCGTCACGACCTCCGGTGTTGCGCAAAATTATCTTTCCCTTTAAATCATGACGATGGTTATGGTTATGTCGGTAAATAGCCAGCTGTTCTGCGCCACGATTACCGAACATCGCAATAAATTCAGGGTGCGCAGAGACCACTTCCGGCGAGCCGGAACAGCAGATATGCTGGTTCAGGCACAACACTTCATCCGTTTTCGCCATCACCAGATGCAAATCATGCGAAACCATCAGCACGGCGCAACCCAATTCGCAGCGCAGGCTGTCGATCAGGTTGTACAGCGCCAGTTGTCCGTTGACGTCAACGCCCTGGGTCGGCTCATCGAGTACCAATAACTGCGGGCTGTTCATTAACGCACGCGCCAGCAGAACACGCTGGTTTTCGCCGCCGGAGAGTTTTTGCATCGGTTGATCCAGCAGATGCGCGGCCTGTACGCGTTTCAGGGCGGGCAAAATATCGCTTTTCTTCACACCGGGCTTCAGTCGCATAAAACGGCTGACGGTCAGCGGCATGGTAGGATCGAGATGAATTTTCTGCGGAACATAGCCGATACGTAAACCGGGTTCGCAGGTCATCTTGCCTTCTGTTGGCGCAATCAGGCCAAGCACAACGCGCACTAATGTGGACTTTCCCGCGCCATTCGGGCCGAGAAGGGTCAGAATTTTCCCCGGTTGCAGACTTAACGAGATGTTGGACAACACCCGTCGTGCACCGAAAGTCACTGAAATATTTTGGAGCGTAGCTAATGTGGACATGTCATAGGGTCTTGCAGAACAAATCGGATGTTATAATATTGCGTTTCGCTAAAAATAACCAGTTTTCCCCCAACCCGAAGATGAGTTCACTCAGCATGATACAGAAAAAAAGCGTTAAACGGATGTTTCTGGCCGCCGCAATATTAAGTTCAGGTGCGGTTTTCAGCACGCAGGCCGCTGTTCTGGCTTCCGTACGCCCGCTGGGTTTTATCGCATCCGCTATTGCCGACGGCGTCATGCCGACGCAAGTGTTGCTGCCGGACGGGGCGTCGCCTCATGATTTTGCATTACGCCCTTCCGATATTCAGCGTATGCGCAGCGCCGACCTGGTGGTATGGGTGGGGCCGGAAATGGAAGCGTTTATGACCAAGTCAGCAGCGCAACTGCCACCAATCCGTCAGGTCGCCATCGCGACGTTACCGGCAGTGAAACCATTGCTGATGAAAGGCAGTGATGACGATGAACATGACGAGGCTCATGAGCATGAGCATGAGGCGGATGAACACCGCCATGGCGAATATAATATGCACGTCTGGTTGTCACCGGAAATCGCCCGCGAAGCCGCCATTGAGATCCACAACAAGCTCGCAGAGCTGGTTCCGCAGAAAAAGCAACAATTAGATGTAAATTTGGCACGTTTTGAAGACGGGCTGACAAAAACTGACAAAAATATTGGTACTATGCTGCAGCCTGTGCAGGGTAAGGGATATTTTGTTTTTCACGACGCTTATGGCTACTTTGAAAAACACTTCGGCCTTTCGCCACGTGGTCACTTTACGATCAACCCCGAAATTCAACCTGGTGCACAGCGATTACATCTCATTCGAACACAGTTGGTTGAGCAAAAAGCGACCTGCGTTTTTGCTGAGCCACAATTCAGGCCAGCCGTCATAACGGCTGTTGCCCAGGGAACAAAAGTGCGTATGGGCACATTGGATCCCTTGGGGAGCAGCATTGCACTCGGTGCGGACAGCTACGTGAACTTTTTGTCACAGCTGGCGAACCAGTACCTGAGCTGCCTGAAGTAAGCTAAAAGGACAGAATTTAAGTGCAGCTGATAGCCCGATCTATCGCTCTGGCGTATAGCAACCTTCCGCGGCCCCATCGCATTATGCTGGGGTCACTTACCGTCGTCACACTGGCTGTGGCCGTATGGAAACCGTTAGCCTATCACCCGGACAATGACCTTTCCGATACCAAACCGCTGGTTAAAAATATCACCCTTGATAACCAGCAATTACGTTCACTGCTTCCTGAAGCCAGCGAGCCTATCGACCAGTCTCCCCCCGCCGATGATGACATTCCGCAAGATGATCTTGACGATAAAACAGTCAATGAAGCCGGCGTACATGAATATGTGGTTTCTACCGGCGATACGCTGAGTAGCATTCTGAATCAGTACGGCATTGATATGTCAGAAATTGCTGCACTTTCAGATGCCAACCGTGATTTACGTAATCTGAAAATCGGTCAGCAAATTTCGTGGACGCTCAATGATGCCGGTGATTTGCAACGCCTGACATGGGAAAAATCACGTCGCGAAACTTACACCTTTGACCGTTCGGGCAACACGTTTAAATCCTCTCTGGAAACCCTGAAAGGGGAATGGAAAGATTCAGTATTGAAAGGGACTCTGAACGGCAGTTTTGTCACCAGCGCCAAAGCCGCAGGGCTGAGCAGCGCTGAAGTCAGTGCTGTTATTAAAGCACTGCAGTGGCAACTTGATTTCCGTAAATTGAAGAAAGGCGACGACTTTGCGGTGCTGATGTCCCACGAAGTACTGGACGGTAAGAATGAGCAAAGTGAATTGCAGGCCGTGCATATGCGTACCGGCGGCAAAGACTATTACGCTGTCCGGGCTGAAGACGGCAAATTTTATGACCGCACCGGCAGCGGGCTGGCGAAGGGCTTCCTGCGTTTCCCGACCGGTAAACAATACCGCGTTTCTTCTAATTTCAACCCGCGTCGTCTGAACCCGGTGACCGGGCGCATAGCACCGCACCGTGGCGTCGATTTCGCCGTACCTGTCGGTACGCCGGTGCTGGCGGTGGGCGATGGTGAAGTGGTCGTTGCCAAGAATGGCGGCGCTGCGGGTAACTATGTTGCCATCCGTCACGGTCGTCAGTACATGACCCGTTATATGCATTTGCGTAAGCTGTTGGTGAAACCCGGTCAGAAAGTGAAACGGGGCGATCGCATCGCACTGTCCGGCAATACCGGCCGTTCAACCGGCCCGCATTTGCATTTTGAAATGTGGATTAACCAGCTGGCTGTGAATCCGCTGACGGCAAAACTGCCGAGAACGGAAGGGCTGACAGGTAAAGATCGCAGTACTTATCTGGCCACTGTTCGTGAGGTTGTTCCTCAACTGAAGCTTGACTGATCTCTTCGCGCTTAATTTTCCAAGGCAGTGATTTATTGCAAAATAAATCACTGCACTTATCATTAAGGCAGAATTTGTCATAAGAGCCTGAGCATGCAGCCAGAAAAAGAAAAACGATCGACTATTGAATTTATTCCGCAATTTCAGAAAGCCTTCTATCATCCGCGCTACTGGGGCGTCTGGCTGGGCGTCGGAGCGATGGCCGGAATGGCATATCTGCCGGCGAAGGTTCGCGACCCTATTTTAGGCAGCCTTGGCCGTCTGGCCGGAAAATTTGCGAAAGGCGCACGTCGTCGTGCGCAAATTAATCTGCTGTATTGTCTGCCCGAAACACCTGAAGCTGAACGTGAACATATCATCGATGAGATGTTTGCCACCGCTCCGCAATCTATGGTGATGATGGCTGAACTGGCCCTCCGTGATCCTAAAAAAATCATGCAGCGTGTTCACTGGCACGGCAAAGAAATTGTCGACCAGATGCATGCCGAAGGCAAAAATGTGATTTTTCTGGTGCCACACGGATGGGCTGTGGATATCCCGGCGATGCTGATGGCCGCTGACGGACAGCCGATGGCCGCTATGTTCCATAATCAGAAAAACCCGCTGACCGATTATCTGTGGAATACCGTTCGCCGTCGTTTTGGTGGTCGAATGCATGCGCGTAATGACGGCATCAAGCCGTTCATCAGTTCAGTGCGTCAGGGGTACTGGGGTTACTATCTGCCGGATCAGGATCACGGCGCTGAGCACAGTGAGTTCGTCGATTTCTTTGCCACCTACAAGGCAACATTGCCTGCGGTCGGACGTCTGATGAAAGTGTGCCGTGCGTCGATCATCCCGCTGTTCCCTGTCTATAACGGCCACGAACAAAGGCTGGATATTTATGTGCGCCCGCCGATGGATGATCTGGCCACTGCCGATGACAATCGCATCGCACGGCGGATGAACGAGGAGGTGGAAGTGCTGGTCGGACCGAATCCGGAACAGTACACCTGGATCCTCAAGCTGCTTAAAACCCGAAAGCCGGGTGAACCTGAGCCTTATTCGCGCAAAGAACTTTATCCCAAAAAGTAACCGTTAAAAACTTGAAAGGCTGAGGCTCACACCTCAGCTTTTTTTTATATTTTTTTCAGGGATACGCCTGAGGAACGCGGCAATCAGCAATACGCCGGTCGCGCCGGAAATCATACCCGTCAGCATAAACATGCCGCTGCCGAGTACGAAATACAACTGCTTTGCCACTTCGATGCCCGCCGCAAATACCACAATTGTGATCAGCCCCAGCGTCGCCGCAACGGTGCCTTTGCCGGTTGGGCTGGAAAACAGTGTCAGACGGTAAAGCCCGGCATTTACCAGCCCTGAGCCCAGCGCATACAGGCTGAGCCCGCCAATTATCCAGCCCCAGGCGTGCACCATAAACAGCGCGGCACCGGCGCTGACCGCCAGACCGAGCACTATTGGGACAATGCCTATCCAGACGGGTGTGCGGATATTCACTTTCCCACTGATTTTGCTGAGTGTGATATTACCGATAATCAGCCCGGCGAATACCGGCACCTGTAACCATCCGTACTTTAGCGGCGTCATACCGGCATCCTGAATCAGTAATACCGGTGACTGCGCCACCCACGCCAGCAGCGGAAGGGTGATCAGCCCGATGGACAGCGACCCGAGAATCACGCCGGTATTGCTGAACACTTCGCGGTAATCGGTCAGTAAGCGGCGTATTGAAAATCTTTCCCCGCGTCCGGTGGCAGTTTCCGGCATGCTGCGCCACAGACCCCAGAATGAAAATGCAGAGACCAGCGAGAACAACACAAACATGGCTTTCCATGGCGCATAATGAATAAATACCGCGCCAGCCAGCGGCCCGAGCAGGGGGGCTATCAGCGTGATGTTAGCCATCAGCGCCATCAGTTTAACGCTCATTGTTTCACTGAATGCTTCCTGAATGGCGGCATAACCCACTGCACCGATAAAGCACAGACTCATGCCCTGTAAAAAGCGCATCAGAATGAATTGTTCAATGTTTTGGGTAAAAACTGTCAGCAGGCACGTGGCGGTGAAGAAGGCCACGCCTGCCAGCAGGACAGGTCTGCGTCCGAGCCTGTCGGACAGCGGACCCAGCAGCCATTGCAGCAAAATACCGCCGCACAGATACGCGGTCAGTGAGGTGGAAACCCAGTCGGCACTGGCACTGAAATCACTGACCACCCGCAACATACCCGGCTGGATCATATCGTGGGCGATATAGGTGGCAAATTCGAATAACACCAGCGACAGCGGGAACAACCTCTGGCGAAAATTCAACCGCGAAGCGGGTTCGGAAACGGACGACATAACGTTAATACTCCAGGATTTCACATCAAAAAAGCGCGGCCTGTGAAAGCCGCGCTAAAATTCTGCAGATTAGAAAAAGGGGTTTCAGTAACGGTTGGCGTAGGCGGCAATCGGATTTTCCAGCGTGCCGGCGAACTTAAGATTCTGCGCCGGATCTGAAAGATTGATCATTTGCTGATTATTCGCCAGTTGCAGGCGGTTCAGACACGAGTGCGTAAACTCGGCACCGAACATATCATACCGGGCAAATTTCCCGGCCAGTTCCGGATACTGAGTCTGATAATCGCGGACCACTTCTGCCACCACCTGCCAGAACTGCCCGGCAGGATAATCGCCATGCTCTTCCAGAATGCGGGCAATAAACCGGAATACGCCGGCAAAGACGTCAGTGAAAATCGACAAAATTTTCAGATCATCCGGCACATCTACCGCCAGACGTTTGGCTTTTTCAGGCAGACAGGCATCCGGGTTCATCACTGCAATTTCCTCGGCGATATCCTTCATGAAGGCATTGATCGGGATATTGTTTTCGAAACGCAGAATCAGGTTTTCGCCATGCGGCATGAACACCAGATCGTACTGATAGAAACAGTGCAGCAGCGGGCTGAGATAGGCGTGCATGTAACGTTTAAGCCAGTCTCCGGTGGCCAGACCGGATGATTTGATCATCTCGACAATCAGCGCATCGCCATGTTTGTCGGTATGCAGCAGGGCAGCCATGGTCATCAGGCGCTGGTTGGGTTGCAACAGGGCGACCGGATTTTCACGCCACAGCGCCGCAAACATTTTCTTGTATGCGCTGTCACCTTTTATGGCGTCTTCGAAATAGTGATTGTGATAACCGAGCGACGCCACTTCCTGCAAAATGCTGAAACCGGTGGATTGCAGATACGAATCGTTTTCCACCAGATCCGCCAGCCATTCATTGATGCCCGGCGTCGTCGCCATATAGTACGGCGAAAGCCCGCGCATAAAGCCCATATTCAGGATCGACAACGCTGTTTTAACGTAACGCCCTTGCGGACGGCTGGTATTGTAGAAGGTGCGGATTGACTGCTGCGCCAGATAGTTATCCTCACCTTCACCAAGAAAAATCAGAAACTGACGGGCAATATCCGGTGCGAAAACGGTCAGTAATTTGTTCTGCCACTGCCACGGATGCACCGGCATGAAATAGTAATTTTTCGGATCGACACCTTTATCAATCAGCTTCTGCGTGAAAGCACAAATCTGCGCTTCGCCCAACTCTTCTGCGATCAGCTTTTCATAGGGCAAACCTTCGACACTGGCGAAATGTGCTTTGTCATGATGAACCGCAACCCAGACCAGTTGCAGTGGGCTGGCCGCTTCCGGTGCATAGCGAACATAATCACCGGCATCAAAACCGATACGGCCATTGTTAGCGATAAAGCCTGGATGGCCTTCAGTCATGCTGGTTTCGACAGTCTGGAAATCGGCTTCTGACAGTTGCTTTGCTGTCGTGTGATTATTCGCCAGTTTATAAGCGCTGCTGTAAAGCGTGCTGCTGATTTCTTCCAGATAAGTCGGCAGCATGGCTTGTGAGATACCAATATGTTCTGCGAATTCAATGATAAATTTAACGGCATCCAGGGGTTGCACGGTAAAATTATCCAGACGCTTAATGCTCTTGAGATCAATCATCCAGTCATTGAGTGGCAGCAAGCGTGCCCGGAAATGGTATTCAATTTCCGAGGCGGGAACCGTCAGCTGATAATCCGTCCAGGTGCCGGTTGTTTTTAATGCCTGAGGTGTGAGCAGACGTTCATGGGTTAGCTCGGACAGGCATTTACGCAGCAGCAGGGCATTCGCTTTCGCCCAGATTTCAGGTTGCAGGTGCTGCCCGGTTTGCAGATTAGCAGGGGTCATGGTGTGTTTTTCCTTCTGGCTGGCCTGAAAAAAATCTTCGCGCTGGCAAAATGCCAGCCATGCAGTTTTGTGTGTCAGTTGGATTTGTTTCTGATAGCGGAAACCGGCGCGTTTATTCAGCTTATGAATTTTTTCATTGCGAACATCCGGCTCGACTACCACGCGCCGGACATCGGGCTGGCTGAACAGGTACTCCATCACCGCTGAAAACACCTGCCAGCTGAAGCCAGTCACCGGCTTTTCAGCCGGTGACAGCAGAATATGCATGCCCATATCACCGGGTTGTACAGCGTAATGCTCATGCAACGGGTCATCCTCAACCGGATAGCATTCGATGAGAAATTGCGGCTGTCCGTCGATTTCGCCCATCAGCGCTGCCAGCGGTTTATCCTGAGTCAGGTCGCGATAGAAATTGCTGACTTCTGCAATGGTGCTGTTTTGCATCCCCCAGAAATGCGCGTAGGGCTGCGTCATCCAGCCATGTAAAACGGCGGCGTCTTTTTCCGGAGACAGCGGGCGTAAAGACAGTTTCCCTGCATCGCGCAGGCAGGAGAATACGGCGGTAGAAATGGCATCAGACATGAGTAAATCTCCGTTAGTTTGCGTCAGGGCTGCGGGTGCCAAAGGTCTGGAAAGCAATGGTTTTTTCCACCGGATACACTTCATGGCCGAGCATTTCGCGGATAATAGTGCTGTTGCGGTAGCACGCCATGCCCAGATCCGGTGTGACGAAACCGTGCGTATGAAGCTCGGCGTTTTGTACGAAAATCTGGTTGTGCGCATCGATGCTGTAATTGCGGTTGACGGCGTAACGACCGGCTTCATCCCACTGAATGCGGTTATAAATGCCCTCCACAAACTGCGGTGGCTGATAGCCGTACCCGGTCGCGAGGATCACTGATTCCGTGCGGTGCCGGTATTGCTGTTGCTGTTCGTGGTGGAACAAGGTCATTTCAAGTTCGCCGCTGCGGCTGCGGGTCAGCGCTGTCAGTTCCGAATGTGTGTACAAATCGACACTCAGCGGGCCGTCGAGGCGTTTGACGTACATCAGGTCATAAATATCGTTGATCAGACTGATGTTAATGCCCTTATACAGACATTTTTGTTCCCGATTGAGCTGATCGCGCTTGCTTACCGGCAGCGCGTGGAAATAGTCGATATATTCCGGTGAGGTCATTTCCAGCGTCAGTTTGCTGTATTCCAGCGGGTAGAAACGCGGTGCACGGGTTACCCACGTCAGATGATAATTGTGCGTGTCGATGTCGGAGAGCAGGTCATAGTAAATTTCTGCGGCGCTCTGGCCACTGCCGACTACGGTAATGGATTTTGAATTTTGTACCTGCTGTTTATTCGGTAAATAGGCCGAGGAGTGAAGCACGTTTCTACCGGCATCCCGCGCACAGGCAGGCATCCACGCTGACGGCCCTGTGCCGAGAACCAGCCTTCGGGTACGGTAAATCTGTTTTTCGCCGCTTTTCGTCGAGCGCGCCTCTATCCGATAGCATTCCTGTGCCGCATCCCAGGTAACGCCCTCCACGCGCGTGGAGAATTGCAGGCTGGTCAGCTGGCTGCATGCCCACTGACAATACTGATTGAACTCTTTACGCATCATGAAGAAATCTTCACGGATGTAGAATGAGTAGAGTTTTCCCTTTAATTTAAGATAATTAAGAAAACTGTAAGGGCTGGTCGGATCGGCAAGCGTCACCAGATCGGCCATAAACGGGGTCTGTAAATGTGCGCTTTCCAGCATCATGCCGGTGTGCCAGTCGAAGCTGTCATTCTGGTCTAAAAACAGGCCGTTCAGCGCTTTCAGTGGTTCAGTCAGACAGGCCAGCCCGAGGTTAAACGGACCGATTCCTACGGCGATAAAATCATACATAGGGTCGTTTGGGTGGGTATTCATGGTGTGGCTCCTTTTACCGGTTTTTCGCGGCGCTCAGCGCACTGGCAGTGAGTTCTTTGCCGTAATGAGTAATCAGGCTAAGCACATCGGCAACGTCTTCCGTGGTGGTGGCTGGGTTGAGTAAGGTAAATTTCAGATACTGGCGCTGATGTACTTTGGTTCCGGCGATAACGGCGCTGCCGTCGCGGAAAATGGCCTTACGGATCCCGGCGTTGATGTCGTCAATCTGTTCATGCGTCATGGATAAACGCGGTACGAACCGAAACACCAGCGTGCTCAGCTCCGGCTTATGCAGCACTTCAATATTCGGATTCTCTTCCATCATCTGATGCGTTTGTGTCGCGCGGGCCAGCAGCACATCAAAGGATTCTCCTAATGCCTGCTGACCCATAATGCGCAACGTCAGCCACATTTTGAGGGCATCAAAACGTTTGGTGGTCTGGATACTTTTATTCACCAGATTCGGCGTGCCTTCCAGTTTCGCACTCAGCGGATTCAGATATTCGGCGTGATGTGTCACGTGCTCCAGATGACGGTGGTCATTAACCAGAAACGCGCTGCAGCTTACCGGCTGGAAGAAGGATTTGTGGTAATCCACGGTGACGGAATCGGCCAGATGGATGCCGTCAATCCGCTGACGATGCTGTGGCGAAACCAGCAAACCACAGCCGTATGCGGCATCTGCATGCATCCAGATTTTTTCCTGGCGGCAGATTTCAGCGATCTCATTCAGCGGGTCGATACTGCCAAAGTCAGTCGTACCGGCGGTTGCCACGACGGCAATCGGAATCAACCCTTCAGCGTGGCAGCGCTCAATTTCCTGACGGAGTGCGGCAATATCCATGCGAAAAGCGCTGTCGCAGGCGACCGGCACCACGGCGTCATAACCCAGGCCGAGCAGGGCAGCGGATTTCTGAATACTGAAGTGGCTGACCTGTGAACTGAAAATACGCCAGCGGTTGGCTTCCGGCGGCAGACCCTGATATTTGATGCTGTGCTGCGGTCGGGTGCGTTTGCAATGGCTGTCGCGCGCCAGCAGCATGGCCATCAGGTTGGACTGGGTCCCGCCGCTGGTGAAAATACCGTCTGACTGTGCGCCAAAACCGATACGGGCGAGTGTCCAGTCAATGACTTTTTGCTCGATGAGCGTGCCGCCTGCGCTCTGATCCCAGGTATCCACCGAGGAGTTGATGGCACTGATAAACAGCTCCGCCAGTTGGGAAGGTAAGACGGTCGGACAGTTGAGATGCGCTAGGTATTTCGGATGATGGAAATAGACCGCGTGCTGAAGATATAAATCATCCAGTTCTTCCAGCGCCAGCCGCGTTCCGTCCAGAGGTTTAGTCAGGTCAATATGGCGAAATTGCTCGGCTAATTCAGCCGGAGAAACACCGGAAAAGGGTTTCTCAGTATGGTTAATATGGGATTTAATTAATTCAACGCCTTGTTCAATCTGCGCCTGCCATTCAGGGGTATTGTGGTGGTTAAAAATATAACCCTTATTTTTGCTTATATTTGCCTGGGCTGGGGGGAGATTTTGGCTACCGGATTGCATTAATTCCCAGTTATTTATCTGGCTCATTCTGTATCCTTTGGGTTAGTCCTTTTCATCCTCAGCAGGCGTGGGGCGGCCGCCCGGATAAAGTCAGGATTTAGCAGTGAACGTAAGCATTAGCAGGCAGGGCTGATGGCCATGCCTGTAAAGTGTATGGTTAAATATTTTATCTTATGTAAAATAATAAGTGTTATGTCTTGTTTGATTTCCTTAGTACGGATTTATGCAATGTTTTAACGATTGAGAATCATTATAAATGCAAATCATTATCATTCAACAACGAGAGTAAACATTTGCGCATAACAGAACTTTTTGATTGTTTAATGTGATGTTCGTCACATAAATAAGCGGGTGAATATTAAGCTCTTAATATTCCTATGGGAAGAATCTGTATTTTTTATACATTATTTTGTCTAAGTGGGGGCGTATTTTACTATCAAAAGTTATATTTAGACGCAGTGTTTGTAAGTGTAATAACTTTTACCGACGGAACGTTTGCACGCAGCGCCTGATTATTTCAAAACAATGGCAACAATAATATTCGCATTAAGCATTTGGGCGGATATGCAAAAGGGGAGTAAATTTTCGGGCGGGGGAGTAAATAAGAAGGCCGATCATCATGATCGGCCCTATATTTATATCTTATTACATTTTGCCATTATTCTACACGCAATATACGGCTGGTATTGGTGGTGCCGATGGTACTCATGACATCACCCTGGGTGATGATCACCAGATCGCCGGACAAAAGATAACCTTTATCACGCAGTAAATTCACGGCATCTTGTGCACCCGCTACCCCGTCATTTACGCTGTCGAAGAAGACAGGGGTGACGCCACGGTAAATCGCGGTCAGGTTCAGGGTGTGTTCGTGACGTGACATGGCAAAGATCGGCAGACCGGAGCTGATACGGGACAACATCAGCGCAGTACGACCCGATTCAGTCATGGAAATGATGGCTGTCACGCCTTTCAGATGGTTTGCTGCGTACATGGCAGACATCGCAATGGCTTCTTCGATATTATCGAATTCCACGTCCAGGCGGTGCTTGGAGACGTTAATGCTGGGGATTTTTTCTGCACCCAGACAAACGCGTGCCATGGCCGCCACGGTTTCAGCCGGATACTGACCCGCTGCCGTTTCCGCTGACAGCATCACCGCATCGGTGCCATCGAGCACGGCGTTCGCCACGTCCATCACTTCTGCGCGGGTTGGCATCGGGTTGGTGATCATTGATTCCATCATCTGGGTCGCCGTGATCACCGCGCGGTTTAACTGACGTGCACGACGGATCAGTTTTTTCTGGATACCGACCAGCTCAGGGTCACCGATCTCGACACCCAGGTCTCCACGGGCCACCATGACAACGTCGGAAGCCAGAATGATGTCATCCATTGCTTCATCTGTCGCTACCGCTTCAGCACGTTCAACTTTAGAAACAATCTGCGCATTACAGCCTGCATCGCGGGCCAGACGGCGCGCATAGTTAAGATCTTCGCCAGTGCGTGGGAATGAAACTGCCAGATAATCTACGTCCATTTTGGCCGCAGTAATAATGTCTGCTTTATCTTTCTCAGTCAGGGCTTCGGCAGAAAGGCCACCGCCCAGCTTGTTGATGCCTTTATTATTAGAGAGCGGGCCGCCCACGGTAACTTCGGTGAACACTTTCATGCCCTGAACTTCCAGTACTTTCAGCTGCACACGGCCGTCATCAAGTAACAGAATGTCACCAGGCACCACATCGGCCGGCAGACCTTTATAATCAATACCTACTTTTTCTTTATCGCCTTCACCTTTACTCATATTGGCATCAAGCAGGAATTTGTCGCCGATATTGAGGAAAACTTTACCTTCCTTAAAGGTTGATACGCGGATTTTTGGGCCTTGCAGATCGCCAAGGATCGCGACGTGGCGGCCGAGACGCGCGGCTATTTCACGGACTTTGTTAGCGCGGAGGATGTGATCTTCAGGGGTTCCGTGGGAGAAATTCATACGCACAACATTTGCACCAGCAGCAATGATCTTCTCTAGATTATTGTCGCGGTCAGTTGCAGGGCCGAGTGTGGTAACGATCTTCGTTCTTCTGAGCCTTCTGGACATGCCTAACTCCGTTAACTGATGAAAAATGGTAATGCAAAAAACAGCGAGCCCACATTAGGTTTAGGTGTAATTGTAATACAAAAGGGTTTCACCTGTGTGACCCGCTGACCTCATGTCTGACATTTACCCTGCGCACTTTGCGCGTAGATTTCCCGCCAGACTCCCTATTAAATCAATGGTGCTGTGTTCATATGTTCTGTGAATGATTTGATGTGCCGACCCGTGGGCGAGCTTATTCTGACAGGTTAGGGACGACTATCCCCTTATCAAAGCGCGATTCTTTCAACGCTTCTTTGACCCGCTTCAGGTTATCTCTGAATTTTGTCCCACGGCGCAACGTAAACCCGGTAGCCAGCACATCAATCAACGTCAGTTGTGCGATACGCGAAACCATCGGCATATAAACGTCGGTATCTTCCGGAACATCCAGTAACAGAGCCAGCGTTGCCTCATGCGCGAGTGGCGTATTAAAGGAGGTGATGGCAATGACCGTGGCGTCATTTTCGCGGGCAAGTTGCGCCAGCTCGACCAGATTTTTAGTGCGGCCCGTGTGGGAAATCAACACCACCACATCGCCTTCGCTGGAATTCATGCAACTCATGCGCTGCATAACAATGTCATCGAAATACACCACGGGAATGTTAAACCGGAAGAATTTGTTCATGGCATCATGCGCCACGGCGGCTGATGCACCCAGTCCGAAGAAGGAAATCTTTTTTGCCTGGGTGAGTAAATCGACCGCGCGGTTGATAGCTGTAATATCGAGGGTGTTTTTCACCTGATCGAGGCTGGCCATGGCTGATTCGAAAATTTTACTGGTGTAAGCGCTGACGCTGTCGCTTTCATCCACGTTACGGTTCACATAAGGTGTACCGTTTGCCAGACTTTGTGCCAGATGTAATTTAAAATCTGGAAACCCTTTTGTGTCGAGGCGACGGCAAAAACGGTTTACAGTAGGTTCACTGACGTCCGCCATGCGGGCGAGAGTGGCAATACTGGAGTGAATGGCAATGTGCGGAGATGCCAGAATAACTTCGGCGACTTTGCGTTCTGACTTACTCAGAATGTCAAGGTGGGTCTGGATTTTTTCCAATGTATTCATAAGCATGACACTCATAGGTTTCAACGATTTCTTTGAAAAGAGGAAATCGTAGTGATTTGATGAAAATATACTACGCGCTTAATGCCGTTGGCAGCGTCAGTCAGACGAAAAAACCGCTTTTTTTGTCAGAGTTTGACCGAGATCTAACTTTCAGTATGGTAAATTCTGTTCAGTTTTGTCATAAAATTACAGAATGTTGTGGGTTTTGACAGCAGCTGAGATACTTATGATAAAAACAAGGTTTTACGCAGAGTTATCCCCTTGTCAGATCATGGTTTACGGCTCACAGGCAATCAGAGTACATTGTTGCTGAAATAAAATTACAATATGTACCCGAGATAATTCGAGTTGCAGCTCACGCACAGCAACCAGAAATATGTTAGGTATTCCTGCATTGAGGAGAAGAACATGGCGGTAACTCAGACAGCCCAGGCGTGTGATCTGGTAATTTTCGGTGCAAAGGGCGATCTTGCGCGCCGTAAGCTGTTGCCTTCCCTGTATCAGTTAGAGAAAGCAGGTCACATTCACCCCGACACCCGCATCATCGGTGTGGGACGTGCGGAATGGGACAAAGCGGCCTATACCGAAGTGGTTAAAGAAGCACTGACCACCTTCATGAAAGAAAAAATTGATCCGGAACTGTGGGATAAACTCAGTGCCCGTCTTGATTTCTGTAACCTTGATGTCAACGATGTTAAGCATTTCAAAGTGTTGGGCAAAATGCTCGACCAGCAAAACCGCGCTACCATTAACTACTTTGCGATTGCGCCAAGTCACTTTGGTGCGATTTGCCGCGGCCTGGGTGAAGCAGGACTGAACAAAGAGCCTGCGCGGGTCGTGATGGAAAAACCACTGGGACACTCTCTGGAGTCTTCTCAGGTCATCAACGATCAGGTGGCTGAATACTTTGCTGAGTCCCAGGTTTACCGTATTGACCACTATCTGGGTAAAGAAACGGTACTGAACCTTCTGGCGCTGCGTTTTGCTAACAATCTGTTTGCCAGCAACTGGGATAACCGCACGATCGATCATGTGCAGATCACGGTCGCTGAAGAGGTCGGTATCGAAGGCCGCTGGGGTTACTTCGATGACGCGGGTCAGATGCGCGACATGATCCAGAACCACCTGTTGCAAATTCTGACCATGATCGCCATGTCGCCTCCGGCTGATCTGAGTACCGACCGTATTCGTGATGAAAAAGTCAAGGTGCTGCGTTCCCTGCGTCGTATCGACCAGTCAAACGTGCGTGAAAACACGGTGCGCGGACAATACACCGCGGGCTTTGTGCAGGGCAAAAAAGTTCCCGGTTATCTGGAAGAAGAAGGGGCGAAAAAAACCAGCAGCACCGAAACCTTCGTGTCTATTCGTGTGGATATCGACAACTGGCAATGGGCTGGAGTGCCGTTCTATCTGCGTACCGGTAAACGTCTGCCGAGCAAGTGTTCCGAGGTCGTGGTGTATTTCAAAAATCCTGCGCTGAACCTGTTCCGTGATTCTTACCAGCAACTGCCGCAGAACAAACTGACCATTCGTCTGCAACCGGACGAAGGTATTGAGATCGAAGTGCTGAACAAAGTGCCAGGTCTTGAACACAAGCATCGTCTGCAAACGACCAAGCTGGATCTGAGCTTTACTGAAACCTTTAATGAACAGCATATTGCCGATGCTTACGAGCGTCTGCTGCTGGAAACCATGCGCGGGATCCAGGCGTTGTTTGTGCGTCGTGATGAAGTGGAAGAGGCCTGGAAGTGGGTTGACTCCATCATGAACGCATGGGCGGCAGAGAGCGAAGCACCAAAACCGTATCAGTCCGGGACCTGGGGACCCGTCGCTTCTGTGGCGATGATCACCCGCGACGGGCGTTCCTGGAACGAATTCGAGTAACGGATAATGTAGGGAGTCATGACTCCCCCAGATAAATGAAGTCGCCGCAAGGCGGCAAGTAAGTGAGACCCGGTGAGCTGACATGCGTCCTTGATTCGGGTTAACACGCACAGCCGCTGCGGCTTCAGATATGACGGGGAGAGAAGTATCGTCCAATCGGGTGTGGTCGGTTACTGGCGGAGAAAGTCTCTGCCGGTCCCTGTGGCAGGGGCGCGCCATCAATCACAACGGTGCCTGCGGGCATAAATGGAGAAAAAGATGAAAAACTGGAAAACAAGCGCGGAACAAATTCTGACCTCAGGGCCGGTTGTTCCTGTGATTGTTATCAACAAACTGGAGCATGCCGTTCCGCTGGCCAAAGCATTGGTCGCTGGCGGCGTACGTGTGCTGGAAGTAACGTTGCGTACCCCATGCGCAATGGATGCGATCCGCGCCATTGCCAAAGAAGTACCGGACGCTATCATTGGCGCCGGGACTGTGCTCAATCCTGAGCAACTGGCTGAAGTGACCGAAGCGGGTGCCCAGTTTGCGATTAGCCCTGGCCTGACTGATGCTCTGCTGAAAGCAGCCAATGCCGGTTCTATTCCTTTAATTCCGGGGATCTGCACCGTATCCGAACTGATGATGGGGCTGGATGCCGGTCTGCGTGAATTTAAATTCTTCCCGGCTGAAGCCAATGGCGGCGTGAAAGCGTTGCAGGCGATTGCCGGTCCGTTCCCGCAGGTGCGTTTCTGCCCGACCGGCGGGATTTCACCGAAGAACTATCGTGATTACCTGGCGCTGAAAAGTGTGTTGTGTATCGGTGGTTCATGGCTGGTGCCAGCTGATGCGCTGGAAAGTGGTGATTACGCACGTATCACTGAACTGGCAAAAGAAGCGGTTGCTGGTGCTACGATCTAAAACTGCGACGTACGAAGAATGAAAACCTCCTGCGGGAGGTTTTTTTATATCTGCTGATCAGCAATTAGCGTGCGGCAATGATTTTAATTTCAATTTTATACTTCGGGTTCATCAGGTTGGCCTGCACCGTACAGCGCACCGGTGCATTGCCCGGCGATACCCATGCGTCCCAGGCTTCATTCATTGCCGGGAAATCATCTTTATTGACCAGAAACAAGGTGGCATCAAGAATTTTACTCTTGTCTGAGCCTGCTTCCGCCAGCGCGGCGTCAATAATCGCCAGCGTTTCCGCTGTCTGATCTTTTGCATCCGCGTCCAGATTTTCCGGTACCGCCGTGTAGTAAATGGTGTTGTTATGGATAACGATGTCGGACATCCGTGGCTCAGGGCGGATACGCTCGATGGTCATGTTTATAGCTCCCGTTAGTGACTTTTTTATGATGCCGCTAAGGGTATCACAAAGCATGAATACGTTGGATTGACAGATGGCGGTGGTAGTCGGGCCGGGGGATTGGCATAATCACTGCTGATCCGTACAGGCAGAGAGACGCAGTGACAGACGATTTCGCAACAGACGGCGCACTGGCGCAGAAAATTGAAGGTTTTAAACCCCGTGAACCTCAGCGCCTGATGGCGCAGGCTGTCAGCAAAGCCATCAGCGGTAAACAAGGGCTGGTGGTGGAAGCCGGAACCGGGACCGGTAAAACCTATGCGTATCTGGCACCCGCATTGCGTTCCGGCAAAAAAGTCATTATTTCCACCGGTTCGAAAAACTTACAAGATCAGCTCTATTCCCGCGATTTGCCCAAAGTTGCCAGTGCGCTGAACTTCAAAGGCCGTCTGGCCCTGCTGAAAGGGCGCTCAAACTATTTGTGCCTGGAACGGCTGGAGCAGCAATCGCTTTCCGGCGGCGATCTGGCCAGCCAGGCACTCAGTGAACTGGCGCATCTGCGTCACTGGTCAAGCAGTACGGAAGAGGGTGATATCAGCACCTGCACCGTGGTGCCGGAAGACAGCTTTGTCTGGCCGTTGGTAACCAGTACTAACGATAACTGTCTGGGTAGTGACTGCCCGCTTTACAAAGAATGTTTTGTGGTGAAAGCCCGCCGTAAGGCGATGGACGCCGATGTGGTGGTGGTAAACCATCATCTGTTTATGGCGGACATGGTGGTGAAAGAGAGCGGCTTTGGCGAGCTGATCCCCGAAGCTGACGTGATGATTTTCGACGAAGCCCATCAGATCCCAGATATTGCCAGCCAGTATTTTGGTCAGCAAGTCACCAGCCGCCAACTGCTTGATATGGCGAAAGACATCACTATTGCTTACCGGACTGAGGTCCGTGACTCTGTGCAATTGCAGAAAAGCGCTGACCGGTTAAGCCAGAGCACGATGGATTTCCGTCTGGCGCTCGGTGAGCCCGGATTTCGCGGCAATCTTCGTGATGTCCTTAGCCAGCCGGCCATTCAGCGCGCCTTACTGTTGCTTGATGACGCGCTGGAACTTTGTTATGACGTGGTCAAACTCTCTCTCGGCCGTTCTGCGCTGCTGGATGCCGCTTTCGAGCGCGCCACGCTTTACCGCAACCGTCTCAAGCGCCTGAAAGATGTGTCGATCCCCGGTTACAGCTACTGGTACGAATGCAATTCACGTCATTTCGTCCTGGCGCTGACGCCGTTGTCGGTGACTGACAAGTTCAGCGAAATGATGAAAGAAAAACCGGGGGCATGGATTTTCACCTCTGCAACGTTGTCGGTGAACGACCAGTTGCATCATTTTACGGAACGGCTGGGTCTGGATGAGGCAGAAACGTTGTTGCTGCCGAGCCCGTTTGATTACGCCAGACAGGCTCTGTTATGTGTTCCGCGCTTTTTGCCCGAATCGAATGTGCAGGGCGGTGCAAAACAGCTGGCACGTATGCTGCGCCCGCTTATCGAAGCCAACAAAGGCCGCTGTTTCTTCCTGTGCACGTCTCATAAAATGATGCGCGAGCTGGCAGAAGAATTCAGGGCCAGCCTGACGCTGCCGGTTTTATTGCAGGGCGAAACCAGTAAAGGTCAGCTGCTGGCGCAATTTGTCGAAGCCGGTAATGCGTTACTGGTTGCCACCAGCAGTTTCTGGGAAGGCGTGGACGTGCGCGGGGACACGCTGTCATGCGTGATTATCGACAAATTGCCGTTCACGTCCCCTGACGATCCGTTGCTCAAAGCCCGTATTGAAGATTGCCGTCTGCGCGGCGGAGATCCGTTTAATGACGTACAACTCCCGGATGCCGTTATCACCCTTAAGCAGGGCGTCGGACGTTTGATCCGTGATACGGATGACCGCGGTGTGATGGTGATTTGTGATAACCGGTTGGTTATGCGCCCTTATGGCGAAGTTTTCCTCAACAGTTTGCCGCCCACACCACGTACCCGTGATCTCACACACGCGATTCGCTTTTTACAGAACGCCGAAGAGCAGAATTAGCCCTTTGTTTATGCTAAGATGCCGCCCCGAAAAAGGCTCTTATACCCGTCATATTTCACGTTGCAGATGCGTTGACTGCGCTCGCTCACCCCAGTCACTTAGTTATCTAAGTTCCCGGGAATTCACGAGCTTGTGGTCTCCCTGCAACTCGAAGTATTTAGGGTATAACTTATTAATCTCCCCGCCTGAGGTCTGGCATGTCCACGCGAATTTTAGCAATTGATACGGCGACAGAAGCCTGTTCGGTTGCGCTTTACAATCAGGGCGAAACGCTCGCTCATTTCGAACTCTGCGCCCGCGAACATACGCAGCGTATTTTGCCGCTGGTGCAGCAAATTCTCGCCGAAGCGGGACTTTCCCTGAAACAACTCGACGCACTGGCTTTCGGCCGAGGCCCGGGCAGTTTCACCGGCGTGCGCATCGGTATTGGTATTGCCCAGGGCTTATCGCTTGGCGCGGAACTGCCTTTGTTACCTGTCTCAACGTTGCAAACGATGGCACAGGGTGCTTATCGCCAGACCGGCGCTGATCGTGTGCTTGCCGCCATTGATGCACGTATGGGCGAAGTGTACTGGGGGGAATTTACCCGTGATGTACAAGGTGTCTGGCACGGCGAGAATACCGAAAAGGTCATCAAACCTGAACAGCTTCTGGCGCGTGCAGGTGAGTTAACCGGGCGTTTTGCCACAGTAGGCACCGGCTGGGAAGCTTACCCAGATTTACTGGGTGAATCGCCGGTGGTGGAATTATTTGATGGCAAAATGTTACTGCCACAGGCGGAAGACATGCTGCCGCTGGCGCTCCGGCTCTGGGAAAACGGTGTTCGCGTTAATCCGCAAGACGCTGAACCGACTTACCTGCGTAATGAAGTTACGTGGAAAAAGCTGCCGGGCCGATAAACGATGGCAACTTGTGCATCAAAAGACGGTCAAAATGAAGAGTTTGCACAGGAGTCATCGTAATGCGTAAGTGGTCTGTTGTTCAGCAGTTATCAGGTATTGCGGGTAAGAAAATGGCGCTGAGTGCCGTGGCGCTCAGTGTGCTGGTATTATCCGGTTGTGTCACGGTACCCGATGAGATTCGGGGTACGACGGCTACGCCGCAAATGAATTTACAGGCCGTACAAGGTGCGCCTGGTTTGTATGTCGGCCAGGAGTCGCGTTTTGGCGGAAAAGTAATCTCTGTGACCAACCTGCAAAACAGGACGCGTCTGGAAATCGCCACCGTTCCGCTGGATGACGGTGCTCGTCCGATTTTAGGGGCGGCATCGCGCGGGCGTATCATGGCCTACATTAACGGCTTTGTGGATCCGGTGGATTACCGTAATCAACTGGTGACCGTCGTCGGGCCTATTACCGGTGTGGAAAAAGGCACCATCGGCCAGACGTCTTATGATTTCGTCACCGTTAATGTCAACAGCTACAAACGCTGGCGGATACAGCAACAAGTCGTTATGCCTCCGCAACCTATCGGTCCGTGGGGCTATGGTTTTGGTGGACCTTATGATTCCTGGGGGCGAGGGTTTGGTCCCGGCTGGGGGCCAGGCTGGTATAACGCTGCACCGGCACGGGTCGAAAACGTCGTCACCGAGTAGACCGCCTCCGCCGCACGGCGCACCGCCTGCTCGTGGCGCACCACGCCCGGCGGCAGTAAAACCGGCAGCGGCACATGGGGTTGTGCTGCTGCCAAAGAAATGACATGAAGAAAAGATCGTTGTTAAGGCGGCTTAATTGCCGCCTTTTTATTTTTCGCCATGGACGGTTTGGCAAAGTCAGGGCGCAGAAAAAGTGACCCGCCTCTCAACCTCGACATTGTTTGAAACGCAACTGGTAAGCTGAGTTAAAATATTGTTAAAGACGTGATAAAACTCGTCGAATAGAGACGGCAACAGAACATGATTTCAGGAGTGATACCTTGGAAAAGGTTTGGCTAAAACGATATCCGGCAGATGTTCCTGAGAACATCGATCCAGACCGCTACAGTTCGCTGGTCGAGATGTTTGAAAATGCCACACTGCGTTACGCAGACAACGCGGCATTTATCAACATGGGCGAGGTGATGACTTACCGCAAGCTCGAAGAGCGCAGCCGTGCTTTCGCCGCCTATTTACAAAATGAACTGGGACTCAGAAAGGGCGATCGCGTTGCCCTGATGATGCCTAATTTGCTGCAATATCCGATTGCCCTGTTTGGTGTATTGCGCGCCGGTATGGTGGTGGTCAACGTCAATCCGCTGTATACGCCGCGCGAACTTGAGCATCAGCTTAACGACAGCGGTGCCAGTGCCATTGTGATTGTTTCCAACTTCGCCCATACCCTGGAAAAAGTGGTGTACAAAACCCAGATTAAGCATGTGATCCTCACCCGGATGGGCGATCAGCTTTCTGCGGCGAAGGGTACCCTGGTTAACTTTGTGGTGAAATATATCAAACGGCTGGTGCCGAAATACCACTTGCCGAACGCGATTTCCTTCCGCACCGCCTTACAGCGCGGGCGTCGTCTGCAATACATCAAACCTGAAATCATTAATGATGATCTGGCGTTCCTGCAATATACCGGTGGAACCACAGGGGTGGCGAAAGGGGCGATGCTGACTCACCGTAACATGCAGGCGAATCTGGAGCAGGCGAAAGCAGCCTATGCGCCATTATTACAGCCGGGGCATGAGCTGGTAGTGACCGCGCTCCCGCTGTACCACATTTTCGCCCTGACAGTGAATTGTCTGCTGTTTCTTGAACTGGGGGGTAAGAGCCTGCTTATCACCAACCCGCGCGATGTCGCGGGGATGGTCAAAGAGCTCGGTAAATATCCGTTCACCGCCATCAGCGGTGTAAATACGTTGTTCAACGCGTTGCTCAATAATGAAGATTTCCGTGAGCTTGATTTCTCCTCGCTGCGTCTTTCGGTCGGCGGCGGAATGTCGGTTCAGAAATCAGTGGCTGAGAAGTGGGAAAAGCTGACCGGTAAACATCTGCTGGAAGGTTACGGGCTGACAGAATGTTCACCCCTGGTGGCGGGCAATCCGTATGATCTGAAACATTACAGTGGCAGTATCGGCCTGCCGGTCCCGTCCACGGAAGTCCGTCTTGTGGATGATAACGGACAGGATGTTGCACCGGGCCAGCCTGGAGAGCTGTGGGTCAAAGGTCCACAGGTTATGCTGGGTTACTGGCAACGCCCTGCCGCCACCGACGAGGTGCTAAAAGATGGCTGGTTATCGACGGGCGATATCGTTACAGTGGATGAGCAGGGCTTCTTACGGATTGTCGATCGTAAAAAAGACATGATTCTGGTTTCCGGTTTCAATGTTTACCCTAACGAAATTGAAGAGGTGGTTTCACAACATGACAAGGTACTCGAAGTTGCCGCCATTGGTGTGCCGGATGAGTCGTCGGGTGAAATCGTCAAAATTTGCGTGGTGAAGAAAGACGCCTCACTGACCAGCGAAGAGCTACTCGCACATTGCCGCCGGTTATTAACCGGTTACAAAGTACCGAAGATTGTTGAGTTCCGCGATGAGTTGCCGAAGTCAAATGTCGGTAAAATCCTCAGAAGGGAACTTCGTGACGAGCAGGTGAAACCTAAAGCCCGTCCGAAGCAGGATGCGGCATAGCAGATTGCCTGTTCAGTCAGAAAGAGTCAGATTCATAACGCCGGCGCTGTCCGGCGTTGTCACGTTATAACGCAGTAATGATTAAGAGAATGACGTTTTGAATTATCAGTTGATCACCACCAATGACGCGCTTGAGCAAGTTTGTCTTCAGGCAAAAGCGCACAGTAAAATTGCGCTGGATACCGAATTTGTCCGCACCCGCACTTACTACCCGCAACTGGGGCTCATCCAGCTATTTGATGGCGAACGTCTGACGCTGATTGACCCTTTGCCGATCACCGCCTGGCAACCTTTCATCGATTTGCTGGTTAACCCTGATGTTATCAAATTCCTTCACGCAGGCAGTGAAGACCTTGAAGTGTTTCTGAATGCCTTCGGGGTGATGCCTTCGCCGCTGATTGACACGCAGATCCTCGCCGCCTTCAGCGGGCGCCCATTATCCTGTGGTTTTGCGCGTCTGGTGGCGGAAACCACCGGCGTCGAGCTGGATAAAAGTGAATCGCGCACCGACTGGATCGCCCGTCCGCTGAGCGAAAAACAGTGCGTCTATGCCGCTGCAGATGTGTGGTATTTGCTGCCGCTGGCCGATCAATTGATGCGCGAAACCCGGGAAGCAGGGTGGATGGACGCTGCACTGGATGAATGCCTTGCCCTGTGCCGGCGTCGTAAAGAGGTGCTGCAACCGGAACTGGCTTATCTGGAAATCAGTAACGCTTTTCAGTTGCGTCCGCGTCAGCTGGGTTGCCTGAAATTGTTAGCCGCGTGGCGCCTTAACCAGGCCCGCCAGCGTGATCTGGCCGTTAATTTTGTCGTACGTGAGGAAAACCTCTGGCAGGTGGCGCGCTATCAGCCAACGTCGCTGGGGGAGCTGGAAGCGCTGGGTCTGAGTGGTCCGGAAATTCGCTATCACGGACGTACGTTGCTGGCGCTGGTGGAAGAATCTCATGCACTGGAGGAAACTGAACTCCCCGCACCGGTTCTGAACCTGATTGACCAGCCGGGTTACCGCAAAGTGTTTAAGGATATTAAAGCACTCATTCAGACTGTCAGTGAGGAAAGCAAACTGAGCGTGGAAATGCTGGCTTCACGTCGCCAGATTAATCAGTTACTGACCTATCACTGGAAGTTAAAAGATAAAGAATCACAGCCGGAATTAATCAGTGGCTGGCGGGGGAAGTTGTTAGCCGAAAGACTGAAAGAAATTTTGAGTAATTACTGATCCTTCTTTTATGAAAGAAAGTGGGTAAGCGTTAAAAAAAGAGCGGGCATATGTCCCGCTCTTTTAATTTTATATTATCCCGATAACGCTTAAGCATAAAAAATGCGTATTAGGCAGTGTAGAGAGAGTAAATTCCAGCCTGAATAAGATGAGTCTTAATCAAATTTATCAATAATAAAAACAAACAGAGGGGAAATGAGCTTCTTACATGGATATATATACAGTGATTATTTGCGGCGCAGAGACAATAACAGAAGGGATCGAGATAAAGGGCAGTAGCCCCCTGCGGTAACAGGGGGCGCTATACTGAAAAAAACACCTGCAAACAAGCTGCTGTCATTTAGGCGCTTCTTCTGATTCAGGCAGGGTGACGTTAAGTTCCAGTACGGAAATATCGTCACCTTTTTGCTCGAACTGAACCTGCAGCATTTCGGGGTCAATCTTAATGTACTTACAGATGACCGCCAGAATGTCTCGTTTCAGTTCAGGCAGATATGATGGTTCACTATCCCCTCGACGCCGTTCGGCTACGATGATCTGTAGCCGTTCCTTGGCTATATTGGCTGTCGATTTTTTGCGGGACAGAAAGAAATCTAACAATGCCATGGTTTATCCCCCAAAAAGGCGTTTCAGGAAACTCTTCTTCTCTTCCTCAATGAAACGGAATGCGCGTTCTTCCCCAAGCAGACGGCTGACAGTATCGTCATACGCTTTCCCTGCATCAGATTCCTGATCCAGAATGACCGGCTCGCCCTGGTTGGACGCACGCAGTACAGACTGATCTTCCGGAATAACGCCGATCAGAGGAATACGCAAGATTTCCAGCACATCTTCCATGCTCAGCATGTCGCCACGGCTGACACGGCCCGGGTTGTAACGGGTAAGAAGCAGATGTTCTTTGATAGGCTCTAAGCCTTGTTCCGCACGACGGGATTTTGAAGACAAAATGCCCAGAATGCGGTCGGAGTCACGAACGGACGAGACTTCAGGGTTAGTAGTAATCACGGCTTCATCGGCGAAATACAACGCCATCAGTGCGCCGGTTTCGATGCCCGCCGGAGAATCACACACGACGAAGTCAAATTCCATTTCGGCTAAATCGTTGAGGATTTTCTCTACGCCTTCGCGGGTCAGTGCGTCTTTGTCGCGGGTTTGCGAAGCCGGAAGAATGAACAGGTTTTCGGTGCGTTTATCTTTGATAAGCGCCTGATTCAGCGTGGCATCACCCTGGATCACGTTAACGAAATCATAAACCACCCGGCGCTCACAGCCCATAATCAGGTCGAGATTACGCAGACCGATATCAAAATCGATAACAACAGTCTTTTTGCCTTTTTGAGCTAAACCGGTAGCAATGGCCGCGCTTGAAGTGGTCTTGCCAACGCCCCCTTTACCCGATGTAACAACTATGATGCGTGCCATGAATGGATTCCTTGTCAAAAGGGCTTAGTTTAAAGGTTGTATGGTTAACACATTATTTAACAGGCTAAGGCGTGCAGCCTGACCGAGATAATCGGCCGGGATTTGATCACTCAGCCAGTATTGCCCTGCGATAGAGACGAGTTCAGCGCCTAGCTGCGTGCAAAAGATCTGACAATTTGCATCGCCTGCGGCGCCAGCCAGCGCTCTGCCTCTCATCATGCCGTAGATATGGATATTGCCATCGGCAATCAGCTCCGCACCTGCGCTGACACTGTTGGTTATGATGAGGTCGCTGTTACGGGCATAAATTTGTTGGCCGGATCTGACCGGGGTACTGACAATGCGGGTTTTAGCCGGGGCATTGTCGGGCACAACAGGAGCCGGTGGTTCTGAGGCGATACGCTGTGCACGGCCTTCACTCAGCAGCGGTAAGCCGGTGCGGGAAAGTGCGCGTTTTTGCGCTTCATCTTTGCAACCACTGATGCCAACAATGCGAAAGCCTGCAGAAGCGACAGCCTGTTGAATGTCTTTCCAGTTTGCTTCACCGTTCAGCGAGGCAACGTTGATAACAACAGGGGCATTTTTCAAAAAAGCAGGCGCTTGCTCCACTTTTTCCTGTAATGCCTGATAAATAACCTCAGGTTGTGAACTATGTAAATGAACAACCGATAAGGTAAAACTGCTGCCTTTTAGTTCTATTGGCGATTGTGACATCTATCCTGACTCAGTCTCAGCAACTCTAAATCCCCGGAATACCACTCGGGGGGCGATATTCCGATGTACGATAAGCATGTTATAGTTACAGTTATATCTAGGCAAGCCACCGTTTCAATAAAATAGAGTTAAAAAAATGCTTTGTGTGATCTATAGAAGTACTAAACGCGACCAGACTTATCTGTATGTCGAAAAAAAAGACGATTTTTCCCGTGTACCTGAAGAATTACTGAAAGGTTTTGGCGTGCCACAATTTTCAATGATGTTAAACCTGGCGAACCGTGAAAAACTGGCCACGGCGGATATTGCTAACGTGCGTCAGTCGCTGGAAGAACAGGGTTATTATCTGCAAGTTCCGCCGCCAGCAGAAAGTTTATTGAATATTCATCTTAACGACGCCAGTAAATAACGTATTCCTGACATTTGTTACGGCAATCCTCGAACTTTCGGACGGCATGACTTGCATTCAGGGTTGTCGTGCTCAAAGCTTAGAGTGATGAATCACTTGCAGAAGTCAAAAGGAAGAAATTGATGAAATTGTCGGCACTGGCCGTGTTAACACCGCTGATCATCCTCAGCGGTTGTGCAGCACAGAAAGCTACATCAGAGCAAACTCCCGCCCCGTCCACTACGGCTAACCCGCCAATTGCCGCCGCACCGGCAGCGCCTTCAGGCAAAACATCTCTGGCTGAACAGGGGCGGGATCCTGCTGAATTTCCGGCTTATGTCGAACAACTCAAAGTACAAGCCCGCACACAAGGGATCAGCCAGCAGACAATAGACAGCACCTTCGCCAACATTCATTTTGTTGACCGCGTGATCAATTCAGATCGCAATCAGCTCGAAAAGAAAATTACCCTCGACGATTATCTGACCCGCGTTCTGCCTGAGTGGAAAATTAAGCAGGGACAGGAGCAGTTTCAGCGTAATTTGCCTGCGCTGACCCGCGCCAGCGACCGCTATGGCGTTCAGCCGCAGTACATTGTGGCGTTATGGGCTATGGAAAGCAGCTTCGGGAAAATACAGGGTAAAGAAGATGTCTTCTCCGCGCTGGCCACACTGGCTTTCGAAGGGCGTCGTGAAGCGTTCTTCACGAAAGAATTTATGTCTGCGCTTAAAATTGTCGATTCAGGACACGCCACCAGCGATATGATGAAAGGTTCCTGGGCAGGTGCGATGGGACAGTCGCAGTTTATGCCAAGTTCTTATCTGACCTACGGTGCTGACGGTAACGGCGATGGCAAAATAGACATCTGGAAAAACACCGATGATGTTTTTGCCTCTACAGCCAATTATTTAGCAAAAGAAGGTTGGAAGGGCGATCAGGGCTGGGGTCAGGAAGTGAAATTACCGGCTAACTTTGATGGCGCTCTGGCGGGGCTGAAAAACAACCAGATGCATCCTGCCAGTTACTGGCAGCAGCGCGGTGTAACGCAGGTTGACGGCAGCCCGCTGTCCTCGACAGCCACCCGTGCATGGATTATCACACCGGATGATACGCAGGGGCGCGCATTCCTGGTTTACGATAACTTCCGCACGATCATGCGCTGGAACCGTTCAACCTATTTCGCCCTGAGTATCGGCATGATGGCCGATGCTATTACGGGCGCTCAGGTGCCGGTGATTTCCGGCGATTCCGCTCCGGCACCTGCTGCACCGTTAGCGCCGGCACCGCATAACCCGTTCAGCGGCTGAAATTCCTAACCTCAAGGAGGGGCTGTATGTACCAACACAGAGACTGGCATGGCGCGTTACTGGATTTCCCGGTCAACAAAGTAGTGTGTGTCGGCAGTAACTATGCCGATCATATTAAAGAGATGGGCGGGAAGAAAGCGGCGGAACCGGTGCTATTTATCAAGCCGGAAACCGCCTTATGCGATTTTCGTCAGCCCATTGCCATTCCGAAGGATCTGGGTTCGGTACATCATGAAATCGAGCTGGCAGTGCTTATCGGCACACCGTTGAAGCAGGCGACGGAAGATCGTGTCGCCAATGCTATCGCCGGTTACGGGCTGGCGCTTGATCTGACGCTGCGGGATTTGCAGACGGCGTTCAAACAAGCCGGACAACCCTGGGAAAAAGCCAAAGGGTTTGACGGTTCCTGTCCGATGAGCGGATTTATTCCGGTGAGCGAATTTGGTGATGCACAACAGGCTGAACTCCGGTTAGAGATCAACGGAGAAGTCCGTCAGGCCGGGAATACCCGCGATATGCTGACACCGCTTCTGCCGCTGATTGCCTATATGAGCCGCTTCTTTACGCTGCGTGCGGGTGACATCATTCTGACCGGTACGCCACATGGCATCGGCCCGTTAAAAGCGGGTGACGAAATTGTGGCTACACTTAATGGTAAACAGGTTAACTCACGCGTGATCTGACGGTGTTTCTCCTCTCCACCGGAGCTGTTTTCCGGCGGCTTTACTTGCATCTGCAGGCTAAAGCGTCTATATAAGCACCCTCATTTTCTCTATACCGGATGCACATCATGACTGAACCCGCTTTTTGGCAGCAAAAAACGCTGTCTGAAATGACCGACGAAGAATGGGAAGCATTGTGCGATGGCTGCGGACAATGCTGCTTGCATAAGCTGATCGATGAAGACACCGATGAAATCTACTTCACCAACGTTGCCTGTAATCAGCTCAACATCAAATCGTGCCAGTGTCGCAACTACGAACGTCGTTTCACGCTGGAAGAAGATTGCATCAAACTGACCCGCGAAAATCTGACAACCTTCGACTGGCTGCCGCCAACCTGCGCCTATCGTCTGATCGGTGAAGGACGCCCGTTGCTCCCGTGGCATCCGCTGCTGAACAAAGCATCAAAATCAGCCATGCACACGGCACAGATTTCCGTACGCTACATCGCTGTGCGTGAAGATGACGTGGAAGACTGGCAGGATCACATCCTGAACAAGCCAAGCTGGGCGAAATAAGCTGATTTTGTCCGTCATCAGAAAGCAAAAAGCCCCGGCAATTTATGGCCGGGGCTTTTTTATTACCGATGCTTTTACACTAGATCCCGGAGTCGGGTGTGACACCGTTCATGGCACTCAGTGCTTCAGCATCCAGCTCCGGATCGGCTTTATCAATCAGCCGGGTTAGTTCAATAAGTGCCTGGAATTGTTCGAATAAAATCGTCGCGTCTGATTTAAGCATCTCATCAGCAGAATCGAGCACTGAATTGATGGCTTTATTGACGCTTTCGATAGTTTCCTGGGGGCCGCCATTTTTACCAAGCGTTAAAAATACTGCACTCAGCAAAAGGGACTGAGCCTCAACCTGAGCGGTAAGTTGCTTGGAATCAGCTTCCATCCTGGAGATCTTTGCGACCATACTTAAGATGATATTTTTCATTCATTGCCCCTTCAGACAAAGAGTATTTGTTGCTTCTTATTTCTACGCCAGGTTATGAAAACTTCATAATCATATTTGGTAAAACTCAGCGGATTGTCGAAGCCGCTGAGAACATCAGGCATCAGGACGCTTTTTCCCTTCTTCGATAAAATCTTCATCAATCTCATCGGTATTATTCTGATGATCTCTGCCGGAAAGAATGTTCCAGCAGGCGATGAATAATGCTGCAATCAGCGGACCAATCACGAAGCCATTGATGCCATACACTTCCATGCCACCCAGGGTGGTGATCAGGATAAGGTAATCCGGCATTTTAGTGTCTTTACCGACCAGTAACGGGCGTAAGACGTTATCCACAATGCCAATCACCACAACGAAGAAGACCACAATAAAGATCCCCTGCCAAAGCATGCCGGACGCGAAGAAATAAATCGCTGCGGGTACCCAGATAATGGCCGATCCCACTGCCGGAATGATCGACAGGAACGCCATCAGCGCGCCCCAAAGCAGACTTCCGTCCAGACCGGCGATGTAAAATGCAACACCGCCCAGCGCACCCTGTACAATCGCCACCACAACGGTCCCTTTTACTGTCGCGCGCGAAACTGCTGCAAACTTCATAAACAGGTGATGCTTCACATAGCGTGACAGCGGCAGCGTGGCGAGAGTCATATTGACCAGATAAGCGCCATCTTTGATCAGGAAGAACAAGATATACAGCATGATGCCGAAACCTACGACAAAGCCGAACGTGCTCTTACCTATCACGAAAACACTCCCGGCAAGATACTGGCTGCCCTGAAGTGCTGCATCAGAAAGTTTTTTCTGGATCTCCGCCGTGCTGTCGAGATCGTTATCCGACAGGAAGTGTCGTGCCCACCGTGGTAAATGGTGGATAAAATCCGCCAGGATCACGGGTAACTGTGTCTGATTTCCCTGCAGTTTGGTGTAAACCGTATTGAATTCAAGCGCCAGCGACGAGGTTATAATCGCCAGCGGTGTGAAGACAATCAGACAAATAATCAAAACGGTCAGCAGAGAGACGATACCGTTACGATCGCCGACAACCTGTTTAAGCCGGTTTTTTAGCGGATTGAAGATGACAGCAAGAATAATTGCCCATAGTACGGAAGAATAGTAAGGCCTTAATACATCAAAAAAAGCCAAAGTTACGATAAGAAGAATCGCAATGAAAAAGCCTTTTGAAAATCCCTTAATGAACATGTTTTTTCCTCTGATAAATCTTTTAGCCCTCGTAGCATAGAATGCATTGAGAAATTTACAAAGGTAGGTTTCTTTTTATGCAGCGCAGCGTGCCGGGAAGGAGAAAATGTGACCTCTGATCAAAACCAACGTCGGGATTAATGGGACTCCGCCATTGCCCCCGCGTTAATACCTTGTCATTCCATTTCCCTTAAATGCCACTGCTGCCTTCTTCCCTGATGTTTAAAGTTTATTTAAACAGGCCGTATAACACGAAACCAGCGACGATCCAGAAGGCGACGCAGGCTCCAACACAAATGACCCAAATGGCCCAGACGGGAAGATTTTTCATTGCACGTTCCAATAATGGTAATAAAACTCACAGAGGCAGAAAGCCCGTGTTGATCGGGCGCTGCAGATAATACATCACGTCTGTTAGGGATAACATCTTCTCCTCCACAGACATAAAAAAAGCGCCATGATAGGCGCTTTTTTGTTTCAACGATAGTTTAATTAACGACCAAATAAATCGCGGCGTTTGGGTTTGACGAACTGAGCCAGCAGCACCAGAACAGCAATTACCATGAACACGCTGAAAATCACAACCAGCCACTGGGGCATGCCCAGTGACAGGAATTCCCACTGTTTTTCTGCACAATCACCGCTGGCGATAAACATCCACGGGAACCACTTGTCCAGTGGTAACCATGTTGGGAAACGCGCGGCAAAATCACAGGTGGCGAACGGAGAAGGGTGCAGCTGAATCATGGTGTGTTCCCATGACAGGCGGATACCTTCGTAAGCGCTGTAGATCCAGATAAGGATCCCGGCATAACGCAACCACGTAGAAGGCGCGATAGCACCGACGAGGCCAGCCAGCAGAATCCCCATCAGGGCACAACGTTCATAAATACACATGACACAGGGCTTAAGTAACATCACGTGTTGGAAATACAGTGCAACCAGCTCAAGTGCCAGTGCAGTCAGAGCCATCAGAAGCCATGCACCGCGGCCTTGTGAACAGCGGTTAAGATATTGCAACATAGAAAATTTTTCCCTGCAGTGAGCTACTGACACGCAGTGTAAACCAATTGCTTGCCGCTGCCAGCCTGTCCGATTAAATATTCGGTAAATAATTAATATAAATCGGACAATTCGACTTTAAATTCTGTAATTTTCTGAGTGAAGCCGTTTAGAGGAAATTACTGACTCACGCTTACCCCGATCAATGCACCGTCATGATTTGCGTTACCGGGGGCAAACTCAGCCATCCCATGTCGTTAAACCACTGCGTCATATCGGGCAGCAGATACTGAACACACAACAGGCCAACCAGCGTCATGACGACGGTGTATGGCAATGCCATCCAGACCATTCTTCCATAAGAAAGCCGGATCAGCGGTGCGAGGGCAGAAGTCAGCAGGAACAGGAATGCCGCCTGACCATTTGGTGTCGCCACGGAAGGCAGGTTAGTACCGGTATTAATCGCCACCGCCAGCATCTCAAATTGTTTCAGATCGATGATGCCATTTTCCAGCGCCGATTTTGCTTCGTTGATGTAAACCGTACCGACGAAAACGTTATCTGACACCGAGGAAAGCAATCCGTTGAACAGGTAAAATAGCGAAAGCTGGCTCGATGGCGCAGCCTGAAGCACAAAGTGAATGATAGGGCTGAACAGATGTTGTTCTACGATCACGGCGACAATGGCAAAAAACACCGTCAGCAGGGCGGTAAACGGCAGTGAATCCTGGAATGCCTTGCCGATCGCATGTTCATCCGTGACGCCGCATAATGCGGTTGCAAAGATAATCACCGTAAGGCCAATCAGGCCAACTTCAGCCAGATGGAATGCCAGCGCAACAATCAGCCACACGCCAATCAGCGCCTGTATGGCCAGTTTAATACGTTCCTGCCGGGTGCTGTTCTCGCTGTTCTTTTGATCAAACTTTTTAAGTACTTCATACACCGGGTGTGGCAGTTGCGCACCGTAGCCAAACCAGCGGAAGCGTTCTACCAGGGCACATACGATTAATCCGCAGATAAAAACGGGCACGCTGACGGGCGACATGCGGATCAGGAAATCAGTGAATTGCCAGCCTGCACTTTTCGCGATGATCAGGTTTTGCGGTTCGCCAACCATCGTCATCACGCCGCCGAGTGCCGTACCGACACCGGCGTGCATCATCAGGCTGCGTAAAAATGCGCGGAATTGTTCAAGTACCGCCTGGTGCTGCTGATTACCCGTAAACGAGCTGTCATCGGTGATCTCAGCATTTTCGTTCTGATTTGAAGCGACGTTGTGATAAATCGAATAAAAGCCCGCTGAAACGCTGATCACCACGGCAATCACGGTCAATGCGTCCAGGAATGCGGAGAGAAATGCCGCAGCAAAACAGAAAGCCAGTGAAAGGGCGATTTTGTTGCGCAGATTCAATAACAGTTTGGTGAACACGGTTAACAGCAGCTGCTTCATGAAATAGATGCCAGCAACCATGAAAATCAGCAACAAGATGACTTCCAGATTAGCAGAGACTTCTTCGCGGATGCGCTCTGCGCTGGTCATGCCGATCATCACGGCTTCGATGGCGAGCAATCCACCCGGCTGCAGCGGGTAGCATTTAAGCGCCATGCCTAATGTTAAAATGAACTCGACGACCAGCAACCAGCCCGCGATAAAAGGACTGACCAGGAAGAAAATCAGCGGGTTAATGATCAGAAAAGCCAGAATTGCTATTTTGTACCAGGCTGGCGACTGACCGAGAAAATTCTTTATAAATGCACGACTGTAGGTTGTTTCCATATTCCCTAAAGATCCTTTATATAGCTTGTCAATATGTCAAAAAGATAAGTAAGTTTAATCGTCTGACTGGATTTTTCCAATGCCAGGGACAAGGTAATAAACGCTTGAAAAAGGTGAAATTCTGTAAGCCCTTCCACAGTTTCAGCATTAGTTCCCTGCGGACGCTATAACAGGGCATTTTCATCTGGTATGATGAGCAGAACTATATCCCTAATAAAAGCCCCACACGGAACGACAAACACATGGTTATTAAGGCACAAAGTCCTGCCGGTTTTGCCGAAGAGTATATCATCGAAAGTATCTGGAACAGCCGCTTCCCTCCGGGCTCCATTTTGCCTGCTGAGAGAGAGCTTTCAGAACTCATTGGCGTGACCCGAACCACATTGCGTGAAGTGTTACAGCGGCTTGCCCGAGACGGTTGGTTAACTATCCAGCATGGCAAGCCGACGAAAGTGAATAATTTCTGGGAAACATCCGGCCTGAATATTCTTGAAACGCTGGCGCGTCTGGATCACGACAGCGTACCGCAACTGATTGATAATCTTCTGTCCGTGCGTACTAACATCGCGACGATTTTTATCCGTAAAGCGATGCGTACCAACCCGGAGGAAACCCAGCAGGTTCTCGCTAAGGCTACAGAGGTGGAAGATCATGCCGAAGCGTTTACGGCGCTTGATTACGGTATTTTCCGTGGTCTGGCATTTGCTTCCGGTAACCCGATTTATGGTCTTATCATCAACGGGCTGCGGGGTCTTTATACCCGCGTCGGACGCTATTACTTCTCCAACCCTGAAGCGCGCAAATTAGCCATCAGCTTTTATAAAAAACTGTCAGAAATTTGCCACGAAAAAAGCTACGAACAAATTGTGGATTGTGTGCGCAATTATGGACGTCAGAGTGGTGAAATCTGGCACAGCATGCAGGGCGCGATGCCGGGTGATCTGACTGAGCAAAAGCATCGTTAAGAGTGAGATAGACAAATATCAGAAAGGGCGCTCAGCGCCCTTTTTTAATGCCAGAAGTCTATTCAGTTACAGCGGCGTCGGACGTGGCGGGCAGCGCTCCAGCAGTTCAACGCTGCCATCTTCATTGAGTTGCTCGATGAAGACATCGAAGCCCCACAGACGGTGGACGTGTTTCATGACTTCACGACGGCTCTTATCAAGCGGCGCGCGATCCTGAGGAATATAGCGCAAGGTCAGCGAACGGTCTCCGCGCAAATCCACATTCCAGACCTGAATATTCGGTTCGTGATTGCTCAGATTGTATTGCGCCGATAATTCCTGACGGATTGCACGATAACCTTCCTCATTATGGATGGCGGCGATTTCCAGGTAGTTATTGTGATCATCATCGAGCACCGTAAACAAACGGAAATCACGCATCACTTTCGGTGAAAGAAACTGGCTGATGAAGCTTTCGTCCTTAAAGTCACGCATCGCAAAATGCAGCGTGTCGAGCCAGTCTGACCCGGCGATATCCGGGAACCAGTAGCGGTCTTCCTCCGTCGGCTCCTGACAGATACGCTTGATGTCCTGCATCATCGCAAAACCCAGAGCATACGGGTTGATGCCACTGTAATACGGGCTGTTATAAGGCGGCTGATACACCACATTCGTGTGACTGTGCAGAAACTCCAGGATGAAACGGTCGGAGACTTTTCCTTCGTCATACAGATGATTCAGGATGGTGTAATGCCAGAACGTCGCCCAGCCTTCGTTCATGACCTGTGTTTGCTTCTGCGGGTAAAAATACTGGCTGATTTTACGCACAATACGCAAAATTTCCCGCTGCCAGGATTCCAGCAGAGGGGCATTTTTTTCCATAAAATACAGCAGATTTTCCTGCGGTTCCGGCGGGAAACGGCGTGCCTGTTCTGGTGTGTCTACGCTGTCTTTGCGCGGCAATGTTTTCCACAGGGAATTCACCTGGCTTTGCAGGTATTCCTCGCGGCTTTTTTGCCGTGCCAGTTCCTCCTGCAGCGATATTTTTTGCGGACGCTTATAGCGGTCAACCCCGTAATTCATCAGCGCATGGCAGGAGTCCAGCAGTTTCTCGACTTCATCGACCCCGTAACGCTCTTCGCATTCGCTGATATAACGTTTGGCGAACAGCAGGTAATCGACGATGGAACTGGCGTCGGTCCAGCTTTTAAACAGATAGTTATTTTTGAAGAAAGAATTATGCCCGTAGCAGGCGTGCGCCATCACCAGCGCCTGCATGGTGATGGTATTTTCTTCCATCAGATAGGCGATACAGGGATTGGAGTTAATGACGATTTCGTACGCCAGACCTTGCTGCCCGTGTTTGTACAATTGTTCGGTTTCGATGAATTTCTTCCCGAACGACCAGTGTGTGTAATTGATCGGCATGCCAATACTGGAATAGGCATCCATCATTTGTTCGGAGGTAATGATCTCGATTTGATGCGGATAAGTTTCCAGCCGGTAGGACTTTGCCACCCGGTCAATCTCTTCAAGATAGGTTTGCAATAACTCAAACGTCCAGTCCGGTCCATCGCTAAGACGTTTGTCCGCAGTTTTTTGCTCATGGGTCACTGTCGTCATAAGCCGCACCCTCATTCAGTTATGGACGTTACAGAGTGTTTGATTCACAACCTTTTCTTAAGATTTCGTACGTCCATTGATAATCGTAGCTCAATCTGAGTGTGTCGTTAGATAAACACCTTGAATCCCTTCCTCAACAAATCTATATCCTTATGGCAGGACACTGTCAATCGGGGGCCATGAAGAACCCAAAGCCGCAGGCAGTCAGGCTTTGGGTGAACAACCGGAGAGAATAAAACGAACGGCGGGGATTAACTGCGGATAAATTCTAACAAATCTTGATTTATCTGATCTTTATGGGTGCTGCACAAACCATGAGAGGCACCCGGATAAACTTTACGTTTACCATTCGGTAACAATTTAAGCGCGGCTTCGCTGGAGGATGCCGGTGGCACAATCTGGTCATCATCACCGTAAATCACCAGCGTCGGGATAGTCATTTTTTTCAGATCTTCGCGCTGGTCGGTTTCAGAAAACGCTTTGACACAATCATAAAGTGCCTTGATTGAACCCTGCATACCCTGCAACCAGAAGCTCTGACGCAAGCCTTCGGATGCCTGCGCACCCGGGCGGTTAAAGCCATAAAAGGCATCAGGCAAATCGAGGAAGAACTGTGAACGGTCTTTCCGTACGCCTTCACGGATCCCGTCGAAAACAGAAAGCGGCAAACCGACCGGGTTGAATTCAGTTTTGATCATAATCGGTGGCACCGCGCCAATCAGCACCGCTTTTGCCACACGTGAAGTGCCATGCCGGCCGATATAACGGGCCACCTCGCCACCGCCGGTGGAGTGCCCGACGTGAATGGCATCCTTAAGGTCCAGATGCGCTGTCAGCTCGGCCATATCATCACCGTACTGGTCCATATTATTGCCCTCCCAGGTCTGGGAAGAACGTCCGTGGCCGCGGCGGTCATGGGCGATAACGCGATAACCTCTATTCGCCAGAAACAGCATTTGATCTTCAAAAGCATCAGATGACAGGGGCCAGCCGTGACTGAAAACCACCGGCTGGCCGCTGCCCCAGTCCTTATAAAAAAGTTGTGTACCATCTTTAAGCTTCAGAAAGTTTGAGTTATTCACAGGCGACTCCTTATGGCTGAAATGAACAGTGCGGATATGAATCCACTCGAAGTGTAGGTCAGTAATTAAACAGTTGCGATGTGCATCACATTTTAAACTGACAATATCGCAGGACTGGGTGGCAAAAATTAACCGATGTTGAACGCGGGGGGATATATTGAAACCTGGTGTCCCGGTGACGCCGCCAGAATTTTGCTTATTAAGGGCACTATTCTCCCTGCTCTCAGCGCCTTACGGATCAGCTTCTGCTTTGCCTCGTTTATAAATCCCCGTTCAACCGGAACGTCAATTTTCTGTCCGGGACGAGGGAATATCACACTTGCGATGGTTTGTGGTGTTTTGTTCTTTAAATGTAACGATATAAAAGAATAAAAAACTAAAACAAAACGCCGCCTGAAGTACCGGATATCTTCTGATTTCAATGAAGTCATTGCTGTCATATCGCCATAAATTTCTTCCCGGATGGCCAGAATGTTGCGAAATATCGTTATTTATTTGTGGCTATTGAAAAAAATGCTGTCATGAACGATAAATAAATGTGAAAGACCTCACGGTTATGAGTGGCTGTGTTGGTGATTTTTCTTAGTCAGGTTAATTTCCTGTCATCAGAATATTATGCTTTGTTTTGTCGCGGAGTGGAGTCGATATGCGTGTGGTGATTTTAGGCAGTGGTGTGGTCGGTGTCGCCAGTGCATGGTATCTGGCTAAAGCGGGCCATCAGGTGACGGTCATTGATCGTCAGCCAGGCCCGGCAGAAGAAACCAGCGCGGGCAATGCGGGACAGATCTCACCGGGCTATGCCGCGCCATGGGCGGCTCCGGGTGTTCCGGTCAAAGCCGTTAAATGGATGTTCCAGAAGCATGCGCCTCTGGCGATCCGTCTCGACGGAACGCAGTTTCAGCTGAAATGGATGTGGCAAATGTTGCGTAACTGCAATATGGACCATTATCAGACTAACAAGAGCCGCATGGTTCGTCTGGCGGAATACAGCCGTGACTGCATGAAAGCGCTGCGTGACGACACCGGCATTCAGTACGAGGGCCGGCAGGGCGGCACATTGCAGCTTTTCCGTACCGCACAGCAGTTCGAAAGTGCAGCGAAAGATATTGCCGTGCTGGAAGACGCCGGTGTGCCGTATCAGTTGCTCGAATCCAGCCAGCTGGCGACCGCAGAGCCGGCGCTGGCACAGGTCGCGCACAAACTGACCGGTGGCCTGCGTTTACCTAATGATGAAACCGGTGACTGCCAGATGTTTACCCGTAAACTGGCCGATATGGCGCGTCAGGCGGGCGTTGTTTTCGAATTCAACCGCACGGTAGATAAGCTGCATGTTGAAAATGGCGAGATCACCGGCGTGCAGTGTGGCAATGAGATCGTCAGGGCGGATGCTTACGTTGTGGCATTCGGTTCATATTCGACTGCGTTGTTGCGCGATCTGATCGCCATTCCGGTTTATCCGCTGAAAGGCTATTCGCTGACCATTCCGATTACCGATCCGGCCTCTGCACCGGTGTCTACCGTGCTTGATGAAACCTACAAAATTGCCATCACCCGTTTTGATAACCGCATCCGCGTGGGGGGGATGGCGGAGATTGTCGGCTTCAACCTGAAGCTGGCGCAGGCGCGCCGTGAAACGCTGGAGATGGTGGTGAAAGATCTCTATCCTCACGGCGGTAATGTCGGACAGGCAACCTTCTGGACGGGGTTACGACCGATGACACCGGATGGCACGCCGATTGTCGGACGTACGCGCATTAAGAATTTGTATCTCAATACCGGCCACGGGACGCTCGGCTGGACGATGGCCTGTGGCTCCGGGCAGTTGCTGTCGGATATTATGTCCGGCGTGACGCCTGCGATCCCGTCCGATGATCTGTCGGTTGAGCGTTACAGCCCGGATTTCATCGCCCGTCCGGCAGGTCCGCATAACATGCATCCGGTAGGCTGAATCTGCTGTAATCCCATCCCATACGGTGACTGACATTGTATGGGTTTTACTTTGCTTATTGCCGGAGCCGGTATGCCACGCCCGATTTCAGCCACATTATCCCTGTCTGCATTAACCCATAATTTACACCTCATTCGCGGCTTTGCCCCTCGCAGTAAAGTCTGGACGGTGGTGAAAGCGAACGGTTACGGTCATGGTATTTCCCGTATCTGGCGCAGTTTATCGGCCACCGATGGTTTCGCGTTGCTTGATTTCAATGAAGCTATTTTATTGCGTGAGTCCGGCTGGCAGGGGCCGATATTACTGCTCGAAGGTTTTTTTACGGCTGAGGATTTGACGAGGGTTGATCAATATCGTCTGACCACGTCCGTACACAGCGAATGGCAAATAAAAGCCCTTGCACATGCCAGCGTCAGCCAGCCGGTCGATATCTACCTGAAAGTAAACAGTGGTATGAACCGTCTGGGTTTTGCGCCGGAACGTGCCGGGGATGTCTGGCAGCAGTTACGCGAGCTGAAGCAGGTGGGAGAAATGACGCTGATGAGCCATTTCGCCACTGCTGACAGCGTGGAGGGGGTTGACGCGCAGATGGCTGCGATTAACCTCGCCGGGCAGAATATCCGCGGCCCGCGATGTCTGGCGAATTCCGCTGCGACGTTGTGGCATCCGCATACGCATCATGACTGGATCCGCCCGGGAATTATTATCTATGGTGCGTCGCCGAGCGGTGAGTGGAAAGATATTGCGCATACCGGCCTGCAACCGGTGATGACGCTTAACAGTGAGCTGATCGCCATACAGGAGCTTAACGCCGGCGCACGGGTGGGTTACGGCGGGCGTTACAGTGTCACGCGGCCTCAGCGCATCGGCGTGGTGGCCTGTGGTTATGCAGACGGATATCCGCGCCATGCCACTTCCGGTACGCCGGTTTGGGTTGATGGCGTGCGAACAACGACGGTCGGCACGGTTTCAATGGATATGCTGGCCGTGGATTTAACACCCTGTCCGCAGGCACAGATTGGTTCGCCGGTTGAGTTGTGGGGAAATAATTTACCGGTGGATGAAGTGGCAACGGCGGCCGGTACGCTGGGCTACGAATTGCTGAGTGCGCTGGCACCCCGCGTACCGGTATCGACAATCGGTTAGAAAGTATTACGGTTCCAGGCGGGTCAGACGGCCCGTCGATTTTTTGCTCGCACGACGTGCCAGCACTGCCAGACATCCGCCTGCCAGCATCACCAGCGACAGGCTCAGTTTAGGCTGTAACGGTAATGCCATGGCGATAAAACCGAGTAGTGCACCGCCCGCCATTTGCACCGAACCTACCAGGGCTGAAGCAACGCCTGCTTCGCCGGAGAACGGTTCCAGTGCATAACTGGTGGCCGGACCCACCAGAAACGCCAGACCGGCACAGGCGCTGGCGACCGGCAGCATATACAGCCAGGTGGCGGTTTGGTCTGCAGGTGAAACCAGCGTAATACCGGCAATCAGCCCGAGGCAACCGGCAAACATAAGAATGCCGCCGGCAGTCAGACAAACCGGGCGTCCCACTTTATGAATAATGCGGTTGGCGATAAAACTCACCGCCATAATCCAGAAGCCGTTCGCCCCGAATACCAGCGAAAATTGCAATGGCGTCAGCCCGGCGATGTTCATCAATACGGTCGGTGCCAGCGATACATACGTCAGCGCCATCCCCATGGCGCCGGCATTTACCAGTGCAAAGGTCACGAAGCGGGCGTTGAACAAAATGCGGGCATACTGACGGAAAGGCAGACCGCTGTTGGTCTGGGTATCAGCAGGGCGTGTCTCCGGTAGTTTGAATATCACCAGCAACATCACCGCCAGCGTATAACCGGCCAATGCCCAGAAAGGTGCACGCCAGCCATAATACTGGGCGATCAGGCCGCCGATCAGCGGGGCCAGTGCAGGGATAATATTCAGTGTGCCGTTGAGAAAACCATATGCGCGGGCGGCCTCATTGCCACTCATCCGGTCGCGCACGCTGCTGAAAATCACCACGGACGTGCAGCAGACAGCCAGCCCCTGAATGACGCGGGATAATAAAAACATCCACGGTGTGACGGACGTCGCGGCAACGATTGCACCCGCCAGATACACCACAACGCCGATAATGGCGATCGGGCGACGACCCCATTTATCAACCAGCGGACCGGCCACCAGCTGTCCGAGCCCCATCACCAGAATAAATAATGAAATTGAGGACTGGATCACCGCCTCGGTGCTCTGTAAACCGAGTGCAATGGCGGGAATGGCAGGCAGGTATAAATCAATACCTAAAGGGCCAAGCAGCACCATACTCAGCAGCAGGAAAAGAAATTTTTGCATTGAAAACATCACTGTCAGTCATCCGGAAGGACGCTAAGGGTAATGATTTCGTTAATGAATGGAAAGAAGCTTGTGATAATCAGACCGGTGAGCACGGTGAATAAATCCGGACACCCGCAGGTGCCCGGTAGCTAAGCCATGACGGAAGGCTTATTTTTTCTTCCAGAAATCATCAAATACGGTTACCGGCAGCTGACGTTTATGCTCAGTGCGCAGGTACCAGCCCTCAATAATGGCGGCATATTTATCGTCGATTTTCTTGCCTTCCAGATAGTCGTCGATCAAATCATAGGTTACACCGAGCGCGGCTTCATCCGGCAAGGCAGGGCGGTTGTCTTCAAGATCCGCCGTCGGGGCTTTTGTATACAGATGCGCCGGGCAACCCATTTCCCTGAGCAGTGCTTTCCCCTGACGTTTATTCAGACGGAAAAGGGGATTAATATCCGTACCGCCATCGCCATATTTGGTATAGAAACCGGTTACGGCTTCGGCGGCATGATCCGTCCCGACGACCACGCCTTTTTTCATCCCGGCGATGCTGTACTGCGCTTTCATGCGCTCACGGGCTTTTTCGTTCCCTTTAATAAAATCGCTCAGTTCAATGCCAATTTCACGTAAGGTCGCTTCGCTCGCCAGGACAGCATTTTTGATATTGACGGTCAGAACCTGATCCGGCTGAATGAACGCAATGGCATCCTGACAGTCCGATTCATCCGCCTGCACGCCATACGGCAAGCGCACGGCAATGAACTGGTAGTCGCCATCATGGGTTTGTGCACGTAATTCATTAATTGCTGTTTGGCAAAGTTTGCCGGTAAGAGTAGAATCTTGCCCGCCGCTGATACCCAGAACCAGTGTCTTGATGAACGGGTGGGCCAGCAGGTAACTTTTGAGAAAATCAACGCTGACACGAACTTCCTGTGCGGCATCGATGTGGGGTTTAACGTGCAGAGCCTGAATAATCTCTTGTTGTAAAGCCATGACTACTCCTCCTGAAGGCTGCCTTCGAGGAACCCGAGGCAAAAATAAGACGTTATCAGGGTAAAACTACCCCGCATTACTCAAAAGGACAAGATTCAGCGACGAGTTAGGCGGAAATCTGTACGCTGCCGGCTCGCAATATTTCGAACCAAAGCGGCAGGAAGAAGTAAAGTGTGGCGCGTAATAAATCATTTTCGCCCCTCATTGGAATAAAAAATCAATGAACAGGATTGTAATGATTTCGTATGTTTCTATTGCCGGAAATATATGTCACTCGGAACTATCCAAAAAAGCCGCTTTATTAAGATATCCTGGGCTGAGTGCGTTATATTTGTTGCGGTAGAAATATTTGTATGCATATGCCATCGAAATGGAGTTGCCAGGCTTGATTAACGGATCCTAATTAATGGCATAAATCGTGTGGTTCCAGTGTCGTTATTTGCCTTAAGTCCTATTGGGGAAACAAAATGTTTTTTCGGGTTGTTCGTCGTTTACCAGCTTGTGCCGTAGTCTGCGGTGCAGCGCTGTTCAGTATTTCAAGCCTTGCAGACACCACCATTTTCACCGCGTTAGATGACCCTGCTCAGGCGAAAAAGCCGTTCGAGGGCAATGTTCAGGCGGGTTACAGTGCGCAAACCGGTAACACCAGCAACTCCACGCTGAATGCTGATACCACCATGACCTGGTTTGATACCAACACGGCATACAGCCTGTGGGGTTCTGCGCGTAATACCTCTTCTTCCGGTGTGCGTTCCTCCGAGAAGTATCAGGCCGGTGGCCGTACACGTTATAACCTTGACAACGCGAACTATGTTTTCGGTCAGGGCAGCTGGCTGAGTGACCGTTATAACGGTTACCGTTCACGTACTGTGGGTGCCGTCGGTTATGGACGTCAGATCTGGAGCGGTCCGGTTCATACACTGAATCTGGAAGCCGGTCCGGGTGTACGTCATGATGAGTTCGAACAGGGCGGTAACACCACCCGTGCGCTGGCTTATGCCTCAGGCACTTACGGTTATCAGATCAGCGATACTGCGCGCTTCACGCAGGGTGTGTCTGTATTAGCGAACGACGAAACGACGCTGAACTCAGAAACCGCGCTGACCGTTGCGATCAACTCCCACTTCTCGTTGAAAGTGGCGTATGACGTCACCTATAACACCAAGCCACCAGCCAGCGCGCCGGATAAAACCGATACCGTGACGTCTGTAAACCTGGTGTACGGTCTGTAACTTCCTTTCGGGACGTTATGCCAAAAAGTCAGAGGAGAAATCCTCTGGCTTTTTTTATGGCTTATTTTGCCAGAATATTAAACTGGATTTTAAATAAGCGGAGGGCTGTTAAACGAAACGTCTGACTTTCATTGTCTGAATTCTGTTTTTTTTAAGCATACGAAAATACCTGGAAAAGACCGGTAACCCTGCAGGCAGCATAAACGGGATGAATACCCCTACAAATCATAATTTCTTATGATTCAATTTTTTCTCTTGTAGAATTTTTTACGGAAATTTAAAAAAAATGCCTAAAGTAAATTTTATCCCTGCCGATAGGAGGTGAATGTTTAATCTTAGATCAATGCCATAGCCATTTCTGATGCTGTGTTTTTGAGGCATACAGCAAAGTGGTGCAGGCCCGAGAAAACAGCGGATATGGAAATCATAAGCACTGTTACACCATTAGCCCGCACTGTTTCAGCGTACGTGCGTCTTGCCCAGCGATGGCGCGTTTCCTGTCTGCTGATGCTACCGGTGATATTTTCCCTTGCCGTGCAGGCCGCGCCGCTCAGCCCCGCCGACCGCGACAGTATCGAACAGCAGCAGCGGCAACTTCTGCAGCAGAACCAGCAGCAGCGTCAGGAACTGGAGCGCAGCACACCGATAACACCCGCACCGCAAACCCCAGCGCAACCCGGCGGCCCGTGCTTCGATATTCACGACATTACCCTCAGCGGCGCAGACCATATGCCCGCGCGAATACAGCAAAAACTGACTCAACCCTATCTGCAACAGTGCCTCGGCATTGGCCAGATTAATGCCCTGGTGAAACAGGTCTCCGACTGGTATATCGGCCAGGGTTACATCACCAGCCGCGCGTTTCTCACCGAACAGGATTTATCTTCCGGCACGCTGCAACTCACGGTGATGGAAGGCAAACTCGAAGCCATCAAAATGGAAAACCAGCGCGGCGCAATGCTGGCGATGGCGTTTCCGGGGCTGACCGGCAATATCCTTAACCTGCGTGATATCGAACAGGGGATGGAGCAGATTAACCGGCTGCGCAAAACGCCGGTGCAGATTGAAATCCAGCCCGGCAGCCAGCCAGGATACTCCATCGTCAACCTCACCTCAAAGCCTGAGCTTCCCCTGCAGGCCAGCGCCGGTTTTGATAACTCAGGGCAGAAAAGCACCGGCACCGGACAGGTCAGCGGCTCGCTGACCGGCAATAACCTGCTCGGGCTGGCGGACCAGTGGTTTGTCAGCGCGTCACGCAGCAGCGACGGCGCAAGCGACCACGACGCGAAAAGCGTGCAGGCGGGCGTCAATCTGCCTTACGGCTACTGGCTGTTTGATTACAACTACAGCTACAGCGACTACCTGAGCACCATTGAATCGCAGGGCTATCTGTGGCGCTCCACCGGCGACAGCCAGGCGCACCGCTTCACCCTTTCCCGCGTACTGTTTCGCAACGGCGACATGAAAACCGCCGCCAGCCTCGGGCTGACGCACCGCCTCAACCGAAATTATCTCAACGATGCCCCGCTGGAAAGCAGCACCCGCAGCCTGACCAGCTGGACCGCAGGCATTAATCACAGCCAGAAACTCTGGGGCGGATACGCCACGCTCAACCCGGCGTTCAGCCGTGGCGTGGCGTGGTTTGGCGGCGAAAGCGATGAAGATAAAAATCCGGATGCCCCGCGCGCGGAGTTCTCTAAATGGACGCTGTCCACCAGCTATTACCGGCCTGTCACGCAACGCATTACCTGGCTGACCAGCGCCTACGGCCAGTGGGGCGATGACCGTCTTTACGGCAGCGAACGCCTGACGATTGGCGGTGAAAGCTCGGTGCGGGGGTTCAAAGAGCAATACCTCTCCGGCGACAACGGCGGCTACTGGCGTAATGAGCTGGATACCCAACTGTTCACGCTGCCGGTGCTCGGACAAATCAGCGCCGTGACCGCGCTTGACGGCGGCTACCTGCAACGCAGCAATCACGACACCAATGCGTCCGGCACCTTATGGGGCGGGGCGGTGGGTTTATCGAGCAGTAACGCACATTTCTCCAGCCAGTTTACCGTCGGCTGGCCGCTGAGCTATCCGGACTCACTGGCACCGGATCGCGTCACGGTCTACTACCGTATCGGCTTTGCACTTTAGCGTTGTAACTCTACATAAGAGAGAAGGAATTCGGCGATGAAATCGATCACAGAGCAACCGGTCGCGTTATGGCGTAAGGCACTGGCCTACGGGCTAATGGGGTGGCTGGTCTGGCAACCGGTGATGCCCGCATTTGCGGCCGGTATCACGGTAGCCGAAGGCAACACCCGCACCGATCAGGCGGGTAACGGCGTGCCGGTGGTGAACATCGCCACCCCGAATCAGGCCGGGATTTCGCATAACAAATACAACGATTTCAACGTCGGCCAGCAGGGCCTCATTCTCAACAACGCCACCGGCAAACTGCCCCGGACTCAGCTGGGCGGGCTGATCCAGAACAACCCCAATCTTACGGCAGGTCAGGAAGCGAAGGGCATCATTAACGAAGTGGTGTCGTCGAACCCTTCACAGCTTAACGGCTACATGGAAGTCGCGGGAAAAGCCGCCAACGTCATGGTCGCCAACCCCTACGGCATCACCTGTAACGGCTGCGGCTTCCTCAACACCCCGAACGCCACGCTGACCACCGGTAAACCGGTGCTGAATGCGGACGGCTCGCTGCAGTCCCTCGAGGTCACGCAGGGTGCGATCACCGTTGAAGGTCAGGGGCTGGATGCCCGCACGAGCGATTCTTTTTCATTGATTTCCCGCGCCGCGCAGATTAACGCCGGGCTGTACGCCAGAGACCTGAACGTCACCCTGGGTGCCAATCACGTCGATGCGCAGGGTAATGCCACGCCGATATCCGGCGCAGGCGTACCGGCGGTGGCAATTGACACCGGCGCACTCGGCGGCATGTACGCCAACCGCATTCATCTGGTCTCCAGCGACAAAGGCGTCGGGGTCAACCTCGGCAACCTGAACGCCTCGGTCGGCGATATGCAGATTGATGCCAGCGGCAGGCTGACGCTGAGTAATGCGACCGCCACCGGCAAGCTGACGGCGAATGCGCAGGCCATCGCCCTTAACGGTACCCAGCAGTCGGGCGGCGATATGGCGCTCACATCGGCGGGTGACCTCACCAGCAACGGCACACTGGTGGCGGGCGGTAACGCACAATTGCGGGCACAAACGCTGACCAACGGCGGGCTGATCCAGGCGCAGGGCGCACAGACCGTCAGTGCGTCGGCCCTGAACAACAGCGGCAAAATGCAGTCCGGCGGCGCGCAAAACATCACCGCTAATACCCTCAGCAATCAGGGGCTGATCGGCTCGCAGCAGGGGCTGGATTTACAGGTTGCGGACCAGATGGACGTGGGTGAACAAGGCTCGCTGTTTGCCGGTGACCGGCTGAACATCGGCGGCGGTCAGATGAACGTGGACGGTACACTGACCGGCAAAAATGGCCTGACGCTCAACAGTACTTCCCTGAACGCCGGGCAACACTCGCTGATCACCAGCCTCGGCGATATTCAGCTCAATGCCGCGCAGCAGGCGCTGGGCGGCCAGCTGTCGACCTCCGGCAACGTGGGCCTGAACGCTACGGATCTGTCCGTCGGGGCGCAGGGGTCCGTTCACAGCGATAAAGATTTATCCCTGACGGCAACCGGCAGCGCCACGCTGGCCGGTGCGCTCGACGGCAACACGTTGCAAGCCGGTGGCGGCACATTGCAGGTGACCGGCAGCGGTTCGCTGGCCTCCACGGGAGATATGCAGTTATCTGCCGCGCAGCAGCAGCTCGACGGCACCACCAGCGCGGGCAATACTCTTTCGATTAACGCTGACCAGCTTAATGCCGCACAGGGTGGTAAAACCTCGGCGCAAAATGACGTGCAGGCCACGGTTGCCAGCGGCGGGCAGTGGTCCGGCAGCCTGATCGCCGGGCGTGACCTGCACTTTACCGCACACGATTTCAGCAACGGCGGTACGCTGGCCGCCAACCGCAACGGCCAGTTCAGCTTCGGCACCCTGACCAATAACGGCCTGCTGCAGTCCCTCGGCACGCAGCAGCTTGACGGCGACACTTTCAATAACAACGGCACGGCGCAGTCCGGCGGTGACCAGACGCTGACCCTGAATCAGCTCAACAATCAGGGGCTGACCGGTACCCGCGGCGACATCATACTGAACGCGCGGGACGGCGTGACCAACGGTGATACGGCAACCTTACTGGCCGATGGTCAGTTTACGCTCAATACCGCCCAGGCAGATCTGGGCGGCACGCTGACCGGCACGCAGGGGGCAACGCTTAACGCCACCGCGCTAACCACCCGCGCCGGATCGGTACAGTCCAGCCAGGGCGATGTGGATCTGAAGACTGATACTGCGAACTTAAACGGTTTTCTCTCCGCCGACGGCAACGCGGCGCTGACCACGCAACAGCTCACCACCGGCAACGGCTCGCAGACGCAGGGTAAAAACGCGCTGGGGATCAGTGCGTCTGAAAAAGCCGATCTGGCCGGGAAACTGGTGACACCGGGCACGCTGACAGTTCAGGCCGGTACGCTGACCAACGGCGCGGCGCTGGGCGCGGACAATGTGGATATCACCGCCACCTCGCTGACCAACAACGGTGCCATCACCGCCGACGACGGCCTGCATGTGAAAGCCGGTACCTTGCAGCAGCAAGGCAGCCTGTCTGCGCTGAGCCAGATGACGCTGGAAGGCCAGACGCTGGTCAATCAGGGCAACGTGTCGGGCGGTAACGTCGGCGTGAATGTCACCGGCAGCCTGACCAATCAGGGCACCGGCGTGATATCGGCGGGTAATGGTCTGACCGTGACGGCACCGGTTGTGACCAACAGCGGCCAGCTTCTGGCACAAACGGTCGGCGTGAATGCCACGGGTATCAGCAATAACGGGCTGATGCAGGGCAACGGCGGCACCACGCTTACCGCCAGCACCTTAACCAACGGCGCGCAGGGGCAGGTATTGTCCGGCGGCACGCTGGGGGTGCGGGTGGGTGATACCCAGAATCAGGGACGTTTACAGGGCAGCCAGCTTACTCTTACCGGCAACAGCCTGACCAACGGCGGCACGGCATTAGGCACGAATGGCCTGAACGCGCAGATGCAGGGTGACCTCACCAACAGCGGCAGCCTGCTCTCATCCGGTAACGTCACGGTGAACGCCGCCACGCTGGAAAACAGTGGCCAGTTGCTCAGCGATAAAACCGCCACGGTGACGGCTGACCATCTGACCAATCAGGGGCAAATCCAGGGCGACACGCTGGCGCTTACGGCGAACAACGCGGACAACAGCGGCAACCTGATTGGCCTGAAGGGCCTGACGGCGCAACTGCAGCAGGATTTAACCAACGCCACGTCCGGCAAGATGCTGACGCAGGGCGCACTCACCGTCACCGCCGCGCACGTCACCAACAACGGCAACTGGCAGGCCGACAGCGCCGATGTACACGCCGGGCAGTTAGATCTTAACGGCGCTATCCAGACCGCTTCGCGCGCGAACCTCAACCTGACCGGTGCGCTCAACACGCAGGCGCAGGGCAAAATCATCTCCACCGGTCTGGCTATTTTGCAGGCGGCGAACCTGAATAATCAGGGGAGCTGGTCGGCGGATAACCTGACCCTGACCGGCGGTTCGCTGACCAGCAGCGGCGGCATCAGCGGTGTCAGCGCGCTTACGGCCACGCTCAGCGGGCAACTTCAGGTTCAGCAGGGCGGCACATTACTCAGCGGCGGCAGCGCCACGGTGAACGCCGGGAATATTGCTAACAGCGGTACGCTTCAGGCCGGTAACCTGACGCTCACCACCAACAGCATTTTAAACGCCGGGCAGTTACAGGGCCAGCAAAGCCTGCAGGGCACGGTTCAAAACGGCATCACCAACCTGAGCGGCGGCACCGTACGCAGTCAGGGCACGTTAGATTTGGGCGCACAGACGCTGCTCAATCAGGGCCAGATGCAGGGCGACGGCGTCACTCATCTGACCCTCACCGGTAACCTCAATAATCAGGGCACCTTACTGACCGGCGGCAGGCTGACGGTGTCTGCACCGGTGCTGACCAACAGCGGCACGCTGCAGGCGCAGGGCCTGACCCTGACCGGCGGCACGCTTGCCAACAGCGGTACGCTGACCGGACAGGGCGACAGCGCGCTGAACGTCACGCAGATGACCAATCAGGGCCAGCTTCAGGGCGACCGGCTGACGCTGACCGGTAACGAACTGCATAACACCGGCACTGTATTGGGCAGCCAGTCGCTGGGGCTTAACGTTCAGAACGCCGACAACCAGGCGGGCGGAAAACTCTACAGCGCAGGCAACCTGACGCTGGTGACGCCGGTGCTCAATCAGGCGGGCAGCCTGCTGGCGCTGGGGGATATGACGCTGCAACTCGGTTCGGGCTTTACCCAGACCGGCACGCTGGCCGCGGGGCAGACCCTCAGCCTCAGCACGCAGGGCGACCTGAACGTGCTCGGCACCCTGCAGGGCAACGGCATCCAGCTCAGTTCCACGGGCAACTTTACCAACAGCGGTCAGCTGCGCGGCGGCGGTGGCTCGGTGGGCGTGGACGCCGGCAACATCCAGCTCAACGGCAGCGGCAGCGTGCAGTCCGGCGGGGATATCCGCCTGGCCAGCCGTGGCGTGCTTAACAACAGCGGCTTTGTCGGCGGGGCGGGCAACGTGGTGATGTCCGCTGGCGGCCAACTGACCAACAGCGCGCTGCTGTACGCCGGTAACAACATGCAGTTGCTGGCCGACAGTATTCACAATAACTACGGCGATATTCTGGCAGGCAACAGCCTGTGGCTGCAGCGGGACGCGGCGGGCAACGCCAACAGCGAAGTGGTCAACACGTCGGGGGATATTGAGACTACTAACGGCGATATCACCATCAATACCGGGCATCTGCTGAATCAGCGGGACGGGTTGAGCACGTCGAGTACCTATCAGGCGGCGAATAGCCCGGCATCGCTGGGGCAGGCCACGATGAGCATTCAGCTCGGCTTGTTAGATGATGATGAAATTGGGGTTTATACCGGAACGGGCTGGCGTCACACCGGTGGGAGCAATGGCAAAGGAGACGGCGCTGAAGAAGAATATACTTTTGTTGGTTTAGCGCCTACGAAAGCTGCCTCTGACAGAAAATTTCTTGTAGGTACTTCCACTGTAACCGCCATTGCCAGCGGCGGGCCGGGCCGCATTGCCGCAAACCGCAATTTAACGATATCTGGCGACACGTTAGATAATATTGCCAGTACTGTTCTTGCCGGAAGCAACATAACGCTTTCCGGCACCAACCTGAACAACCAGTCCTATGAAAACAGCATTGAGAATGAGTACCTGACCTATCAGTACAGTGGCACAACAGGGGTGCAACCGGCCGATGCCACCGTTATCCCTGATATCCGGAAAGGGAAAAGAAGGGGGGTAGAGTACAGGACGGATTTAGGGGATAAGTTTACCTACACATTAACCGGTGGACCCGCTTACGAAACCCTCAGCACCGGCGAAGGTCTCCGCGCCGTTATTCAGGCCGGTGGGGCGGTTAACGCCAGTTTCAGTAATAACATCAGCAATACCACGACCTCTGCTAACGCAGGCGGTTTATCCCATGCGATAAGCGCACCGTCACTGAACGGCACGTCGGGCCTGCAACCGGTCAGCGGTTCGCAAAGCAAACAGCTGGCATCCGCTCAAAACCTGACCGTCGGATCCGTTCAGTGGAACAATTCCGTCACCGATGCGTTAAAGCAGATTGGCAATCAGGGCGCTGCGCTGACGGATTACCCGCTGCCGACCGGCAATAACGGTTTGTTTGTGGCGAGCACTAATCCTGCCAGCCCGTATCTGATCACTACCAACCCGCAACTGGGCAGTCTGGGGAAAACTGATCCTTCGCTGTTTAATGCGCTTAATGATTATCTCGCGCACCCGACGTCCGGCACGCTGACGCCTGCGGTTCAGCCCGGCACGCCGTCCAACCCGCGCATTGAAACGGCACCGGTCTATACCGACGAGAGCAAATTTCTCGGCTCGGCCTACTTTATGGACCGGCTGAAGCTGACGCCGGACTATGACTATAAGTTCCTCGGCGATGCCGCCTTCGATACCCGTTATGTCGATAACGCCGTGCTCAGTCAGACCGGGCAGCGCTACGTCGGCGGCACAGGGTCAGACCTCGCGCAGATGCAGTATCTGATTGATAACGCCGCCGAACAGCAGGCCGGTCTGGGTCTGCAACTTGGCGTTAGCCTGTCGCCGGAACAGGTCGCGGCCCTGACCAAAAGCATCGTCTGGTGGGAAAAAACCACCGTCAACGGCCAGACGGTTCTGGCCCCTAAACTCTATCTTTCTGCCAACGACACCCACGCGGTGACCGGCAGCGTGATTTCCGGGAACACCGTCAATCTCGACGCCGGGCATATCGTCAACGCGGGCAGTACCCTGCAGGCCCAGACGGAACTGGCCGCAAAAAGCAGCAGTTCGCTGGATAACCTCAGCGCCGGGCTGATTGCCTCTAACGGCAGCCTGCAGCTGAGCGCGCTGGGTGATATCAATAATATCGGTTCTTCGATTAGCGGACAGACCGTGGCACTGGCTTCGGTCAGCGGCGATATTAACAACGTCACGCAGGCGCAGCAGTGGACGGCCGCGCCGACCACCAGCAAAAGCAAAACGTCTCAGCTGACCTTCAGCCAGACCCAGACCGGCGACGTGGCCGGTATCTCGGCCACTGACGGGCTCTCGCTTACCGCCGGTCACGACATCAACAACACCGGCGCCCGGCTCACGGCGGGCAGTGACCTGCAGTTGGTGGCGCTGAACGACGTTAACATCACCGGCAACGCGCTCAGCACCAGCAAAACCACGGCGAAAAGCAGCGCGCAGACCACCGACAGCCAGGCCAGCACGGTCAGCGCGGGCGGTAATTTATCGGCCAGCGCGGGGCACGACCTGACGGTGGCGGGCAGCGCCGTGACCGCTAAAGGCGACGCCACGCTGGCAGCAGTTAACGACATCAACCTCAACACGATGGACCAGAGCAGCTATCAGACCAGCGGAAAAAATCAGGCTGACAGCAACAACGCCACCCGCACGGTGGTGAGCAGCGGCGGCGACCTGACGCTCAGTGCAGGCCGGGATTTGAACTCGCAGGCGGCGCAACTGACCGCCGATCTCAACGCCTCACTCAGCGCCGGTCGCGACGTCAACCTGAACGCGCAGCAGACCAGCACCTACAGCGAAACCCACGGCAGCAAAAGCGTGAGTATCCGTGAAAATGTCGGGCAGGAAGGGACAGCAGTGGTGAGCGGCGGAAGCACCAGCATTGCCGCCGGGCGTGACATTACGACACAGGCTGCGCAAGTACAGGCCACCGGCGACCTGACCCTGAACGCCGGGCGGGATGTGAATATCACTACCGCACAGGAAAGCCAGTACAGCTACGACGAAAAAACTAAAACCAAGAAACACCTGTTCTCCAGCACGACCACGCACACGGTCGCTGAGGACTATGCCACTACTGAAAAAGCCTCGCAGCTGAGTGGCGACAAGGTGTCAGTTGTTGCCGGGCAGGACCTGACGGTGAAAGGTTCATCCGTGGTCGGTGACGAGGATGTGACGCTGAAAGCGGGGAAAGATGTCAATATCCTTGCAGCCACCGATACCAGTTCCAGCTACCGCCTGAGCGAGACTAAAAAAAGCGGGCTGATGGGCACGGGAGGTTTTGGTGTAACCATCGGCAGCGCACAATCGCGACATCAGCTCAATGAAGATGGCACCACGCAAAGTCAGAGTGTCAGCACTATTGGTTCAACCGGCGGTAACGCAAATATTATCGCGGGTGAAAAAGCACATATCAGCGGCGCGGATGTGATTGCCGATAAAAACCTGAACGTTGTCGCGGGCGAAATTGTGGTTGACCCCGGTAACGATCTGTTGAGACGTAAAGAGAGTTACGAACAGAAAAAGAGCGGTCTGACATTGTCAGTGTCCAGCCCGGTGACCGATGCCATTCTTGCAGCGAACAGCACACTCAAACGAAGTGGGGAGGTCAGCGACGAACGGCTGAAAACGCTGTATGCCGTGCAGGCAGCAGATAACGCATGGATAGCTGTCGCGGGTGCCTCTTCCATGGCGACTGATGTAGCCCAGGGCAATCTGAACGCCGTGAAGGTGGAACTCAGCGTAGGTTCGAGTAAAAGCTCATCTGAATCCAGTTCCACACAAAATCAGGTACGCGGGAGCACCCTCAGCGCAGGCGGAAATACCACGCTGGTGGCTACGGGTAACAAAGGTACCAGCGGTGATCTTCATATCAGCGGCAGTGGTGTGACGGGCAATAATGTCACCCTTGTGGCGCAGAATGATCTGCTGCTGGATGCCGCATCGAACAACACCGAGCAAACCAGTAAGAATAACAGCAGCGGCTGGAATGTCGGTGTGCATATATCGCTGGGTCAGGAAACGGGAATTGGTGTGTCGGCCAGCGGTTACCAGTCAAAAGGAACGGCTGACGGTAAGAGTACCGAATATGTTAATACGCGGGTCAACGCCAGTGATGGGCTGAGCCTGAGCAGCGGACGGGATACGGTTATTTCCGGTGCGCAGGTGTTGGGTGAAAAAATCACTGCTGAGGTGGGGCGCGATCTGACCATAACCAGCCTGCAGGATACTGACGAGTACCACAGCCAGCAGAAAAGTGTGAGTGGCGGCGCCAGTTTCACTTTCGGGTCAATGACCGGTTCAGCCTCACTGAGTATTAATAAAAGTAAAACCGACAGCGACTATGCCAGCGTTGGTGAGCAAAGCGGGTTGTTTGCCGGGGATAAAGGGTTCGATATTACGGTAGGCAACCATACCCAACTGGGTGGTGCAGTCATAGCGAGCACTGCAACAGCCGATAAGAACCTTCTTGATACCGGTTCGTTGGGCTGGAGCGATATCAATAACGAAGCGCAGTACAGTGCCAGTAGCCAAGGGCTTGCCGGTGGCTTTTCATCGGAAAAAAATAATAAAGGCGAGCGGGTTAACGGCGGCGGCGTTGTCCCTGTTATTGGTGTTAAGAGCAGCGGTGACGCTTCAGGTACAACGCAATCGGCCATTGCTGCGGGCAGTATCGTCATCCGAGACAGTGAGAAGCAGACGCAGGATATTGCAGGGCTAAGCCGCGATACCGACAACGCCAATGGTCATATCGATAAGATCTTCGATGAGAAGAAAATTGCCGAGCAACAGGAACTGGCGGCGGTGTTCGGGCAGATGGCGAACTCAGCTGCCGGTGATCTTGGTGAGGCGATGGGCTGGGGACCGAATAGCCCCGAAAAAGCCGCGATCCACGGTGTGATAGGTGCAATCCAGGCGAGTTTCGGCGGCGGCAATGCGCTGGCCGGCGGGTTGGCCGGGATGAGCAGCGAAGCGTTTAGTCAGATGATCGATACTTATCTGAGTAACAACACACAACTGGACCGCAATGAAAGAGGGGCTATCACCCAGTGGGCCGCCACGTTAAGTGGTAGTGCAATTGGCGGAATTATTGGCGGAACGACCGGTGCACAGTCCGGCGCAGCCGTCTCACTGGATGCTGAACGCTATAACCGCCAGTTACACCCGGATGAAGTAGCCCGGATCAAGCAATTGTCCGGGGGGGATAAAGATAAAGAAGCGCGTCTGAAAGCGGCGGCCTGTGCGCTGGTGAAATGTTCCGCTGAGTTTGCGGAAGGTTCTGCGGATTATGTGAAAGCGCAGGCGCTGGAACAGTTAGGTAACAGTGATGCGTATGCCAGTGAGCGTACACTACTGGCATCACAGAGCGGCAACCAGCTGATCTACGCAATGGGCAGCTATGCCAGCGCCAGTTTGCCGATGTTCGGGTATTCGGTTAGTGATCAAACCGGGGATGCGCTATCTCACTACGGTGTGGGGACGCGTTTAGGTGGTTTGGTGCAAACCACCGGAGGAGAGCTGCAGGCGCTGGGCGGCATGGCAATGTGCACGACCGGCGTGGCTTGCCTGGCGGGTACTTATCTGGCAGCCTCTGGAATAGATACGGCTTACGCGGGTGCTAATAGTTTCCTGTCAGGCATCAACCAGAAAACCAGCGGTGCGTATTTACTTGAAGGATTGGGCGTTTCTCCGGAGTACTCGGAAGGGATTTATGGTCTGACGCAGGTGGGCGCGGCGGGGATTGGCGGAGTAGGAAAAGCGACGTCAGTTACTGCCGATGTAGGTACAAAAGGCGCTGGCAGTGTCACATTCCATGCGGCTGATGATATTCGGTTCTCGCAAAATAGCTTTTCATTCAATAAAACTGACCGAGACACGGGTAAAAATTACACATACGACGATTTGGTACAAAGCATGCGGACTAATGGTTGGAAAGGTGATCCAGTTGACGTCGTTAAAATGCCTGATGGCAAGCTGACTAGCATGGATAACACTCGAATTGCCGCGGCCAGAGAGGCGGGGATCGACGTTAAAGCTAGCGTCCGTGGATTTGATGATCCATTGACGCCAGCTATTCAAGAGGCTAGAGGGTGGCAGAATTTTAATACTTGGGGTGAGGCCATTACTGGTCGTATAAACAAACAGTCAGGGGGGTTTTCTACTTCTAATCCTTACGGTTCAACAGAACCACCACGTATTTCTGGAGGTGCTAAATAATGAAGCCTTTTTTGTACGACCTTCCAATTTTACCCAATAGTTTTGAATTCCCTGTTGATTATTTAGATGTGGTTTTAGCTGATGAGTTTTTAGATATAGAGCCTTGGCGGCTTCTATCGAAAGATATGGCGACATCTCTTTTTTATTACAGCTCGATGCTTTTGAAGTTTTCGGGGGCTGCCCTGGTTCCCTTTGCAATTATTCAAGATGAGTCAGGGCTGTATAATGATGGCTGGGTTGTTCTTGCTTGTTTTGATGGGGGAGGTAAGGATGGCACTACGGGTGTCCGGATTTATGATTATTCAAAACCGAAGTTAAGTCCTTGGGATAATTTGTCTTATTCTGGTTTCTCTGAATGGTTTAGTGCTGCCAAAGAAGAGTCTTCCCGCTATAAAGCCGAGCAAGTCGAAGACAAAGACAATGGCTATTCCTGATATATGAAAAAATTGGGGACATGGTTCGTTAACCATACGCCATTCTCAGCCTGAAAAAAGTTGAATCCCTGTTGGTGCATCCGCAGGGCTTCAACTTTTAGCACCGCAGGCTTTCCATATCGCTGTCCGACAGCTACGGCTGTGGTTATGTCTTGTGATAGATGCACATGGTGACGTGAACCTGCAATCAATCCTTGCTGAAGAATAGATTCAAGAAAGCGTGTTGCAGTGCCATGGTAGAGGAATTCTGGCGGTTTTTTCTCCATATATTGAAGGTTCACGTCTGGTGTAGAATGTCCCTGAACTGCACGAATACGCTGGCCATCTTCGGAGAGAGTAAAACGTTTCTTATCACTGCTATTTACTACTGTCTGAATTATTGCCTGATCAAGTACGCGGCCTTCTTTCGCCGCGCCGAGAATCAAAGTATTGATATCTGCCCAGCCTTCTACATCAAGTTGCAATCCGATGGTGTCAGGTTTATGACGTAAAATATAACTTAGAAATTTACTTATTTCGTTAAGCATCTTGCTGTCCATGATTGCCCTAATTATGTTTGCCATGGGTGTGATGCCTGAGATATTAGCACACCCAAAACACGTCTCTTCCACGTTTATGACCCTGACCCCGAATATTGACCTTACCCCAAAATCCTGCCCCATTCAGAAACAGGATTCCGGCATGATAATGACTCCCCTGAACGGAGGATGTGCCGATGAAAAAGTCACGATTCACCGAAGAGCAGAGTGTTTTTGCCCTAAAACAGGCCGAGCAGGGAACACCGGTGCCTGAAGTCTGCCGTAAATCGCAGGGGGAATAAGCCCGCTGATTGCCCGGGAAATCAAAAGTCACACGCTGAATGACGACGGTACGACCAATGTCGCGGCTAATGCGATGGCCCATGCCGTCTGGGGCGCTGTAGCAGCGCAAATGTCCGGAGGCAATGCAGCAGCGGGTGCTGCCGGCGCGTTCAGTGGTGAACTTGCCGCGCGTTATATAGCGGAATATTATTACCATGCGACCACTCAGGCGGATATAGATAAACTTTCGCAGAGCGACCGGCAGGAAATCAGCTTACTGAGTACGCTGGCGGCGGGTGTTGCCGGAGCAACAGCGGGCAATAACCTGTCTTCTGCGACGACAGGGGCGCAGGCGGGGAAGAATGCGGTTGAGAATAATGCGCTGGCATTAGGCAGCACTGCATCTGCACTGAATGCAGCAATCTCTGGTGCAATTGGAAATGGAAGCCAGCAACAACAGGATACTAAAGAAGATCAAGGTGCGGGATATACTTGTGAAGGTACCCGCGAACAGTGCGCGGTGCGTGACGGCACCCGTGGACCGGGGCATACGGAGTTACCGATAGCGGATAAAGATCCGACCGGCGGTAAGCTCGAAAATCCGGCCCCGGCGGAGAGCACAGCCACCACGCTGACGACCCCGGATCAGTCGGATAAGAACGGAGCCAGTCATACCGGAAATACCGATGGCGCACCGTCTACTGCCGGAAATACCACCACGACGCCGATCCCGGATGGGCCGAATAAGGATGACTTGGCTTATTTGGCTGATGGGCATATGTTGGGGGCCAATGGAGTTCAGACGTCCAGTAAAACTATATGGAAAGGTGCCGGTAAGGAACGAATAGATGTTGAAAATCCTGCACCAGGACAAAGAGCGGGGCAACTACATTATCAAGATAATAAGGATAATAAATATCTTTATGATCCCAAGACGGATTCATTCCCCGATGCACCTAAGTCGGTAAATAATCTATTGAATGACCCATCATTTAAGAAGGCGATCAATAAAGGGTTGACTCAGTATTTAGGAGAGAAGAAATGAAGTGTAATTATTTGATGGAAAAGGAAATGAAGGTTGCAGATTGGAGGGGGTTATCTCTTCCTGATGATTTGCAGTCATGGATTAATGGCGGTTTTTTAGAAGATAACGGCTGTGTTTTTTTACGCTCTCTATACAAAAATTACCAAGGGTTAGATAATTTCCCTGATAGGACAGGGGTTGAATGTTTTGTAAACTCTTTTCATATTGATGATTATGTATCCGAACGGTATCTGGATTACTCATTTTTATTTTGTGAGCAAATATTAGCTTGCTGGAAAAAATACAATCAGTCCCAGAAATTAAATGTGATTATTTCTCATGATGAATTTGGTGCAGTGGTTAAGTTTCATGTGAAGCGTCAGAACGAAAATTGGTTAAGTAGTAATCTTGAAGGATATAAGGAAGCAGTTTTAGAAACAAGTGAACCTATTTAACGTTAAAAACGTCCTAGCCCTCGCGCCGGGAACGTTATTTTTACCGGTCAGACTCTCCGTGCTGCCTTCATCCCATTGCTCTTGTTCGTGATCTTTGGCGGTTGCCTGGAAATGCTTCAGCAACCGGGCTGGAAATGTTTTGTCATTACCGTCATGCCGACGGTATGACGAAACCATCCGGTCAGGGCCATGCCCCGACACCCTAGCGTTAAAATAAAAACCCCGGCGCTGGCCGGGGATGAGGGTGTGATTACTCGGCAAACATCAGGCCGCCGGGGTAATGCTTCATCCATTTCGCTGCCGCGTCCGTGTCAAAGGCTTCGCAAAAGCTCAGTTTTATTTTTCAGCCTGTAAAAGCATCTGTAGGTGACTTACTGGCGGGCAAAGACGATCTGTAAGCGCCCCGCATATCAAGACAATCGGGAATTGTTAGCTATAAATATTTAAAATTCAGTTGGTGCTAAGAAACTGCTGGAGTTGTTCAAGATATTGCGCAGTCTGGGGGCGATGAGTGCCTGAATCTAAATAAGTCTCTGGCGAGTGAAGCGCAGTGGGCTGGTAATGGCGTTAAAGATCCGTTATATGATGCACCTAGTTAGCAGCAGAATGTGCTTACAAGGACGTAATATTTTCATTCATACACGTCATGGCCTCATAGGCAATCGTAAGAAAAGATTTTGCAGAGAGGAGCGCTTCCCCAGAATGAAGGGTAAATATCTGCTCTCATTGAAAAGGGAAAGGCGCTTGGGAAGAGGAAAAACAGCTGGATAATGCCACTTAACCAGCTGTTTTAAAGGCTAAACATCAGCGTTCTTGAACTTGTTTATGAAACAGCTCCCTGAATACCGGATAAATATCTTCCTGCTCGCGGATATGCTGCATAGCGAAATTATCGAATTTCTCCTGTAGCACTTCGTATTCACGCCACAGCGTCTGGTGGGCGCGGCGGGTGATTTCGATATAGCTGTAATAACGCACCATCGGCAGGATCTTCTGTGCCAGAAGCTGGTGACAGAGCGGGGAGTCGTCAGCCCAGTTATCGCCATCGGAGGCCTGCGCGGCATAAATATTCCACTGCGCCGGGTCGTAGCGTTCCTGAATGACTTCATCCATCAGTTTCAGGGCACTCGACACAATGGTGCCGCCGGTCTCCTGCGAGTAGAAGAACTCCTGTTCATCCACTTCTTTAGCTTGTGTATGGTGACGGATATAGACCACATCGACGTTCTTGTACGTCCGGCTCAGGAACAGATAAAGCAGGATATAGAAACGTTTGGCCATGTCCTTGGTTGCCTGATCCATCGAACCGGAGACATCCATCAGACAGAACATCACCGCCTGGCTGGAAGGCTCGGGGCGACGTTCATAGTTACGGTAACGTAAATCAAAGGTATCGATAAACGGCGTTTTGGCAATTTTTGCCCGCAGCTCAGCAATCGCTTTGCGCAACCGTTCTTCTTCCAGTAACTGTGCCGGTTCGCTGTGCTCGACCTCGGTCAGCGTCGATTCCAGTTGACGCAGCTCCCGTTTTTTACCCGCGGTCATCGCCGTACGGCGTGCCAGCGAGTTTTGCAAAGAACGTACCACACTGATATTGGCCGGCACACCATTAGACGTGTAACCGGAGCGGTGGGTTTTGAATTCATTCAGCTGCTTGTGCTGGTTTTTCCTCAGGTTTGGCAGCGCCAGATCTTCAAACAGCAGATCGAGATATTCGTCCTTTGAAATCTGGAATGAAAACTCATCTTCGCCTTCACCGTCCTGACTGGCTTCGCCCTGACCACTGCCGCCGCCGCCGCCCCCCTGCGGTCGTTCGATGCGGTCATTCTGTACAAAGTGGTCGTTGCCGGGGTGAACACGGTGGCGCAAGCCACCGCGGCCCTGATGAAACATGGGCTCGTTGATATCGGAATTGGGGATCGAAACCGACTCCCCACTATCCACGTCGGTGACCGAACGCTTGTTGATGGCCTCGGCAATCGACTGTTTGATTTGCGACTTATAGCGGCGCAAAAAGCGCTGGCGGTTCACCGCGCTTTTATTTTTGCCATTCAGCCGGCGGTCAATAAAATACGTCATATTTCCCCCAAACGACGTTGCCAACGATCTTCTGTTATGAGGATTTTCTCACGCGCAGGTACCATTCACATAGCAGGCGGACCTGTTTACGTGTGTATCCTTTCTCCATCATTCTGTCGACAAAATCATCATGTTTTTTCTGTTCATCAGTCGACGTCTTGGCGTTAAACGAGATAACTGGCAGTAATTCCTCGGTATTTGAGAACATTTTTTTCTCAATCACCGTGCGCAGTTTTTCGTAACTGGTCCAGTTTGGATTGCGGCCGCTGTTATTAGCGCGGGCACGCAGCACGAAGTTGACGATTTCGTTACGGAAATCTTTTGGATTACTGATCCCGGCCGGTTTTTCAATTTTCTCCAGCTCGGCATTCAGCGATTCACGGTCGAAGAGTTGTCCGGTATCCGGATCGCGGTATTCCTGATCCTGGATCCAGAAGTCAGCGTACGTGACATAACGGTCGAAAATGTTTTGTCCGTATTCTGAGTAGGACTCAAGATAAGCGGTCTGGATCTCTTTGCCGATAAACTCAGCGTATTTTGGGATCAGATAACCTTTCAGGTGCTCCAGATATTTCTCGGCGATATCCTGCGGGAACTGTTCACGCTCGATTTGCTGTTCCAGCACGTAGAACAGATGAACCGGGTTGGCGGCCACTTCGGCATGGTCAAAGTTGAAAACACGGGAGAGAATTTTAAATGCAAAACGTGTCGACAGCCCGTTCATGCCTTCGTCCACGCCCGCATAATCGCGGTATTCCTGATAGGACTTGGCTTTCGGATCGGTATCTTTCAGGCTTTCACCGTCATACACCCGCATTTTGGAATAGCTGCTGGAGTTTTCTGGTGTTTTCAGACGCGAGAGAATCGAAAAGCGCGCGAGCGTTTCCAGGGTTCCCGGTGCGCAAGGGGCATGCGAGAGCTCACTGTTGCTGAGCAGTTTATCGTAGATTTTCATCTCTTCAGACACACGCAGGCAGTATGGCACTTTGACGATGTATACACGGTCAAGGAACGCTTCATTATTCTTGTTGTTACGGAACGTCACCCATTCAGATTCGTTGGAGTGCGCCAGAATAATGCCATTGAACGGCAGGGCGGAGATCCCCTCCGTACCGTTATAGTTACCTTCCTGAGTCGCCGTCAGTAACGGATGCAGCACTTTAATCGGTGCCTTAAACATTTCGACGAATTCCATTAAACCCTGGTTTGCGCGGCATAATGCACCGGAATAACCGTAAGCATCCGGATCGTTTTGCGCGTGGTTTTCCAGTTTACGGATATCCACTTTCCCGACCAGCGCGGAAATGTCCTGGTTGTTTTCATCGCCCGGTTCCGTTTTAGCGATGGCGATTTGTTCGAGAATCGACGGCCAGACTTTCACGACTTTAAACTTCGTGATGTCGCCCCCGAATTCATGCAGACGTTTTGCCGCCCATGGCGACATGATCGTGCCGAGATAGCGCGGCGGAATGTTGTATTCTTTTTCGAGAATATGCGCATCTTCCTGCGGGTTAAACAGGCACAGCGGGTGATCGTTTACCGGGCTGCGTTCGCCGTTGGCGCTCAGCACGTAAATCGGGACGCGTTGCATCAGGGATTTCAGCCGTTCGGCCAGTGACGATTTACCACCACCCACCGGGCCCAGTAAATAAAGGATTTGTTTCTTTTCTTCCAGACCCTGCGCGGCATGTTTCAGGTAGGAGACAATCTGTTCAATAGCCTCTTCCATGCCGTAAAATTCTTCAAATGCAGGGTAACGTGCAACAACACGGTTCGAGAATAAACGCGACAGGCGTGGTTCAAGCGCGGTATCTACCATCACTGGTTCACCGATTGCCATCAACAGACGTTCCGCCGCATTGACATAAGCACTGCGATCTTGCCGTGCAATGGTAAGAAATTCCTGCAGTGTGAACTCTTCGTCCTTGGCAGCCTCATAGCGCTGGCGATAGTGGTCAAATATGTTCATACGATGCCCGTCCTTCGTTATTTTACCCTTCGTCTCTGGAACCACCAACGTGCTGTAATTCCAAATATTCGGGTAACGCACAGGTTAATGAGAGCTTTTTCAGCGCCCCCGGAAGAAAGATCTCCCACCTGATTACAGCAACCCTTATGCCAACTTGCAGAACCCTTCAAAGCTGACAGTCTTGATGATGTGTCACTGTCAGACCCGGTGGGACGGGCAACCGTTCAGGCTAAGTCTTTCATCTATTTATAAGCGTAGTTTGGCATTAAGAAAATTTCCTCTATGGTTTAGGCGTTTTTTAAGTCATATCAATGACTCAGTTATCAGGAATGCTCTGAAAAGCCTTACAGGACGTGCTCTGCAGAGCGGAAGTTGTTTCTTTAGTCATTTTTATTTCATATTTTGCAGTTAAATTGTGCGATCGCCACGGTTTTTCCGGAGATGTCTTTTTATAGGCCGAAAATTGCTAAGCGCGACGTTTACGGTTCATTTAAACTAGCGATGATTTTTTACTTAATGGAATTAAGACAATGAAAATGATTAATCTTAAAACACTGTCACTCGCCGGCGCGGCAGTGCTTTGCAGTCATGTTGCCGTTGCAGGGACCTGGCAGCTGGGTGCTTCAGCGTTAGTTGCCCCTGATCCGTATCGTGGGAATAACGATCATGTTTACCCGGTGCCGATCATCAACTACGACAATGATGACTTCTACTTCCACACCCTGATGGCGGGTTATTACTTGTGGAATGATGACGTCAACAAACTCAGCATCACCGGCAGCTACTTTCCATTAAGCTTCGACCCAAGTGACAGCGATGATAAGCGCATGAAGCGACTTGATAAACGTCACTCAACACTGATGGCTGGTCTGGCTTATTCGCATAACGCTGAGTGGGGGACTGTCCGCGCCAGCTTTAATGCCGATACGCTTGACACCAGCAACGGCATGACCGCTGATCTGGGTTATCTGTATGCGATTAAAGGGGCTAACTGGGCTGTGGTGCCGGGCTTTGGCGTGACCTGGTTCAGCTCGAATCTCAATGAGTATTATTATGGCGTCACCAAAGACGAATCTCGTCGTAGTGGCTTCGAAAGCTATTCCCCGGGCGACAGCTTTAGCCCGTACGTCGAAGTTTCCGCTAAATACAACTTCACGCCTGACTGGCAAGGATTCGTGACCGGCCGCTACCTGCGCCTGTCCAGTGAAGTGACTGACAGCCCGATCATTGAAAAAGAATGGACAGGCGTACTGTGGACGGGAGTGACTTACACCTTCTGATCTGATGCACTGTTCTGGTGAGTGATGTGCACAGTAATGGGGCGATTCGCCCCATTTGCACATTTATGGTTCAACGGGCTTTTCACCCATGACCCAACCGGAGGAAACAGATGAAAGCGAAAACCGTGCAGTTGCCTGATGGCACGACAATACCCGCAATCGGACAAGGTACCTGGTATATGGGGGAACGGAACAGCGACCTCCGTGCCGAAGTGAAAGCCTTACAGCAAGGGTTGGATAGCGGTATGACGCTGATCGATACCGCAGAAATGTACGCCGATGGCGGCGCGGAGAGGGTGGTAGGTGAAGCCATCGCCGGTCGTCGCGATGATGTGTTTCTGGTGTCAAAAGTCTATCCGCACCATGCAGGTGGTGCGAAAGCGATTGCCGCCTGTGAGCAGAGTCTGAAGCGATTAAAAACCGATTGTCTGGATCTGTATCTGTTGCACTGGCGTGGTTCGATTCCGCTACATGACACTGTCGCGGCGATGGAAACATTGCAGCAATCGGGCAAAATTCGCCGCTGGGGTGTCTCTAATCTGGACACTGACGATATGCAGGCGTTGTGGAAAATCCCCGGTGGCAATGAATGTATGACCAATCAGGTGCTGTATCACGCGGCGGCCCGTGGCATTGAGTTTGACCTGCTGCCATGGTGTGAGGAGCACAGTGTTCCTGTGATGGCCTATTGCCCGCTGGCACAGGCAGGAAAGTTACGTCACGAGGTGCTGACGGCACCGGTGATCCAGGAAATCGCCCAAACACGGGGTGTCAGCGGTGCACAGATTGCACTGGCCTGGGTAATACGCACGGGTAATGTCATCGCCATTCCTAAAGCGGTACAACCCCAGCACGTGAAAGAGAATGCGGCGGCGTTGACGCTTAGCCTGACGGAAGAGGAAATAGCACGAATTGACACAGCGTTTCCGGCGCCGGATCATAAAACGCCGCTGGACATGGTCTGACATCAGCCCTTCATATCAATCATCTGACGACAAAAAGGGGCAAAATTGCCCCTTTTTCGTCTTGATTACCCCCACAAACCGGTTATTTCCGGATTGAGAAGGTCACCGCCAGACGCGCCGGGGCAGCATGTGTTGATTTATGTGTCTGGGAAACCTGCGCTGTTTCCACACACACCATGGTTTTATACCCATCATCCGGCATATCAGCCATGCTCACCGAGAGTGCTGAACCCGGGTTCCAGGCCACTACATCAGCATTATTTTCATGCGCAACAACCAGCGTACGTTTCAGAACCGGATCAACGATTTCGCTGGTGGCTTGTGGCTGGGTATAGATGCGGTCAGTCTGGCCCGTGAAGGTCAGGTCACCTTCTTCCTGCTTGGCTTTTGCGCCATCGACTTTATCGATAAAGCTGTTGCCCAGACCTTTGATGCTGACACCGGCGATATCACCAATGTTGAAATAAGTGTGCAGGGCGCTGTTGGCTTCGAAATCACCGGTAGATTCCAGCTCGATATGGCAGGTTGAGCCGAGTGTGAAGCGTGCGGTCAGCGTGAACTCATGCGGCCACAACTCCAGCGTTTCAGGGGAGCTTTTCAGCGTTAAAGTCAGTACTACACCTTCAGCAGTTTCCTGACGATCAGTCAGTTCCCATGCCACGTTACGCGCGAAACCGTGGGAAGGTTTGCCTGCCGGACCAAACCACGGCCAGCAAATGGGAATACCGCCACGAATCGCGACGCCTTCTTTGAACGCACTGGCGCTGCTCATCCACAGTACAGGTGCTTCGCCTTCAGGCTGCCATGACAGCAGATGCGCGCCTTGCAGGGCAATCGCAGCACGTACTTTAGGATGGGTAACCACGAGCACCGGCAGTTCGTCGATAAGACGCTGGCTGACGGAGGTAGAGATCTGATTTACGACCGGAAGAGAAAAGAGTTGTTCTGTCATTATCTAAAGTCCTGTCAGGGTTAAACAATTACGATTTTGAACCAAGACTACACATGAACCAAACCTGTCTGTTTGATCGCACTCATGTGCTGATAAAAAAGTGCATCCGACAGAAAGCAAAAGGGCGACTTGCGTCGCCCTTCAATCAGTTCATCCACATTACCAATTATTTGGAAACGTGAGCGATCAGATCCAATACTTTGTTTGAGTAGCCAGTTTCGTTATCGTACCAGGAAACCAGTTTCACAAAGTTGTCGTTCAGCGCGATACCTGCTTTCGCATCGAATACGGAAGTCAGTTTTTCGCCGTTGAAGTCGGTAGATACTACGTCGTCTTCGGTGTAACCCAGAACGCCTTTCAGATCGCCTGCTTCAGAAGCTGCTTTGATTACTGCGCAGATTTCTTTGTAAGAAGCTGGTTTTTCCAGACGTGCAGTCAGGTCAACAACAGAAACGTTAGGAGTAGGAACGCGGAACGCCATACCTGTCAGTTTACCGTTCAGAGCCGGGATTACTTTACCTACAGCTTTAGCTGCACCGGTAGAAGAAGGGATGATGTTCTGGGATGCGCCGCGGCCGCCGCGCCAGTCTTTGTGAGACGGGCCATCGACAGTTTTCTGTGTTGCGGTAGTTGCATGCACGGTGGTCATCAGCGCTTCAACGATACCGAAGTTGTCGTTGATAACTTTAGCCAGTGGTGCCAGGCAGTTAGTGGTGCAAGATGCGTTAGAAACAATTTCCTGACCTGCGTATTCTTTATGGTTAACACCCATAACGAACATTGGCGTGTTGTCTTTAGAAGGACCAGTCAGAACAACTTTCTTAGCGCCCGCAGTGATGTGTTTACGCGCAGTTGCATCATCCAGGAACAAACCTGTCGCTTCAGCTACAACGTCAACGTTAACTTCGTTCCATTTCAGGTTAGCTGGATCACGCTCAGCGGTAACACGGATGGTTTTGCCATTAACAACCAGGTGACCGTCTTTAACTTCAACAGTACCGTTGAAACGACCATGAGTTGAGTCGTACTTCAGCATGTATGCCATGTAGTCCGCGTCTAACAGATCGTTGATTGCTACGATCTCGATGTCAGAACGTTCTTGAGCAGCACGGAAAACAATGCGACCGATACGGCCAAAACCGTTGATACCTACTTTGATAGTCATATATTCCACCAGCTATTTTTTTAGTGAATAAAAGGTTGGTTGTAAAATTACAAAAACCTTGCTGAGCGTCAAGCGGAATCGTGTCAATTATTGCTGTAAGTCAAAGCGACGACCTACTGCTGCTCGCTTATTGCACGTTCCGGTTTTTTAATCGGCTCACAACCACATGGGGGCGAAAAACAGAATATAAAGAGCCGGATGAACAAGAGTGTGATCGCCATCACAAGTTGTAAGCTGGCTAACGCTGATGCCATACAGTTTAGGACAAAACAGACAGACTCGTTGTTAATTTTTTGTTATTATAAACTGTTATTTACGTTGATTTTTATATTCGTCAGAGAACGAAAACTATGGGCATAGAAACTAAATCCTCCTGTACACTCGAACAACTCACTGAAATACAACGTTATGTCACACAGAAACGCGGCACTGAACCCCCGTTCACCGGAAAGCTGCTGCACAACCGCCGCGAAGGGATTTATCATTGCGTGGTCTGTGACTCAGCCTTGTTCTACTCTGATACCAAATACGATTCCGGATGTGGCTGGCCAAGTTTTTATCAACCCGTTCACCCGGATGCGATAAATTATCTCACTGATAATTTGCATAATATGGCGCGTATTGAAATCCGCTGCACCTGCTGCGGGGCCCATTTGGGACATGTTTTCCCGGATGGCCCGAAGCCGACGGGTGAGCGTTACTGCATAAACTCTGCTTCAATGAGCTTCACTGATGGCAAAAGCGGCGATAAAACCGCCGGTTAATGCGTATGAAAATGGTGATGTAATCTAACCGACAAAATCGATTCAGCTATTATTCAAGCCGTATGAATAATCGCGCACGAAAACGAGGTGCCCAGATGGAAATTAATCAACTTATTGATGTGATGACGCCGGAAATTTATTCACGCCTCGCCCTGGCTGTTGAACTCGGGAAATGGCCCGATGGTGTCGCACTGACACCGCAACAGAAAGAACACAGCCTGCAGGCCGTAATGCTGTACCAGTCGCGTCACAATGTTGATGCCCAGCATATGAGCATTGGCACGGACGGGCAGATCGTTACGAAAAGCAAGCAGGAACTGAAACAGCAATTCGCGCAGGATATGCTGATTAAGCTTAAGCCTGAGTGAGTGCCCTGCTAGCGAAAGGGGGGTGACTGATAAAAGGCGCAGATGAGCGCCTTTAAGGATGAATTTTTTAAGGCAGCGGGAAGATATTGGCTCTATTTGACGGCACCTTCCGTCACGCCGCTGATAAATTTGCGCTGAAATGCCAGAAATACCGCCACGATGGGCAGAATAGCAATCATGGCACCGGCCATCAGTTCCGGAATATTTAAGGTGTTTTTATTCTGGAAAAACATCATGCCGATCGGCAAAGTGCGCAGTTCATCTTTATTGACCAGGATCAGCGGGATCAGAAACTCGTTCCAGGTCCAGATAAACAGTAACAGCGACAGCGTTGACAGCGTTGGCCAGATAGCCGGTACCAATATCCCCCACAAAATCTTGCTGCGGCTCGAACCGTCCATCACAGCCGCTTCGACCAGCTCTTTCGGCACCTGCTGGAACGCAGTGGCGACCATTAGCGTGCTGAAGGGGATCGAAAGCGCAACCTGCGGAATAATCAGCGCCAGATAAGTGTTTGTCATGCCCACCCAGTGCAGCTCATGGTAAAGCGGAATAATAAAAGCTTCCGAAGGTAAGACCATGCCCAGCCCCAGCAAAAATGCCAGGAATTTTTTCCCCGGCAGGCGCAAAAAAGCAAAACCAAATCCCGACAAAATCCCGGCAAAAATGCTGATGACGATCACCGGAATGACCACAATCACTGAATTCAGAAAGTAAACATTAAAATGACCTTCGCGCCAGGCGGAAAGATAGTTGCCGAGTTGCAGGCTGCCCGGCAGGGTGAAGGCTCCCTGAAACAGTTCTGCCTGGGTCTTGAAAGAGGTCATCAGGGCCAGCAAAAAGGGCAGAATAGTCATTATTGCTATCAGCCAAATCACACTGCGTGAGAAAAGAGAAGTGCTACGCATTAACGACGCTCCCTGAGTGCCAGATGGATTAATCCATTTAGAATAAACACCATCACCATACCGATAATCGCCACAGCGGAGGCATAGCCAAAATGGCGTAAGTCAAAACCTTGTTGATACATATAAATATTAGTGACCAGAGTCGAAGTACCAGGCCCGCCATGGGTCATGACGTAGACCAGGTCGAAGGATTTGATGCCCGCGATCACTGTCAACAGCAGCGCGACGCGGATTTCCGGTTTTAGGGCCGGCAGCGTAATGCGCATGAATTTCTGCCGGCGGCTTGAGCCGTCAAGTTCCGCCGCCTCAAGCAGTGAGGGATCCATGCGTTGCAAACCAGCCATGAACAGCACCAGGCAGAAGCCAAAAAAATACCAGGTTGCGACGAAGCCCACCGCAGGCAGCGCCCAGTTAAAATCGCCCAGCCAGGCTAAGGCGAGTTGTGGCTGTCCAACGGCGCGCAGCAATTGATCGATCGGGCCAAATGCCGGGTTGTACAGCCAGCGCCACACCACACCCAGCACCGCCATTGGCATGATATAGGGCAGGAAAAACAGAATACGCAGCATGCTGCGCTCAACGTGGTGACGGGTATCGTTAAGGAAACTGCAAAGCGCGAGGCCAATGACTATCGGGCAAAGCGTGTAAAACAGCAGCAGCAGGGCGTTGTTAGCAATGGAAGTCCAGAATGTTGCATCGGAAAACATACGAACAAAATTCTGTATGCCGATGAATACAGGCCACGAGGTTCCATCCCAGGCAGTAAAACTCGCCCAGATTGAAAACAGCAGCGGTGCCAGCAGAAATACGCCGTAGATCAGCAGCGACGGCAAAACAAAAAGCATATTTTGCAGCATTGATTTATTGAGCATGGATACGCCTCATGGTTACCCTCATCATGACCTTCTGCTTTACTGAGGTGACAACAGGCCTGTTAGCCTGTTGTCACATTTTGGGCTGTCTTTGCGCCTTAATGCTTTAGGGTTTTAAGGTATTGCTGGTAATTTTCGTCAAGCTTTTCAGTCAATTGCTGAGGTGTTATGCGTCCGGCCAGCAGTTGTTGCACGTTGGCATTCAATACGTCACCCATGGTCGGCGTTGCCCAGTCGACATAATGGCCCAGTCCGTCATTAGCATTGACGGTAGTCCAGACTTGGTACACGTCGGCCAGCAGCGGATTATCAGCGGGAAGTTTGGCATTTTTATCTGCCGAGGCGGGCAGGAAACCGGCTTTAAGCCAGGCTTCGGCAACCTTGTCAGAAACAATGTAATTAATGTATTTCGCCGCAGTGTCCTGCTGCGCTTTGGTTTTGGCGGTGACTGTAATAGAGAACGGTAAATCAGTTCCGCCCACCATCAGCGGTGCTTTTACGCCTGGCACGGCAGGCATTGCCGAGAAATGAATGTCTTTATTCGGTTTAAACTGCCCCATGTACCAGGTGCCACTGATGAAAAAGGCGGCCTGGCCATTCTGAAACAGTGAAGCGGCATCATCGCGACCCATCCCCTGATAACCCGGGAAGAAATAGCCTTGGGCATTCCAGTCCTTCATGATTTGAGCGGCTTTTACCAGCTTGCTGTCTTTAAACGAACCTCCCACGTCATAAATCAGATCGTCCAGCGTTTTGCGATCGCTGCTTTCAATTTGCTCTTCCCAGAGGGTTGAAAGCAACTGTGCACCCACAGAACCATCGAGCAGACCGAGCATGATGGGCACGGTGCCTTGTTGTTTTAACCTGGCCAGCGCGGCTTCAAACTCCGGCATAGTTTTAGGTACCGGTATTCCGGCTTTATCCAGCACGGCTTTGTTGTAGTACAAACCCACCATTTCGCCGAGGCTGGCTACGCCATAAAGATGACCGCTGCCAAAGTCTTGTGTATCAGACCAACGGTTGCGTTTGAGGATCGAACTCGGAAAACGCGTTTCCCAGCCGTACTGCTTGGCGTAGGCGTCCATGGGAAAAAGCAACTTCTCTTTGACCAGAGCCCCCATGTCACCGCCGCCCTGGTTAACCTGTGCCACCTGCGGGCCTTCGCCGGAGGAAAGCGCCAGCTTCAGCGGAATGCGCGTGTCGTCAAAGGAGTGAACGCTGCGGGTGATTTTCTCACCCGGATTCTGGGCCTCGAAATCTTTGATGGCCTGATCAATGACCTCAGTTTGCGAAGGGTGGTTATAGATATCCCAGGCAGCGATTGTCCCGGCCTGTGCCGGCAGGATACTCAGTCCGAGGGAGAGAGCCAGCAGTGAAAGCAGGGCGCGTGGCGCACGATTGCCGACGGTGTGATGAAGATGTGGTGCATGCAAGGCTTTAGACATGGTGGTGCGTTCCTCTCAATCCAACACAAACAGGCATCCCTTTCTTTGGCGGCAAAGGCACATCCGGCACTTTGCATGATGTTTTGACTCAAAATTCACCCGACTATCAATACTTACTTTAATCATAAAATAAAGTCAAACAGCTTTTCGTATGACTTGTGACCGATTTAAAACCAGATTAATCACTGCTGTTAGGGCTAAATCATGCGGTTAAACACTGTACAATATGCTCACTGCAATGTAATTATTTTAAATGTCAGTGAGAAATTCATATGAATATACTGAACAGTGATTTCCCGGCTAACTTATTGTCAGTCATAGGATAAATTTATGGTTATGTGCACGGAGTTGCGTAATCTTTACAGCGCGTTAGCCGGGTAATAAAGGATAGGATGTTAACGGGGAATGAGCCGGTAATCAGTTTTTCTTTTGGGTGAACCTGTGATCGTCGTCATAGGTTGACTGATTGCCCGGAATGGCAATTATTATATATTGCAAACTAAGTAGGCATTCTTTAGTTTAAAGACAGGTTTTATACAACCCTGGGGACTTTTTATGCCAACGCCGTCTGTTATTATTCGCCAGGCCACAACCGGTGACCTCGACGTCCTGTCCGCAATTTGTTTGAAAACGTCCGACGCCGGCCAGGATGGCACGGCGCTGTACAGCGATGCCACCTATCCTGGGCTGCGCTTCTCTGTACCCTATGCCGTATTAGAACCTGATTTAGCCTTTGTGCTGTGTCAGAACGATCAGGTTGTTGGCTATGTGGTCGGCACCCGGGATACGGTGGCGTTTAACCGGCGTCTCGAAACGCAGTGGTGGCCAGCCCTGCGTGAAAAGTTTGCCGGTCGTCAGCCTGTCGCGCCGCTTGATGACAAAGTGCTGGATGCCATTCGCCAACCTTCTCCTGCTTCCGATGAACTGACCGGCACTTATCCCGCACATCTGCATATTAATATCTTGCCCGCCGCACAGAAGGGCGGACATGGCCGGATGATGATTGAAACTGAACTCAATGCATTACGTGCAGCGGGCGTCAGCGGCGTACATCTTGGTGTCAGCCTGCAAAACGAGCAAGTTTGCGGGTTCTATTCCAGGCTGGGATTCAAATTTCTGATGCGCAGCAATGCCATTTATATGGGCTTAATCTTATAAAAGAGGACTTATGGCTAACCTACAGCTCAAGGCGATCAAGAAGTCCTATGAAAACGTCAATGTGATCCACGGCATCGATCTGGAGATTAACGACGGTGAATTTGTGGTGTTTGTCGGCCCGTCGGGCTGCGGCAAGTCAACGCTGCTGCGCATGATTGCCGGACTGGAAGAGATTACACAGGGAAGCCTCTGGGTAGACGGCGTAGATATGACTCAGCAACCCGCAACCGAACGCGGGATTGCCATGGTGTTTCAGTCTTACGCTCTGTACCCCAATATGACCGTGCGCGGTAATCTAAGCTATCCGCTGGAAGTGGCGAAACGCCCGAAAGCGGAGATCAAACGGCTGGTCGGGTTGACAGCACAGAAGTTGCATTTAAACGAACTGCTTGACCGCATGCCGCGCGCGCTCTCCGGTGGTCAGCGCCAGCGTGTCGCCATCGGGCGGGCGATTATCCGCGAGCCACGAATTTTCCTTTTTGATGAGCCGCTGTCGAACCTGGACGCCGAATTGCGTCTGCAAATGCGCATTGAAATTGCCAAACTCCATGAATCCCTGGGCAACACCATGATTTATGTGACTCACGATCAGCTTGAAGCGATGACGCTGGCGGACCGCATTGTTGTGCTGCGACAGGGCGTGATTGAACAGGTGGGTTCACCGCTCGGGCTTTACCATGATCCTGACAACATGTTTGTCGCCGGTTTTATCGGTTCTCCGCGGATTAACTTTATGGCGGCTGAGGTGGTGGCGGCCACCGGGGGGCACGTTCAACTACGTATTGCGGCGCTGGGTGTAGAAAGCCTGATTGTACCGCTCCTGCATCCACCGGGTGAGGGCGGAAAGGTCTGGCTGGGGGTCCGTCCTGAACATTTCGTTTCTCCGGACAGCGCGGATTGCCAGTTCAGCGCCACATTAACCTTTGCTGAACGGCTGGGCCACACTAACTACCTTTATCTGGATTATGAGGACGAGAAAACGTTGGTTGTTGAACAACGTCAGCTGGAGTTGTGTGCCAACGGCGACACCGTCAGGTTTGGCATCAATGCAAAAGAGTGCCTGCTGTTTGCGCAAAGCGGTGAGAGAATTCGCTAAGTTTTTCCCGTCGGTTGCCTCCTCCCGACGGGAGGAGGCTCCGCTCAGTTACTCTTCGTCTGCCGATGCCGCTAAAATATCAATCAGTTTATTCACCGCAAAGCCCGCTGCGCCCAGCGCCCACATCCTGTTTGAATCAGTGAGAAACATCAGCGGCGTCAGTTGCGGCGTGAGTTTCAGGCGGTTTGCCTGAAAATTCATGGTGATGTTTTCCAGCAAGATCCGCGAGGCCATAGAAGGTTCCATCGCCAGATAAACAACATCCGGATCGAGTGCTATCGAGAGGTTGGCAAGTGAGATGCCGATGTACTGCCCGGCACTGGCCAAAATTTCAAGTGCGGCGGGAGAGGGATGTTGATCAATTTCAAGCAGATTGGTCATTTCAGGGCTATTAGTTTGTGCCGCCAGCGCCTTGAGAATAGCGCCTGAAGATGCGACTTCCTCCAGATTGGCTGATGTCCCGTCACCAATCAGGCCGTTTCCAATTTCTCCCGCCGTCCCGTGCCTGCCGCGATAGAGCTGGCGTTCGATAATGATCCCCGCGCCAATCCCCTTGCCGTAGGTGGCAATAATCGCCGATTGCGCATTGCCCAACTGACCGAACACCAGTGTGGCCAGTGCCATGGCGTTGGCATCGTTTTCGATATAAACCGGTATGTTGAAGCGCTCGGCCAGAATGTTGGCAATGGGCACATTTGTCCAGTCCAGGACTTTGGAGCGAACGCACGAGCCGCTGTCAGGGTCGACAATACCCGATAACGCCAGCCCGATTGCTCCGACTTTGTTGGCATCTACACTTTTAAGGAATTTCGCCAGCGCATCGCTGAGCTGTTTAGGCGTCATGGCGCCGCTCGGAATTTGCTGTTCGCCAATCAGCCTGCCGTTAAGATCGGTCATCACAATCAGATTGCGTTCAGCGTTAAGCTGAATACCCACTACGGCTGCCTGATCCGGATCAAGACCCAGTAAAATTTTGGGGCGTCCCATCGATTCCCGGCGCAGACCAAGTTCGTGGATGATGCCTTTTGCCAGCAGCCGGTTAGTGGCCTGAGAAACCGTCGACATACTTAATCCGCTGCGGACTTTCAAATCAGACTGGCTGATGGGGGCGTTTTCGACAATCAGACGCAGGAGGCGGGCCGAAACGTTAGGAGCAATTTTGTTAGCAGCGGTCATAATTTTAGGCGGTCATCTTTTGTGTAAGGGGGGCGTTGCGTTGAATTTAGCACAAGCGTTTGATGATGTGCTGCCAACAACAACGCGCCCTGCAGGGCATCACCCTGCGGTGCAACCAGTTGTTGCTGTAATTTGGGTGAAAGATAGGGAGTCACAGGTTGTGCAATGCCGCCCATCAGGCAAACTTTAGCCTGACTGGTGTTCACCAGAAAGGAAAGATGTTGCCCGATATCTGCGGCAAGGCGATGAACCAGCGACAGAGCGTTGCTGTCCTGACGCGCGGCATGTTCGAAAACCCACGGTGCAAATGTTCCCCATTGCGCGGGCGTTGCCGCAAGCGTCCACTGGAGCATATTTTCAGGGCTGTTGTCGAAATACGCCATGACGATATCTGTGAGCGGCGAGGGCGCGGAAAGACCCTCGTGGCAACGCAGGGCGAGCCGAAGTGCGCTGCGGCCCAGCTGCGCGCCGGAGCCGCCATCGGAAAGGGCAAATCCCCATCCACCGACGGAATGAAAGTGCTGACCGTCGTAGGCCGTTCCCTGACTTCCGGTGCCGACAATCAGCACCGCGCCTGGCTGGCCCGCGTGTGCGCCGAGGCAGGCAATCTCCACATCGGAGGCGATGTCCCGTTGCAGAAAGGGCATCGGCCAGTCCAGCGCCTGCTGACGAATGCGGGTAACATTTGCACCGGCAAAACCAAAGGCGGCAGCGGTTTTTTGATGCGAACCTGCGGGGAGTTCAGCAATACTGAAGCAGTTTTCAACGGCGGCCAGCGCGGCGTCGATTGCGCCCTTAAAGTCGCTGAATATGTTGGCTGAGCCTGTGCTGCTATGTGCCAACACATTGCCCTGATGGTCGGTAAGTCGTGCCCGACATTGTGTTCCACCGGCATCAATTCCAACGAAGTATTCTGGTTGCAAAATTCCCCTCCTGCCTGACGCCGCAGCACAAGCCTTATAAGCTATTGAAACGGATGACCTGTGATGAGCCAAAAGATAGGGTAAAAAAACATAAATCGCAACAGTAAAAAACATCGAAAATAATTATAAAATTAATATCAATATATTCAATGATATAAATCAATAATGCTCTTTATGCGCTGTCAGGTTTGTTGACATTACTTTTATCACCGTAATAAGTTGGTGTTTAATCATTATACAATTGTATGCCGGGCGACCTTCCTCCGGCGCAGACCTTAGCATTGAGCTCACCTTATTAAGGCAGCCAGGGGATAAAACATGAAAGTAGGCATTGTCGGTCTCGGTTTTCGCATGTCCAATGTGGTTAATGAGTTTCATAAGGTAGACCCGGAATTTAGTATCGCCGGGTACGTTGACCCCGCGCCTGCCGGTCTGCCTAATCTTCATACCTTTGGTATCAAGCCGGGAGATGCGTATTCGTCGCTCGATGATCTGCTTAAAAATGCCGATTTCGACCTGTTAATGGTGGGCTCACCAAATTATCTGCATCTGGAGCATGTCAGGGCTGGCCTTGAGGCGGGTAAGCGAGTGTTTACTGAAAAGCCAGTGGTGATTAACGAAGAGCAAACCCTGGCGATGGCCGCGCTGATCAGGCAATACGGCTCAGACAATATTATTGTGGGTCTGGTGCTGCGCTATTCGCCGTTGTTTATTGATTTGATGCACGCCAGGCAGCAAGGGTTGTTGGGGGAGATTGCTTCGATTGAGGCCACCGAGCACATCCGCCCGTTCCATGGCGCTTTTTTCCAACGGGACTGGCGTCGCTATGAGAAATATGCCGGCCCGTACATTCTGGAAAAATGCTGCCACGATATCGATCTCTATCAGGGCCTGATGGGGGAAAGACCGGTGAGAGTGGCGAGTTTTGGCGGGCGAAAGTCGTTCACACCAGATCAGGAACCCCGGGGTGATTTTAACGCCAGTGCCGGGCTTTACCATAGTAAACCCAGCGGCTGGTCAGGTACCGATGCGGTATTTACCAGCGATGCCGACATTATCGATTACCAGACTGCGTTGATTGAATATAGCGGCGGTGCAACGCTGGCGTTTCACGCCAATCTGAACGTTCCTGATGAATTCCGCCGTTTCTGCGTGATTGGCTCACAGGGCATGGCAGAGGGGGACTTTGTACGTAATTTCTTCCGGGTTCATGATGCACGTTCGGGGGATAAAGTAATTTCTACCGAATACGAAGGTAATGCCTATGACGGTCATTACGGTGCGGATGCACTGATGGCCGAACATGTAGTGAAACATCTTAAGACAGGCAGCCCGCTTAATGTCTCTGTGGTGGATGCACTTGAGGCCGGGTTAACGGCAATAAAAATCGACGAAGCGCGAAAAAAACGTTCAGTCATCGATTTAACAGAAAGCTGGCAGCGTTTCGATCAAGAGTTAGGCCGCGTATCATCATCTTGACCCCCGACACCAGGGAAACCTTTGCGGCAAACCGCCCTCCTTTTCGGGGCGGTTTTTTTCATAAGCCGGAAGACAGCGTCAGCCGGTAATATCCGCAGACGTACTGATTTTCGCACCCGCCTTACGCAGGGTCACAACCGCTTCAGTACTGTCTTCTGGCTGTAAGTTGACACCACGGCAGCCGTCGGTCAGCAGGGTCACCTGATATCCCAGTTCCAGCGCATCCAGCACGGTGAATTTCACACAGTAGTCCGTCGCCAGCCCCATCACATATAAATGCGTGATCTGCGCCGCTTTCAGCCAGTCATTGAGCACCGTTGCAGCACGATGTCCGTTGTCGAAGAATGCACTGTAACTGTCGATGTCAGGATTGGTGCCTTTCTGCACCACAAAATCCACCAACGGCAGGTTCAGTGCCGGATGAAATTCTGCGCCCGGTTCATGCTGAACGCAGTGAACCGGCCACCAGACCTGCGGCAGGCCGTTAAGCTCGCCCTGCGTCCAGGGCTCCGCGCGGGAATTGGTAGCAAAGCTGCGATGACCGGCAGGATGCCAGTCCTGCGACGCCACCACGGCAATATCTTGTTCTTTACACCACGTCATCATTTTATTGGCGACCGCAACCGTGGCGTCGCCGTCAGTCACGGCCAGTGCGCCACCGCGACAAAAATCGTTTTGCAGATCGACCAGCAACAAAGCAGATTTCATCTCGCTCCCCTTATTTATTCAGTCAGTTCACCGCGCAGATTTTGCTGCATCAGTTCGCGGATGACCTGCGGAGAATGCGACTGACTCAGCAGATAATGCAGTTTAGTCAGCGCCGCTTCTACGGTCATATCAAAGCCGCTGATCACGCCTGAATGGGCAAGGGCATTGCCGGTGGCATAGCCGCCCATGTTGACGCGTCCTGAGATGCATTGGGTCAGATTGACTACCACGATGCCACGCTCAGACGCGTCTTTCAGCACTTTCAGCAGATCACCTTTTTGCGGGGCGTTACCGACGCCGTACGAACGCAGGATCAGCGCTTTCACCGGTTGCATCAGGAAATTTTGTACCACTTCGGCTGAAATGCCCGGATAAATTGTCACCACGCCAATGGGCTGCGGTGTAATGTGGTGAACTTTCAGTTTCGCCGCAGGCACTTGTGGCAGTGAGGGGGTGGAAAGGCGGCGGATGTGGATCCCGGCTTCCAGCAGTGGCGAAAGGTTCGGTGACGCAAAGGCATCGAAACCATCGGCATGTGCCTTGGTGCTGCGGTTACCCCGGTACAGGCGGTTATTGAAGAACAGGGTGACTTCGTTGACCGGATGATTCGCCGCGATATACAGCGAGTTCAGCAGGTTGATTTGCCCGTCAGAACGCAATGCTTCCAGTGGGATTTGTGACCCTGTCACAATAACCGGCTTGCTCAGGTTTTCCAGCATGAACGACAGGGCGGAAGCGGTAAACGCCATGGTGTCGGTGCCGTGCAGGATAACGAAACCGTCATAGTCGTCATAATGCGCCTGGATATCGTCGGCAATGTGTTGCCAGTCTTCCGGCGTCATGTCGGAGGAATCCATCAGGGGCGCATATTCCTGAATAGTGAATTCAGGCATTTCCGGGCGGTGGAACTCCGGCATCAGCGCCAGCTGGCGTTGTAAATGGCCGGAAACCGGAATGTAACCCTGTTCAGAACGCTGCATACCGATTGTGCCGCCGGTATAGGCAACGTAAATAGATTTTTTAGTCATCGAGAGGTTCTTTTTTTAGAAAGGTGAAAGCAACTGCCCTAAGTATAAAGACTTCGCGGCTGGCGTCCCACCATAAAAAAGCCCGGAGTTCTCAGCAAGAAGCTCCGGGCTGTATATTAGGGTGATTCTTTATCCCAACACTGAACCTTACTTCACATCCCCACAGGTCAGGCAAAGTGCGTAACGGTTTTGCGGGTCATTCATATTGCTGAACAGATCAGCCTGCGATTTCAACTCCGTCGCCATTTTGCTGACAGGCGCAGGCAAATAAGCCTGGATCGCAGCCGGTAACATGGCATGGACCGATGTGCTGACCTGCGAGAACACCAGGTCGCTCAGGCTTGGTTCACTGACATACCAGTTCAGTTGCCAGTTTGGTAGCTTCGCCAGTTCAGCGGCTTTCTTCACGGCATCATCGAAATCACCCAGCTCATCCACCAGACCATTGGCTTTGGCATCAGAACCGATCCACACATGACCCTGGGCAATCTGATCGATTTGCTCAGGTGTTCTGTGGCGGGAATCGGCCACCAGACCCAGGAAGGTTTTGTAACCATTCTCAATGTTCAGCTGCATCATCTGCGAGAATTCTGGTGGCAGCGCTTTGGTGGAAGCGATATCCGCCAGCGGCGACGTTGCCACGCCATCGGTATGCACGCCCGCATAATCGAGCGTGTTCTGATAGGTGTTGATCACGCCAAAGATACCGATGGAGCCGGTGAGGGTGCTCGGGCTGGCGATAATATAGTTGGCCGGGGTTGAAATCCAGTAACCGCCGGATGCCGCCATCCCGCCCATTGATACCACAACCGGCTTGCCTGCGGCTTTTGCGGCAGCCAGTTCAGAACGGATCACTTCAGAAGCACTGACGCTGCCGCCCGGGCTGTTAACGCGCAGGATAATCGCTTTCACTTTCGGATCCAGACGGGCATCACGAATTTGCTGTGCTGTGGTGTCACCACCGACGGCACCCGGTTGTTCCTCACCGTCGTTGATCGCACCGGTCGCAAAGATCACTGCGATTTGCGGATCGTTATTGTCCGGTTTTGGTTTCGGCGAGTAATCGTAAATGCTGGTGTAATTAAAGTCTTTGGTGTTTTTATTCCAGCCAAAGGCTTTTACCATTTCATTGTCGGCTTCGGTGCGTGACGCCAGTGCATCAACGAGTTTGGCTTTCAGCGCATATTGCGCCATGTCACCGCCGGTTGCCTGCATCCCCGCCAGCACGCCCGCTGCCCCCGGGAACAATTGTTCAGGGGTTATCTGGCGGTTAGCTGAGACGGTATTGAGATAGTTGGTCCAGAGTCCGCCGATCCAGCGGCTATCGGCCTCACGGGCGGCAGGGGACATATCATCACGGATCAATGGCTCAACGGCAGATTTATAGGTTCCGACGCGGAAGATATGGGTGGTGACTTTCAGCTTATCCAGCAGCGATTTGTAATACAGATTATTGGTTGCAAAACCGTGAAGATCGACCGCGCCCTGTGGCGACAGGTAAATTTTGTTGGCATAGCTGGCCAGATAATATTGCGACTGGTTATAACTGTCGCCGATGGCGTAAACCGGTTTGCCTGTATCGCGGAATTCACGCAGTGCTTTACCGATATACTGCATCGATGACTGATCCGTACCGGTGAAATCGGTCAGCTGTAACACAATCCCGGTAACGTTTTTGTCATCTTTTGCCGCGCGAATCGTATCGACGAGATCAAACAGTGAGTTTTCCTGCAGACGGCTGCTCGAGGTGCCGAGCAATTCGCGACCCCACTGGCGAATTTTATTATTCACAGAAGGTTTATCGACCACCGTTCCGCTCAGGTCAACCAGCAGCGCGCCTTTAGTCGCCTCAACCGGTTTGTCCTGTACGGCATACCAGATGCCAACACCGGCCAGAATGATGAGGATCAGAAATACGTTGAGAATAAATTCTCTGACGAAATTAAGAAGACGCCAGGTCCACTTAAAAAAACCGGCGATAATTCGCCACAATGTGCGCATGGTCTCTCCAACAAGACAGATAAGTCCCGCTATCCTAATGACCCGCCAGAAAAATGTCAGCTTTAAATCATGTCAGAATTTGGCAGTGATGCATTATCTGAAAGCCATCTGACTGTTGGAAAAAGGCGTTACGCTTATGTTAACGTAATCCAAATAGCAATTATTCTCAGGAGAACACCATGGACGCTTTGGATTTATTACTTAACCGCCGTTCTGCTTCCCGTCTGGCTGCTCCGGCACCGGCGGGCGAAGCACTGCAAAATATCATCCATGCCGGTATGCGGGCTCCGGATCACGGTGCGCTCCAGCCCTGGCGGTTTGTGATTGCTGAAAACGACGGTCTGACCCGCTTCAGCGAAGTGCTGCGCGCGGCAGCCATCAAAGACGGTGCCGATGAAAAAGCCATCGAAAAAGCCACGCAGGCCCCCTTGCGTGCACCACAAATTATTACCGTGATTGCTGCCTGCAAAGAAAGCCCGAAAGTGCCACAGTGGGAACAGCTGCTTTCCGCCGGATGCGCCGTGCACGCCATGCAGATGGCCGCGCTGGCGCAGGGTTTTAATGGCATCTGGCGTACCGGCGCGTGGACCGATCATCCGGACGTGCGCAAGGCATTCAAATGCGGTGAAAACGACAAAATTGTCGGTTTCCTGTATCTCGGCACGCCGCAGCTGAAAGCCAGTCTGCAGGTGATCCCGGCCGACAGCTCACCCTTCGTCACGCATTTATAAAACCAGAATGCTCACTGATTAACCGGTTTTGATCGGCCTTTTCCGATTAAACCGGTTTTTTGCTGCCTAAATGAGCGACCACTCTCGCGGATCCTTTTAACCATCTTACTAATTACGCCGCCAGCGGCTAACATAGCCATTCTGCATGATGAGGACGTAGTGAAATGAAGGGTGGAATGGAAATTTTTGTCGCGATTACACCGCAAACAGGTGCCTGTTGATGCGTCTGTTCATTGCCGAAAAGCCCAGCCTTGCCCGTGCGATTGCGGATGTCCTGCCGAAACCTCATCGCCGCGGTGATGGTTATATTGCCTGTGGTAACGATCAGGTAGTGACCTGGTGCGTCGGGCACTTACTTGAACAGGCGCAACCCGACGCCTACGACAGCCGTTTTGCGCGCTGGTCACTGGCGGATCTGCCCATTATTCCTGAAAAATGGCAGCTTCAGCCGCGCGCTTCAGTCGCCAAACAACTCAACGTGATTAAGCGTTTATTGCTCGAAGCCTCGCAGGTCGTCCACGCCGGCGACCCGGATCGCGAAGGGCAATTACTGGTGGATGAAGTGCTGGATTATCTCGAACTGACGCCGGAAAAACGCCAGGCTACCCAGCGCTGCCTGATTAACGATCTCAACCCGCAGGCCGTTGAGCGCGCTATTGAACGTCTGCGTGATAACCGCGATTTTATTCCGCTGTGTGTCTCCGCGCTGGCCCGCGCCCGCGCCGACTGGCTTTACGGCATCAACATGACCCGCGCCTATACAATTCTGGGGCGCAACGCCGGTTACAACGGTGTGCTTTCCGTCGGACGCGTGCAGACGCCGGTTCTCGGGCTGGTGGTACGCCGCGACGAAGATATCGAAAACTTCGTGCCGAAAGATTTCTTTGAAGTGAAAGCCCACATTGTTACGCCTGCCGAAGAGCGTTTTGTGGCGCTGTGGCAGCCGAGTGATTCCTGCGAACCCTATCAGGATGAAGAGGGCCGTTTGCTGCACCGTCCGCTGGCCGATCACGTTGTGGCCCGCATTGCCGGACAACCGGCAATGGTCACCGGCTATAATGACAAGCGTGAGAATGACATTGCGCCGTTGCCGTTTTCGCTCTCCACATTGCAGATTGAAGGCTCAAAAGCCTTTGGCCTGAGCGCCCAGCAGATCCTCGATATCTGCCAGAAATTGTACGAAACGCACAAATTGATTACGTATCCGCGTTCGGATTGCCGATATCTGCCAGAAGAGCACTTTGCCGGGCGTCACGCCGTGCTGAACGCTATCGGTATTCACCGTCCTGATCTGATGCCACAACCGGTGATAGATACTGATTTGCGTAACCGCTGCTGGGACGACAAAAAGGTCGATGCGCACCATGCGATCATCCCGACAGCGCGCAGCAGTCACGTCAACCTGACCGATGACGAACGTAAGATTTACGGTCTGGTGGCACGTCAGTATCTGATGCAATTCTGCCCGGATGCGGTGTATCGCAAATGTGTGATCGACCTGGATATCGCGGGCGGTAAATTTATCGCCAAAGCGCGTTTCCTGGCTGAGGCAGGCTGGCGCACATTGCTGGGCAGTAAAGAACGCGACGAGGAAAACGAAGGTACTCCGCTGCCGGTGGTCGCAAAAGGTGATGAACTGTTGTGCGAGCACGGAGAAGTGGTTGAGCGTCAGACCCAGCCGCCGCGGCCTTTTACCGATGCGACATTACTTTCCGCCATGACCGGGATTGCGCGTTTTGTGCAGGATAAGGAACTGAAAAAAATTCTGCGTGCGACTGACGGACTGGGGACCGAAGCGACGCGTGCCGGGATTATCGAACTGCTGTTTCGCCGCGAATTTTTGTATAAGAAAGGGCGCTATATTCATTCCAGCGATACGGGGCGTGCCTTGATCCACTCGCTGCCGGACATCGCTGCCCGCCCGGATATGACCGCTGACTGGGAATCCACGCTGACGCGTATCAGTGAAAAAAGCTGCCGTTATCAGGATTTCATGCAACCGCTGGTCGCCACGTTGCAGAATCTCATCATGCAGGCCAAAACGAACCGGGTGTCTTCAGCATTCCGCAGTCTGCCTTCCAAACCAGCAGGCGCTGCAGCGAAAGGCAAAAGCGCCCCTAAACGACGCAAAGCGAGCACCAAAGGGAAGGACGCAAACAGTGATGAATAATATTTTTATCCGTAAAGCGCTGATGACATGGCTGATCAGTTCCGCATTGCTGGCTGCACCCGCAATGGCTAACCGCAGCAATATTGGCAACGGCGCGGATGTTGTGGTGCCCTTGCCGCCGCAAATCTGGGAGAACAGCGGCAACAACAATAACAGTGCGCCGACCTGTCACAATTGTTGCATCTACAATAACCAGAGTTACAGCGAAGGTGCGGTGGTTACGGAAGACAGCGTGGTGTTGCAATGCTCACGTGACCCGAACGTGGTGGGCACCAACGAGCTGAAATGGGAAGTGTTGAAGAAATAACACCGTCTCAATCTTCAGATAAAGAAAAGGCGCGTGACGGGCAACAGTCCGCGCCTTTTTGTTTGCAGTAGCCGGTTACGTGGCAAGTTTCATCAGATAAGCTTCGATAAGCGGAACATCTGCCGGTGCCAGTTCAAACGATAACACTTCGGCGGGCGTTACCCAGCGGATTTCAGAGTGACACTGTAACGTTATTGTCCCGGTGAATCCGCTGACCCGCCAGCCGTGCAGACGGATCAGCCGTGCCGCGTGTTGTACCTCGCTGGTGGCGACAAAACCGGTCACCGTCGCGTTAATGCGCATTTCTTCCCACAACTCACGCACTAATGCGGCGGGCTGACTTTCCCCGGCTTCCACTTTTCCGCCGGGGAATTCCCACAAACCGGCCTGATCGCCGGACGCATCCCGTCGGGCGATCAGCAATTTGCCTTCGCACTCAATCAGGGCAGCGACCACCTCAATCGTCTTCATGGCATTATTTCAGATCGAACGTTGCCCAGATAGGCGCATGGTCAGACGGCTTTTCCATCCCGCGGATAGCGTAATCAATCCCGGTGGCGGTGCAACGCGCGGCCAGCGGCGTGCTCGCCATGATCAGATCGATACGCAGACCGCGGTTTTCATCGAAGCCGCGCGAGCGGTAATCAAACCACGAAAATTGATCGGCAGTGTCCGGGTTCGCCGCGCGAAAGGTGTCTACCAGCCCCCAGCCTTTCAGGCGATCCATCCACTCACGCTCTTCCGGCAGGAAGGAACATTTACCGGTGCGCAGCCAGCGTTTACGGCTATCTTCGCCGATACCGATGTCCAGATCAGTCGGACTGATATTCACATCGCCCATCACCACGACCGGATTATTCACCGACAAGCTGGTGGTCAGATAATCCTGCAAATCACGGTAAAATTTCTCTTTGGCCGGGAATTTGGTCGGATGGTCACGGCTCTCGCCTTGCGGGAAATAACCGTTGATCACCGTCAGAATACCTTGCGGCGTTTCGATATCGGTCATGATGATACGGCGCTGAGATTCTTCATCATCACCGGGGAAACCCCGGCGTACAGCGACGGGTTCTTGCTTCGTCAGCATGGCGACGCCGTAATGGCCTTTTTGTCCATGATAAAAGACGTGGTAACCATGCTGGCTGACTTCTTCCAGCGGGAACATATCGTCATGCACCTTGGTTTCTTGTAAACCAATAACGTCAGGCTGGTGCTGTTCGATTATTGCCGCAAGCTGATGTGGGCGGGCGCGCAATCCGTTGATATTAAAGGAGACGAACTTCATAGTCGGGAACCATTGGGCGATGAAATCAGAAGGGCGATAGTAGCAGAAAAAGGGCGAAGGGAGAAACCGGCATATGGCGGGTGCGGACAGCACAAATCACTGCCACAGCAAAATACAGACCGGATCATCAGGGTGGGCCGTGGTCATTAAGTGAATTATTTTGTCAACTTTTCGTGACAGTCTCTTCTTCCGCTGTACATGAAAGAGTATTATGCCTGCAGCGATTTCCGCACCGGCAGAAAAAGGTCAACACTGATGCGTCTGGAAGTTTTTTGCGAAGACCGCCTGGGTCTCACCCGTGAACTCCTCGATTTACTGGTTTTACGCAGTATCGATTTACGCGGTATCGAGATTGCCTCGATTGGCCGCATTTACCTGAATTTTTCCCAACTGGATTTTGATACTTTTCGCGCCCTGATGGCTGAAATCCGCCGCATCGATGGCGTAACGGATGTGCGGACCGTGCCGTTCATGCCTTCCGAGCGCGAACACCGCGCGCTGCGCGCTTTGCTGGTTTCCATGCCGGAACCGGTTTTTTCCATTGATATGAAAGGCAAGGTCGAACAGGCTAACCCGGCCGCGATGGCATTGTTTGAACTCGATGAAGACAAAATCCGCACCGTGACGGCAGCAAACCTGATCACCGGTTACAACGTCACGCGCTGGCTGGAAAGCGACAATGCCCAGCCACATACTGAACGTATTGTGATCCGCAGTCAGGATTTTCTGATGGACCTCACGCCAATCCACGTGGATGACGAAGACAAAAAAGGCGGGATTGCCGGCGCTGTTGTCATGCTCAAATCGGCCGCCCGCATGGGGCGCCAGTTGCAGGATCTGACCGTTAACGACGACAGCGAGTTTGACCACATCGTCGCGGTCAGTACCAAAATGCGTCACGTTTTAGATCAGGCGCGCAAACTTGCCATGCTGGATGCGCCGCTGCTGATTGTCGGTGACACCGGCACCGGCAAAGATTTACTGGCTCACGCCTGCCATCTGCGCAGCGCACGGGGTAAGAAACCGTTCCTCGGCCTTAACTGTGCCTCTTTGCCGGATGACGTAGTAGAAAGCGAGCTGTTTGGTTACGCTGCCGGCGCCTATCCGAATGCGCTGGAAGGCAAGAAAGGCTTCTTCGAACAGGCTAACGGCGGTTCCGTACTTCTCGATGAAATCGGTGAGATGTCACCCCGGATGCAGATCAAACTGCTGCGTTTTCTCAATGACGGTACCTTCCGCCGCGTGGGTGAAGAGCATGAAGTGAAGGTGGACGTCCGTGTGATGTGCGCCACCCAAAAAAATCTGGTGGAACTGGTGCAGCGTGGCGAATTCCGTGAGGATCTGTATTACCGTCTTAACGTGCTGAGCCTGACACTGCCACCACTGCGCGATCGCCCGGCGGATGTGATGCCACTGACCGAGCTGTTCGTGGCGCGTTTCTCTGATGAACAGGGCATGCCGCGTCCAAGGCTGTCCTCACAGTTGGCGAATTACCTGACGCATTACGGCTGGCCGGGCAACGTCCGTCAGTTGAAGAACGCCATTTATCGCGCACTGACGCAACTGGAAGGCGGCGAACTGCGCCCGCAGGACATCGTTCTGCCAGATTTTGATGCGGAAGTGACCCTCGGTGAGGAAGCGCTGAACGGCTCGCTCGACGATATCAGTAAACGTTTCGAACGTTCCGTGCTGACCCGTCTTTACCGCACTTATCCGAGTACGCGTAAACTGGCGAAACGTCTGGGGGTGTCGCATACGGCCATTGCCAATAAACTGCGCGAATACGGCCTCAGCAGCCGTCGGGGAGAAACGGGCGACAGCGAAGAGTAATTTGCTTCTCAGGGATCGCATACATAAAAAAAGCAACGGATTACGCCGTTGCTTTTTTTTCATCTGTTGCCTGTGAAGCGGTGATTACTTCAGCACAGCCAGCGCAGATTCATAGTCAGGCTCGGTGGTGATTTCATTCACCAGTTCGCTGTACAGCACGTTGTCCTGACCATCCAGAACCACCACGGCACGCGCGGTCAGACCCGCCAATGCGCCGTCGGTGATACCCACGCCGTATTCGGATTTGAAATCACCGCCACGCAGGGTGGACAATGTGACCACGTTAGACAGACCTTCCGCGCCGCAGAAACGGGACTGGGCGAAGGGCAGATCAGCCGAAATGCACAGTACCACGGTGTTGTCGATTTCGCCCGCCAGCTGATTGAATTTGCGCACAGACGTGGCGCAAACGCCGGTATCAATACTTGGGAAAATGTTCAGGACTTTACGCTTGCCTGCAAAGCTGCTCAGGCTGACATCAGAAAGATCTTTAGCGACCAGGCTGAAAGGCTTGGCGACATCGCCTTTTTGTGGGATTTTGCCTGCAACGCTAACCGGGTTGCTCTGAAAGTGTACTGTCTGGGTCATGATTATTTCCTATGTCCATTGGAGTCAAACGGCTTTCAGTTTAGGGTAACAATGCTATGTTGGATATAGATTATTTGTTAATAACTTGTATATGTTGATTGTAACCCGCAGGGCGCATTTCACCACTGGAGACGTTATGAGAAATGTTCGTTTTTATCCGGAAGCCTGGCCGTTACATACACCGTTCGTCATTTCGCGTGGCAGCCGTACTGAAGCGCGGGTAGTCGTGGTTGAAATTGAAGAAAACGGCATTCGTGGCGTCGGGGAATGTACGCCGTATCCGCGTTATGATGAAAGTGAAACATCGGTGATGGCGCAAATTGGCAGCGTGGCAACGGCGATTGAACAGGGCGCTACCCGTGAACAATTGCAACATATGCTTCCGGCGGGTGCTGCACGTAATGCGCTGGACTGTGCGCTGTGGAACCTTGAATCCCGGACGAGTGGCCTGAATTTATGGCAACTGACCGGCACAGAACCACTGGCATCCGTCAGCATGGCGCAGACCGTGAGCATGGGTACGCCGGAAGCCATGGCCGAAGCGGCGCTGGCCTTGCAACAGAAGGGGGCGACGCTGCTGAAAATCAAACTTGATGACCGGCTGATCGCAGAGCGTCTGGTGGCTGTGCGGGCCGCCGTGCCGAATGCCTCGCTGATTGTCGATGCCAATGAAGCCTGGCAGAGCGACGGGCTGGCGGCGCGCTGTCAGTTGCTGGCTGACCTTGGCATCCTGATGCTCGAACAACCGCTGCCCGCCGGTGAAGATTCGGCGCTGGAAAATTTTATCCACCCGCTGCCGGTTTGCGCCGACGAAAGTTGTCATACGGTGGAAGGCTTACCCGCGCTGAAAAACCGTTATGACATGGTGAATATTAAACTGGATAAAACCGGCGGTCTGACCGGCGCACTGCTGCTGGCAGCCGCCGCGCGTGAACAGGGTTTTGAGATCATGCCCGGCTGCATGTTGTGCACATCACGGGCGGTTCGCGCCGCTTTACCGCTGACGGCAGGGGCGAAGTTTATCGATCTTGATGGACCGACCTGGCTGGCACAGGATGTCGAACCGGCGCTGAAATTCCACTGCGGCGGCATTGATGTTGCCGGTTCGGACTGATTTCATCCGGCTTTTTATTCATCAAACCCGGCGGTTTTGTGCGTGAAGGCAAATCTGTAACGATTTCTTATAGGGGATTCTTACCGATAATGATAAAACTCGTGAATGTTTCAGGGCGTAGCCCTTTGTCAGTTCAGGAGAATTTATGCCGCAGGGAAATTCATTTCCGCTTTTATCCTATTCCGCATGCGCCGCACTGGTCGCACTGACTGCCGGTCAGGCTACGGCAGCACAGGTTCCCGCCGGTACCCAGCTTGCTGCGAAACAGGAAATTGTCCGTCATATTAAAGACGAACCCGCCTCACTGGATCCGGCTAAAGTTGTCGGTTTGCCTGAAGCGCAGGTGGCGCGTGACTTATTCGAAGGGCTGGTAAATCAGGATGCCACCGGGAAAAGTATTCCGGGCGTAGCGGAAAGCTGGCAAAACCAGAACAATCAGGTATTCCTGTTTACCTTGCGCAAAGACGCCAAATGGTCGAATGGCGATCCGGTGACTGCACAAGATTTCGTTTACAGCTGGCAGCGTCTGGTGGATCCGAAAGGGTCATCATCCGGCGCGTGGTTTGCCGGTCTGGCTGGTATTGCTAACGCTGATGCGATCATCGCCGGGAAAATGCCGGTGGATAAACTTGGCGTGACCGCTGTCAGCCCGACGCTTTTGCGCGTTACTCTGGATAAGCCGGTGCCTTATTTTGTCAGTCTGCTGGCGAACTTCAGCCTGTTCCCGGTACATAAAGCCACTGTTGAAAAATACGGTGATGACTGGACTAAACCGGGCAATCTGGTGGGTAACGGCGCGTATGTGCTGAAAGACCGCGTGGTCAATGAAAAGCTGGTGCTGGAGCCGAATCCGTATTACTGGGATCATGCCCATACGGTGCTGACCAAAGTCACTTTTGTGCCGATCAATAAAGAGTCCAACGCGACGAAACGTTATCTGGCTAATGATATCGATATCACCGAATCCTTCCCAAAAGACCAGTATAAAAAGTTGCTGCATGATCTGCCGGGACAGGTTTACACGCCGTATCAGCTGGGAACGTACTATTACGCTTTCAATACCCGTCGTGCGCCGACCGATGATGCCCGCGTGCGTCAGGCACTCTCACTGAGTATCGATCGTAAAATTATTGCTGAAAAAGTGCTGGGCACCGGTGAAAAACCGGCGTGGCGCTTTACACCGGATGTGACGAACGGCTTCAAACCGGCTGAAAGTGAGTTACAACAATATTCGCAGGAAGAACTGAACGCACAGGCGAAAAGCCTGCTGGCGGCGGCAGGTTACGGCCCGGCTAAACCGCTGCATCTGACGCTGTTGTATAACACGTCGGAAAGTCATCAGAAGATTGCCATCGCAGTGGCCTCAATGTGGAAAAAAACGCTGGGTGCCGATGTGAAACTGGTGAATCAGGAATGGAAAACCTACATCGACAGCCGCAATACCGGCAATTTCGATGTGATCCGTGCCTCCTGGGTGGGCGATTACAACGAAGCCTCCACCTTCCTGTCGCTGCTGACGTCCACGCACAATGGCAACATCAGCAAATTCAGCAACGCGGAATATGACAAAGTCATCAGTGACGCCAGCCGTGAAACGAATGACGCACGCCGCAACAATGACTACAACAAAGCCGAGCAAATTATCGCCGGACAGGCACCGATTGCGCCGATTTATCAGTACACCAACGGGCGTCTGATTAAGCCCTGGGTGAAAGGTTATCCGATTGATAATCCTGAAGACGTGGCTTACAGTCAGGAAATGTATATTCTGAAACACTGATCTGACTGACATAAAAAAGCGCCCGCAGCGAATAGCCGCGGGCGCTGATCTTTTATCCCACCCTTCAGCTTTTACGGCTGAACAGACGCAGCAAAAGTGCCGCACCCGCCGCAATCGTTGCCAACGCCACTACACCTGTCCAGCCCCCGGTTGCCAGCGCTTTACTGCCCAGCGCCGCCCCGGCTGACATGCCGATAAAGACGACGGTGAACAGCAGGGCATTCAGACGACCACGGGCGGCCGGTTCAAGACCATAAACCAGCGTCTGATGTGCTACCAGCGTAGCCTGAATACCTAAGTCAAAACCGATGGCACTCAGAACAATCAGCGCCAGCTGAGCGTGCGGTGACAACAGCGGTAACAGAAACATTGCCGCAAAAGAAATCATCACCAGCGCTGAGCCCATCTGGGTTACGCGCGCCGGCCCTTTTTTATCCGCTAACGCACCGGCCAGCGGTGCTGCCAGGGCGCCTGCTGCCCCCGCCAGACCAAATGCGCCGGCCACCGCACTGCCCAGGTGGAACTGTTCGTTGAGCATAATCGCCAGCGTGGACCAGAAGGCGCTGAACGCTACGGACAATAACCCCTGAGCCAGCGCGGCATGGCGTAGTGTTTTATAGTTTTTCCACAGACCAAACATTGAATGCAACAGGCTGGCATAACTGAGGCGTGTGTCCGGCGTAAAACGCGGCAGAACCCGCCACAACGCAATGCCAATCAGCGCGACGCTCAGCGCCGCCAGCTGATACATCACCCGCCAGCCAAAATACTCTGCCACAAAACCACTGAGTACGCGGGACAGTAAAATCCCGACCAGAAGTCCGGTCATCACGGTGCCGACCGTTTTCCCCCGTAGCGCGGCGGGTGCAAGATGCGCTGAGGCGGGCACGATATCCTGCGCCATGGTTGCACCGATGCCGGTGATCAGGCTGGCTACCAGCAAGCCGTGAATGCCCGGTACAAAACCACACAGCAGCAACGCCGCGGCCAGCAGCATGCTTTTCAGCAAAATAATGGTGCGGCGGTCATGGCGGTCACCCAGCGGAATGAGGAACAGGATCCCCAATGCATAACCGGCCTGAGTAAGCGTCGGTATAAGGCCGACAGATGGGGGGCTGGCGTGCAGATTATCGCCCATAATGCCGAGCATCGGCTGACTGTAGTAAATCGAGGCGACGCTTAATCCCGCACCGGCGGCCAGCGTAAAAATGATTTTGCCCGACAGGGCGGATCCCTCAACATGGGATGTGCTGGTAAGTTCTGACATGGCCTGACCCCTGAATAATAAGTTTATAACTGCAAGTACGTGGAATGCATTCTTCACCCAAACGGTTATAAGTGGTAGCCTGCAGAAAGGTAAAACTGTTATACGTGAGGCGTATGAACAATCCCGGCACCAGTGGTATCGACCGCATCGACCTGATGCAAACCTTTGTGCGGATAGTGGAAAGCGGCAGTTTGTCCGCCGCCGCGTCGCAACTGAGCACCAGCCAGCCGACCGTCAGCCGCCGTTTGCAGTCACTTGAGCGTCTGCTGGGTGCGAAACTTATCCTGCGCACCACCCACGCGATGAAGCTCACCGACGACGGTCAGCGGTGTTATGAGCAGGCAAAATTACTGCTTGAGCGGTGGGTTTCGCTGGAAGATCAGTTAAACGGTGCGGGCGATGAACCGGTGGGGATCCTGCGGGTGCGTGCGCCGCATGCGTTCGGGCAGGACCAGCTGATCGCGCCGCTGACCCGTTATTTACAGCGTTATCCGAATCTTTCCGTGGACTGGATGCTGAATGACCGCACGCCGGACTTCATTTCGGAAGATATCGATTGCGCCATTCAGGTGGGGAATATTGTCGATCCGTCGATGGTCGCCATTTTGCTGGCCGAGGTACCTCGTATTGTGGTGGCGACACCGGAACTGCTGCAACAGCATCCGGTTAACCGGGTCAGCGAACTGCCACAATTGCCCTGGATTTCTTTAAGCACCTTTTACCGCAACGAATTCGCGCTAAAACATGATAACGACGGCAGAATGGAAAGTTGCAGCATCTCGCCGCGTATGGCGACTGACAGTTTATACGCCGTGCGAAAGGCCGTTCTGTCGGGATTAGGAGCCGGCATTGTGTCGGCATGGATTGTTAAAGAAGATATCGCTGAAGGGCGATTGCAGCGGGTATTACCCGGCTGGAACGCCTTACCGCTGCCGGTGTATCTGGTTTATCCGTACTCCAGTTATTATCCGGCGCGCCTGCGTAAATTCCTCGAAATGATGCGCAGCGTGATGCCTGAACTGGCCGAAATGCAGGCGCCCGGCGGAGAGACACACTCTGTGATATCACGACATATTTAACAGCATATGTGTAACATCTTTAGATAAATCCCGTGGCATGATCTGCTTTGGCAGGGGATGCCAGCCATGTTGGCCTGAGTCGGGTTTTTGAATGTCAGAGACTTAACGCCAGACTTAACACTGATAACGAAGAAAAAGCGAGGAACGTCGTGGAAGTCATTAAGGGAAAAGAATTACAGGTTTCAGATGCCGTTTATGCTTTCCAGATGGACGGACAGGGCGGTGTGAATGTCATCAGCCCGCAATGTGTCGCCAGTGAAGATAAACCCTGTTGGTTGCATCTCGATTACACGCTTCCCGCCAGCGAACAATGGATTAACAGCACCCCGGTGCTGCCGGATACCGTGCGTGAAGCCCTGGCCGGGGACAGCGTCCGTCCGAAAGTCATGCGCGTTGGCGAGGGTACGCTGATCACCTTACGTAGTATCAACCTTAATGCCGATGCACGGCCCGATCAGCTGGTCACTATCCGTGTCTATCTTACCGACAAAATGATTGTTTCCACGCGTCACCGGAAAGTGTTTTCCATGGAAGAGATGATCGGGGATATGAAACAAGGCAGCGGGCCGAAGAATACGGGGCGCTGGTTGGTGGAAATTTGTGATGCGCTGACTGAACACACCAGTAATTTCATTGAGGACCTGCATGATAAAATTATCGATATTGAAGATGATTTGATGGAGCAGCAGGTGCCGGAGCGGGGCGCAATGGCGTTGCTGCGCAAACAACTTATTGTATTACGTCGCTATATGGCACCGCAGCGCGATGTATTCTCGCGCCTTGCCAGTGAACGCCTGCCGTGGATGAATGATGATGACCGCCGTCTGATGCAGGAAATTTCGGACCGTTTAGGGCGCGGGCTCGATGATCTGGATGCCAGCATTGCGCGTACAGCGGTGCTCTCGGATGAAATCAGTTCACTGATGGCTGATTCACTGAACCGCCGCACTTACACCATGTCACTGCTGGCGATGGTCTTCCTGCCGGCGACGTTCCTGACGGGGCTGTTTGGGGTCAATCTGGGCGGTATTCCCGGTAATACGTCACCGTTTGGCTTCGGAATTTTCTGTGCCTGTCTGGTGGCACTGGGCGGAGGGGTGGCACTGTGGATGAAGAAAAGTCGCTGGCTGTAGAAGGTTAACCTGCTGAAAAAAAGCAAAAAAAAGCCGGTCATAAGACCGGCGTCGTTCGAATTAAATTGTGCTATGCATTAATTCTAAAAATTTGGAAATAAGACAATATGGAGCACAACGCCCATCGCTTGACGTTGCATTCACCTGCGGAATAGATATTGCACCGATCCGGCCTGTCTAATGTTGATTTCGCTCAATCTTTTTGGGGTTTCTCGCTGCGGAAGGCCTGCACAGGCATTTTCGCCTGACGATCTTATTTTCGACATAACAGGAGGTGGCTTTGCACACACGGGAAATTATTCATCAGGCGTATGAAAATACGACGGCTAAAACGTCAGCAATCTGGAATACCCACCGCGGAACGGGCGAAATCCGCACTGAACCTTTCTATCACCCGACACGGCTTGCTATCACCAGTGGCCATCGCGCAGGCTCCCCGATGGCAGCGTTACTGGACGAGTTAGCCACTGCGGCGCAGGGGGATCCGCTGGCCGATGTGGCACAGGTGAACGGAATGCATTTCACCTTTTTCGCCATCACGCAGGCGTTGTATGACAAACCGGAAGACGCGGAAGATCTCGCGGATCTGATCAGTATCTTTGAACAATATTGCCGCAGCCATGTTATGCAGATAAGCGATTTGCGGCTGGTGGCTTTACCGGATCAACTTTTGCTGGCGGGATTTCCGGATGCGGAAAGTTTGCGGTTGAGGCAGGCGCTGGTGGAGCATTTACTGAATACGTCCTGGGCAGTAAAAATCAGAGAGCGATATCCCAACACGGAAATCCCGCAAGTTTTCTGGCACAGCACGTTGCTGCGTTACAGCGCGCAATACCTGCCCGAAACGCTGCGTGTCTGGTTCCGGGAAAACCGGCAGAAAGACTTTGGCTCGCTGAGTCTGCCGGTGAAACTGGTCATGACGAATTACAACTGGACTGAAACGTTCACATTAGCCTGAAAAACAAAAAGCCCGCATTGCGCGGGCTATAAGATTCACAACGAACGCTGCGCCGGAGACTATTTAATTTCCAGTACGTTCAGGCGCTCAGCCGGCGCCGTCGCTTCATCTTCTTCCGGTTGCCAGCCAGCCGGTTGCAGCGGAATATCTTCGCGATCAAAGGCCAGGTCGCCGCCGCCCACAACCTCGTCGCCGTGACGGATCCCTTTAAAATCGAAAAGATTCATGTCGTTAAGATGTGAAGGCACCACATTTTGCATTGCGCTGAACATGGTCTCAATACGGCCCGGATATTTTTTATCCCAGTCTTTCAGCATGTCGCCGATCACCTGGCGTTGAAGATTTGGCTGCGAACCGCACAGGTTACAAGGGATAATCGGGTATTCGCGCGCAATCGCAAAACGCTCGATATCTTTCTCGCGGCAGTAGGCCAGCGGGCGGATCACGATGTGTTTGCCGTCGTCGCTCATCAGTTTTGGTGGCATCCCTTTCAGCTTGCCGCCGTAGAACATATTCAGGAACAGCGTCTGCAGAATGTCATCGCGGTGATGGCCGAGGGCAATTTTGGTACAACCCAGTTCTGTCGCAGTACGGTACAAAATGCCGCGGCGCAGACGTGAACACAGTGAACAGGTTGTTTTGCCTTCCGGGATTTTATCTTTGACGATGGAATAGGTGTCTTCGGTGACAATCTTATATTCCACGCCCAGTGTTTCTAAATACTCAGGCAGGATGTGTGCCGGGAAACCCGGTTGTTTCTGGTCAAGATTGACCGCCACCAGTGAAAAATTCACCGGCGCGCTTTGTTGCAGATTGCGCAAAATTTCCAGCATGGTGTAGCTGTCTTTCCCGCCGGAGAGACACACCATAATGCGATCACCTTCTTCGATCATATCGAAGTCAGCAATCGCTTTCCCTACGTCACGACGCAGGCGTTTTTGCAATTTATTGAGGTTGTACTGCTCTTTTTTATTAACTGTTTGATTATCTGACATTTTTATGTTCGATTCATCTGATGACGCAACAGGGAAAACCTGTAACGCGAGTTTCTTGTTCAGCATACCGGTCGGGTCGCTTTCATGCTTTACCGGCGGATGATAAAAGGCGGGTTCGTTCCCGCAGTCAGCATCCGGCATGCGTACGTGTGGCGCGTATGATACGGATTACGCCGTGAAAAGTCAGCGCGTTTTATAGCAGCATTCCAGCATGCGCCGATTGGGGAAAGGGAGTCGCCGGTCTGTTAAGGGTTTTTGTGCTTTTAATGACGCGCCGCTTATAAAGTGACGAAGGGCAAATACAGATGTTTCTGAATGAAGAGTCTGAAATGTTAACTAAGCTTACTCAAAAAATTGTTAAATCAGGATCCCTTTCAGGAGAGAAAGTATGAACAGGAAAAACCTTATTGCCGCATCACTTGCTGCCGTATCCATTCTTTTTGTTGCAGGTTGTGCGTCTAATCAGGCGATTAAAACCACGGACGGGAAAACCATCGTCACGGACGGTAAACCTCAGGTAGATGATGATACCGGTCTGGTGTCTTATAAAAATGCCGAGACGGGTAAAACCGAGCAGATTAACCGCGACCAGGTTAAAAATATGAGTGAACTGGATAACTGATTTACCCTGAAACAACCCCTAAGGAGAGAACGATGAACAGGAATTTATTGCCACAAAAAATGCTATTACCTTTAGCTGCTATCATGTGTGTCGCTGCGCTATCAGGCTGCACCCGTACCAGTTATGCCATTCAGACCAATGATGCGCGAACCATAATCAGTGACGGTAAACCGAAAGAGGCCGATTCCGGCTTGCTCGAATACACTGATGCTAATGGTGTGAAACAGCAAATCAGCAAAACTGAAGTGAAACAGGTATCAGAACTCCCGAAATAAATCCGGTGCGTAATCTTTATTTTGTTTCCTATTAAAACCCGTCGTCAGGACGGGTTTTTTATGACATGAATACCGGTATCCGTTCCCCGCAATATGCTATTTTTCCCTGCTGAAAATCCCCGATAACTGTGTAGGAAAATATGCGCCAGAGAACTATTGTCTGCCCGTTAATTGAACATGAAGAAACATATCTGCTGTGTAAAATGCCCTCCGGCCGGGGTGTCTTTCCCGGTCAGTGGGCACTGTCAGGGGGAGGGATGGAGCCGGGAGAAACCATCGAACAGGCATTACTGCGTGAAGTGCGGGAAGAGTTGGGTGAATCGCTGGAACTGTCCCATATCACGCCCTGGACCTTCCGTGATGATATTCGCACTAAAACTTATCCGGATGGTCGCAAAGAAGAGATCTACATGATTTATCTGATCTTCCATTGCCAGGCGAAGAATACCCTCATCACCCTTAACGATGAATTTGAACGTTATGCCTGGGTGCGCAAAGAAGATTTGGCGAAGTACGATCTCAATGAAGCCACGCGCATGACGCTGAAACAGCGCGGACTGTTGTAAATAAACGGGCAGGGCTTCCGGCGGAAACCCTGCGTGATTTTCCCTATCGTTGTGACGTTACTACATGCCGTTTTAAGGCTTTTTCAGCCTGAGCCGCTTTCATGCCTTTTTCTGCGCTGCGATGCAATATCCAGCCAAAGAGCAGAATTGACAGGGCGCACAGCAGGAACAGGAGTCGTCCCCACAGCGGGTTAGGTACCAGCACCATCAGCAGCAAACCCGCACCCATGTACATCGAAATTCGGCCGATTTTATCGCGTTGCAACCGGTCAAATTCATCCTGTTCATGGTCGGCATAGACAGGCGTTTCCCTATCGGTGAAGAACTGTTTGCGCCGGGTTTCACGCGCTGTATTAGTCTCACGATAAAACAAGGTGGTCAGGCAGAAAAACCCGCCGGTAAACACCAGATGCGCAAAGATGTTCCACATGATGGCCACATCCAGCAGCTCACGTGTCGTCAGCGAGATACCCAGCAGGCGGGCGACATCCGGTGCCGTGAACAGATTGGCGACGACATAAGACACGCATAATCCAAACAGTACAGTCACCCACGCGGCCCAGTCCGGAGTTTTGCGGATAAACACGCCGAGGAACAGCGGGACGACAATCGGTGCCTGCATCAGCGTGCCGACTTTCATCATCAGATCGAACAGGCTGACCGTCTGCATGGTATGCATATACTGCGCGACCAGGATCACCAGTACACCATTCACCACGCAGGCAATCTGGCCAACGCGCAACTGGTATTTGTCGCTGCGCTCGCTGTGGCGGTTGATGACGGGCGTCCAGAAACTGCGTACAAAAATTCCCGAGTTTCGGTTCAGTGCACAATCCATTGAGGACATGGTGGCAGCAAACAATCCGGCCATCAGCAGGCCCACGGTGCCTGCCGGCATCGCGCGTTCAGCGAAAATCAAATACACCGCATCCGTTGCGTTTTTGCCGAGTTCCGGATGTGCAGTTGCCGCGTCAGGATACAAGATCGCTACCGCCCATGGCGGAATGAACCAGATAATCGTACCGGCCAGCATCAACACTAACGCGAACAATGCCGCTTTTTTGGCATTGAAGCTGTCTTTAGCATTCAGGAAACGGTACGAATCCTGCAGGTTATTGATGCTCTGTACATTCTTGATAAAGAAGAACAGAAAACAGGCCACCAGCAGGGAAATGTAATGCGGCCCAACGTCAGGGCCGGTAATGAAGCCGGACGGAAACTCAGTCACCAGTTTGACCGGGCCGCCGACTTTAAACAGTGCCACTGCCGCACAGGCGATAGAAATAATTGCTACTACCAGCGTCTGCACAAAGTCACTGGCCACCACGCCCCAGGCACCACTCAGCAGCGAAATCACCAGCACCACGGTGCCCGTCACCCACAGTGTCAGCGTGATGTCATGCCGGAATACTGCACTGGCAAACACCGCCAGGCTGTTCAGCCATACGCCGGCACTGAGGATGCTCAGCGGAATGATCATCCAGGTGAAAAACTGTTCGTTGCCTTTGCCGAAGCGATGGTTGATGGCCTCGGTGGCAGTATCGACGCGCAACTGGCGAAAGCGTGCGGCAAACCACCACCAGGCAATCAGATAACCGAACACGTTACCTGCAAATACGCTGACGACATTGAAACCGTAGCGGTAAGCCTGACCGGCCGCGCCGGTAAACGTCCAGGCGCTGAACTGAATCATAAAGGCGGTCGCGCCAACCATCCACCAGAGCATTCGCCCGCCGCCGCGGAAATAATGGCTGGAGGAACCGGACGCCATTTTTTTGAAGGCATAACTGATGGCAATCATTAAGACGAAGTAACCGATCATGACCAGAACGTTAATATCCATTGTCGTTACTCTCTCGTTTGTAGGGTGAGATGTTTTTTGGTTATGTAATGAGCAAGCGTAGAAGAGGGAATGGAAATTAAAAGTCGGACAAATAAGAAATGCTTAGTTTGTTATCAAATTGTGATTCTGGTCGCTATTTGGGCTTATTGTCTGCTTTTGAGTCAATTCCGACTGGCGAAACTGAAGGTTCATTGCTTTATTAGTATGACTAAAGCGTGAAATCTCAACGGAGCAGCGGCGTGTAGCCGGGAGAAAACATGAAGTTAATTCAGCGCTGTAATGTGAAAGATGCGGGAACGGGGATCACGGTGGGCGCGATGCTGATACTGACGCTGATGGCCGCTTCTGCGGATGCACTGGCGGGCGAACCGGCATTTTTAAATACGGCACAAATGGCCGTTGTCCGTCAGCAACTGCATGATCACCGTGCGGCACCGCAAACGGCAGAGGCCTATCAGCACTTGCTGGCGGCGGCGGATTCCGCGCTGAAGAAGCCTGAACTGAGCGTCACTGACAAAGGGATGACGCCGCCCGGGGGATCGAAGCACGATTATCTCAGCCTGAGTGCGTACTGGTGGCCGGACGAAAGTAAATCCGACGGGCTGCCCTGGATCCGCAAGGATGGCCATGTGAATCCCGCCAGTAAAAACGATCAGAGCGACGGGGTGCGGCTGGCCGATTTTACCGCACGGGTGCAGAACCTGACGCTGGCGTGGTATTTCTCCGGCGAACAGAAATACGCGGATAAGGCGGTCAGCCTGCTGCGTACCTGGTTTATCACGCCGGAAACGCGCATGAACCCGAATCTGAATTTTGCGCAGGGCGTACCGGGCATCTCGCCGGGACGCAACGCCGGTGTGCTGGATGGTCGCTATTTTTCCACCCGGATCGTGGATTCATTAGTGTTGTTGCGCGGGGATCCGGCATGGACGGACAACGACGAACAGCAAATGCGGGCGTGGATGCAGGCGTATCTCCGCTGGTTACAGGCCAGTAAAATCGCGAAAAAAGAAGGGCGCACAGAGAACAATCACGGTAACTGGTATGTGACGCAGGTATCGGGCATTGCATGGTATCTGGGGGATAACGCGGTGATTGGCGATATGGCGAAACTGATGAAAAGTAAGCTTGATGTACAGCTGAAACCTGACGGTACTCAGCCCGCCGAGCTGGCGCGCACACGTTCTTTTCATTACAGCTATTTCAATTTACAGGCGATCAGCATGATGGCGGTGCTGGCGCAGAAAAACGGCATTGACCTCTGGCATTACAAAACACCACAAGGCGGCAGCGTGCTGACCTCGCTGGATTTCATGGCGCGCTTTACCGATCCGGCGGTGCCGTGGCCGTACAAATCACTCGATCAGATCCGAGTGCGTCCGGTGCCTTTGCTCTCGTGGGCGGATAACGCGACGGGGGAAAAACGTTACGAACAGTACATCCGCAGCGCGAAATTTACCTTGCCGCCGGCGGTGAAACCGGCATCCGGCGGTTATCACGAAGATGTTACGCGTGGTGCGGTAATGGAAGCCGAACGTGACACCTGGCTGCTGTCATTGCCGTCTTTTGCGGCTGGTTATGTCGCGCCGCAGCCGCCGGAGGTACAAAAATGAATCACTGGCAGCCGTTGCTGATAAGCCCTGACGGGGCGGAAAAACTGCACAGGCAGATTAACGCAGATTCCCCTCTGGGGGTGGCGCTGCGTGCGCAAATCGCCACGCTGGAAAACATGCTCATGCAGCCCGTGTCGGTTCCCGGCCAGGGTGAAGCGGGCGGCCCGGAGCATACGCAGCATAAGCAGAACTATCTGGGGATCAACCTGGCAGGGCGTTTCGCGTTGATCACAGGGGAGCCCCGTTATACGGATTACGCGCTGGCACTGCTGAACGCTTATGCTGACATTTATCCCTCGCTGGGCAGCGCAACCAGCAAAGACAGCAATACTCCAGGACGCCTGTTCCATCAGACACTGAATGAGAATATGTTCTGGCTGTACGCCGCCGAAGGTTATCACTGCGTGATGCCCTCACTTGATGCAGCTCAGCGTGAATATATTGAAGCTAATCTGTTTCGGGTGATGGCGGATGATGCACTGAAGCGGCACAGCCGCGATTTTGATATCGTGCATAACCACGGGATCTGGTCGGTGGCGGCGGCGGCGATCAGCGGTTACGCGCTGGGCGATCCGGCGCTGGTCGAAAAAGCGTTGTATGGTCTGAAAGGTGACAGTGAAAGTGGCGGATTCTTTGCCCAGCTCAGTCAGCTTTTTTCGCCGGACGGTTATTACATTGAAGGGCCCTATTATCACCGTTTCGCGCTGCGCCCGTTGCTGCTGCTGGCGGAGGCCATTGAACGGCGTCAGCCGGCGTTAAAGATTTATCAGTTCCGCGATCAGATTATCCGTAAAACCTGTGAAGCCCTGATGCAGACGGCATTCCCCGATGGCGTCTGGCCTGCACTGAATGATTCCTCTAAAACCATCAATATTCGTGATGACGGCGCGGTGATCGCCGCCAGCGTCTGCTATTCCCGCTATGGTCACCACCCGCAGTGGATCGCTGTCGCGCAACAACAACAGACGGTATGGGCCAGTGAGGCTGCGCTGGAACTTTCAGCTGCCCTGAAAGATGCTCCGGCAACGCCCGTGGACTGGGGAAGCATCGAACTGCGTGATGGGCCGCAAGGCGCGCAGGGCGGCATCGGAATTTTGCGCAGTGGCGCAGAAAATCAGGCTATGGCGCTGATGTGGTATGGCCAGCACGGCAGTATCCCGCGCCTGCATTCGGCACTTAATCACGGCCATTTTGACGGACTGCATCTGAGCCTGTTCAGCTGCGGACGCGAGTTCCTGCGTGATTATGGCTTTGGCCGCTGGGTTAACGTCGAGCCCAAATTCGGTGGTCGCTATATTCCTGAAAACAATAGTTATTGTAAGCAGACCGTCGCACATAACACCGTGGTGGTTGACGAACAAAGCCAGAATGGCGGTAACAGTCTGGAGGCAGAAAAACGCTGGGGCGAACGGCATTTCTTTGTCACGGATAATCCGGCCGGACAAGGCATGAGTGCGCGGCTCGGCAGCTACTATCCGGGTGTCAATCAGCAACGCACGGTGCTGATGCTGAACCTGCCGGAACTGTCCTCGCCGCTGATCGTCGATGTATTCCGGCTTACCAGTCATGAACTCCATCAGTACGATTATTGCCTGCATCATCTCGGTCAGTTTGTCCGCACTGATACCAGCCTTCATGCAGCCAGCCAGCTAACGCCGCTTGGCGAAGGGCACGGATATCAGCATTTGTGGGATTGCGCACGGGCTGGGATGGCGGCGGGGGATTCGGCCTTATTCAGCTGGCTCGACGGTGACAGCTACCGCACGCTGATCAGCGCCTTCCCGGATGGCGGCGAACTGATTGTCGCCCGTACCGGTGCCAGCGACCCGCATTTCAACCTGCGTAATGAACCGGCATTACTGCTGCGAACCCACGGCACTCACGCCCTTTTTGCCAGCGTATTTGAAACTCACGGTAACTTCGATGAAGCCAGCGAAACGTCCCTGGACGCGCGTGGCAAGGTCGAGCGGGTCAGCGTGGTCAGTCATGATGATCAACAAACCGAACTGAATATTTTCTTTGCTGCTCAACGGACGCTAAACGTTCGTATCAGTAACCGCGACGCGCCGGCAGCGCAAGACGCTTTCAGCGTGGCGTGGCAATCCGTTTCACCCCTGAATATCCCTGAATCATAAAGGAGTCATTATGTTTAACGATTTGAAAGGTCAGCGAGTCCTGATCACCGGTTCAACCAAAGGCATCGGGCTGGCTGCGGCAAAAGCGTTCGCGGCGGCAGGCGCAAAAGTCGGTATTAACGGCCACCGTCATGATGCCAGTCTCGACAAACTGGCGACAGAAATCGCTACAAACGGCGGTGAGGTGGTCTATTTTGGCGCAGATGTCACAAAGTCTGCAGAATGCGAAACGCTGGTGGCGAACTTTGTCGAACGGTTTGGCGGCATTGATGTGCTGGTCAATAACGCAGGCGGACTCGGCGGACGGCAGGGGCTGGAAAACATCGATGATGATTTTTATGACCACGTGATGGATCTTAATGCCCGTTCGGCGCTGATGGTGACGAAATTTGCCATTCCGCATTTGCGTCACGCGGCGAAACAGAGCGGCAGAACCACCTCGGTGATCAGCACCGGCTCGATTGCCGGCCGGGAAGGCGGCGGGCCAGGTGCCAGTCTCTACGCCGCCTCGAAAGCCTGGCTGCACAATGTGCACCGCAACTGGGTGAAGGAGTTCACCCGGGACAACATCCGCTTTAACGTGATTGCGCCGGGCACCATCGACACCGTCTTCCATGCGGATAAAAGTGCGGAAGTGCGGGAGAAAATTGCCGGTTCCATCGCAATGGGGCGCTTCGGCACGGCTGAAGAGCTGGCACCGTCTTATCTGTTTTTCGCCTCGCATGCCTGCAGTGGCTACATAACCGGTCAGATTCTGGATGTGAATGGCGGCCAGATGGCGCCATAGCGCACAGTTCGGGAGTTTCAGTGCGGCGCAGGCATGCAGCTCACCGCCGCCTGAACTATGATGACGGCAACCTGCACAGGAAAAAGGGAAGAATATGACGATGCAGTTTGAAACCGCTGCAGGCATGACCCGTGGCCTGAATACCCATATCGCCCGCGATATCGCCCGCAAAATTCTGTCGGGCGAACTGGCGTCGGGCGCGATCCTGCCGAGTGAAATTGAACTGGGCGAACAGTTTGGCGTCAGCCGCACCGCGCTGCGTGAAGCGCTGAAATTACTGACCTCCAAGGGGTTACTTGAGTCGCGGCCCAAAATTGGTACCCGTGTGAAAGAGCGTCCGCAATGGAACATGCTGGATCCGCAGTTGCTGGAATGGATGCAGGGCATGGAAGCGACAGAAGAGATCTATCATCAGTTTCTGGAATTCCGCAAGGCGATTGAACCGCATGCTACCGCGCTGGCTGCGGTGAATGCCAGTAAAGAGCAACGCATTGAACTGTCGCGTATTTACCGCCAGATGTGCCACGTCGCTGAAAATTTCGATGCCCAACATTGGGTGGATATCGATACGCAGTTCCACAGGATGATCTTCATCGCTTCCGGTAACTGTTTTTACGTGCCGTTCGGCAACGTTCTGACCACCATTTTTAAATGGTTTTTTGAGTATTCCTCAAAAGAAGGGGGGATGTGCCTCAGCGAACATCAACGCATTTACGAAGCCATCATGGCCGGCGACGAAGGCGCGGCGTTTTCAGCCTCACTGAGCCTGATGAAAGGGCATAAGCACCGGTTACACCAGAGATAACGCCCAGTAAAACCGTCTCATTCTATTTCCCCGCTGCGCAGATCTTTCTGCGCATTTTTATGTCTGATGATCCCCGGAAGTGATTTCTGATACAAAAATGAAACAAATGTCACGGGCGGTTACGCCACAGTGCCAGTGGCTCATATAGACTTGTCATAATTATTACGGTCTAATCATTTTATCAGGAAAATATATTTTTATTACACACATTGATTAAAGTTAATTATTTTATTCATTAAGCCGGTGAATGTATGAAAATACTCAAGGTCAGTGATTTCTTCCTTTCGAAACATCATGCTTTTAGTTTATTCGATATGAACCGTCAGTCGATGGAAGATGTGCACAGGCATGAATTCGATGAGTTGGTTATTGTCCGCAACGGCAGCGGATTTCATATCATTAACGACCAGGTGGAATTTATTCATAAAGGCGATTTTTTTATCGTCAGCGCTCATGATGCCCACTGCTATGAATCCACCAATAAACTATCAATTACCAATATATTACTGCATAAACAACGACCCTTTCATTTTATCAATAACATTGATCAACTCACTGCGGGGATAAAAGAATATACCACCTCAATAAAAAAACGGCGTACCGGATTAACGGACGCGGAACTGACGACAGTGACTGAACTGACCGATAAAATTACCTGTCAGTGGGACACCCGTTATGATAACGCCTACTTTGCTGCTTCAGAATCTTATCTCTTATCGATGATAGTCATGCTGTACCAATGTGCCACCCGCAGGGAATGCCGGGCCAGTCCGACAGAATCCGGCAAGCGACATCTGCTGAATTATTTACGCGAAAATTACGCGTGCAGTATTAACTGGGATTATTTGTGTGAGGAAAGTGGTGTGGCAAAAAGAACCATGTTCAGATTTATCAAAGAAATGACCGGCTTTACGCCCGAAAAATTTCAGTTGCGTTACCGTTTATTAAAAACCCAGGAGTTATTACGCACCTCCGATTTAACTGTCGGCAAAATTGCTACCCGGTGCGGTTTCTCCACCACATCACGTCTGACGGAGGCCTATAAAAAACAATTTCACAGAACCCCCTCTCAGGAACGAATGAGAGTCAGTAATAGTGTCCTTAAAGCGCACTATTAATAATAACCGTCATAAACAAGAAACGTCCAATAGGGAATCATAATAACAGCAGGTGTTAAGGACAGCTCACGAATTATTTTTTTCACCGTTACCTCTGAAGGACATGATTATGTCAACCATTAAACAACCTAATCCCTGGTACGTCGGGGTGGTTTCCGGCATGGCATCATATATTGATTCTGCCGCAATTGTTTCAAACGGAACGGCCCTGGTTATTTATCAGAAAGCAATAGGAACAACATCGGCTCAGATCGGCATACTTTCCGGCATATTAACGCTGAGTATTGCACTGGGTGCTTTTCTGGGCGGCAGGCTGGGGGATTGTTATGGCAGACGCAAAGTCTTTATTGTCACTATGGCGATGATCATTATGGGTACGCTGTTGCTGGCTTTCGGTAATACCTTTCCGGTGCTGCTGACCGGCACATTACTGGTCGGGCTGGCTACCGGCGCAGACTTGCCGGTATCTCTGGCGACCATTGCCGAAGCCGCAACGGATAAAAATCGCGGGAAAATTATCGGACTGTCGAATTTACTGTGGTTTTTGGGGATTGGTACAACCATGGCGATTTCAGCCATCGTCGGCGGCTGGGGGCGTCCGGGTGCGCAGATTATGTATCTGCATGTCTGCGCTGTGGCCGTGATTTTGCTGGCGTTGCGCTGGACAATCCCGGAGTCTCCATTGTGGCTGATTGCCCGAAACGAACGGCGTGCAGGGATTGTCACGGTACGTGCGCAGAAAGCCTCGTTTAAGGATCTTATTCACGGGAAATACCTGTGGCCTTTTGTAGCGCTGTGTCTGTTCTATGCCTTTACCAATCTGGCCGCGAATACCGGCGGTCAGTTTGGCACGTATATTGCGGTGAATGTCGTGGGTATTTCCGTCGGGCAACATTCACTGTGGGACCTGCTGACTATGCCGGTCGGTGTATTTGCCGGGATCATGTTTATGCGTTTTGTCGATACACCAAAACGCATCCCGGTATTTATTCTGGGGGCATGTTGTTTTGCGGGGGGATTCTTCCTGCCGGTATTATTTAAATTTTCTCCCGCATCCTGGTTCTGCTGCTTATTTTTTACTGCCATAGGCAGCGGCCTGGCATTTGAAGGGATAATGAAAGTCTGGTCGCAGGAATCTTTCCCGACCATGCTCCGCTCTACTGCGCAAGGTATTATCGTCGCTATTTCCCGGTTGTTATGCGGTGTACTGGCATTTATTACGCCTCTGCTGCTCGATGCCGGTCCGCTGGTGTTGTATACCCTTTTATCCGCTACGGTGGCTTCCGGTTTGTTGATCGGCTGGATCTGTTTCCATGGCAAACAACGGAATGAATTCAACAGCGAGGCCGGTACGGTGACTAAAGAAACGGCATCTGAATATCCGGCATCCGTTATCAAGCAAATCTAGTGGTTTATTTTACCGCTCAGGCAATATTACATGAGGAGTCAGGAATATGCTCACAGTGATCAGACTTACATTAAATCAGGAATCAGCATTGTACGGTGTGCAGGAATTTCCGGTATTAGGCTGGGAAATTGCAAGCCATAACAGAAATGTCCGGCAAACCGCTTACCGGATCCAAATTAGCCAGGATCAGGGTTTTGATAAAATCCTGTTTCGGGGCGAATGGCAGGACAGCGAATATTCTAATAATGTCACCCTGAATGAATTCACTCTCATCTCTTCACAGCATTATTTTATCCGGGTGCAGATCCGTGATAATTATGGCGACACCAGTGCCTGGAGTTCGCCTGCGGAGATGATTTCCGGCGTGCTTTATCCCCGTGAATGGCTGGCTGATTTCATCACCGTCGAAACGCCGGCAGATAAAGATAATTCCAGGGCGACACTGTTACGGAAATCTTTTGTTCTGAACCGGGCAGCAGATATTCAGTCGGCTTTTATTCATGTCAGTGCGCTCGGGCTTTATGAATGCCATCTCAACGGTTGTAAAGTCGGAGAAGATAGCCTGACGCCGGGTTGGACGAGTTATCACAACCATTTACTTTATCAGACTTACGAGGTAACCGGTCATCTGAAAAAAGGTGAAAATGTCCTGGGTGCCATTTTAGGTGCAGGCTGGTACAAAGGTGACATGGGTTTCAGCCGTCATCGTAATTATTATGGTGAACGGAGCGCGCTTATTTCTCAGCTGATGATTAATTATAAAGATGGCTCACGTGAAATTGTGGTCAGTGATGAAAGCTGGAAAGGATACGATTCAGCCATTCTGTTTTCAGAAATCTATGACGGTGAAATTTACGATGCACGCCGGGAAACTCCCGGCTGGTGTGCGCAGGGTTTCGCAGAGGATGGCTGGCGGCCCGTCAGCGTGGTGGCGCATGAAAAATCCACGCTGGTGGCGCAGGGAAGTAACACGGTCAGAAAAATGGGAGAAATTAAGCCTGTTGCGCTGATCACGACGCCGCAGGGCGACACTGTTATTGATTTTGGCCAGAATCTCAGTGGCTGGGTTGCGTTCAGGGCCAGCGGCAAGGCGGGTGATAAAGTGGTATTGCGACACTTTGAGGTGCTCGATGCGCAGGGTAATGTGTATCTGGATAATCTGCGCACTGCCAGACAGCGAACCGAGTATGTGCTCAAAGGCGAGGCCGAAGAGACCTGGCATCCGCACTTTACCTGGCAAGGTTTCCGCTTTGTGAAAGTTGAGCAATATCCGGCGCCGCTGGATCTGAATAACTTCACCGCCATTGTTTTGCACTCCTCGATGGAACAGACCGGGCATTTCGCCTGCTCAGACCCGGCGCTGAATCAGCTACATCACAATATCCTTTGGGGGCTGAAAGGTAATTTTGTTGATGTGCCGACGGACTGCCCGCAACGCGACGAGCGGCTGGGCTGGACGGGCGATGCGCAGATTTTTTGCCGTACCGCGAGTTACCTGATGCAAACCCGTAATTTTTTCGCCAAATGGCTGACCGATCTTCGTTATGATCAGACGCCTGAGGGCGGTGTGCCTCACGTTGTCCCGGATATCCTGACCGGCTATTGTGGCAAAGACCGGCTGCTGTCCGAAGGCGGAACCCATTCCGCATCGGCCTGGGCGGATGCCGCAGTGATCAACCCGTGGACGATGTACCTGATGTATGGCGATACGCGGGTGCTGGAAAACCAGTACGCCAGCATGAAAGGCTGGATAGATTTCATGACCGCGCATGCTGAAAACCACCTCTGGCATTACAAATTACAGTTTGGCGATTGGGTGGCGCTGGATGCCAAAGAGGGCAGTTATTTCGGTGCCACGCCCGATGACCTGACGTGCACGGCGTATTATGCGTATTCCACGCAATTGTTCGCCAAAGCGGCGAAAGCGCTGAACCGCACTGAAGACTATCAGCATTACGATGCCTTACATCAGGCCATTGTCAGGCGTTTTCAGGAGGAATTCTTCACTCCATCCGGCCGTCTGGCGGCCAGAACGCAAACCGCACATATTCTGGCCCTGTACTTTAATCTGGTTCCTGATGCGTTCCGTCAGCGCACCACCGATACGCTGGTAGAACTGCTTAATGAACACGACGGGCATTTAGTCACCGGCTTCATCGGCACGCCATATTTCTGTCACGCACTCAGCCAGAATGGCCGGAACAAAGAGGCGTGGAGTTTACTGCTGAAAGATGATTTCCCGTCATGGCTGTACCAGGTGAAAGCCGGTGCCACCACGGTCTGGGAACACTGGGACGGCATCAAACCGGACGGCAGCATGTGGAGCGCGGACATGAACTCCTTCAATCACTATGCTTACGGCGCGGTGGGCGAATGGCTCTACCGGGTGGCGGCCGGGATTGAAGCCGATGAAGAGCAGCCGGGTTTCAAACACGCCATCATCAGACCACAGACCGGCGGCGGCCTGAGCTGGCTGGATACCCGCTATCAGTCCATTTACGGTGCAATCGGTGTGCGCTGGGAAGTGAGCGGTCAGACCGTGTTCCTTAACGTCACTGTTCCGGCGAATACCTCCGCCACCGTGGTCCTGACGGACGGTCAATCTGTGCAGGAGGCGGACGGGATTGATTTTGTGCGCTGTGCTGACGGATATACCGCTGAGGTGGGTTCGGGGGAATATCGGATCGAGTACCGGTTAGTTTAAGGTCAAGACATTGGGTTGCCACCCAAACGGGCTTCAAGGTCAAGACCGTGGGCGTCGGCCCACACCGACCAGAGACCCGGTAACGCGCGGGCCTCTGGACTCCGCGCTTTTTTAACTGCCCGCTACCGCTTGCTGGCTATGTTTCAGGTACCGCAGTGACAGGCTTGAAATCTTGCCGCTGCGCGGTGCCTTCTCTCGGTGTTACTCGGCCTGTGGCCTCGCCCTTCGGGCCGTCACTTCGTGACGTTGTCTCGCATAGCTCGACCCGAGCCACAGGTCTCGAAGCCGCTCCGTTCAGCAAGATTTCTGAATCGCCTTCAGCTTTTTTAAAACCACAATCAGTTAAGTTGCGCAGTAGAAGCCAGAGGCCGGTTCCAAAATCACGCCGGACGAGAGGTGGAAAACCGCGCGGTATTTTGCGCGGGTTGTAACCCGATGGGAGGGCACCGCGCAGCGGCGGAATTTTGCGGCTATCACCGCGCCCGCTGAAACATAGCCTCCAGCGGAGCGCGCAGTGAAAGAGCCCGGGGGTCTTGGGGGCGGCGGCGATAAGCCGCCCCCAAGTCGGTGTGGGCCGACGCCCACGACTTTGAACTTGAAGTTGAGAAAAAAGACTCAAGACTCTGATTCGGTCTTCTTCCCCGCCAGCATGGCCAAAAAGTCATATTTCTGTTGTAACTCTTTCTCCGCCGCCGCATACAACATGTCTGCCACTTCCGGCTGTTGGGCATTTAATCTTCTGAACCGCTGCTCATTATTGAGCGTATCGGTCAGCCCGCCGGATGGCGGTCTGGAATCGAGAGTCAGTGCCGGTTTACCTTCTTCCACGCGACGCGGATCGAAGCGGTACAGCGGCCAGAAACCGGTGGTGGTCAGTTGTTTCATCTGGTCGTGGCTGAGCGCCAGATCATAGCCGTGTTCTTCACACGGGCTGTACGCAATAATCAGCGACGGCCCCGGATACGCTTCGGCTTCCTGTATAGCTTTGACGGTCTGGTTAAGCTGGGCACCGAGCGATATCTGCGCGACATACACATGACCGTACATCATCATGCTCACCCCCAGATCTTTGCGCGATTTGCGTTTACCCTGCTCAGCGAATTTCGTGACTGCGCCGAGCGGGGTGGCTTTCGATTGTTGTCCGCCGGTGTTGGAATAACATTGTGTATCGAGCACCAGTACGTTGACGTTTTCGGTCAGACTCAGCACATGATCCAGCCCGCCGAAACCAATGTCATAAGCCCAGCCGTCACCGCCAATCAGCCAGATGGATTTGTCTACCAGATAATCCGCATCCGTTGATAACTGACGCGCATCCGGTGTGCCGATATCTGCCAGAATTTTACGCAACGCCGTGACATGTCCGCGTTTCACTTCCGGTGCGGAGGTGTCATCGCGCAGTCCGCCGAGCACGTCAGCCGGAATATGCTCTTCCAGTGAAGTCAGCAGACGCAGCACGCGGCGGCGATGCTGATCAACGGTCAGGCGGAAGCCCAGCCCGAACTCGGCGTTGTCTTCAAACAGAGAGTTTGCCCATGCCGGACCACGGCCATCAGCGTTGGTGGTGTAAGGCGTTGAGGGCAGATTACCGCCATAAATAGAGGAACAACCGGTGGCATTAGCGATCAGCAAACGGTCGCCATAAAGCTGAGTCAGCAGTTTGATGTAAGGTGTTTCACCACAGCCTGAACAGGCACCGGAGTACTCAAACAACGGGGTGATCAACTGAGAGGTGCGGATATCAATACGTTCCAGCGTGGTTTTATCAATTTCCGGCAGTTTAAGGAAGAAATCGTAACTGGCGCGTTCTTCTTCAAGATGGGTGATGCGATCCGCCATATTAATGGCTTTGACCGACGGATCCTGACGGTCTTTCGCCGGACAGACTTCAACGCACAGATTACAGCCGGTGCAGTCTTCCGGTGCGACCTGCAAGACATATTTCTGACCGCGCATGTCGCGGGATTTCACATCCAGCGATTGCAGCGCAGACGGGGCGTCTGCCATAAATTCCGGCTGAACCACTTTGGCGCGGATCGCCGAATGCGGGCAGGCGGCGACACAGTGATTGCATTGCGTGCACAAATCCGGCTTCCAGATCGGCACTTCTTCGGCAATGTTACGTTTTTCCCATTGGGTGGTGCCGGTCGGCCAGGTGCCATCCGGCGGGAAGGCCGAGACCGGCAGCGCATCGCCAAGACCTGCCAGCATAGTGGCAGTGACGGTTTTGACGAAATCCGGTGCTGCGTCGGACACAATCGGCGGACGTTTGCGGGGATTTTCAGGAACAGGTTGCAGCGGCACGGCGACCAGTTCTTCCAGCGTGGCGGCCAGCGCCATCCAGTTGCGGGTCACGATCTCTTCACCTTTGCTGCGGTAACTGCGGGCAATCGCGCCCTGCAATTCTTTCAGCGCGTCATCGCCCGGCAGAATCTGTGTCAGGTGGAAAAACGCCATCTGCATGACGGTATTAATGCGTGCACCAAGTTTACATTCGCGGGCGATTTTGGCTGCGTTAATCACATAGAAACGCGCCCCGCGCTCAAGCAGTGTGGCCTGTACTTCGAGCGGTAAACGTGACCAGACCTCACCGGCGCTGAACGGGGTATTGAGCAGGAAAATGCCCCCCGGACGCAGACGTTCTGCCATCTGGTACAAATCGATAAACTGCCACTGATGGCAGGCGACAAAATGCGCCTGACTCACCAGATAGGCGGATTTGATCGGCTTTGTACTGACGCGCAGATGCGACACCGTCAGGCCACCGGCCTTTTTAGAGTCATAAACAAAATAACCCTGTGCGTACATTGGCGTGCTGTTGCCGATAATCTTGATATTGTTTTTGGTGGCCGACACGGAACCATCGCTGCCCAGCCCGTAGAACAGGGCTTCGAGCGACGCGTGCTGTGGTAACTCTTCTTCTGCGACCGGCAGCGACAAGCCGGTGATGTCGTCATAAATGCCGACGGTAAAACGCGGGCGCGGCTGGCTGAGTGACAGTTCACGGAACACGGCGAGCACGCAATCCGGCCCGAATTCTTTTGAGGATAAGCCGTAACGGCCGCCGGTCACTTTTGGCAGTGAATCACGTTCGCCACGCGAATACGCTTCCGCCAGCGCAGTCATCACATCAAGGTATAACGGTTCTGCCAGCGCACCCGGTTCTTTGGTGCGGTCAAGCACGGCAATGCTTTTTACCGTTTGCGGCAGCACAGATAACAAATATTCAGCGCTGAATGGCCGGTACAGCCGCACTTTCAGCACGCCCACTTTCTCGCCGCGGGCCATCAGGGTTTCAATCACTTCTTCTGCGGTGCCGATCCCGGAACCCATCAGCACAATCACCCGTTCAGCCTGCGGATCACCGATATATTCGAACGGCTTATATTCACGACCGGTGAGGGCAGCAAAGGCCTTCATCGCGTCGATAACGTGCTGGCAGGTAGCATTGTAATAAGGATTAGTGGCTTCACGGGACTGGAAATAGGTGTCCGGGTTAGCCGAGGTGCCGCGGATCACCGGATGATCCGGTGACAGCGCGCGGGCGCGGTGGGCGTCAATCTGCGCCTGCGGCAACATCAGCCGAAGGGTGTCATCACTGAGCGGCGCAATTTTGTTGATTTCGTGTGAGGTACGGAAACCATCGAAGAAATGGATAAAGGGTACGCGGCTGTTGAGACTGGCAACCTGAGAAATCAGCGCAAAATCCTGCGCTTCCTGCACGCTGGCCGCAGAGAGCAGGGCGCAGCCAGTCTGGCGCACGGCCATGACATCAGAATGATCACCAAAAATTGACAAAGCATGGGTTGCCACGGTACGCGCCGCCACATGCAGCACAAACGGCGTCAGCTCACCGGCCAGCTTGTACAGCGTCGGGATCATCAGCAACAGACCCTGCGACGACGTGAACGAGGTTGACAGTGCGCCGGTTTGTAACGCGCCATGGACGGTAGAAATCGCACCGGCTTCCGACTGCATTTCCATGACGGCCGGGACATCGCCCCACAGATTTTTCTTTCCTTCGCCTGACCAGGCTCCCGCAATTTCGGCCATGGTTGAACTGGGCGTGATCGGGTAGATAGCAATCACTTCATTGGTGCGATAAGCCACGGAAGCGACTGCATTATTACCATCAGTGGTGATCATGGAATACCTTTTGCTTTGCTCATAATGGCGGCCAGCGGAAAAGTCGTTTTGCTGGCGAGAATGTTAAAAGCTTAGCAGAGGCCGGATTAATCGATTTATCCTGATTGTGTGCAGGGCTATTTCAGCTGGTATTTGAAGTGGTTACGCAATGACCACAGGCACTGGGATTATTATTAGCCGCTGTGCTTCAACCGGTTTGAGACAGCGGCTAAATAGGGTACAGAAGAAATGCCCGAGGGGATTAATTAATATCGATACGTTTTATTCCTTTCACCGACATCAGCGCTTCATACAATTTATCCACACTTTGTTTCGGCCGCAGGATCACATCCAGAACCAGTTCACATTTACTGTCATCTTCGTCGCGCTGATTAATTTTGATATGGCCCGGACGAATTCGCATTTTTTGTAACTCCAGTAACACCACCGGCACACTTTCCGGCAGCAGACGTATTTCAATTAAATGGTGATGTCCGACCCAGTGGTTGCTGATCTGGCGGAAAACCTCCAGCACAATTAATGTCATGAACGCGCCATAGATGCCGATTTCATAGAGTCCGCTACCTATCACCAGCCCGATGGCGGCGGTCACCCAGAGTCCGGCCGCGGTGGTTAAACCTTTCACAATCTGTTTCTGAATAATAATGGTTCCGGCGCCAAGGAACCCCATGCCACTGACCACCTGTGCCGCCACACGGCTCGGGTCAAAGCTGACGTGAGTTTGCATCAGAATATCGGCAAAGCCGTATTTCGATACAATCATAAACATAGCGCTGCCAATCCCTACCAGTATATGAGTACGCAGACCGGCCTCTTTGGCACGTAACTGACGCTCAATACCAATTAAGCCGCCCAGGGCACCGGCGAGGGCAATACGAAGTAAAAAGTCTGTCAGCATACAAGCTCCTTATCATTATATTTTCCAGACAATGCAGGGGAAAAAGTGGTTAATTACTGTTAATTTTATTAGCCAAAGAAATAACCCGTAGAAATAAAATGTGTCTGAGTGTTTAAATTTAAGATTATTTTAGGAAAAAGTTGATGTTATTTTACTGAAGGGCTCGACTCAGGCGAAAAACGTCGGATATGATGGCGACTCGCAAAAAAAACCGTCATATTCAGGAGCAGTACAGATGATCACTGCGTTTCGCGTGTTACTGGCCGCCGGTGTGCTGGTGTTAGCCGCATGCAGCAGCCATGACGATTCGGCTGATGTTCCCCAAAAAGGTAACAGCGTTAATATCGGGCAACGTACCGTGAACATGGACAGCCCGGCCTATGCAGCCTGTTCAATGGCGGGCGGGCAATTACGGATGGCGCCGCAACTCGATGGCAGCCGCGTCGGTATGTGTTCGCTGGCCAACGGTCGCCAGTGCTCGGAAAGTGCTTTGATGCAGGGCGTGTGTAAAGCCTGATAATCGCCAGACAGCCGTCTGGCGTTTTTGCATTTAACGCGGCAGCAAATTGCCCGTTTACATCCGGTCTTTCAAACGATAAACCAACTGGTGTTTGCCCTGGGTGAGGGTCAGCTTGCTATCCTGCAAGGTGAGCGCCGCACCGTTATTGAGCACATCACTGATCACATGATCCCATTTATTCAGGTTTTCATCCGGGCATAACATCATGGTGGATGCGAGCCCTTTTACGGTCAGTACATTATTATGCAACTGACCCTGACCCAGGAAGTTATTACACATTTTGCCGGATATGTGCATGTTTGAGCCAAATTCAATTTCCGGAATGCGTCCTTGCGCAGCAGGGACAGTCTGCCCATCTACGCTCAGCAACTCAAAACGGTGATGCTGCAGATCAGTCTGTTTAACGCCAGTGTTCTGATTCATGCTGCAAGCCCCCAGAGTTATTGCGGCGGCCAGAACAAACAGTGACTTTTTCATCTTCTCTCCTGAGAAATATTCCTTTGGTGCTTGCCATGTCGATACATTCAACTGACTTATGCGATATTTTCTGGAGCATTATAGCGTGAATGAATGAGAATTTTAAGCCCTTAACTCCCTCGCCTGCGAAGGGGAAGGAGCTTAAAACCTTGTCCGTCTTTATCCCGTCATCTTCCCATCATAAAAACGTCATTTTAGCCCGCTAGGTTATGCCCATCATGGTTCAGAGAGATGCATCGCGGCATGAGCTTTTTATCACTCCGTCATATCCGGAAATCCTGGGGAACAAAAATTGCACTCAATGACATCAGCTTTGATGTGGAAGAGGGTGATTTTATTGCCTTACTCGGTCCCTCAGGCTGCGGAAAATCGACATTACTACGGACCATTGCCGGGCTGGAAACAGCAGAAAGCGGCACGTTATATTTTCAGCAATCTGATGTCACCACGCTGACGCCTTCTCAGCGCAAGCTGTCGATGGTGTTCCAGTCTTATGCATTATTCCCGCACATGAATGTTCGCGAAAATCTGCTATTCGGATTGCGCGCACGCGGTGAAGACAAGCGGCATTTTGCGACGCGGCTGGCGGATGTCAGCAAGCTGATGGAACTGGAACCTCTGCTCGACAGGTTACCTGCGCAGCTTTCCGGTGGTCAGCAACAGCGCGTGGCGCTGGGCCGGGCGGTGATCGCCAATAACAGGCTGTGCCTGATGGATGAGCCGCTGTCTAATCTTGATGCCAAACTGCGCCAGAGTATGCGCCGCGAAATCCGTGCAATTCAGAAAAAGCTCGGCCTGACCTTGTTATATGTCACCCACGATCAGACAGAAGCGATGAGCATGGCCGACAAAATCATCCTGCTCAACGACGGCTGTATTGAACAGCACGACACGCCGGATAACCTTTACAACAACCCGACCAGTATTTTTGCCGCACAATTTATTGGCGCGCCGCCGATGAATATTCTGCCGCTCGAACGCCGCGGGCAGCATCACTATCTTGCCGGTACGCCGTTGCCCGTGGTGGAAAACTTTAATGAAAACGATCTGAGTCTTGGCCTGCGAGCCGAAGATATTCAGCTGATTTCGCCTGAACACGCCAGTTTGACCGCGCAGGTGGTCAGCCATGAATACATGGGGGCAGATACCCTGGTGGCCTGCGCACTGACCGGCTATCCGGCGCTGCTGACAGTGAAAGTTGCGGGCATGAAACGTTTTGCCGACGGCCAGAGAATCGGGCTGCAATGGACCACGGGCGCACAATATTTTTTCATCACAGCAGACGGAAAACGCTGCTTCCACGCTGAGCAATCCTGTTTGCAGTCAGATCAGAGAGTTGCCGTGTAGTTGTCATTTTTTGCAGTTATTTATTTTTCTGACTCATACAACGCCTATTGCCGAAGGGAAAATTATGTCTATTGTTCACCGTTTTTCACGTCTTGCTACCGCCGTTCTGCTCATCACCAGCACCTCTGCTTTTGCAGCAGATCCGGTGAAACTCCAAATGTATTACCCGATTGCTGTCGGTGGGAAAATCAGTCACACGGTGGATACGCTGGTGGAAGATTTCCAGAAAACGCATCCTGATATCAGCATTCAGCCGGTCTATACCGGTGATTACGCCACGACGGTCACCAAAGCGCTTACTGCATTTCGTGGCGGCAATGCTCCGCAAATCGCGGTAATCGGCGATATCGAAGCATATTCCCTGATCGACGCGGGCGCGATTTTGCCAGTCAGCGATCTGGCGAATGACGCGGACGGCAAACAATGGATCGACGGTTTTTATCCGGCCTTTATCCGCCATATTCAGGGCAAAGTGTGGAGCATTCCGTTCCAGCGTTCGACGGTCGTGTTGTACTGGAATAAACAGGCGTTTGAGAAGGCCGGTCTGAATGGCGACACACCGCCTGCCAGCTGGCAGCAGGTGGTCGATTTCGGTAAAAAACTGGTCGTACATGACGGTTCTCAGGTGAAGCAGTGGGGCATTGAAATTCCTTCCACCCCAAACGGTTACTGGAATTTCCAGGGGATTGCAGCCACCAACGGCGGCCATCTGGATAATGGTAAAGGTACGGCGGTGACTTTCGACACGCCAGCCAACGTAGAAGCCCTGCAATGGCTGACTGATCTGGCGCAGAAGGAAGCGGTTTCGCCGAAAGGTACTATTGCCTGGGGCACCACGCCGCAGGACTTTATCGACGGTAAAACCGCGATGATGGTCACGACCACCGGCAACCTGACTACCGTGCGTGAAAATGCCAAATTCCCTTTCGGCGTAGCGATGCTACCGGAGAAAACGCAGCGTGGCAGCCCGACCGGCGGTGGCAATCTTTACGTCTTCAAAAACACTACGCCGGAACAACAGAAAGCGGCGCTGACGTTTATCCGCTGGGTTTCCGCTCCGGAGCAGGCCGCGCGCTGGAGCATCGCCACCGGGTATGTCGCGACATCGCCTGCCGCGTGGGAAACCCCGGTCATGCAGGATTATGTGAAACAGGTTCCGCAGGCACTGGTGGCCCGCGAACAGCTGAAATATTCACAGCCGGAACTTTCAACTTATAACAGTGTGCAAATCCAGGAACTGATGAACCACGCGATTGAAGCTGCCGTCACGCAGGCAAAAACGCCAGCCGAGGCGCTGAGTTCGGCGCAGAAACAGGCTGACCGGCTGCTGAAACCTTATCAGTAAGGATAAAAAGGAACAGCATGAGCACATTTCACGCGGTCCTTCCGGCCACCCGCACACGCGGGTTGTCATTACAACTTTATGGCTATCTGTTGGTGTTGCCTGCTTTAGGATTTCTGCTGTTATTTACCCACTATCCGGCGCTGGCAACGGTATGGGAAAGCCTGTTCAGCGCTGCCCGCAGCGGGCATCCGGCGCAGTTTGTCGGACTGGATAACTACCGTGCGCTGCTCGATGACGATGTGTTTATGTTGTCATTACGCAATAATTTACTGTACGCCCTGATCACCATTCCGCTGTCCGTCGCGATTGCGCTGCTGATGGCGCTGGCGGTAAACCGCCGTCTGCGGGGGAATGCTCTGACCCGCGCCGCTTTCTTTATTCCTTCGCTGTTACCGATGGTGGCGATTGCCAATCTGTGGCTGTTTTTCTATACGCCTCAGCTCGGTTTGCTTAACAAAATGCTGGCGTTGTTTTCGTTGCCAGCGGTCAACTGGCTGGGCGAGCCGGGTACGGCACTTTACAGCCTGATGGCGGTTTCAGTCTGGCGTGAGGCCGGATTCTTCATGATTTTCTATCTGGCCGCATTACAGCAAATCGACCCGCGACTGGCTGAAGCGGCACAAATCGAAGGGGCATCGCGCCGCTATTTCTTCCGGCGGGTGCAGTGGCCATTGCTGATGCCGACCACATTATTCGTGCTGATCAACGCCTCGATGAATGCCTTCAGGATTGTCGATCAGGTGATTGCGATGACCAACGGCGGACCCGACAACAGCACCAGCTTGCTGCTGTTTTACATTTACCGCACGGCATTCAGTTACTGGGATTTACCGGCCGCGTCGGCAATGACTGTGGTACTGCTGGTGATCCTGGCCGTTATCGCGCTGATTAAATTCAACCTGCTGGATAAAAGGACGCACTATCAGTGAAACCATTTTCTTTCAGCCGTCTGATCCTGAATTTCACTATCTGGCTGGCGGCGTTACTGTGGTTTTTACCGGTGCTGGTCGCGGTCTGGGTGGCTATTCATCCGGCATCGGTGCAGGGCAGTTTTTCACTGTTTGCGCCGCTCACTTTGCAGAATTTCATTAATGCCTGGCAGGCGGCACCGTTTGCCCGCTACTTTATGAATACCACCTTGCTGGTGCTGATGATTGTGGTCTGTCAGCTGATTCTGGCAACACTGGCAGCGTATGCCCTGGTGCGGTTTAAACTCAAAGGTGCCGGGCTTATCTTCGCGCTGATCCTGCTGCAACTGATGATAAGCCCCGATGTGCTGATCCTGAATAACTACAAAACCATTGGTGCGCTCGGGTTGCGCGATACGCTGGCGGGCATCGCGCTGCCGTATTTTGCCTCGGCGTTTGCCATTTTCCTGCTGCGCCAGACGTTTAAAAGTATCCCGCTGGTACTGGAAGAAGCGGCGGTGGTGGAAGGTGCCAGCCGGTTTTATATCCTGCGCAAAATCTACATTCCGCTGGCGAAACCGATCTACGTCGCCTTCGCGCTGGTATCCGTCAGCTTCCACTGGAACGATTTCCTCTGGCCGTTAGTGATCACCGATTCAGTCAAAGTGCGGCCGGTCACGGTCGGATTGCAGTTATTTTCTGCGCCGGAGCAGGGCGTGCAATGGGCGCTGATCAGCGCCGCCACCCTGATGACGGTGTTACCGCTGCTGGTGCTGTTCCTGATATTTCAGCGTCAGTTTGTTCAATCTTTTATGCGGGCAGGGATCCGGTAAGATCCCGACAGGAGAATATTATGACCGTGTCCACGTTATCCCCTTTATTATCTGAACGGCAGGAACAGGCACTGGGCAATGTCAGTTCGCTCTATCAGTTGCCGGAAGTCCACGACGCGCTGGTCAATGGCGCAAGGCTGCGCTTCGGGCTGATTGCTGACCCGCAATACGCCGATGCTGAACCAGAGAAAATCCGTTACTACCGCAACAGCCTGAATAAACTGGCCACCGCCATCAATGAGCTTAATGATCTCAAACTCGATTTTGTCGTCACCCTTGGCGATCTGGTGGACAGAGACTGGAGCAGTTTTCAGGCCGTTCTTGCCCGTTATGACGCGCTTCGTCACCCGCATGCGGCGGTGATCGGCAACCACGACGCACAGGTTATTTCCGAGCATCTCGGGGCGCAGAAACCGGCCCTCGGCTTACCGAAAAGTTATTATTCCTTCAGTTTGCCGGGTTATCGTTTCCTGATCATCGACGGTAACGACGTCAGTTTGTACTGCAACCACGCCAATGGCGATGACCGTCAGTTAGCGGAATATATGCTGGCAGAACTGACCGAATGCCAGCAGTCACAGGCGCAGCCGTGGAACGGTGCTGTCGGGCGGAAACAACTTGAATGGATTGAGAAAAATCTGCATGAAGCGCGTGAGCAGCGCGAGGCCGTACTGGTTTTCGGTCATTACCCGCTGACACCGGTTAACAGCCACAACTTGTGGAATTGCGAAACGCTGGTGGAATTGCTGTGCCGTTACGACGTTCGTGCTTACTTCGCCGGCCACGATCACCGGGGTGGCTACGACCGTGTGGATAATACGGATTTTATTACCCTCAAAGGCATGGTCGACGGGGAAAGCAGCCTGCCATTTGCCTCGGTCACGTTGGCTGATGATGTGCTGACCCTCACCGGTTACGGCACGGAAATCAGCCGGGTGCTGAGTCGCTGAATGCGCTTCGGCAGTAATGCTAAAAGAAAAGGCTCACCTGAGTGAGCCTCAGACACCTGACCGGATAATGCGATCAGAGCAGATTCGGGCAGGCCACCCCTTTCGCCAGCTGATCAATATTCATCAGTGTGGTTTCTGAAATGCTGGTCAGCGCGTCGCTGGTCAGGAAGGCCTGATGGCCGGTGAACAGCACGTTGTGGCAGGACGACAGGCGGCGGAAAACGTCGTCAAGGATCACTTCATTAGAATTATCCTCGAAGAATAAATCGCGTTCATTCTCGTAAACGTCCATACCCAGCGCGCCGATTTTTTGCTTTTTCAGGGCATCGATAGCGGCGGTGGCATCCAGCAATCCGCCACGGCTGGTGTTGACGATCATCACACCGTCCTTCATTTTAGAGAACGCTTCTGCGTTGAGCAGATGATGATTTTCCGGCGTCAGCGGGCAGTGCAGGGAAATGACATCAGATTCTGCATACAGCGTATCCAGATCAACATATTCCGCACCGAGCTCCAGTGCCAGCGGGCTTGGATACGGATCAAACGCCAGAATGCGCATGCCGAAACCTTTCAGGATACGCATCGTAGCCACGCCAATTTTACCTGTACCGATAATACCTGCGGTGCGCTGATACATATTAAAACCGATCAGGCCTTCCAGCGAGAAGTTGGCTTCACGTGTGCGCTGATAAGCGCGATGGATGTGGCGGTTAAGACACATCATCATACCCACTGCATGCTCGGCCACCGCTTCCGGCGAATAGGCCGGTACGCGGACAACGGAAATCCCCAGTTCTTTCGCGGCGTCTAAATCGACATTGTTAAAACCCGCGCAACGCAGGGCCAGCGTTTTTATCCCCAGAGACGCCAGTTCCTGCAGTACTTCGCGGCTGCCATCGTCATTAACGAAAAGGCAGACTGCATCGGCACCTACCGCCGTTTTCGCCGTTTGCGGGGTCAGCAAAAAATCGAAAAATTCCAGTTGATAGCCATAGTGTTCGTTGACCAGTTCCAGATATTTCCGGTCGTAATTTTTAGTACTGTAGACAGCCACTTTCATGGTGTTTCTCCGCAGTGAGTTTGAATCTCTGGCGAAATGCTTTCTGCATGTTTTATAAGGAATAAACAGTTTCAGAAACTATTCGCAATATGTTACCAAACTAGCAGAGCGCAGGAAGGCAGACAATTTATCCTGTGCTATTTGATTCAGGCGTCCTGGCATTCCTGTCATCAGTTATTACGCTAATTATGATATCTTGCGGGCGTTTAGACCTTTTAGTGAAGCATAAGACAAGGCAAGTCATGAGGAACGGACTAAAGAAAGGCGCGCAGATACTCCTGAGTATAGTGGTGATTATGGCGCTGCTGCTGTGGGTGTTATGGAAAACTGTGCCGCGCTGGTTACCGGTTATCGCCAGCCACTGGCTGCCTGGCGGAACACAACTGGTGCTGAAGGGGACGCCGCGCTGGTCCGGCGGTAATCTGCAATTGCCGGGCCTGCGCTATCTGGCCGGCGACTGCACCCTTGCAACGGCGCGAAATGCCCGTCTGAGTCACGACACCGGTCGCTGGGCGCTGAAGCTCGATGCACTGACGGTCGACACCGCCTGTCTGGCAAAACTGCCCAAAAACGACAGTCAGACAACGTTTTCCCTCTCAGACATTCAAAACATGCTGCCTGCCGGCAGCGTCAGCATTGGTCAGCTTTCCGTAACGCCGTGGCAACGTTACGCCGCCAATGTTCAGATCACCAATCTTGACGGCGTACAGCATCTGTCGGCCAGCGGCGATGCCCTGAAACTTGAGGCCGAACTTGACGGCAACCTTCAGCTTGCCATCCGTTCATTCAGCCTGACACCGCCGGGCAGCCCGCAGCCGGTGATGCTCAGCGGTAAACTGCTGCTTCCGGCGAATCTCGATCAGTTGCCTGAATCCGGCGAACTGCATGCCGAAATGCAGACGGCACAAGTGCCTCAGCCGCTGGATATTACGCTGAGCTGGCAGACAACCGAAGGCATACTGACGCTGGCCGAAAAGGGCAGCGATAAGCCTCTGGCGATGCTGCCCTGGAAACTGAACAATAATGAATTACAGATCACGCAGGGACAATGGCGCTGGCCTTATGGCACACAACCGCTGGCCGGGGGCGTAAACCTGACGCTCAGCGACTGGTCACCGGCGTTTGATCAGACCAACATCACCGCCCGGCTGAACGTGCTGACGCAGGGCCACAACGGCAAGGCCAACGTGGTACTGACACTCGGGCCGGGACGTATCGGTTTACTCGACAGCGATGTAGGCTTTCGCCTGACCGGTCAGGCAAATCTCCAGGCCACGTCCCTGAGTGCGTCATTGCCCGGTCAGCTCAGCGGATCGCTGCTGAACCCGACGCTTTCGTTGCGCAGTGGTTCGCTGTTACGTGCATGGGGTAAGCCGACGCCGGAACTGACCATCAGCGATGCGCGATGGCCGCTGGCAGGGGTCAAAGTGTCCGCAGAGGGCGTGAGCGGGCCGTTACAGGCGATCCTGAAAGCCCGTCACCGTTTCTGGGGCGCGTTTGATCTGCATCTCAGCGGCAAGTCGCTGGCATTCTGGCCGGATGTCGGACTGTGGAATTTCAATTACTGGGGCAATGGCCATCTGCCGCCACTCAATGGCCGCTGGGACATGTCCGGCAAAGGCCAGTGGCATGATAATCTGATCAGCATTAATTCGCTCTCGACCGGCTTTGACCGCCTGCATTACGGGCTGGTGGATGTCGATGCCCCACGTCTTACGCTTGTACACCCTTTACTCTGGAAACGTCCGCCCTCCGCCCGCTTCAAACCGCAGTATCCTGATATGCCGACGGCATTTAAGGGGGACATCAGGCTGGTGGCCAGGAAGATTTCGCTGGCGAACGGAGGCTACCTGCCGCCTGCCACGCTGGCGTTACAGCTCAGCGGCGACAGTCCGGACAGTTTCATGATGCGCGGGATGCTGGATGCCAAACCGATCGGCCCGATCCGACTCAACGGACGCTGGGACGGCGAAAGGCTGCGCGGTGAAGGCTGGTGGCCGAAACAACAACTGACGGCATTCCAGACGCTGCTCACACCCGATCTGAACATCAAATTACGTGAAGGAACCTTCTACGCACAGTCGGCTTTTTCGGCTGCCCGTGGTCAGGGGTTTGTGGCCGGTGGCCACTGGGTGGTGAAAAACGGTGGCTTCTGGATGAAAGACGGCGACCTGAGCGGGCTGGATTTCAGCCTGCCGTACCGCCTTCAGGACCAGGTCTGGCAGCTTGGCGTGAAAAAGCCGGTGACGCTGCGTATCGGCGAAGTGAATAATCTGGTCAAAATGCAGAACGTGACGGCCGATTTACAGGGGCATTATCCGTGGAGTGAACAATCGCCGCTGACCCTGAGCAATCTGGGCGTTGATATGTTGCGCGGCCATCTCAGCCTGTCGGCGCTGCGCATGCCGCAACATGATGCGGCAGTGCTGAAGCTCGAAAAAATCAATCTCAGCGAACTGTTTACGGCGCTTAAGCCTAAGCAACTGGCGATGTCGGGGGTGATTTATGGTGAGCTGCCGCTGTATGTGGAAAATCCGCAATGGATCATTCATAACGGCTGGATCAAAAACGACGGCAGCCTGACGCTGCGCCTCGATCCGCAGTTTGCCGATGCCATGGCCAGCGGTAATTTCGCCAATAGTATGGTAATTGGCCTGCTGCGGTATCTGGAAATCAGCCGTTCCGATGCGCGGGTCAGCCTGGATAATCTTGGTGTGCTGACCATGAAGGCCAAAGTTGACGGCGTGAATTACACCGACACGACGCACGGTGGCAACAAAGAAAAACGTGAAATCGTCCTCAATTATTCCCATGAGGAAAATATCTATCAGCTTTGGCGCAGTTTGCGTTTTGGCGACAATCTTCAGGAGTGGCTGCAACAGCAGATGTCTTTGCCTGCTGATGCGCTGTCAAAACGTCCGCCCGCAGCGGGACAGAAAAAGGATCCAACAGTGAGGAAGGAACAATGAAATTGCGACTTGTCGGCCCGGGCATGGTGCTTTGCGTAATGATGCTCAGCGGCTGTGTGCCACGTATCGAACTGGCCGCGCCGAAAGAGCCGATCACCATCAACATGAACGTGAAAATTGAACACGAAATTCATATTAAAGTGGATAAAGATGTGGAAGATCTGCTGAAAAATCAAAGTGATTTATTCTAGGAGCACGTATGTCCGGGCTATTTATCAAAAAGAACGGCATTAAAAAAATCAGCCTGATGTGGCTGATCAGCGGATTACTGTTTTGCAGCCAGGCATTCGCGTTAACGCTCAGTGAAGCCAAACAGCAGGGGCGCGTGGGTGAAACGCTGTCTGGCTATCTGGCTCCGCTTAAACAGGACCCGGAAAGTGTCGCACTTGCTGTAAAAATCAACGACGCCCGCAAGCAGCAATACACCCAAGTTGCGCGGGACAACAACGTCAGCACCGAGGATGTGGCTAAACTGGCCGGGCAAAAACTGGTCGCCAGAGCCGGTAAGGGCGAATATGTCCGGGGCATCAACGGGCAGTGGTTGCAAAAGTAAACGGGGGAAACACAGGGCAAAAAAAAGCGCGCCTTTCAGCGCGCAATAGCTTTATCACAACATCATCTGAGCGGAACGGACAGATTCTTAAGTGAATGGGTGCTCAGATTGTGATAACGATAATTATGCGGCAGACAGTTCTTTGATAGCGGCATCGATTGCTGTTTTCGCATCAGCCTGCGCTTTTGTGGCGACTTCAGGACCGTATGCGATGCCTTCCGCGTAAACGAACTCTACGTCGCTCATGCCCAGGAAGCCCAGGAACAGCGACAGGTATGGCGCAACCAGGTCACTCGGGGTGTCTTTATGGATGCCACCACGGCTGGTCAGAACGATAACACGTTTACCTTTCACCAGGCCTTCCGGGCCTTTCTCGGTGTATTTGAAGGTCACACCGGCACGTGCCACCAGATCAAAATAGTTTTTCAGCTGGGTAGGAATGTTGAAGTTGTACATGGGTGCCGCGATCACGATCACGTCATGCGCCTGCAATTCTTCAATCAGGGTATTGGACAGCGCCAGGGCTTCTTCCTGACGTGGTGTCAGCGGAGCATCGGATGGACGCAGTGCGCCAACCAGTTCACCGTCAAGTACCGGGATCGGATCAGCAGCCAGGTCACGAACTGTTACGGCAGAACCGCTGTTTGCAGCCTGATACTGCGCAACCAGGTAATCGGCCAGCTGGTTTGACTGAGAGAAGTTAGCCAGAATGCTTGATTTCAGAACGAGTATTTTGCTCATTAGTGAGTTCCTTAACGGTGTGATACATAGGGTATTGGTTTTTATAACCACGATGTCCCCGGAATGGAACTTACTTTATTCACAAAGCTTATTCAGTGATAGCGCAATATTTAGAGACCTATCATCGATTTTTTTGAACAACTTAAAATCCAGGCATCGCACGCCTGTTTTCAGCATGTTCAATCCCTTGTGTTAACATAGACGCAAGCAGGTAAGGCATAAACCTTCCTCATCACCCATTCAGATTCAGCCGGTGGCGGCCCATGTCCTCCGGCTGACATGCAACAAGGAATTGTGAACGTGAAATCACCGCTCGCGGCACTATCAGCGCAGTTAGACGGGCTGATGCTACGTGACCGGCAACGCCTGCAACGTCGTTTGCAGGGTGCCAGAAAGATTGATAAACCCGAAGCACTCGATGCGTTACGTGCTGAGATCCAGACTGCCATCAACGAGAGCCTGAAAAAAGTCAGCGCCCGTGAAGCCTCGCGGCCAAAAATCAGCTACCCGGAAAACCTGCCGGTCAGTCAGAAGAAAGACGATATTTATAACGCCATCCGTGATCATCAGGTGGTGATTGTGGCGGGTGAAACCGGTTCCGGTAAAACCACGCAGATCCCTAAAATCTGTATGGAACTCGGGCGCGGTATCAAAGGCGTGATTGGTCATACCCAGCCGCGTCGTCTGGCCGCGCGTACCGTGGCCAACCGTATTGCTGACGAGCTGGATACCACGCTGGGTAACACGGTCGGTTATAAAGTGCGATTTAACGATCAGATCAGTGAAAACACCCTCGTTAAGCTGATGACCGACGGCATTTTGCTGGCCGAAATCCAGCAAGATCGCATGCTGATGCAGTACGACACGCTGATCATCGATGAAGCGCATGAGCGCAGCCTGAACATCGACTTTATTCTCGGTTATCTGCGCCAGTTGCTGCCCAAACGCCCGGATCTGAAAGTCATTATTACCTCGGCGACCATCGATCCTCAGCGGTTTTCACGTCATTTTAATCATGCGCCGGTCATTGAAGTCTCCGGCCGGACTTATCCGGTTGACGTGCGTTATCGTCCGATTGTGGATGACGCAGATGATGTGGATCGTGATCAGTTGCAGGCGATTTTCGACGCAGTCGATGAACTGGGTCGTGAAAGCATGGGCGACATTCTGATATTCATGAGCGGTGAACGTGAAATTCGTGATACTGCCGATGCACTGAACCGGCTCGATTTGCCGCACACGGAGATTTTGCCGCTGTATGCACGGCTGTCGAACAGCGAACAGAACCGCGTATTCCAGTCGCATTCCGGCCGCCGTATCGTGCTGGCGACCAACGTTGCCGAAACCTCGCTGACCGTGCCGGGCATTAAATATGTCATTGATCCTGGCACCGCGCGTATCAGCCGTTACAGTTTCCGCACTAAAGTGCAGCGCCTGCCGATTGAGCCGGTTTCGCAGGCTTCCGCTAACCAGCGTAAAGGCCGTTGCGGACGCGTTTCTGAAGGTATCTGTATTCGCCTGTATTCTGAGCAGGATTTCCTGTCGCGCCCGGAATTTACCGATCCTGAAATCCTGCGCACCAATCTGGCTTCCGTCATTTTACAAATGACGTCGCTGGGTCTCGGTGATATCGCTGCGTTCCCGTTTGTTGAAGCGCCGGATAAACGCAATATTCAGGACGGCGTACGTCTGCTGGAAGAGCTGAACGCCATTAACAGTGCTGTCGATGGCCGCTATACGCTGACGCCGCTGGGGCGTCAGCTGGCGCAATTGCCGGTGGATCCGCGTCTGGCCCGCATGGTGCTGGAAGCACAGAAAAATGGCTGCGTACGCGAAGTGATGATCATTACCGCCGCGCTGTCGATTCAGGATCCGCGTGAACGCCCGATGGATAAACAGCAGGCGTCTGATGAAAAACATCGCCGTTTTGCTGATAAAGATTCTGATTTCCTGGCATTTGTGAATTTGTGGGATTATCTGAAAGTGCAGCAAAAAGAGCTGTCTTCAGCACAGTTCCGCAAGTTGTGCCGCAGCGATTTCCTCAATTATTTGCGCGTGCGCGAATGGCAGGATATTTATACCCAGCTGCGACAGGTAGTGAAAGAACTGGGGCTGCCGGTTAACAGCACACCCGCCGAATACCGTGAAATCCACTGTGCATTGCTGACCGGTTTGCTGTCGCATATCGGCCAGAAAGATGCCGATAAACAGGAATATACCGGTGCGCGCAATGCCCGTTTTGCCGTCTTCCCGGGCTCCGGATTATTCAAAAAGCCACCGAAATGGGTGATGGTGGCCGAACTGGTGGAAACCAGTCGTCTGTGGGGGCGCATTGCCGCACGAATCGAACCGGAATGGATCGAGCCGCTGGCCAGGCATCTGGCGAAAAGCAGTTACAGTGAGCCGCACTGGGAAAAAGCGCAGGGCGCTGTGATGGCAACGGAGAAAGTGACACTCTACGGACTGCCGATTGTGGCGGCGCGTCGGGTGAATTACGGCACCATCGATCCGGTAGTCTCGCGCGAACTGTTTATCCGTCATGCACTGGTGGAAGGCGACTGGCAGACGCGTCATGCGTTCTTCCGCGCTAACCTGCGCCTGCGTACCGAAGTGGAAGAGCTGGAACATAAATCCCGTCGTCGCGATATTCTGGTCGATGACGAGACTCTCTTCCTGTTCTACGAACAACGCATCGGGCAGGAAGTAGTATCGGCGCGTCACTTTGATACCTGGTGGAAAACGCAGCCGCAGGACAGCCTGAACTTTGAAAAAAGTATGCTGATTAAAGAGGGTGCGGGCAATATCAGCGCCCACGATTACCCGAATTTCTGGCATCAGGGTAACCTCAAGCTGCGTATTACGTACCAGTTTGAGCCAGGTACCGATGCGGATGGCGTGACCGTACATATTCCTTTACCTCTGCTCAATCAGGTGAGTGAGGAAGGTTTCGACTGGCAAATTCCGGGGATCCGCCGTGATCTGATTATGGCGCTGATCAAATCGCTGCCAAAACCGGTTCGTCGTAACTTTGTGCCCGCACCAAATTACGCCGATGCCTTGCTCGGGCGCATCAAACCGTTTGAGATGCCGTTGCTGGATGCGATGGAAAAAGAACTGCGTAAAATGAGCGGCGTGACAGTGTCACGGGAAAGCTGGCAATGGGATCAGGTCCCGGATCATCTCAAAATGACGTTCCGCATCGTCGATGATAAAAACAAAACACTTCGTGAGGGTAAGGATCTCACTGCGCTGAAATCGGGTCTGAAAGAGCAGGTGCAGCAAACGCTTTCTGCGGTGGCTGATGACGGCATCGAACAGCGCGATCTGCATGTCTGGAGCTTTGGCACCTTGCCGGAACGCTATGAACAAAAGCGCGGCGGCTATGAAGTGAAGGCTTATCCGGCGATTGTCGATGAAAAGGACAGCGTGGCAATCCGCCTGTTCGACAGTGAACTGGAACAGCAGCAGGCCATGCTCAGCGGGATGCGGCGTTTGCTGTTGCTGAACATTCCTTCGCCCGTCAAATACCTGCACGAGAAGTTGCCGAACAAAGCCAAACTGGGATTGTATTTTAACCCGTACGGTAAAGTGCTGGATCTGATTGACGACTGCATTTCGTGCGGCATCGACAAACTGATTGCAGAGTCCGGCGGGCTGGTGTGGCGCGAAGAAGATTTTGCCAAATTACATGAGCATGTTCGCGCAAATCTGAATGATACGGTGGTGCAAATCGCCATTCAGGTGGAACAGATCCTGACGACAGTATTCAGCATTAATAAACGGCTGAAAGGACGAATTGATATCACCCTGGCACTGGCGCTTTCAGATATCAAGGCGCAGATGTCCGGGCTGATTTATCGTGGATTCGTGACACAAAATGGCTGGAAACGGTTGCCGGATACGCTGCGTTATTTGCAGGCGATTGAGCGCAGGATGGACAAACTGGCCATGGACCCTCACCGCGACCGTGCGCAGATGTTGAAAGTAGAACACATCCAGCAGCAATGGCAGCAGTGGTTCAATAAATTGCCGCCGGTGCGTCAGCAAAGTGAGGAAGTGAAAGAAGTGCGCTGGATGATTGAAGAATTGCGTGTCAGCTACTTTGCCCAGCAACTGGGTACCCCGTATCCCATCTCGGATAAAAGGATTTTGCAGACGATGGAGCAACTGATTTAACGGGTTCTCAACACTAAGAAACCGCCTTATACCCTCAAAGGCGGTTTTTTTATGTTCTGAAATGGTGATGCTTACGGTTACTGAGCGGGCATCGTTACCGCAGTACTCGCGCTGATTATCCCTGAAGAAAGGGTATTCAGGGCATCGCGGATAGCCGGAACGGCCAGTGCGCGGTTATCGGCCAGATACCGGTCTTTTGCTGCCGGCGCGGAGCTTTGAATTGCGACCAGCGACCAGCCATCGGCGTTTTTCAGCAACAGTGGTGAGCCGCTGTCTCCCGGCAAAGTATCGCAGCGGTGCGATAACACGCCTGGCTGTGCCCATCCGGTGATCAGACAATCCTGATGGACGTACAAATCATCCAGATGATCTTCCGGGTATCCTGCCTGAGTCACTTTTCTGCCTTCCTGTTTTAGCAGAGCGGTCAGATCGTCGCGTGTGCCTTCCCACAATGGCAGGGGTTTAATCGGCAATGCCAGCTGTTCATCCGTCAGGCGAACCAGTGCAAAATCAAACGGCGCCGCCTTAGGCGGAACAATCCAGCCATCGCCATCGGCTTTCAGCTTCTTGCCCAATTTCGGATCGACCAGCGTTTGTAATGCGGTGATCTGATATCGCCATTTCTGATGATGAGAAATGAATCGCAGTGCCACAACTTTGTCTATTTTACCCGGAGGTGCCAGCACACAGTGGCCTGCCGTGAGGACAAGATGTTTAGAAATGAGGGTTGCAGTGCATAAATTGCCGCTCTCGGTTTCAATTTGCCCGATGGCCTGCCATGGCCAGTGCGCCGCAGCGGCCACCGGTATGCGTTGATCGTGGCCAAAGAATAGGGCTGTTTTTTCTTTCAAACTGATTGAAGGTGTGTCGGAATCTGCATCATCAGGAGAGTCTGCATGTACGAGGGGACTGGCGGTAAAACAGAAAAAGCACAAAAACAGCGGTAACGCGATGCGCATAACATTCTGACCTTGAAAACAGGGAGAACCCAGGAAGCCGTTATTATGGAACGATTATAGACGGTTATATTTCGTGGTGGATATATTTGTCCGGTAACTCAGCCTTTTGAGCCGATGACGGGCGTCATCGCGGGGTACTTCAGAAGTAGAAGAACAGGGTGATCAGTCCGCAAAGGATCAGAGAGCACAGGGTGATTTCGAACAGATAGCGGCGCAGCATCTTCCATCAGTACCTCAAGATAGAAAACCGGAGAAAAAAACACCCGGCGAACCGGGTGTTAAATCATCAGTCTTGATAATGGTGAGTAGATACGCTCACAAAGACTTCTTACTGACTACTTATGCTGCTGGTGTTGCTTTTGCAGCCGGTGCAGCTTTTTTAGCGTGTTTTACGTGTTTTTTAGCAGCCTGCGCTTTCTGAGCTACAGGAGCCGCTTTTTTAGCGTGTTTCACGTGTTTTTTGGCAGCCTGCGCTTTCTGAGCTACAGGAGCTGCTTTCTTAGCGTGTTTCACGTGTTTTTTAGCCGCTTGCGCTTTCTGAGCTACAGGAGCTGCTTTCTTAGCGTGTTTTTTGTGTTTTTTAGCAGCCTGCGCTTTCTGGGCGACTTTCTTGTGAGTCTTGTGCTTAGTCACGTGCTTGGCAGCCGGTGCCGGAGCAGCGGTAGTTGCTGCAGCAGCAGGTGCCGGAGCTGCAGTAGTTTCAGCAGCGAAAGCGACAGAAGACAGACCCATTGCAGCGGCTACAACCAGAGCTAATACTTTTTTCATCTTTAATTCCTCAGAATTTTTGTTTAAGTGTCCACCCCACTGCGGGGCCGGTATGAGGAATACTAGGCGTGTCAGGTCAGGTTGTCCGTGAGTGATTGGTTTCGGCGTGTAACGGAATGTACAAAGGAGGGGTTTTAGGAAAATCAATAAGATAGTCTTTCAACTTCAAATTCAACTTCAAAACCGTGGGCGTCGGCCCACACCGACCAGAGACCCGGTAACGCGCGGGCCTCTGGACTCCGCGCTTTTTTCACTGCGCGCTGTCGCGGTTATGAAGGACATGTCCTGCCACATTAGTGAGTGGCGCAAAATGTCATCGCTGCGCGATTCCCGAATTTCAGGATTCGAGCCTTGGGTCTCGAACCGTTCATTCGGTGCCATTTTTGAGCACACCAATAAACTTATCTAAAAGATAAAAGACATTTTGTTGTTGAATTTAAGATCGTGCGGGCGATTCAGAAATCTTGCTGAACGGAGCGGCCTGGAGACCCAAGGCTCCAGGACCGAGAGAAGGAACCGCGTAGCGGCATGATTTCCAGCCTGTCGCTGCGGTACCTGAAACATAGCCAGCGAGCGGAGCGCGCAGTAAAAGAGCCGGAGATTCTTAAGAGGTGCGGCGATAGGCGCCTCTTAAGGCCGGTTTGGGTGGCAACCCAAGGTCTTGACCTTAAGGCCGGTTTGGGTGGCAACCCACGGTTTTGCCGGTGTGGGTGGCAACCCACAGTCTTGACTTTGACCTTAAGGCCACTCCCTCCGCCTACAAGTATCGCCCTTCCAGATGCGCCCGGAAGAATGCCGGGTTCAGCGTTTCGCCTGTCGCGTTTTTCATCAGCTGATCTGTCGTGAACCGGCTGCCATGCTGCCAGATATTCTGTTGCAGCCACTGGAACAGCGCTGTCAGGTCGCCACGGACAATATCATCCTGCAACGTGGGTATGGCTTTATTGGCAGTCCGGAACAGTTGTGCAGCGTACATCGCGCCCAGGGTGTAGGTCGGGAAGTAACCGAAGCCGCCGTCGGTCCAGTGGATATCCTGCATACAGCCGTCGCGGTAGTTGCCAACGGTATCGATGCCCAGATATTCCTTCATCTTTCTGTTCCACAGGGCCGGGATATCATCCACTTCAATTTCACCTTCCATCAGCGCTTTTTCGATTTCATAACGCAGGATGACGTGCGCCGGATAGCTCAGTTCATCGGCGTCAACCCGGATAAAGCCCGGCTGGACGCGCTGGTTCAGCTTCATAAAGTTGCTTTCGTCCAGTCCTTCGCGATGGCCGAATTGTTCGATAACCAGCGGATAGACAGATTTCAGGAACGGCTCACTGCAACCCAGTTGCATTTCAAACAGCAGGCTTTGAGATTCGTGTACTCCCATTGAACGGGCGTTGGAAACCGGCTGGCCCAGCCATTCTTTTGGCAGATTTTGCTCGTAACGTGCATGACCGGTTTCATGGATAACGCCCATCATGGCGCTGAGGAATTCATTTTCGTTGTAACGGGTGGTGATACGCACATCCTGCGGGACACCGCCGCAGAACGGGTGCGCGCTGACATCCAGACGACCGGCATCGAAATTAAAGCCCAGTTTGCCCATCACTTTCAGACCCAGTTGGCGCTGTTTTTCGATGTCAAAGGGCCCCTGTGGCGAAATGCGTGTCTCCGTTTTTTGCTTTTCGACCACGGTTTGTAACAGATCCGGCAGCCAGGTTTTGAGATCGCCAAACAGCACATCCAGTTTCTGCGAGGTCATGCCCGGTTCGTATAAATCGAGCAGGGCATCATAGCGGCTTATGCCCGCGGCCTCAGCGCGTAACTGCGCCTCCTGACGGCTCAGTTTCACCACTTCTTTGAGATTTTCTGAGAAGCCTTCCCAGTCATTCGATTTACGCTGGATACGCCACGCCTGTTCACAACGTGCGCCTGCCAGCGATTTGGCCTGAACCAGGCTTTCCGGCAGTAAAGCGGCCTGCTGATAATGACGGCGCATTTCACGCAGATTGGCCTGTTCCAGGTCATTAAGCTGTTCGCCGCCGGCCTGTTCCAGCCATTCACCAACCTGCTTCGCGGTGAGGATCTGATGCGTCAGCACGCTCAGCTCGGCCAGCGCTTCCGAGCGGGCCTGGCCGCCTTCCGGAGGCATCATGGCTGCTGCATCCCAGCCTGCAATCGCCGATAAATGGCCAAAGCGGGACAAGCGGGCGAAGGTATCGTGTAATTTTTTATAGGCGCTGGTCATTGTGGCTCCCTTCCTGATTTTCGTTATTAGGCTGTTCTGCAGCCAGGTTGAATGTGGGTTTTACCGGCCAGCTGAAACGCAGGCTGGCACCGCCGAGCGGGCTGCCGTCAACAGCAACCCGCCCCTGATAAGCGACGGCGATGGAATGGACGATTGCCAGCCCCAGCCCGCAGCCGCCGGTGGCGCGGTCGCGGCTCGGATCAAGGCGAACAAAGGGCTCAAAGATGCGGGTCCGTTCTTCCGGCGGGATGCCCGGCCCGTCGTCTTCCACCTGCAGGCAGGCCAGTTCACCGTCGAGCCACAGGCTGACGCGCAATGTCTCCTGAGAATAACGCAGACCGTTGTTGACCAGATTGTCGAGCACGCGTTCCATCAGGCGTAAATCCACGCCGCCGAAATCGGTATTTTGCGGCGCGTCATAAAGGATCGTGCGCGCGGTGATCAGCCGGAAATCATCGACTTTGTCTTCCAGCCATTCGGCCAGATTAACTTTTTCCAGATTAAGTGCCACCTGCGGACGGTCCAGGCGTGCATAAGTGAGCAATTCGTCGATCAGCGCTTCAAGCTGGCCGATATCGCGGTTAATGGCGTTTTGTTCCGACTCCGGCAGATTTTCACTGATTGCCAGCCGGTAACGCAGGCGCACCAGCGGCGTACGCAGTTCATGGGCGATGCCGTCAATCAGAAGTTTTTTACTGGCAACCAGGGTGCTGATGTTGTCTGCCATCTGGTTAAAGGCAACGCCCAGCCGGTTGAGGCTGGATGTCGAATCAAAATCAATACGTTCGTCGAGATGACCGTTACCGAGGCGCAGCGCGGAATTCTCCAGCCGCAGCAAATCCTGCCAGTGTGGGCGCATCCACAGAAATACCGGCAGGGCCAGCGATAAACCGATGAAGATCAGCAACCCCAGATCCAGCAGCCGCATTTCGTGCATATAAAACAGGTACGGAATAGGGCCAACGACCAGTACGTAATGGCTGCGCGGCACACGCTGAATAAAGGTATATTCGTCATCGAGCGCAATAATTTCGCCATCTTTAAGACGCTGATCCAGTGCGGGACTGAGTTTGCGTTTACCTAGCGGCTCGATATGCAGTTTGAAAGACAGATTCAGATCCAGCGTATTGATGGTCTTGTTCCAGTCTTTTATCGGAATTTCCCGCAGCTCACTACGCATCAGGTAGAGCGAGCTTTTCATCAAATCGTTCATGGACTGACGGCCGGTGCGTTCTGCGGTGACTTTGTAAACCAGCCCGACCAGCATCGCCATTACCAGAAAACAGACCAGCAGTAACAGAAAGAACTGAATGAAAAGCTTTTTCATTCCTGCAAGGTCTCCCAGGCATTGGGAGCAAACAAATAGCCTTTATTGCGTACGGTTTTGATGCGAAAGGGCTCCAGAGTGTTGTCGTACAGTTTGCGGCGCAGGCGGGAAATCGCGACATCAATGCTACGATCCAACCCGTCATAGCTGACCCCGCGAAGGTTTTTCAGCAGCGCTTCGCGATCCATAATGCGGCCTGCGTGTGTCGCCAGTTCCCACAATAAATCAAAGTCGGAAGTAGAAAGCACTATCGTTTCATCCACCAGCGTCACTTCACGGTTAACCGGGTCGATGCACAACTGACCGAAATGCAGGGCATTGCCACTGCGGAGTGTCTGAACCGGTTGTTCATTTTGGGTATTCTGCGCCGGACTCTGACGTAAATGCAGCCGCAAACGGGCCAGAAGCACCGCCGGTGGCGTCGTTTTCAGAATGTAATCGTTGGCCCCCATTTCCAGCGATAAAATGTGGTTCATGTCGCTGTCGAGCGACGTAAGCAACACAATCGGACCGGGGAACACCGGCCGTAAATCCCGGCACAGTGTCATGCCATCTTTGCCCGGCAACATGATGTCGAGCAGAACCAGATCGGGTTTTTCTTTTTCAATACGTGCCTGCGCGGTATCGCCACGTGGTTCAACCAGCACGTCAATATCATGTTTACCCAGATAGGCGGCGATCAGGTTGCCGACTTCTGCATCATCTTCAACAAAAACGATTTTATTCATTGGCTTGCTGCTTTAAGAAATCCGGTGATTAGCATAACGTGACCCGCAGGGCGACGCTATCGTGCTAGCGTAATAGAACATGTCAGTTTTGCGCGGTATTTTCCATAACCGCAAAATACTTTGGTCAAATTCTGAAATATTGCCGTTGTCAGTTTCCGTTACGCAAAGCACCGCAAGCGACTGGCAAAGTGTCAGTGAATTATGCCATTATATAGATGAATATCTTCGGCGTTATACATTGATTAAATAATTGATTGACCCTGACCAGGAAGAGGAAGAGGGGATGAATGAAAACCGCCTGGTACCCGATGCGCGCAGTCAAAAAGTATCCTTTGACTATATGGAATACCTGTCCGCATCCTGCAAAAAGAAATGGAGTTTTGTTGATGCTATTTATGGCGTGATGCCATTTTTTGGTATGGTTCTGAAATCCCGTTCGAAAAAAGAAAAATCCAGGCAGGAAGCTTTGCGTGCACTGGCCTTACAGGTGGTTTCCACCCAGGTCAGCGACGAGACCAATATTGTCCGGCTGATAGAACTGGCTGAGCAGCAAAATATGTACAGTATTGATATCAATCTGCCTTACTCGCTGACGGAAGAACAACTCACAGCAATAAAAGTAGAATGCAAACACCTGGTGCAGTTAAGCCAGAATAATGATCATTTGTTAGTCCAGATTATGCAGATGCCTCCCCGGCATTGATTTCCCCGGCTGCATTCATGAAAAAGACCGCTTTCGCGGCCTTTATGTTTTCAGGCTTTCCGCTTATTTTTTCAGTTCTGCGCGTAAGTCTTTCACGTCTGAGGCAGAAACCGGCGCGGCGGCATTTCCCCAGCTGTTACGGATATACGTCAGCACATTAGCCACATCGGCATCGCTCATGGTGGCATCAAACGATGGCATTGATGGCGCGGTCGGTTTGCTGTCCGTTGCCACAGGACGGCTGCCCGCCAGTACTACGCGCATAAGTGAAGTGGCGTCGGTCTGGTTGATAAGCGGTGAATCGGCCAGACGAGGGAACAAACCTTCCTGGCCCATACCGGTTGGGGTATGGCAGGCAGAACAACGATCAGCATAAATATTCTTGCCGGCTATCATCGCCTTATCGTCAGCTTTTACTGGCTCAGGGGCGTTGTTACCGCTGTCATGTCCGCTGTCTTTCAGATAAACCGCCACGGCCTTAAGATCATCATCCGTCCAGTGACGGGACGAATTGGTGACTTCTTCCGCCATCGGACCGGAAGCAATATCGAAACGGTTAGAACCGGTTTTCAGATATTGCATCAGATCTTCCTGCGTCCAGTTACCGACACCGGTGTGTTTGTTGCTGGTGATATCCGGCGCGACCCAGCCTTCTATCACGGTCCCTTGCAGGAATTCACTGTCTTTGTCGCCGCCGAGCAGGTTCTTCGGCGTATGACAGGTACCGCAGTGTCCCAGACCTTCAACGATGTAAGCACCGCGATTCCATTGCGCCGACTTATCCATCTGCGGTTTAAATTCGCCTTTGTTGAAGTTCAGCCAGTTCCAGCCCATCAGACTGGTACGCACGTTGAACGGGAAGGGCAACTGGTTGGTTTCAATTTCATTATGCACCGGTTGCAGAGTTTGCAGATACGCCCAGATGGCGGCGTTATCTTCGCGTGTCACTTTCGTGTACGCCGTGAACGGCATCGCGCCGTAAAGACGTTTTCCGCCGTGACCGATGCCCTCCGACATGGCGCGCTGGAAATCATCGAAACTCCATCTGCCGATACCGGTTTGCACATCCGGCGTAATGTTTGCACCGACTAAACGGCCGAACGGGGTTTCAATTGGCACACCGCCGGCAAAGGGTTTGGCGTCCGGCGTGGAGGCGGTATGACAGGCGGCGCAGTCGCCCACGGTTGCCAGATAACGGCCACGTTCAACCTGTTCGAAAGAGCCATCGCCCGCCGCGTGGCTCAGTCCGCTGATGCTCAAAGCCACTAAACCGAGTGAGAATGACGTTAACTTTTTCATGCGATCATCTCTCCCGGTTTTTTCAGATAGTAGTTACGGATTGCATGGGCGGCTTTAAACGCCAGTGCGCCGACGGTTCCGGTCGGGTTATAGCCCGGGTTTTGCGGAAAGGCAGACGCGCCGACCACAAACAGATTAGGCACATCCCAGACCTGCAGATGTTTATTCACCGAACTGGTGGACGGATCCGCACCCATCACAAACCCGCCGACGACGTGCGAAGACTGATACGGCGTACCGTTCCAGTGACCTTTCATCGGGGTGGCCACCAATTGACGAGGATTCATCGCCTTGGCGATTTCGGCTACTTTACCGGTGCAATAGGCGGCCATTTTCAGGTCATTTGCCGGGAAGTCAAAAGTGACGCGCAGCAGCGGACGCCCCAGACGGTCTTTATAGTTCGGATCAAGCGACAGATAGTTGGTTTTAGTGGTGTAGCTACTGGCTTCACAACCGATCGACATCGAACTGAGATAATTGGCGACTGTGGCTTTTTTCCATTCGCTGCCCCATTTCGGCGTTCCCGGCGGAACAGGGCGGTAGCCGATGGGCGCTCCGCCGATGGGCGTTACGCGGATACTGCCACCGCCAAAGAAGCCCAGGCCGCTGTGGTCAAAGTTATCGTTATTGAAATCATCAATGCCCATTCCTACCGCGCCTGCGCCGATGAACGGGTTAAAGTTTTTGTCATCAAAGAAGAGCTGTACGCCGTTCGCGGTCTGATAGGCATAATTACGGCCAGTGGTGCCGCTTAACGTAACCGGATCATAGGGTTTGCCGATGCCGGAAAGTAGCATCAGGCGGACGTTTTCGAAGGTAAACGCACTCACAATCACCAGGTCAGCCGGTTGTTCCCATTCATCGCCCGAAGAATCGATATAGACCACGCCCGTGGCGCGTTTGCCGGTAGAGTCGGTCAGCACCTGCATCACTTCACAGTTAGTGCGGGCTTCGAAATTCTCCTTGCGGATCAGCGCCGGTAATACGGTGGTGATGGCGCTGGCCTTGGAGTAGTTCGCGCAGCCGAAGTTTGTGCAGAAACCGCAGAAGGTGCACGGCCCCATTTTCACCCCGAGCGGGTTAGTATAAGGCTCGGAAATCAGGGAGGAGGGCACCGGGAACGCTTTGTAACCCATATTGCGCGCCGCTTCAGCAAACAATGTCGGGCCATAGGGCTGATCGAGCGGGCGGGTCGGATATTCAATCGAGCGCATCCCTTCATACGGGTTACCGCCTTCATGATGTTCCCCTTTGACGTTGCTGGCTTTACCGGAAACCCCGGCCAGACGTTCGAAAGAGGCGTAATGCGGTTCCATTTCATCCCAGTCGGTGCCCCAGTCTTGCAGAACCAACTCTTCCGGGATGGCGTTAGCGCCGTAACGCTCGGTCAGATGACTTTTCAGGCGGAATTCATCCGGCTGAAAGCGGAAAGTAATCCCCGCCCAGTGGTTGCCTGCGCCGCCGGTGCCATTTCCCGGGTGAAAAGAACCCCATTCGCGCATCGGCAACGCGGTTTGCGCCGGGTTGTTGCGGATGGTAATGGTGTTCTGGCGGGTACGTAACATCAGTTCCTGCCGGGAGCTGTAGCGTAACTCATCTGTCACCGTCGACACGTTAAAATCACGGGCGGTATCACGCCACGGGCCGCGTTCAATCGCCACCACATTCAGCCCTTCGTCGCACAACTCATTGGCGATGATCGAACCTGCCCAGCCGAGCCCGATCACCACGACGTCGGTTTTAGGTAATTTTTTTGCCATAATCGTGTTCTGCCCTTAGCTTTTTATTTTCCATGCGTCACCGCCGGAAATACTCAGCGGTTCGAGATCGAGTTTCTGATTGTGCTTGCCGATATAGTCGCGGTAGTCGTAACGTGCGCCGGGGAAGCCCAGCATTTTCCACGACACCATATTGCGGTTACCGCCGTAAATCGGGTCAGCAAAGAAACCTTCCATCGTGTTCTTCAGTGCAATGGCAAAGAACATTTTAGAATCGATCCCTTCAAGGGCAATTTTTCCGCTCTCGAGACCTGACAGGATGTGATCCTGCTGCTCACCGGGCAGATCTTTGAATAACTTCTGATGCTGTGACCGGGTGTATTTATCTAATGCGGCCAGGCCAAGACGGTAGCGCTGTTGCGGAACCAGCGACGACTGATCGCCTTGTTCCGGCGTGCCATCCTGGAAAGGGCCTTGCATATAAAGCCGGGAGGCGGTGCCGTAGAATCCGGCCAGCTGGCGGTCAATAAATACCGCGCATCCGGCGTCTTTTCCGCCCACGCTCAGATCATCGGCGGGCACCAGACGGTCAACAATGGCTTCCATGGCGGCGGCTTCGGCTTCGGTGAAGAACACCCAGCCATCGGTCTCGATGTGCGGCGGCGGGCTGGCGTCAAAGGGGCTCCACACGGGCGTGCCTTTGAGCGTCACCGCATTTGCGGCTTTGGCTGCACCCAATACTGCGGAGGCGGCCGTGAATGAGAGAATTTGTCTGCGGGTCACGCCGGGCAAGGTTTTTTTGCTCATTTATGTTCCCTGTTTGTACATATCACTTTAAGGTCCGGACGCACTCTGCCAGGGCAGTCGGGTGGCATCGGGATAATCGTTAACCTGCTAAGGATAAATGAAAATAGAATGTAAAGATAAATAGTTCGTTTGTTAAAAATGTTATTAAATGTGTGTGATTGATATCTTTGATGTAATTTTAGGCGATATTTTTTGCGATGTGGCAACAAATTAGCCCTGCATTCACTCTGGAAATGAATGAGCATGATTTGACTGGCGATAAGGCGGTGTGTGGCCGTTCGTGGCGTGAAGGTTGAATTATGCTGACTGTACGGTAAGATCATACCTTACTTATGAAATGTGTAAGGTATGACTGAAGTCACAGATTTTTTTTCTGATTTATTGAAGCGATTTGCAGGAAACACCTGCGCCTCTTTGCTGCTTGCAGGGGGAGCCGCCTTCTATGCTGTAAGCGCCAGTGCGCTGACGGTAGGATCTGGCGAATACGGCGTTCCCGGTTATAACCTCAACGGTTTTCTGCCCGCCAGTGACCAAAGTTCCGTCTTTAATAACGGAACGCCGGCACAACCCGCCGGGATGTTGCCGAGCCTCGGCAGCCAGTACATACAGAACAATACCGGGCCCACGGCCATGGAAAAACAGCTTGCCACCGCTCTGAAAGAGCTGGGAACCACGACGGCGGACAGCGATGATCCCTTACGGGTGCAGGCGGAAACGCTGGCACTGAGTCAGGCGGCGAAACTGGTGCAAAAAGAAACCAGCAGTTTGCTTTCGCCGCTGGGCACCGTCAGCACCTCGCTGGACATGACCGGCCATAATCTTGACGGCAGTTCCGGTCGGTTATTCAGCCCGCTGTACCAGTCTGAAACCAATCTGGTTTACAGCCAGATCGGTCTGCAAAGCGAGACGGATGCCACGGTTGGTAATTTCGGCCTCGGCCAGCGCTTTAATACCGGTACGTGGATGCTGGGGTATAACGCGTTTGTGGATAACGACTTCGACCATCAGCTGACGCGCGGCAGTCTGGGCGCGGAGGCGGGGACAGATTACCTGCGCTTTTCTACCAATTATTATCAGCCGTTTTCCTCCTATAAAGCCGACAGCAGCACGTCTGCGCAACTGCGGCGTCAGGCGCGTGGCTACGACATTACCACCAAAGGCTATTTACCTTTCTACCGCCAGTTAGGCGCTTCGCTGAGTTATGAGCAGTATTTCGGTAATCAGGTGGATTTGTTCGGCAACGGCACGCGGCAGAGTAATCCGTCGGCAGTGTCGTTTGGCGTCAATTACACCCCGGTGCCGATCGTGACGGTGATGGCTGAGCATCAGGCCGGACAGGATGGGGATAATCAGGATGTAGTGAAACTGACACTGAATTACCGGCTGGGGGTGCCACTGTCGCAGCAGTTGTCCTCACAGAACGTCGCGGCAGCGCGCTCGCTGCGCGGAAGCCGGATGGACATGGTTGACCGCAATAATATGCCGGTGATGGAATTCAAACAGCGTAAGACCTTGTCGGTATTTCTGGCCACGCCGCCGTGGTCATTACAGCCAGGCGAAACGGTACCGCTGAAACTGCAACTGCACGCGCTGAATTCTGTGGTGGCGCTGAGCTGGCAGGGCGATACGCAGGCGCTGAGCCTGACGCCACCTGCGAATAACCGGAATCCTGATGGCTGGAGTGTGATTGTGCCACCATGGGATGATTCCCCGGACGCCACCAACATTTATCATCTGTCGGTGACTGTGGAAGACAGCAAATCGCAGAAAGTCACCTCCAACTGGATCACGCTGAATGTATCCCCGCCACTGACGGCTCAGCCGCAATACGGTAATGATTCAGGGCTGAATTTCTGATCGGGTTTTTCGCTCCCCCCCTTCGCAGGGGAAGGGAGCCGACCTGGCCACTGAGGGTTTAGCTTTTTGCTCCTCCCCCTGCGAGCAGTCTCTTTATCAGATCTCCTCATCAAGATCAGGCTGCAAGGACGATCAACAGCAAAGCAGCAGGCCGTTTATTGGCCGCCGGAGGCATTTATAATGGAAATAATGAAGGTTTTGCTAAAACAGCGCAGCAACTCGGCGGGGATGCTCAGGCCGGTTATGATCAGGTATTAAATGAGACAACTGTGGGTTCTGCTATTGCAATCACGTCAGTGGTGGCCGGGCTCGGGCTTAGTGGGTTAGGGGCTGTCAGTGAAATTTCCCAGTTAGAAAGACTAGCTCCAAGACACAGCACGTTAGCAGCAGGGGCTGTCCGCGCTAAGAAATTTTCAGGAAATTGGCCGACTGCGGATCTGGATGCAGCATTGAAGAAATTTGCCGGAAATCATCCTTTGGTTACAACTACGAACTCAGGAAAACGGATTTACGCTCACCCTGAGACTGGTGTACAAGTCGTTGAAGACTTAAACGGCGACTATTTCCGCATCAATGACCCCTCCCTGTCAGGCAAAAGAACCTATTTAGATCTTGATGGTATTGTTCCAAATAACAAAATACTTGAAGGGGGCAAGCAAATAGGAAGGACTCAGAGTGAATATAATGAAGTCACGCATTTTAACATTCCAGGACGTAAATAACATGAAATGTATCTCTGTACCGACCAGCCAAGATGCCATGCAACGTCTTGATCTTGATGTATCTCTTGAGGGAGATTTGATCGAAGTTACGATAACTGATGAACAATTTCAGTCTCTAATCGATACAGGTGTTATCAGTCAATTGAACCAGTTCATCGAAATTAACATAGACGAATTCGAAGATGAGAAAATTATCGGCATTCGTGATTTAACATTGGCTAAGAGTATTCTGGGGCAGGTTTCTCCATCAGATCGTGCCAATGCTGAAGTATTGGTGTCCCAAATAAATAAAGCGATTGAGTACAATACTGGCGTATTCTTTTATTTTTGACCTTAATACTCGGAGTGCTCCTCCACCTTCGCCTGTCTCTTGATCAGATCTCCTGATCAAGAGACTTCGCAAGTTTGTAGCCTTCAACGATATTCTGCAGCTTGAGCCAGCCTTCCCACATCACTATCCAGCCTGCACGACCCGTACGTTTGCTGTCGTATCAATGACCCATTTTCGCCAGCGCCGTTCGTAATAGCTGATGATCTGCCGCGCCTGGGTCACATTTTCTACCTGTAAAGAAGATCAACGGAGAAGGAAAAGTTCAAAAAAAATCCCCGTCATGAATGCCGGGGATTTGTGTATAAGAGTCAGCCCTTCGCAGGGGAGGATTGGCAGGTGTTTAACGGCTAACGCCTGGTTAAAGCACATTACTCTGTAATACCCAAACTGCCGCTTCAACGCGGGATTTAAGTTTCATTTTCTTCAGCAGATGTTTGACGTGCACTTTCACTGTGCTTTCGGTGATATTCAGACGGCGGGCGATCATTTTGTTCGGCAAACCTTCGGCGATCAGTTTGATGATGTCGCGTTCGCGCGGCGTCAGGGACTGAATATCGCGGTCACCGCTCGGGCGGCTTTCTCGCAGGCTTGCCGCGAGAACGGGTGTCAGCGCTTCGCTCAGCACCATCTTCCCGGCGGCGGCGTTATGCAGCGCAGTGAGCAAATCTTCCGGCTCCATATCTTTCAGTAAATATCCATCCGCGCCACGTTTCAGGGCGGTTACCACATCATCTTCATGATTCGATACGCTGAAAACCACGATCCGCCCGGAAAGGGAGGTCTGACGCATACTGTCGAGTGTATCCAGCCCGTTCATGCCCGGCATATTCAGGTCCAGCAGGATCAGGTCCGGATCGAGCTGTTTTGCCAGTTCGACGCCCTGTTCGCCATTACTGGCTTCACCAATAACTTTAAGGCGTGAGTCCAGCGCGATCAGCTGTTTCACGCCGTTGCGCAGCATAGGGTGATCGTCAATCAGCAAAATAGTGGAAGGGGTGGTGTCGTTCATACTTGCTCCTGGGGATTAACTGGCAGGGCTTCGGGCCGGAAACGCACAGTGACTTCTGTGCCGCCCTCCGGGCGCCGGGCGACCCGACATTTGCCGTGTAAGGTACTGGCGCGATCCTGCATGATGATCAGCCCATAATGATTTTGCTGCCCGATGTCCTGCGAAATACCGTCACCGTTATCGCAAATATTCATGCTGATTTCGCCGTCATGACACTGTAATGAAAGCGATACCCGGGTGGCATTAGCATGTTTATAAACATTGTTCAGGGCTTCACGGGCAATGTGCAACAGGTGAATGCCCTGATTGGCCGGAACGGAACGCGGCGGGATCTGATAATCGAAATCAATGGCCAGGCCCATACGGCGTGAGAATTCATCTACGGTATGTTGCAGTGCGGCGTGCAGGCCGGGGGTGTTCAGCGTCAGGCGGAAGGTGGTCAGCAGTTCACGCAACTGGCGATAAGCGGTATTGAGTTCTTCCCGCATTTGTAGCAACAGATTTTTGTCTTCTTCCGGGAAGGCATCAGCGTGCATTTGCAGGCAGGCCACCTGAATTTTCAGGCATGACAGTGACTGCGCCAGCGAGTCATGCAGTTCACGGGCGATAGCCGAACGTTCCTCCATCAGCATCAGCTGTTGCTGATGTTCCGCCTGACGTGCCAGCATCAGAGTACTGGTGAGTTGTTCCAGCAGGGTGTGTATCAGTTGCTGCTGATCGTCATCCAGATACTGCCCTGGCGGCAACTGCGCCAGCAACACACCGTAATTTTCGCGATCGTCGCGCAGGCTCCAGCTCAGGGACTCGCCACCGTCTTGTGCATGTTCACCGACCTCTGGGATGTCAGGCTGACGTGGCGAAGTGTGGCTGAATTCATTGAATACTTCCGCGCTATTATTTTCGTATTGCCGCAACTGAATACCCTTCAGCGGAGTCAGTGATTGCAACTCTTTCAGCACCGGTTCCATGCGTGCCTCAGGCGGTGCACTGGTGTGAAGCTGACGGCTCACGCGGTACAGATAATCCAGCATCTGATTTTTTTGTTGCAGATCGGCGGTTTTTTCTGCCACGCGCTGGGCCAGCTTATCGACCATTTCCGCCAGGGCCAGAGACATACTGTTGAGTGAGTCGCCGAGGATATCCATTTCATTATGTGCATCGCCATTCACCACACGGTTACGCTGATAGCGGCGGCTGAAATCCCCGGCGGTAATGGCGCTGGCCTGTGAAAGCAGGCTTTTCCAGGGCGTCAGCAGATGGTGGCGCAGGAACCAGATGGTCAGCGCCATCAGTAAAAGAGTTACCACCAGAAGTCCACGTTGGATCAGCGAAATCTGCTGTAAATGGTATTCGGTTTTGTGCTCCAGTGCCGCGACCAGCTCATCAAGCTGGCCGACAAAGACGGCAATATTGGCCGAGACATCCTGCGGGTGCTTAGCCGTAAGAAGCTGGTTGCGCAGGGTGGTTTGCCAGTACTGACGTAACGCCAGAAACTGTGGTTGCAGATTTTCGCGCTCAACAGCCTGTAATAAATCGGCGCTGTTTTGATCAGTTTCCATCTGGCTGATATAGCGGGCACTGGTTTCCTGCAGCGGTACTTCAGATAACAGCCGGTAACTTTGCATGCGCAGCGAACCCGCTTTATTGATCGCATGGGCATTGCCCTCGATACTGCCCGCCATCCACGCCGCCAGGCTCATTCCGCCAATGCCCAGAAGGCCGAGCAGCAGCATCAGCAAGGTGATCTGGCTGATGAGCGACAAAGAAGGCAGTACGCGTTTAAACATGAATAGTATTTCCTGAACCTATAGCGGACGCCGCAGATAACGTGCCGGAATGACACAAACCTGTACTGTGTGGGCATTTTTTATGATCAGGGAGCGTTTCCCTATACCCCTTTGTGATTACTCCTTTATTTCCATGTCATTCATGCTGTCGTTAACCCAAAGAATATCTCTTCTTCAACCTTTTGAATAAAAACAGTTTATTGATTTTCCGCCGGGTACTCACAAAGGATTTGTGGTGATTTTTCCGGCATTATCCACCTGCGTTTGCGTTGATTTGTATCAACATCCCGGGGTGGTGCTCTACCTAGTGTGTGCGACAGAACTCAATCATTACAACAACAATGCGTTGCCACCCGAGGTACACATGTCACATACATCAGCTTCACCGACGGAAAAACCGTCACGCCTGTTGCAGGACTGGCGTCCCGAAGACCCGGCATTTTGGGAAAAAACCGGGCATAAAGTGGCCAGCCGCAATTTATGGATTTCCGTGCCTTGTCTTTTGCTGGGATTCTGCGTCTGGATGCTGTTCAGCCTGGTCTCCGTTAACCTCAACAAAGTCGGTTTTAACTTCACGACGGATCAGCTGTTTATGCTGACCGCTATTCCGTCAGTATCCGGCGCTTTGTTGCGTGTGCCTTACTCCTTTATGATCCCGCTGTTCGGCGGCCGCCGCTGGACGGCCATCAGTACTGTATTTCTGGTGCTGCCATGCCTGTGGCTGGGTTTTGCGGTGCAGGATATCACCACGTCTTATAACGTTTTCCTGATCATTGCGCTGTTGTGCGGTTTCGGTGGCGCTAACTTTGCATCGAGCATGTCCAATATTAGCTTTTTCTTTCCGAAAGCGAAGCAGGGCGGCGCTCTCGGGATCAATGGTGGTCTGGGTAATCTTGGGGTGAGCGTGATGCAGCTGATTGCACCACTGGTCATCTCCCTGGGGGTGTTTGCGGCCTTCAGCGATAAACAGACGCTGGCGAACGGTACTGACATCTGGCTGCAAAATGCGGCCTGGATCTGGGTGCCATTTTTGATCATCGGTACCCTTGCCGCCTGGTTTGGTATGAACGATCTGGCCTCTTCCAAAGCCTCAATCCGCCAGCAATTACCGGTACTGAAACGCGGTCATCTGTGGATCATGAGTGTGTTGTATCTGGCGACTTTCGGTTCGTTTATCGGCTTTTCAGCGGGTTTTGCGATGCTGACCAAAACCCAGTTCCCTGACGTCAATATTTTGCAATTTGCCTTTTTCGGCCCGTTTTTTGGTGCGCTGGCCCGTTCTGCGGGGGGCATGTTGTCCGACCGCCTGGGTGGTATTCGCGTAACTCTGGTGAATTATATCGTCATGGCGATTTTTGCGGGTTTACTGTTCCTGACCTTGCCGGTCGGTGGCGCGGGCGGCAATTTCCCGGCGTTCTTCGCGGTATTTATGGTGCTGTTCCTGACGGCCGGTCTGGGCAGTGGCTCCACCTATCAGATGATTGCGGTGATTTTCCGCAAACTCACCACTGATCAGGCTAAAGCCCGTGGTGCCAGCGATGATGAAGCGCTGCGTGAAGCGGTTACCGATACGGCGGCTGCGCTCGGTTTTATCTCTTCCATCGGCGCGATTGGCGGCTTCTTTATTCCTAAAGCGTTCGGGACATCACTGGCCATGACCGGTTCACCGGCGGGCGCGATGAAAGTCTTCCTGGTGTTTTACGTGGTTTGTGCGCTGATCACCTGGCTGGTGTACTGGCGTAAACTGAACAAAGGTTTTGCGACCAAACAAGTCAGAAAGTAATCTCAGCAGGCAGTGAATGGAATGAAAGGGGCTCCGGCCCCTTTTTGCGTGATCAGAACGCCGGGCACGTTTGGTATGACATCCGGGGTGGCCCCGCATTTCATGACAGCTTCCTCATGAGAAACCTACCTGTAATCAGTCATAAGCAATAACAATTCAGACTTTTTAAAACCGGTTCAGGGCGTTATAAATAACGGGACGATAACTGAAAAATGGATCCTGTGATGAAAACTGCCCACCTGGTTGACCCTGAACTGCGCCCGTTACTGGATCTTATGCCAGAACGTGTGCTTGAAGCCTCTGTTCTGCCTGATATGCGCGCTCAGCGGCAGGCAGCGGCACTGGAAAGTTTATTGCAGGATGATGGCCTGCCTGTTTCCGTCGCCCATCATCACATTACGGGTAGCGAAGGCGCGCCGGCGGTGCGTGTGGTGGTGATTTCACCGCAATATGCACGCCAGGGGCGGATGGGTATTTTGCATATTCATGGTGGCGGCTATGTGCTGGGCAGCCCTGAGCAATCGATGCCGCTGACCCGTCCGACTGCGGCGCAGCACGACTGTGTCATTGTTTCGGTGGATTATCGCCTCGCGCCGGAAACACCGTTCCCCGGACCGCTGGAGGATTGCTATGCCGCGCTGGTCTGGATGACCGCTCAGGCAGAAGCGCTGGGCATCGACCCCGAACATATCGGTGTAATGGGCGACAGCGCCGGTGCAGGGCTGGCTGCCTCGCTGGCGTTGCTGACCCGTGACCGCGGGGGCCCGAAACTGGCGTTTCAAAACCTGATGTATCCGATGCTCGACGACCGCACCGTGACCGATCCCAACCCGAATCCGGTGACGGGTGAATTCTCCTGGACGCGCGAGGACAACCGTTTCGGCTGGCACGCCTATCTTGGTCATGACGCGGGTTTGCGGGATATTTCCTGCTACGCTGCGGCGGGCCGTGCAGAGGATCTGAGCGGATTACCGCCAGCCTGGATTGGCGTCGGTTCGATAGATTTATTCCTCGATGAGAATATCGACTATGCACGCCGGTTAATCCGTGCCGGCGTACCGGTGGAATTCAGCATTTATCCGGGCGGATTTCACGGTTTCAATGGCGATCCGGCCTATGCGCTGGCCCGCCGCGCACGTAAACAGCGTCAGGACGCCCTGGCCGGTTTTAATCCGCTGCGTCATCATCATGACTTTGGATTATAATCATCAGCAATCGACAGGGCACAACAACCGGCTGAATTAGAAAATAAATTGGATATCAAACAACTTATCTATTTGTGTAATCTCGAACGCGAACGACATTTCGGCAGGGCGGCAGAAGCCAGTTTTGTCAGCCAGCCGACGCTGTCGATGCGCCTTAAAAATCTCGAAAAAGAACTCGACCTTAATCTGATCAACCGCGGTAATAACTTTGAAGGTTTTACCGCCGAAGGCCTGCGCGTGCTGAGCTGGGCGCGTGAAATCGTCGCCGTCTATGAAGGGCTGAAACTGGAAGTCGAATCACTGAAACAGGGCATGAGCGGGACATTGCGTATAGGCGTGATGCCGCAATGCAGCGTGTCGTTGGCGCAGCTGATTAAGGCGGTCAGCGAGGCGCATCCGGGGCTGGATTATCGTGTCGCGGAAGTCAGTGCCGATCAACTGATAGAAGCGCTGAGCAGTCATTCAGTGGATGTCGGTATTGGTTTTTTTGAGTTCTCGACGCTCAATGAGCTGCGCTTTCAGCTGGTGCCGCTTGATGATGGCGGCGTTGATGTGGTCTATCACCCGGATCATTTTCCGCAGTTGCAGGACATCGGACTGATGACCGCTGAACAGGCAGTCACGCTGCCATTATGTCTGTCTGAGCCGAGCCGCTATTTCCGGCGTTATCTGGATAATTTTTTCCGCCAGGCCGGGCTTGAGCTGCGTCCGCGGCTTGAAAGTACCTCGATTTTCCAGCTGATGCAGGGCGTGTTCGTCGGGATTGGCTGTGCGCTGGTTCCGCGCGGACATCTGATTGATGAGATGCATCCTGTACTGAAACGTTGTCCGCTGGATATCACACCGATGAGCCGTCACGCCGCACTGGTGGTTGCCGAAGCGGGAAGGGCAACGCCACTGGCGCAGCATTTCTTCACAGCCGCCGGGCTTTGGCTGGCACAACAGCAGACAGAAAAACCCGACAGATAAACCATCCTCCGACGGTTTATCTCCGCTATTCCTATTGATGAAAAGAATATTTAAGCTCAAGCTTTGGCGCAATATTGCGTTAAATGAATGGAGTAACACATGAAAACATTGAAAGCCGTTGTTCTGGCGATAGCCTCTGCAGGTATTTTGCTTTCAGCAGGTGCACAGGCGTCGAATAATCTTCTGGGACAACTGCAGCAGGCCGCCAACGAAGGACTGAACGGCGGCGGCAAATCCGGTTCCACCGCCACCACTTCTTCGCTGACCTCGTTGCTTAGCGGCGGCGACAGCGCATTAACCTCGACCAGCGCGAACAACGTCGCAGGTGTGTTGCAATATTGCGTGAAGAACAACGTACTTTCCAAAGCCAGCACTGAGAATGTGAAAGATCAGTTGCTGAGCAAGCTGGGTATCCAGACGGCAGAGGGTGCGGAAAGCCAGGATTATCAGCAGGGTCTGGGGGGATTGCTGAAAACCGGTAAAGATCAGAGTGTCGATCTGAATAACCTGGGGAACGGGCTGACGCAGGTAAAAGAGAAAGTGAAAACCAAGGCCTGTGATGTGGTGCTCAAGCAGGCGAAATCGTTTATTTGATTGCAGAGGCCGCTGCAATGGCGGCTTTTAACTTCAACTTCAAATTCAAGGTCAAAACCGTGGGTTGCCACCCACACTGGCCTTAAGAGGCGCCTATCGCCGCGCCTCTTAAGAATCTCCGGCTCTTTTACTGCGCGCTCCGCTCGCTGGCTATGTTTCATAAGCCACAGTGATAGCCGCAAAATCCCGCCGCTGCGCGGTGCCCTACGTTCGGGTTGCAACCCGCGCAAAAAACGCGCGGTTTTCCACCTCTCCTCCGGCGGAATTTTGGAACCGGCCTCAGGCTTCAACTTCACAACCTCACTTTCTTAATCTTTCAAAAAGCTGCGGGCGATTCAGAAATCTTGCTGAACGGAGCGGCCTGAAGACCGAAGGCTTCAGGACCGAGAGAAGGCACCGCGTAGCGGCAAGATTTCCAGCCTGTCGCTGTGGTTGCTGAAACATAGCCAGCGAGCGATAGCGGGGAGTTAAAAGCGAAGGGAGATCCAAGAGGGAAAAAGCACTTTTCCCTCTGGTCGGTTTCGGCGCGAAAACGCATGTGATAACCGTAATTGAAAAACCGAAATTTTCTCGGTCGAGCCTTCAGTGCAACTGAGAAAATTTTAAAGAGATCCAAAGGGAAGCCCTTTCACTCCGCATAGACCTTCTCTTTACTCTCACACAAATCCTCAATCAGACAACTCCCGCACCGTGGCTTGCGGGCAATGCAGGTATAGCGGCCATGCAGGATCAGCCAGTGATGGCAGTCAAGTTTGAATTCGGCGGGAACCACTTTCAGCAATTTTTCTTCGACATCATCGACAGTCTTACCCGGCGCGAACTTCGTGCGGTTACAGACGCGGAAGATATGCGTGTCCACCGCAATGGTCGGCCAGCCGAAGGCAGTGTTAAGTACAACGTTGGCGGTTTTGCGGCCGACGCCTGGCAGGGCTTCAAGCGCGGCGCGGTCTTCCGGCACTTCACCGTTGTGTTTTTCCAGCAAAAGACGGCAGGTTTTAATCACGTTCTCGGCTTTGGCATTAAACAGGCCAATAGTTTTGATGTATTCCTTCACACCGTCCACGCCAAGTGCCAGAACAGATTCAGGCGTGTTGGCGACAGGATACAGCTTTGCCGTCGCCTTGTTCACGCTGACGTCCGTGGCCTGCGCGGAAAGCAATACCGAAATCAGCAGTTCGAACGGGGTGGTGTACACCAGTTCGGTGGTAGGATGCGGGTTGTTATCACGTAAACGGCTGAGAATTTCGGTGCGTTTTTCCTTATTCATGAACACTTCCCTTTGGCAAACTTTCTTCAGCAGCAACGTGCTGTGCCGCTTTCCGTGCTTTCATGCGCTGATCAATAAGATATTTAGCGGCCAGCAACAGACCGAGGCCGATAAACGCGCCCGGCGGCAGCATGGCCAGCAGGAACGGGTTATCGAGATGCAGCACTTCGACACGCAATACTTTCGCCCAACTGCCGAGTAACAAATCAGCGCCGTTGAACAGTACGCCGCTGCCGAGAATTTCACGCATTGAGCCCAGTACAAACATCGCACAGGTTGCTCCGAGCCCGGTCATCGCACCGTCAAGCGCGGCCAGATGGATCGGACTGCTGGCTGCGCAGGCTTCGGCGCGTCCGACCACAATACAGTTGGTCACAATCAGCGGGATAAAAATCCCCAGCGCCTGATACAGACCAAACGCGTAAGCGTTGATCAGCATCTGTACGGTACTGACGACCGAGGCGATAATCAGCACATAAATCGGGATGCGAATTTCATCCGGGATCCACTTACGGAATGCGGAAATCATGGCGTTGGTACAGGTCAGCACCAGCGTGGTCGCCAGGCCTAAACCCAGGGCGTTGGTGGCAGTCGAAGTCACGGCCAGCAGCGGACAAAGCCCCAGTAACTGAACCAGTGAGGAGTTATTGGTCCACAGACCCTGAACGATTATCTTTTTGGCTTCACTCATCACGTGCTCCACAAGGGGTGAGGTGGGAAAGCTGAGACGGTACCGTCCCGATAAACAGCGCCGTGCGTTTTACGGAGCGAACGACGGCGCGCGGTGTAATGGTCGCACCGGTAAACTGATCAAACATACCGCCGTCTTTCTTCACGGCCCAGCGCTCATCGCCTGCACCGTTAACGGTCTGATTGGCGAAATGCTTGATCCAGTCTGAAATGCGCACTTCAATTTTGTCACCCAGCCCCGGCGTTTCATGCTGTTCCAGCACGCGGGAACCGTAAACTTTGCCATGAAAATCAGCCGCCACCAGTAACCGGATCGCACCGGAATAACCATCAGGCGCAGTGGTTTCAACCACCGCGGCCACAGGCTGTCCGTTTTTGCGCGCCAGATACATACGGTGCGGCGTCATGTTACCCAGTGCCTCATCAGTGACGTTGTAACATTCGTTTTGCATGTCGTTGTCGTACACGCCTGCAGGGATCACCTGATCAAACAATGTTTTTTGTTGTAACAGTGCCTGATGTTCAATCGTCGGCTTGGTCATCAGGTTGACCAGTGCCGTCATGCCGGTCATCAGTGCGCCAAAGAAAGCCAGAATCAGGCCGTGGCGTCGCATGGTTGCTAACATCATTCTTCCTCAGCGATGCCCGTAAACGCGTGGTTGGGTGTAGTGATCAATCAGTGGCACGGTGATATTGGCCAGTAAAACCGCAAAAGCGATGCCATCCGGATAACCGCCGTAACTGCGGATCAGCCACACCAACAAACCAATCAGCGCACCGAAAATCAGGCGGCCTTTTGGCGTGGTGGACGCCGTCACCGGATCGGTGGCGATAAAGAACGCGCCGAGCATGGTCGCGCCGGAAAACAACCCGACCAGCGGTGAAGAGTAGCTTTCCGGTGCCAGACCCCACGCGATACCCGCGCAGACAGTCAGCATACCTAACAGGGCGACCGGAATGTGCCAGCTGATGATTTTGCGCCACATCAGGAACAGCCCGCCGGCGAGGAAACCCAGGTTAATCCACTGCCAGCCGAGACCGGCCAGCGTGCCGCTAAACAATGGCGTACTGAGGATCTGATCGGCGCTATGGCCGGAGCGCAGACCGGTTTTAAACGCATCCAGCGGTGTTGCCTGCGTCACGCCATCGACGTTCATATTGAGCTGATAGGCGGTCAGATCCAGACTGTTATGCCCGGTGAAAATAGTCCGCAGTGTATCGGTGAAGCCTGCGTGATGGTGTTGCAGGGTATCAGGCGGCAACCAGGTGGTCATTTGCACCGGGAAAGAAATCAGCAGTACCACATAACCTACCATGGCCGGGTTAAACGGATTCTGACCCAGACCGCCATAAAGTTGTTTGGCAATAATGATGGCGAAAATCGTGCCGAGTACCACCATCCACCACGGGCCCAGCGGCGGCAGGCTGATACCCAGCAAAACCGCGGTCAGCAGGGCGCTGTTATCTCCCAGACGTTTCGTCACCGGCTGTTTTCGCAGTTGTAACACGGCGCCTTCTGCCAGCAGAGCAATCACGATAGCCAGTGTCAGTTGTATCAGCGTGCCGTAACCGAAGAACCAGACCTGAGCGATCAGGCCGGGAATACACGCCAGGATCACCATCATCATGATGGTGCTGGTGTTCTGGCGATTATGTGTAAAAGGTGAGCTTGCGATCCTGAAGGCCATCTATTCCTCGTTAGACATTGTTTGGGCGGCTTTACGGGCCTTAACCCGGGCGATCGCCGCAGCCACGGCGGCTTTGCGTGGATCGCTTTCTTGTTGTTTTGGCTCGGTTTCTTCTGCGTCCTGCGCGGCCGCTTTTTTGGCTTTGGCGCGGGCGATGGCAGCGGCTACTGCCGCCTTGCGTTTGTCGTCTGCGGAAGGTTCGGCAGGTGACGCTGTCACGTTTTCTTCACCGGCAGGCTGATGTGGTGCTGCGGCTTTCTTCGCTTTTACACGGGCAATCGCGGCCGCCACGGCGGCCTTGCGGGCATCTTCCTCAGCGGGTGGCTGAGAAACGGCAAGCTCACTTTCTCTGGCTTCAACAACCACGCCAGTGTTGCCGGCTTTCTTCGCTTTCACCCTGGCAATCGCGGCAGCCACCGCGGCCTTACGGGCATCTTCCTCAGCGGGCGGTGCTGTTTCAGCCACCGGTTCAGAGGCCACAGGAATATCCTGCTGCGCGGCAGCTTTTTTAGCTTTAGCGCGGGCAATTGCCGCCGCCAGTGCGGCCTGGCGCGGATCGACTTCCGGCGTGTCAGCCACGGGTTTTTCTTCTACAGGGGCTTCTGCTGCCGGTGTCTCGCTGAGTTTTACAGCCGCTTTCTGATGCTTTTCTTCCCGCGCTAATTTTTCACGCTCCATACGCGCCTGTTTGGCTTCGAAACGCGCTTTGGCTTCCGTGGCACGTGCGCTTTCGTTATCGATGGCGCGGATTTCAGCCTTTTCCTGACGGTAATACTGCACCAGCGGAATATTGCTCGGGCAGACATAGGCACAGGCGCCGCATTCGATGCAGTCGAACAGGTTATGCTTGCGTGCTTTCTCGTGTTCCTCGCCTTTACTGAACCAGTAAAGTTGTTGCGGCAATAAACCGGCCGGACAGGATTCCGCACACAGGCTGCAACGGATGCAGGCTTCTTCCGGCCCGGGCTGTCCCAGTTCGGATTCGGACGGTGCCAGCAAACAGTTGGAAATTTTGACCACGGGTACGTTGAGCGACGGCAGGGTAAAGCCCATCAGCGGACCGCCCATGATCACCATCTTTTTATTACCCTGCGGTTGTAACTGACCTTCCTGCATCAGGTGCTCAATGGGGGTACCCAGACGCGCCCAGACGTTGCCCGGTTTTGCCATTGCTTCACCGGTCAGCGTGACCACGCGTTCAATCAGCGGTTCGCCGTCAATGATGGCGCGTTTAATGGCAAACACAGTGCCGACGTTTTGCATCAGCACGCCGATGGACGACGAGTGATGGCCTTTTGGCACTTCGAGGCCGGTCAGGATTTTAGTCAGCTGTTTGGCACCGCCGGACGGGTATTTGGTCGGGATCACCCGCAACTCAAAACGCACACCGTCGGAGATTTCAGCGCTGATCGCCGCTTTTAGTGCGGCAATCGCTTCAGGTTTGTTGTCTTCGATGCCGATCAGCACACGTTCAGGATGCAACATGTGACAGAGGATGCGCGTACCCTGGAGGATTTCCATGGCATGTTCCTGCATCAGCCGGTCATCGGCAGTGATGTAAGGCTCACATTCGGCAGCATTAAGAATCAGTGTGCGGGTCGAGGTCAGGCCGCCAGCCAGTTTGCTGGCGGTCGGGAAACCGGCGCCACCCAGCCCGGCAATACCAGCCTGACTGATGCGCTGATTCAGTTCGTCAGCAGTAAGCTGACGGTAATCGGCCACGAATTCACGGTCACACCAGGTGTCCTGGCCGTCGGCGTCGATTAACACACAAAGCTCTTTCAGGCCGGAAGGGTGCGCAGTAATGTGTGGCCCGATGGCGGTAATCACGCCTGAGGTCGGCGCATGAACCGGTACGGTACGGCCACGACCGGTGGTCAGCGGCTGACCTTTTAACACGCGGTCGCCGGGTTTCACACACAGCTCGCCTTCAGGGCCAAGATGTTGCTGAAGCGGGATGATAAAGCGCTCAGGCAGTGGCACGTTGCGCAACGGAACGTGGCTTGACTGAGTCTTCATTTCCGGCGGATGAATACCGCCGTCGAAGTCCCAGATCTTGTCTTTTTTGAGCGCCGCAAACAGATTAAACATGTTACTCCGCATGGATGACCTGAACCGGAATGGATTTCAAATCCCACTTCCAGTTTGCGGTGGTGGTTTTTACCGGCAGCATTTCGATGCAGTCCGTCGGGCAGGGCGCGACGCACAGGTCACAGCCGGTACATAAATCGGTAATCACGGTATGCACGGCACGGGTGGCCCCTACAATGGCATCAACCGGACATGCCTGAATGCACTTGGTGCAGCCGATGCAGTTGCTCTCGTCGATGTAAGCCACTTTACGCACCGGTACTGCCGCCGCGGCGTCTTCGCCCATCGGCTGAGGTTCAACGTTAAGCAGGGTTGCCAGCTTGAGCATGACCGCTTCGCCGCCCGGCACGCATTTATTGATGTTGTCGCCATTGGCGACCGCTTCGGCATAAGGTTTACAGCCGGGATATCCGCATTGCGCACACTGGCTCTGCGGCAGAATATCGTCAATCTGATCGACAACCGGGTTGCCTTCGACGGCAAAACGACGCGAGGCGTAACCCAGCAGCAGGCCAAAAACCAGCGCCAGAGCGGTCAGCGCGCCAATTGCTACCCATAATTCAAACATTAGAATTTCACCAGACCCGTGAAGCCCATAAAGGCCAATGACATCAGGCCGGCCGTGACCAGCGCAATCGAAGAACCTTTGAACGGTGCCGGAACATCAGCGACGACCAGACGTTCGCGAATGGCAGCGAACAGCACCATGACCAGCGAGAAGCCCAGTGACGCGGCAAAACCGTACAGCGCGGATTGCATAAAGTTGAACTGCTGGTTGATGTTAAGCAACGCCACACCGAGCACGGCACAGTTAGTGGTGATAAGCGGCAGGAAAATACCCAGCAGCCGATACAACGACGGGCTGGTTTTACGCACGACCATTTCGGTGAACTGCACGACAACGGCGATCACCAGAATAAAGGCCATGGTACGCAGATACACCAGCCCCAGTGGCATCAGAACAAAAGTGTTGACGATCCACGAGCAGATATTGGACAGGGTGATCACGAAGGTGGTGGCGAGCCCCATCCCGATAGCCGATTCCAGTTTCCTGGACACGCCCATAAACGGGCACAGGCCAAGAAATTTGACCAGCACAAAGTTATTGACCAGCACGGTGCCGACGAAGAGTAATAAATAAGAGGTCATAGCAATTGCCCGGACATAATAATCATTAAAAAATTCAGGGTTATTCCGTAAAGGTTTCTTTTACCCGCAGTGAGCGCTTGAAATAAGGCACAAAGACGGCGGCGGCCAATAAAGGTAACAATAAGTTACGCACGGCCAAATCATCGGTAACCGGTGAGAATGCAAAGGCTTTTACTGCCAGAAGCACGGTGCACAATAACCAGATAATATACATTTTAGGTAACGCTCTGGCGCGCTTACAAAATTGCCATAATACCGCAACGGTAAATAACCCCATCGCCAACGTGGTCACTACAGAGAAATACCATTGCAGGGTAAATGCCTGCGAGTTGGTGATTAAATATTCACGCGATTCCGGTACAAATAATGCCATTGAAAACAGAAACAGCATTAATACGACGCTGAGCAGCGTCACAATCAGATACGCCATCGGGGCCAGTAACCACCCGCCAATACGTTTATAGCCCGGATTATTCGACATAAAAGCTTTTCTCACGCTGGTTTTGCCATCAAATCAGCACAGGGAAACTTCCCCGACCTTCAAGGCGCAGTAGCTTAACCCGAGTTCGCTTCAGCCGATATCGTATTTATGTGATCAATACCTTAATCCTTCCGCCGTCTCTGCGTTGACTGCCTTCACGCGCCCCGGTCACAGACTTTTGTATGCTCCGGGGACACGCTCAGTGAATGCACTGATACAGCCTGAACGATTCAGGAATTAAAAGCGGGGAGGACTAGTGCACCGGCACCAGAATTTCGGTGGCGACGATCACCACAATCAGGCCAACCAGCACGGGAACGGAGGTCCGTTTAACCACTTCAAAAGGCGAGATTTTTGCCATGCCGGCCACTGCGACCACAACGCCGGAAACCGGGGAAAGGGTCCGGCCCAGGTTGGACGCCTGCAACATCGGAATGACCAGGTATTCCGGATTAATGCCCATTTTCGTCGCCAGTTTAGGGATGAGTTCAACGAAGGCATAGAACGACGCATTGCCGGATCCGGTAGTCATGGCGGCAAGCACGGTGATCACCACCAGTACCAGCATCATAACGATGCTGCCGGAACCGAAGTTTTGCGCCAGTCCGATCAGGCTGCTGATAAACCCGACAGTACTTAAACCCTGAGCAAACACGCCTGCCGCGACCAGCAACATCACCACGTTGGCGAATGCATCGGCCATGCCGCGATACGCCACGTCCAGACCGGCGAATACCGCTTTGCCGCTACGGTTACGCACGGTTTCAATCAGGGCGGTCAGCAGCATACAGATCACCAGAATGGTGATGATATGCAGATTCGGCCCCCATTTTCCGTCAAAAATCAGCACACCGATAATCGGCGTGAAAGGCAAAATGGCGTAGAAAGCCGGAGCATTGGTTTCAGCCACATCGTCAGCATTTGAATCGACCGTATCCACCTGGGCTGTGGTATCGCGTTTATCCAGATAGCGTTGCCAGAAGAAATGCGCGACAGCCATTGCGGCGATGGCGGCAATCGAAATAGGCAGGGTGACTTTAAAGGCAAAATCCACCAGCGGCATGTTCGCCGCCTGCGCGGCCAGCACAACGTCACCGGATGTTGGCGAAAGGATGATTGCCGCAGGGGATGCACAAATCGCCGCCGCCGCACCCCGGCTGATGCCGACGTTGACCATTATCGGGAACAGTGTCGCCATCAGTAACACGCCCAGACCGGTGGCGGAAGATACCGCCAGCGACATCAGACACGCCAGGATATAAGCCGCAACCATCAGAATGTACGGTGAGTTGATCATCTGTAACGGACGCGATGCCAGTTTGACGACCACATCATTGGCCCCAATATGTGTCATATAGGCCGCGAATCCGCACAGCATCATGATCATCATTCCCAGATCGCCACCGCGGCTCATCAGCAGAATTTTGACGTATTCAACGATATCTGTGGCATTCCAGCCGGTACTTTTTGTGCCTTCCGGCAGGATACTGTGGCCCATCATTGCACTGATAATCAGCAGCAATAAGCCACCTACCATCAGCACGCCGGTGGGTGAATAGCCTTTAATGATATAGCGTCCGACAAAGACGGCGACCACCAGCCCGATCAGTAATTCCAGCATTATTGTATTCCCCGAGATTAAATATGGATCCAAGTGAAAGGCGGGCACTTTGCCGAAATAGCTCACCGGGCGTAATGACGCTTATCAATTATGGGTGATGAAAAAGCGGGGAATATTTAAATTTGTGATGCTTAACGGGCATCACGAGGGGCGTTTCAAACAAACTTCAAGTTCAAAACCGTGGGCCGACGCCCACGACCTTGACCTTGACCTTAAGGCAAGTTTGGGTGGCAACCCAAGGTGTTGACCTAAAGGCGGTTCGGGTGGCAAACCCAAAATCAAAGCTTCGGGATTTCCCGATAAAATCCCACGCCGATGAGGCGTCCAAACAGAAATGGTATAAATTTCCTTCCCCGTAGCCAGATTTCCAGCCGTGAAGGGGCACGCTTCCTTTGTTTCTGTCCGGCCTTACTGATCATAATCTGTAACGCCTGCGTCGCCCAGGTCGGGAACATGCGACGGCGCTGAATGCGTTTTAAATGCCGCAGCGTCAGGCGTCCGGCCTTGAGCGGTTCAGTGATGATATTCGCCGTCGCCACGGCATCCTGAATGGCCAGATTCACGCCAACACCGCCGATGGGTGACATCGCATGCGCTGCGTCGCCGATGCACAGCAGCCCCGGTTTTGCCCACTCTTTCAGACGGTCAATGCGGATCACCAGCAGGCGTACGTCTTCCCAACTGAGGATATCTTGCTGAAGACGCGGGCGTTCGAAGGGAGATACTTCGGTCAGCAGGTCGAGAAAGGGCGCGATGCCCTGCGCTTTGAGCGAATCCAGACTGCCTTTGGGAATCGAATACCCACACTGCCAGTAATCTCCCCGGTCAATCATGATGAAGTTTTTCTTCGGGCCGCGGTGACCCATTGACCACTGCGGATCGTCCGGTCGTTTGTGAATTTTCAGCCATAACACGTCACGCGGCGTGCCATAACGGCGGACTTCCATCCCGGCCTGTTCCCGCACGATGGAATTACGGCCATCGCAACCGATCACCAGACCGGCATCAAAGTGCTGCGTTTCTCCGTCCACTTCAGCAATAACACCGGATACCTGCCCTTTATCCTCCTGCAACGACAGCACCTGTGCATTATGGATCAGCCTGAAATTGGGCAGTTGTGCTGCCTTACCGGCGATAAAATTAAGGAAATCCCACTGCGGCATAAAAGCGATAAATTTACACTGCGTTGGCAGATGGCTGAAGTCCGCCAGCGTGGTTTCCTGGCCGTCGATTTCACCATATAGCTTTTCAGCGCGCTGGTGTGGCAGGGCGAGGAATTCGTCGAGGAAACCCAGTTGCCAGATGATGTCCAGCGTCGAAGGGTGAATGGTGTCGCCGCGAAAATCGCGCAAAAAGTCACGGTGTTTTTCCAGCACAGTGACGTCAATACCTTTACGCGCCAGAAGATATCCCAGCATTAAACCTGCGGGACCGCCCCCGACAATGCAGCATGATGCTGCTGAAGACTTTGTATCCGGTGTCATAACCACCTGCCTGACTGAATAAATTCATATGATAACAGTTATCATTTGCACTCCTGCGCGTCAATCCATCCCGTGCTACATCACTGAACATTACCTGCACAGCGGTACAACATATCCGGCTTTTTTTGCACCACCGCGATCTGCCCGCCATCTTCCCGCCTGGAACGTTATTTATTCATATTCCATTTTAATCAATTGCTTAACGGCGGTTCTGCAAACTGGCAGACAAATTGCAATGTGGTCCACAGGTTGAGTTGTTGGGCCAATTTGGACCGGTGTCCGTTGAAAACAATGTGCGGAGAAGCCAATGAGCGGCGAAATAAATTTATTGCATCCGATCGCGCCACAACAAAGCGACACCCTGGTACTGGATGCGCTGACGCGTTATGTGGCGCAGTCCGGCACCCGTATCGGCGAGAAACTGCCTCCTGAGCGTGTGCTGGCTGAAGGTCTGGCGGTGAGCCGCAACACCGTGCGTGAGGCGCTCAAACGCTGGGAGGCACTGGGGATTATCGTGCGTAAAAAAGGCAGTGGCACTTTTTTGCAGTCTGAAATTACTGCCAACGACAGCTTTCTGTCCCTGCGCTTTAAAAATGATTCCGCCACCATGCTGCATGCGCTGGAAGTGCGCCGGATCATCGAATGTGAGGCTTCGGCAATGGCGGCAGTACGTGCGACGGAAAGCGATTTGCTGTTCATCGAACAGAAACTGGTTGTGATGGAAAAAGTACATCTGAGCATCGGTTCCGCAGGGGCAGAAGACTGGCAGTTTCACGCGGCGATCTACAGCGCCGCGCACAATCCGCTGCTGCTGCAAATGGTCGGCGGCATTTACGACCTGCTGCATGCCTTTTTCGAATCGCCACCGGAGCAGGCGCTTTTCAGCGACTCTTTTCCGCTGCACCGCCTGTTATATGAAGCCATTGCGCGCCGCGAACCGGAAAACGCGCGCAGGCTGAGCAACGACATTCTGAACATAACCGAACGTGACATGAAGGAAGTGATCAATGCAGCAAGATGATAAGAGCCAGCCGGTTGAGTTAAGTGAAAACACGCATTTAGTGCATGACGGCCGCCACGATCGCGGGGCGATTTCACCCCCTATCTATCAGTCGTCGTTATTTAGTTTCACCGATTATGACAGCATGATTGCCCGTTTTCGTGGTGACAGCGACCACGCATTATATTCCCGCGTCGACAACCCGACCGTGATCGAATTACAGAAGAAGGTGGCGCAGCTTGAAGGCGGCGAAGCCTGTCTGGCGTTCGGCAGCGGCATGGCGGCGATCAGTAATGCCATTCTCAGCGTGGCCGGTCCCGGCGATAAAGTCGTCTGTGTGAATCACGTTTATCCAGACACCTACCGTTTTCTGCGCGGTTTCTGCACCCGTTTCCAGATTGAATCACAGTTTGTCGATGGAGGTTCTCTGGCCGCACTCGAAGCGGCGATTCAGGGGGCGAAACTGTTATATCTCGAAAGCCCGAACAGCTGGGTGATGGGCGAGCAAAATCTGCCAGCCATTGCCGCGCTGGCCAAAAAATACGGCGTAATAACGATGATCGATAACAGCTGGGCGTCACCGGTTTTCCAGAAGCCGCTGGCGGCAGGCATCGATCTGGTTATTCATTCTGCGTCGAAATACATCAGCGGACACAGCGACGTCGTTGCCGGACTGGTGATTTCAAGTACAGAACACATCACTGCCATCAGTCGTTATATCAGCCCGTTTTTAGGCGGCAAACTCTCCGCGAATGAAGCCTGGCTGTTGCTGCGCGGCTTACGCACGCTGCCGCTGCGTATGCGCCAGCATCATGAAAGTGCGCTGGAACTGGCGCGCCGCCTGCAGGGCTATTCGCGTATCACGCAGGTGAATCATCCGGGGCTCGAGCCGCTGCCGACTTCCACGCTGACCGGCTACAGCGGCTTGTTCTCCTTTGAGCTCAGCGAAGGCATTGACATTCCGACGTTCTGCAATGCGCTGACCTTATTCCGTATGGGCGTCAGTTGGGGCGGTTTTGAAAGCCTGGTGATGCCGGCCATTTCGGTGCTGAATCAGGCGGGTGAATTTAACTCGGCAAGAGATTTTGGCGTCTCACCCCGTGTGATCCGCATTTCAATCGGGCTGGAAGATACTGAAGATTTATGGCGTGACTTGAAAAACGCCATCGAAAGTGCTTGTTCCTGAAGCCATTTTTTGAAAATACCGTTCCTGTGTTCCGACTTTTTTCACCGTGGAGAATCAAGATTATGCGACACCCGAAACGTCATGTGCTCAGCCTGCTGGTGCTCAGCCTGTTTTCCTGCGCCAGTTTTGCCGCCACTAAGCTGACGCTGGTGGAAGTGATTACCAGCCCGGCACGTACCGAAATGCTGCAAAAGATGTTAACCGCTTACAAAACACAGCATCCTGATGTCGAGATCGAGGTCGTGTCGCTGCCGTGGGGGCAGGCGTTTGAAAAGCTTGGCACCATGATTCAGAGCGGGCAGTACCCGGATGTGGTGGAAATGCCGGACACCTGGCAGGGGCTGTATGCCAGTAACGGTATGCTGGCTGATCTCGAACCCCGGCTGAAAGGCTGGACAGGCACGGCAGATCTGACCGACAAAACGCTGACCATGGCGCGTTCTTCCGGTGGCACCGCAACGATGATCCCGTACGGTTTTTATCTGCGGGCGATGTTCTGGAATAAAAAACTCTTTCAGCAGGCGGGCCTGACCGACGCGCCGAAAACCATGGATGAGTTTATGGCGGATGCGAAGAAAATCAGCGCGCTGGGCAACGGGATCAGCGGCTATTGCATGCGCGGCGGCGTCGGCGGCACGAATGCCTGGATGATGTTTATGGCGGCAATGAACGGCTCGCCGGACTTTTTCGATAAAGAGGGCAACAGCATGCTGACCAAACCGGGTGCGGTCAAAGGCGCGCAGTTCCTGGTGGACATGTACCAGAAAGGTTATGCACCCAAAGACAGTGTTAACTGGGGCTTTAACGAAATCGTTTCCGGTTTCTACTCCGGTAAATGCGCCATGCTGGATCAGGATCCGGACGCGCTGATCGCCATCAAGAACAGCATGAACCCGGACGATTTCTCCGTTGCGCCGATGCCGCTCGGGCCGAACGGTAAAGCCTACCCGACTATCGGTTATACCGGCTGGTCGATGTTCAAACAGGGCAAACATCAGGATCAAAGCTGGGATCTGATTTCCTTCCTGAGTAATAAAGAAAACAACCTGACCTGGTCGAAATTCGTCGGCACCTTACCGATTTATAAGGGTGCAGAGCAGGATGCATATTACCACGCGCCACAGTTTGCAGGCTGGTTTGCCGAGCTGAACAGCCCGGATTACATCCCGCTGACCATGCCGACGCACCTCAAAGGCTGGGGCTATTTTAACTCGGTGATTGTAAAAGACAGTTCGCAGGAAACGCTGCTCGGCCAGAACGACACCGAAAGCATGGTGAAAGATTGGGCGAAATACCTGACCAAAGAACAGAAAGCCTGGCTGGCTGCGCAAAAGTAAACCGGATGACTCCGGCACGGATCTGCTGCCGGAGTTCCCCATTCTTCTCAACGGAGACGCGTCATGATGTTGGAAGTTTCACCGCCAGACACCGCTGCCGCGCCGCGCTTCCCACGTTTGCGGGCGCTGCTGGAACCCTGGGTTTATCTCAGCCCGACGCTGGTGCTGATTGGCCTGTTTATCTTTGTTCCGATGGCTATCGGCATTTCCTATGCTTTTCAGAACATACAGTTGCTGAACCCGTTCGATACCGGTTGGGTGGGGCTGGATAATTTTCGTACCATGTTTGATGACCGGCATTTTTATGCCGCACTGCGCCATACCTTCAACTGGACACTGACTTCACTGGTGTTGCAGTTCGCGCTGGGGCTGGGCTTAGCTTTATTGCTCAACCGCGAATTCCCCGGCCGCCGCTGGGTGCAGGCGCTGGTGTTTCTGCCGTGGGCGGTTCCGGCGTTTCTCTCCGGCCTGACCTGGGCATGGTTGCTCAATCCGGTAATTGGCGTGCTGCCTTACTGGCTGGCTGATCTGCATATCATTTCCGAACCGTACAATATTTTGTCTGATCCGCAACTGGCGCTGTACGGCCCGGTAGTGGCGAACGTCTGGTTCGGCATTCCGTTCTTCGCCATTACCCTGCTGGCGGCGTTGCAATCGATTCCGAAAGATTTGTACGAAGCGGCGTCGATGGACGGGGCGAGCGGCTGGCAGCAGTTTTGCAAAGTCACGCTGCCGTTTCTGGCACCGATGATTGCCATCACGGTCATGCTGCGCACCATCTGGATCGCAAATTTTGCTGATCTGATTGTGGTGATGACCGACGGCGGGCCGGCAAATTCCACCTCGATTCTGTCGAGTTTCATCTTCACCACTGCATACCGCAAACTCGACTTTGGTTATGCGTCTGCGATGGCGGTGTTCCTGCTGGTGCTGATGACATTTTATGCGCTGGTTTTACTGCGCATCCGCCATCAGTTGCTGAAATAAGGGGCTCATATGAGTGCATTGTCAATTAACGCCTGGCTTCGCAAGGGCGGGCATCGGCTGGGGATTGTGTTCTATCTGGTGTTCGCGCTGTTCCCGATTTACTGGCTGATCAAAATCTCCATCACGCCGGATAAACTGCTCTACAGTGAAGGTGTGCGGATGTGGCCGGGCGAGATGACGCTGGTCCATTTTCAGCGTGTGTTTACTGAAAGCCAGTTTCCGCTGTATTTCTTCAACAGTCTGATTGTGTCATTCGGCACGGCATTTCTGACCACAATCATTGCTGCCGGTGCGGGTTTCGCGTTTTCCCGCTTCAGTTTTCGCGGCAAAACGGTGATGGCCGCGCTGCTGCTGTTTACCCAGATGTTCCCGCTGGTAATGATCCTCGCGCCAATTTACAAAGTGATGGCACCGCTCGGGCTGACCAATAGCCTGACCGGGCTGATTCTGATTTACACCGCTTTTAACGTCCCTTTTGCCACGTTCCTGATGCAGTCGTTTTTTGACAGTATTCCGAAGGATCTGGAAGAGTCCGCGATGCTTGAAGGGTGCAGCCGATTTATGGCACTGCGCAAAGTCATTATCCCGCTGACTCTGCCGGGGATGGCGGCAACCTTAGGTTTTGTGTTTACCGCCGCGTGGAGCGAATTGTTGTTCTCGCTGATGCTCATCAACAAAAACGACGTGATGACTTTCCCGGTTGGCTTACTCAGTTTTGTGTCGAAATTCGCGGTTTCATGGGGCGACATGATGGCAGCGGCTGTGCTGGCGCTCATTCCTGCCTGTCTGTTCTTTGCGTTCATTCAGCGTTACCTGGTTCAGGGGCTGACTGCCGGTGCGGTAAAAGGATAATTCTATGGCTCAGATTACGATTTCCGATCTTCAAAAACGTTACGAAAATGTCGAAGTATTGCGACACATTAACCTGACCATTAAAGATGGCGAGTTTGTGGTGCTGGTCGGGCCGTCCGGGTGCGGTAAATCGACCCTGCTGCGCACGATCGCCGGGCTTGAACTGGCGACGGCGGGGGATATTCATATCGGTTCACGTCTGATGAATCAGGTGGCTCCGAAAGACCGTGATATCTCAATGGTATTCCAGAGTTATGCACTGTATCCGCACATGACCGTGGCACGTAACATGGGGTTCAGCCTCGAAGTCCAAAAGCGGCCGAAAGCGGAGATTGAGGCGGCGGTGAATAAAGCCGCCGATATTCTCGGGCTGACCGCGTTGCTGCATCGCCGTCCGAAAGAGTTATCCGGCGGACAGCGTCAGCGTGTGGCAATGGGCAGGGCGATCGTACGCGAGCCCCAGGTGTTTTTGTTCGATGAACCGCTTTCTAACCTGGATGCGCAATTACGGGGGCAGATGCGGATTGAAATCAAAAGCCTGCATCAGCGTATGAAGAACACCATCGTTTATGTGACGCACGATCAGGTGGAAGCCATGACCCTCGCTGACCGCATCGTCGTACTCAACCACGGCCTGATCCAGCAGGTCGGCACGCCGCTTGAACTGTACGACACGCCGGCCAATAAATTCGTCGCCAGCTTTATCGGTTCGCCGTCTATGAATTTCATCAACGGTACGCTGGAACTGGGGGATTCTGCACCGCAATTGCGGATTAACGGGCAACTGACGCTGCCGGTAGATCCTTTAATCAAGAATCTGCAAAGTGGTACAGAGGTGATTTATGGCGTCCGCCCCGAAGCCATTGTGCTGTGCGAAGAGGGCGCGCCAGGCGCGGTGCCACTGGATATCACGCTAATTGAACCTACCGGCCTGAGTGAACTTATTCACGGTAAATTTGGCACTGAAAAGCTGAGTGTTTACAGCATGGTCAGATCGGCCGCCGCGCCCGGAGACCGGGTATGGGTACAGATAGATACCGCGCGGATGCAGTTGTTTGAGGCGGATAGTCAGAAGCGGATGAGGAAAATGGGAGAGTGAAAAGCAGTAAATTTCTCGCGCGGGAATAAGTGAATCCCGGTCGGCGCCTCCCCCTTCGCAGGGGGAGGCGCGATAAGTTAAACCGCTTTTGCCTCAGGTAAGCGCATCAGCTTAAACCCGACGCCGACACCGGCAATCAGCATCAAACTGATGAATCCGGTGATCCCGTACCAGCCAAAGGAGTGCCAGAAGAATCCGCCTAACGTTCCGGCGACACTGGAACCCGCATAGTAGCTGAACAGATATAAAGACGATGCCTGACCTTTTGCACGACGGGCACGTCTGCCGATCCAGCCGCTGGCAACGGAATGGGCGGCGAAAAATCCGCCGGTGACCAGAATCATGCCGACGAAAATCAGCCAGACCGGTGAAAAAGCGGTGATTAAAATGCCCAGCAGCATCAGCGACGTTGCGCCGATCAGCACAGGGCCGCGGCCATAAACGCCGGTCAGCGCACCGGCTTTCGGCGAGCTGTAGGTGCCCATCAGGTAAACGACAGATAAAATCCCGACTATCGCCTGGCTCAGATGGTAGGGCGATGAAAGCAGACGGTAACCGATGTAGTTAAACAGGGTCACGAAACTGCCCATCAGCAGGAAACCTTCGGCGAAAAGTAGCGGCAGACCGCTGTCGCGCCAGTGCAGTTTGAAGTTAATCAGCATTTTGCGCGGTTTCAGCGAGCTTGCCCGGAAATGTTTTGATGCAGGCAGAATGCGCCAGAACATAATTGCCGCCGCGAGGGCGAAGCAGCCCACGAATGCAACGGCGATACGCCAGGAGAAGAAATCCGTCAGCACACCACTGACTAAACGTCCGCTCATGCCCCCAATGGAATTTCCGCTAATGTATAAACCCATCGAGAAGGCGACCACGCTTGGGTGGATTTCCTCGCTGAGATAGGTCATGGCGACGGCTGCCACGCCGCTCAGCGATAAGCCAATCAGCGCACGCATGATGAGAATGCCGTCCCAGCTTTGCATAAAGGAACAGACCAGCGTGCAACCCGCAGCGAGAAATAACGCTACCACCATCACTGACTTGCGCCCGACTGCGTCAGAAACAGGCCCGGTGAACAACAGGCCAATGGCCATCAGACCGGTAGATAACGACAACGACAGGCTACTGGTGGCCGGTGAAACCCCGAAATCATGCGACAACACCGGCAGGATCGGCTGAACACAATACAGCAGGGCAAACGTCGCCAGCCCTGCTGAAAACAGGGCCAGCGTGACGCGGATAAACTCCGGTGTCCCACGTTTGATAAAGGGCGTTTTAAGTCCGGAGCGCGCGGCGGGAGTTTCAGGATTTAACTCGTCGTCGTTGACTGAATGACTGGCTGGTGCGGCAGAAATCCGCCGGGAGGTTTTCACGGTAAGTCCTTAATGCGGAGTGCGGTAAAACTTAATTTTAAAATGTATAAGAATTTTAACGCTGCAGCGGTTATTGTCTAATATATTAATCAGTCAAAAATGATATGTTTAAAATATCAATTGGGCTGGGTTAATCCACATCATGAATCATATCGAACTGCGTCATTTGCGTTATTTCATCGCCGTTGCGGACGAACTGCATTTCGGCCGTGCAGCGGAACGTCTGCACATTTCCCAGCCGCCGCTGAGTCAGCAAATCCAGGCGCTGGAAACCCATCTTGGCGCCACGCTGTTTTATCGTAACAACCGCACTGTAAGACTGACGCAGGCGGGACAGGCATTTTTGCTGGAAGCCCGGCAGATTTTGCAGCGGGTCGGTGAGGCCTCCGCTCAGGCAGCCCGCATTCATCGCGGTGAGTCAGGCAATCTGACGCTCGGGCTGACCTCTTCGGCACCTTTTTTACGCCGTGTTTCACGCACCTTACACCGTTTTCGTTTGTCCTATCCGGACGTCAATATCCGCATCGAACAACTCAACAGCAAACAGCAGATCGAACCTTTGCTGGAGGGAAAACTGGATTTGGGCATTATGCGCAATGGCGGGTTGCCGGAAGAGCTGGAACATCATCTGGTGCTGTCCGAACCGCTGATTGCCGTGGTGCACAGCGATCATCCGCTGAATGCGCTTAAAGAGGGTGAACTGACTTTTCAACACCTTGCCGATCAGCCGTTTGTGTTCTTCTCCAAAGATGTCGGCACGTCGCTTTACGATGACATTCTCGGTCAGCTCAAGGCGCAGGGAATTACCCCCTATATTACGCAGGAAGTAGGGGAACCGCTGACCATCATCGGGCTGGTAGCCGCAGGGCTGGGCGTATCGATTCTGCCTGCTTCTTATCTGCGTATTCAGGTTGAAGGCGTGCGGTATTTGCGATTTGGTCACCGGCAGGGCACGACAGAACTCTGGCTGGTGAATCACGCGCGGCGTCCGGTGACCGCCGCAACCCGTGCATTTATGGAATTGTTGTTACGTGAAGAATAAGAAGCTGAAGTCAGAAGATGCTGTATTTCCAGTCAATTCCGAGCGTCTTTTACCGCAATTTGTGCACCGAATCACATAACGAATCAAATAGTTGACGACATATGACAAAAACCCCAACATAGCCCTAATCTTTATTTTGAAGCGCGAAAATAACAGGAGTTTCTTGAGTGATCCCCGACGGGCAACCAGGACATATCGATCAGATAAAACAAACCAATGTCGGTGCTGTGTACCGCCTGATAGATCTGTTTGGCCCTATTTCGCGTATTGAATTGTCGAAAAAGGCACAACTGGCTCCCGCCAGTATCACCAAGATTGTCCGTGAGTTATTACAGGCGCATCTGGTACTGGAAACTGAATTTCAGGATCCCGGCAGCCGCGGGCGTCCGGCCATTGGTTTAGCGCTCGACACTCAGGCCTGGCATTATCTTTCGGCACGTATCAGCCTGGGTTCAATCACACTCGGTTTACGTGATCTCAGCAGTAAACTGGTGGTGGAAGAGGTCCTTCCACTGCCGGAACAGGCTTCACAACCGCTGCTTAAACGTATTATTTCTGAAATTGACCAGTTTTTTATCCGCCATCAGCGCAAGCTCGAACGCCTTACTGCTATCGCCATTACCTTACCGGGCATGATTGACGCGCGTCGTGGCATTGTGCACCGTATGCCGTTTTATCATGATGTGTTCGATATGCCGCTGGGTGACACGCTGTCGGAACACACCGGTTTGCCGGTCTATGTCCAGCACGATATCGGTGCCTGGACGCTGGCCGAGTCGTTATATGGTGCCTCGCGTGGCTGTAAAAATATGGTGCAGGTGGTCATCGATCATAACGTCGGGGCGGGAGTGATCACCGGCGGGCGCGTGCTGCACGCAGGCAGCAGCAGTGTGGCGGAAATCGGCCATACGCAGGTGGATCCTTACGGCAAGCGCTGTTATTGCGGTAATCACGGTTGCCTTGAAACCGTAGCCAGCACTGACAGCATTCTTGATCTCGTTCGTCAGCGTTTAACAGTACCCGTTCCGGCCAGCTTATTGCATGGCGTATCGCTGACCATCGAAGCCGTGTGTGATGCAGCAAACCGGGGCGATCAGCTGGCGCGCGACGTGATTATCAGCGTCGGACAGAGTGTCGGACGTATTCTGGCGATTATGGTCAATCTGTTTAATCCCGAGAAAGTACTGATCGGCTCACCGCTTAATTTGTCTCAGGATATTCTTCATCCCGCGATAATGTCCTGTATTCAACAGCAATCACTTCCCGCTTATAGCGAAAATATCAAACTTGAATCGACACAATTTTATAATCAGGGCACGATGCCCGGCGCGGCATTAGTCAAAGACGCGTTATATAGCGGTTCCCTGTTAATTAAATTACTGCAAGGTTAATATCCTTCAGCGTTCAAATTACCGCTGCGTTGGCTGCATTTGTTCGTCCGGATCACTGACATTAACCTGCTCAGCGGGATTTTCTTTTACTGCCTTGTCGTCATTTTATTAATCTGGATAGATCTTTTATGTCTGTTTTTAAATAAAAAACATATAAGACCTGCACATTAACCGCACGTACAGTCAACAAAACATTGCGCTAACGCAAACTGCTCTGATCGCGCATCGCCTAGACTTTCTGTCGTTACTTTGTCTCTGGCGGTGTTTTCTTACCGGAGACTATCTTTCAATAAGACGGAGAGATCCCGGAGCCTGAATTCCATGTTAACGCACTTTTTCGTCACGGGGACAGACGCTCGTGTAGGTAAAACCATTGTCACACGTGCCTTGCTTCAGGCCTTAGCCGCGCAGGATCGCTGCGTTTTAGGCTATAAACCTATTGCCACAGGCAGCCAGGAGCTGGCCGACGGGGTTCGAAATAAAGATGCGGTAACTCTTCAGCAGTCATCTTCTATTTCTTATCCTTTTAATAAAATAACCCCGCTGGCCTTAACTGACGAAGACATTTATGCCAGCCAGATCCCCGAAAATGTTTTTGAAATAATGACTCATGGTCTTAATTTCATGCGTGAAGAGGCAGATTCTGTAGTGGTTGAAGGATGCGACGGGTGGAGAACGTTGATCACGCCGCAACTTTTATATTCTGACTGGGTACGTCTGCAAAATATGCCGGTAGTATTAGTGGTGGGTATTCAGGAGGGGTGTGTCAGCCACGCATTATTAACCGCACAGGCAATTATTGCGGATGGTTTACCGTTGCTCGGCTGGGTGGCGAACCGCATTAACCCGTGTCTGGCTCACTACCAGGAAACGATTGACGCGATCAGCGCCAATATTACAGCGCCGCTGCTGGGGGAAATTCCGTATTTACCCCGAGCTGAAAGCCGCGATTTAACCCGGTTTATTAATCTGTCCAGTTTTGATCTGAAGATGATGTCTCAGGCCTGATAGTGACGTTGTCACTACTAGTCTGTAATTAACGGGCGCTGTGTGCAAACTCAGCGCTTTTTTTTGTCTATAATTAAGTGTATCTGCCTGAGTGCACTCATCAAAGCAATGCTAAGAAAACAGAGAACATGGCCGTCAATCATTCGGAAGTCAAAACAGCTGCGGTTAAATCCTCTCATCGTCCGCTCATCCTCACTGCCTGCATGTTATCGATGTTTATGGCTGCAGTAGAAGTCACTATTGTCGCGACGGCCATGCCAACTATCATTGGCGATCTGGGGGGATTCTCGCTGCTCGGCTGGGTGTTTGCGGTCTATCTGCTGACACAGGCCATCACCGTGCCGGTTTACGGGCGTCTGGCAGATTTATACGGCTGTCGCAAAATGTTCTTTATCGGCACCACGCTGTTTTTGCTCGGTTCCGTTTTATGCGGGTTTGCGCCTTCGCTTGGCTGGATGATTGGTTTTCGTGCTTTACAGGGGCTGGGGGCCGGAGCGATCACGCCGGTTGCCACTACATTGATTGCCAATGTGTATGGTCCGCAGGAAAGGGCAAAAGCACAGGGATATTTGTCCAGCGTCTGGGGCGTCTCGGCGATTGTCGGCCCGCTGATGGGGGCATTCATCGTTTCTCATTTTCCGTGGGCAGTGGTGTTTTGGGTGAATGTGCCCATCGGTCTGGTGGCGATGATGATTCTGGTGAAATACCTGCCGCCGGACGGTCAGCGTAAACCGCACACGTTAGATCTTGCCGGTACCGGCTATCTGACACTGTCTGTCGCAGCCTTACTGCTGGCGCTGTTGCAGGCAGAGGAACTGGGATATCTGGCGCTGGCGCTGGTGGCCTTGTCAGTTTGCAGCGCCTGGTTGCTGGTCCGTCAGGAGCGTAAAACACCGGAGCCCCTGTTCCCGCTGGCACTGTGGCAAAATAAAGTCATTATTGCCGGAAACGTCGGCGGGGTGATCATTGGTGCCACCATGATGGGTATCAGCGCATTTCTACCCACCTATGTGCAGGGCGTGCTTGGCGGTACACCGTTACAGGCCGGCACCACGCTGGCTCTGATGTCGATTGGCTGGCCGCTGGCGAGCATGTTCAGCAGTCGTCTGATGCAGGCAACCTCATATCGCATGACGGCGGTCACAGGCGGATTATTGCTGGCAGGCGGCAGTCTTGCGCTGTTAGTGCTCTCCCCATCGTCCGGTTTGTGGATGGCGCGTCTTGCCGCTTTTTCGATTGGCGCTGGCATGGGGCTGTGCAACACCACGTTTATTGTGTCAGTGCAAAACAGCGTGGAACCTGCCATACGGGGTATTGCTACCGCCTCGACACTTTTTACCCGCATGCTCGGTTCAGCCATGGGTACCGCATTGCTCGGTGCGACACTCAATCTCAATCTTCAGTATCGTCTGCCACAGGTGAGTGATCCCGTACAGCAACTGATGGATAAAGCGACGCGCGGTACGCTCGAAAGCAGTCAGCTGAATATGCTTACGGACAGCGTGGCGGCGTCGCTGCACTGGGTCTTTGTCGTGTCTGCGGTGATTTCGGTGCTGGCAGTTGCAGCCGGTTTACTGATCCCTTCAGGCGACCGCCCGCACTCCGAACCGCAGCGGGAAAACTAACTTGCGGTTCGTTGTTGTAGCCTGACTGCAATTAACATCAGCGTCAGGCTCAGAAACGCTGCCACTGACGCCATGGCCATACCATCACCGACAGAACCCTGTTCAAACTGGCGCCAGACATACACCGACACGGTTTGCACGCCCGCCGGTGACAGCAGCAGAGAGGTTACCAGCTCGCGCGACGCGACGGCGAACACCATCATCATTGAGGCAAGTAAACTCGGAAACACCAGCGGCAGCAGGATCAGGCGTAATGTTTGCGCCGCTGTGGCGCCATGCACGCGCGCGGCGGCATCAAGATTTCCGCCTATCTGCTTTAATGCGGCGCTGACATAACGTACCGGATAAGGCAACAACAGGCAGCAGTACGCCAGCAGCAAAATCCCCCAGGTGTTATACGGTGTCACCGGCCAGAAGCGCTGGTTCCAGGCCAGAATCAGACCCACACCGACCACAATCCCCGGTAGTGCCGCTGGCAGCAGCGATAAACCATCAATCAATGCGGCACCGCGAATTTTGCGTGCCACCACCAGCCACGATGCCATCAATCCGGTTGCCCCTGCGATAAGTGCAGTGCCCAGCGCCAGACCGAGGCTGGTTGAAAGTGCGGCAGGGGCATCGCCATGTGCAGCAAACACATTGCCAAAGTGTCCTAAGGTCAGATTCTGCCACGAGAGCCCGCCGGACAACGTACGGGAAAACGCGGTGATCAGCATGGAGACAATCGGCAGCGCGACGGCGATCAGTGCCACCGCCATAAACAAAATCAGCACCGGGATAGTCCAGCCAGCCAGCGATTTCTGTGTGACGTCAGCCGGTTTGCCGGTCAGGCTTTCAACATTTTTACCCGCCAGTACCGCACGCTGAACGCTGTATGCGCAAAGCGCAATCGCCACCAGCATCAGCGAAAGCACCGCCGCACCGGGCAAATCGACCGGCCAGTCGGCGAGGCGTTGTTCGATACCTGTGGTGAGCATCAGAATACCGCTGCGCGAACCCAGTGCGCCGGGCACGCCGTATTCTTCAATCGACAGCGTAAACGCCAGCAATAAACTGGATGCCATCGCCGGTAACGCCATCGGCAGTGTGATGCGTATAAATGCCCGCCACGGACCTGCGCCGTGAATGCGCGCGACATCTGCCAGACGGCTGCCGCTGGCCGCCATGCTGCGTGAGACCGCAAAATACACCACCGGGAAAATATTCAGTGTCATCACCACCACCATGCCCGGCAGCGAAAACAAAAAATCATTCAGATGTAGCCATGGCAGCAGTTGCTGGACATAACCGTTAGTCTGTAACGCCAGCATCCAGGACAGCGCGGCAATATAGGGCGGCAACAGGAAGGGCACCAGAAACAGAATGTCCCACAGCGCGGCGGCGGGCAGCGCAAACAGGCCGCGTAAGGCACCCAATGGAATGCCAATCAGACCGCTGCATATCGCCACGCCCAGTCCGACCTTTAACGTGGTGGCGAACAATTTACGTAACTGAGGCTCTTCGAACACAGGGGGAAAGGCGCTGAACGGCGCGGAAAAGCTGCCTGTATCCAGATGCGGGAAGACAGCCTGCAAGGCGACAAACGTGACCGGCACTGCAACCAGCAACAGCAGTGCAATGCCCGTCACGCCCGGTAAAAAAGCGTTTCTGCTCATTAATGAAATCTCAAAAGCGGGCTGTAATGGTTAACAGCCCGTGAAAGGATTACTGCGGGCTGAACAGCTTCGCAAAACGGTCGAGAACGTCTTTACGTGACGCAGAAGCCTGAGAAACTTCCGGAAGCAATTTCAGTGACTTAAACAACGGACGTCTGGCGTCGATATCGGTACGGGCCGGCATCAGCCAGGCATCAGCCACCATTTTCTGGCCTTCAGGCGACAGTGCGTAATCGATAAAGGCTTTCGCTTCTTTTGGCTGCTGGCTGGATTTGAGGATCATCATCGGGCGCGGCGCGATGACCGTTCCGCTGTCCGGGAAAATCACTTTTACGGATTCGCCGTCCTGCACGCTGGCGTAAGATACATAATCAACCGCACCAAAGACGGCGGCTTTTGCACCCTGTAAGACCGGCGTCAGCGCCTGTGCGTTGGGTCCCGCTATGATCATGCCGTTGGCTTTCAGATCCTCAAACAGTTTCCAGGCCTGCTGTGCGTGGGCATTTTGTAACCCGATCAGCAAATCCAGAGACGCACCGGAAAGTGACGGATCCGGCGTAGTGACTTTGTCTTTGAATTCCGGTTTGGCTAAATCGCCCCAGTCTTTAGGCTCGGTAGTACCACTTTTGGTATTCCATACGATACCCAGGGCGGAAATTCCCTGTGCGACGTAATACGGTGTTTTAAACTGCGCCGGAACCTTTTCTGCGTTCGGGCTTTGGTATCCGAGCAACAAGCCGCGCTGTTCGAGATCGGTGGCGGTATCCCAGGATGCTGAGATAAGGATGTCGGCGCGCGGGTTTGCCTGTTCTGCTTCCAGACGCGCCATCACTTTGCCGGTCGTTGCCTGGAACACATCCACTTTTATGCCGGTTTGCTTTTCATATCCGGCTGCCAGTTTTTTTGCCAGAGAACCCGGCCCGGCGGTGTAGAGCGTCAGCGCCTGTGCACTGCCTGCTGCCATTGCGAGAGAAAGAGTCATTGCTGTCATTACGCCTGTTTGGATACGGGAAAACGTTTTGGAGGTTTTATTGTGTGTGCGGTTCATCATTTTCATTCCATCAAAGGTTAAGCAACAAAAGGTGAAACAACGGAAGGGTCAATCGGGTCAACGCTGGCGATTGCGCCTTTGTCCATGCGCGCAATGCAGTGTGCGAGTGCACGAGCTTCGTGCTGATCGTGGGTGACATACACCGCCGTGGTGCCGAGTTGGCGCAACAGGGTTGCCATTTCCTCGCACAGGCTTTCCCGCAGATCGCGGTCAAGATTCGACAGCGGCTCGTCGAACAGTAAAATTCGCGGCTCGGCAACGATGGCCCTCGCCAGTGCCACGCGCTGTTGCTGGCCACCGGAAAGCTCAGAAGGGCGTCTTGAAGCGAAACCCGCCAACCCGACGCGTTCCAGCGCTGCCATCACTTTCTCCTGCTGCGCTGCACCCCGGATATTGCGCATCTGCAACGGGAATGCGACGTTCTGCTGTACGGTCATATGCGGCCACAATGCATAATCCTGAAACGCCATGCCGAGATGGCGTTTTTCCGGTGGCACATTGATTTTTCCGCTGGCGACAATTTCGCCATCGAAACTGATCTGCCCCGACGCCGGATGCAGCAATCCTGCCAGCATTTTCAGCAGCGTACTTTTACCGCAACCGGAAGGGCCGAGCAGGGCGAGGATAGTGCCTTCGGGCACCGATAAATTGACGCGATTGAGTACCGGGTGACTCCCAAAGAAATGGGAGACCTCATGGATGGCGATAGCGGGAGGAGAAGACATGCGCGCAGGCGCATTCCCGCTGATGGTAGCTGGAATGATCATGGTGGGGAACTATCCTCTTTGGGACTTAATTGTGCTGGTGAGCGTAAAGGGGGAATGTGACGGACGGATGACAACACCTTGGGGTGCCACCCAAACTGGCCTTAAGGTCAAAACCGTGGGCGTCGGCCCACACCGACCAGAGACCCGGTAACGCGCGGGCCTCTGGACTCCGCGCTTTTTCACTGCGCGCTGTCGCGGATATGACGGACATGTTCTGATGCATTGGTGAGTGGCGCAAAATGTCATCGCTTCGCGATTCCCGAATTTCAGGTTTACTCGGCCTACGGCCTCGCCCTTCGGGCCGTCACTTCGTGACGTTGTCTCGCTCCGCTCGGCTCGAGCCATAGGTCTCGAACCGTTCATTCGGTGCCATTTTTGATCACGCCAATACACTTTTCTGAAAATATAAATTCATTCTGTTTTTGAATTTAAGATCGTGCGGGCGGTTCAGAAAGCTTGCTAAATGAGAGGTTGCAGACCTGAGGCTGCAACCCCGAAATGAAGGTACCGCGTAGCGGCAAGATTTCCAGCCTGTCGCCGCGGCAACTGAAACATAGCCAGCGAGCGAAGCGCGTGTTGAAAAAGCGTGGGGAAATCCAAAAGGGGAAAAGCACTTTCCCCTTTTGGGCGGTTTCGGCGCAGCGCGTTAAGTGATCACCGCACGTAAGAAACCGAAATTTACGCTAACTCGCTTTAGCAGTGTAAGCCGCCATTGCAGCGGCCTTCTGCAAATAAATCAGCGGCTGCAAAGCTTGTAATACACCTCATTCCACCGGATCTGATTTTTGAAGTCCGGCAGCGTCGTCTCGTTATCAATCACCAGCAGTTCAATCCCGGAAAGCTCTGCATATAACCGCAGCGCGTCGATATCCAGTGCCTGTGAGAACACGGTATGGTGTGCGCCGCCGCCGAGGATCCAGGCTTCTGCTGCTGTCGCCAGTGATGGCTGGGCTTTCCAGATAGCGCGGGCAACCGGCAGTTTTGGCAGCGGATGCGGTTGTTCGATGGTATCCACCAGGTTGACCAGAAGACGGAAGCGGTCGCCCATATCGATGACGCTGGCATTGACTGCCGGACCCGCTGGCGTGGAGAAAATCAGACGTGCCGGATCCGCTTTACCACCTATGCCGAGATATTGCGCGTCAAGCAGCGGTTTCTCTTCTTTGGCAATCGACGGACACACTTCCAGCATGTGCGAGCCCACCACCAGATCACTGCCTGGCTTGAAGTGGTAGGTGTAATCCTCCATGAAAGACGTGCCGCCTTTCAGACCGCTGGCCATCACTTTCATGATGCGCAGCAGGGCAGATGTTTTCCAGTCACCCTCGCCACCAAAGCCGTAGCCTTTCTGCATCAGACGCTGAACGGCCAGCCCCGGCAGTTGTTTCATACCGTGCAGGTCTTCAAAGTTGGTCGTGAAGGCGCCGAATTTACCCTGCTCGAGGAAGCGGGTCATGCCGAGTTCAATTTTGGCGGCATCCAGCAGATTTTCACGACGTTCGCCGTTGAGTTTTACCGCATCCGTCAGACGATAGGTGGCTTCGTATTCTTCTACCAGCGTATCGACGTCGCCTTTGCTGACTTCGTTGATTACGCTGACCAGGTCACCAATACCGTAGGCGCTGATGCTGTAACCGAACTGGATTTGCGCAGCCACTTTATCGCCTTCGGTGACCGCAACTTCACGCATGTTATCGCCAAAACGTGCCACTTTCAGATGCTGACTTTCGTTTTTCGCGGCAGCAACCCGCATCCACTGAGCGATACGGCGATGAGATTCACCGTCCTGCCAGTGACCGGCCACTACGGTATGTTGCTGGCGCATACGGGCACCGATGAAGCCGAATTCACGGCCACCGTGCGCAGTCTGGTTCAGGTTCATGAAATCCATGTCCATGGTTTCCCAGGGGATTTCGGCGTTGAACTGGGTATGGAACTGCATCAGCGGCTTATGCAGAATGCTCAGCCCGGCGATCCACATTTTGGCCGGTGAGAACGTATGCAGCCAGGTGATGATGCCCACACAGGCATTGTCATAGTTAGCTTCACGGCATAACGCGGTGATTTCGTCCGGCGTGGTCACCAGCGGTTTGAGCACCAGTTTGATCGGCAACCCGGCTTCGCTGTTCAGGCTACTGACCACCTTCTCGGCGTTCTCTTTTACCTGACGTAATGCCTGGGGACCATACAGATGCTGACTGCCAATGGCGAACCACACTTCGAGATGTTTAAACGCGTCCATTTATGACTCCTGAATATCGGATAGGTAAAATACGAATTAATGTGCCGGTTTTGCTGCAAACAGTGGTTCTGTCGTGGCACACCATTGCTGATAACGTGTGTACAGACGCTGATATTGCTCAACGCGCTGCGGATCCGGCAGCAGTGTGCGTTCAATGCTACAGGCCATTTTTTCCTGAGCGGCAGGGACATCGTTGAATTCCCCGGCGGCGACAGCGGCAAAAATCGCGGCACCCAGCGCGCAGCACTGATCCGAGGCGACAATTTGCAGCGGACGGTTCATGGCATCAGCACAAACCTGCATGATGACCGGCGATTTACGTGCGATGCCGCCGAGGGTCAGCACGTTTTCCACCGGAATATCCTGCTGTTCGAAACATTCCATGATGGCGCGTGCGCCAAAAGCGGTCGCCGCAATAAAACCGCCGAACAGTTCCGGCGCCTCTGTGCCCAGATTGATATCGGTAATGACACCTTTCAGACGCTGGTTGGCAAACGGTGTGCGGCGGCCGTTAAACCAGTCGAGCACCAGCGGCAGGTGATCCAGTTTCGGATTTGCCGCCCAGGCAGCAGTGAGATCGGTCAGCAGATTTTTTTGCAGGCTGGTCAGTTGCGGTGCCATTTCAGGATGCGCTTTGGCTGCCTGAATCAGCGGCCAGCTCAGCAGGCGACTAAACCAGGCATACATGTCGCCGAAAGCGGATTGTCCGGCTTCCATTCCGATCATGTCCGGTACCACGCTGCCTTCGACCTGCCCGCAGATGCCGGCAATAGCACGGTCATTGACGCGTTCTTTATCGGCAATGAGAATGTCGCAGGTGGAAGTGCCGATCACTTTGACCAGCGTATAAGGTTGTGCACCCGCGCCGACGGCGCCCATATGGCAGTCGAATGCACCGCCCGACAGCACCACGCTGGCCGGTAAGCCAAGACGTTCGGCCCATTCAGGCGTGAGTGTGCCAACAGCCTGTTCGGCGGTAACGGTGTCGGTAAACAGCGGATACGGCAGATGTTCAACCAGCAACGGATCAAGTGCGGCAAAGAAATCTTTGGGTGGCAGGCCGCCCCATGACGGATGCCAGAGCATTTTATGTCCGGCGCTGCAACGCCCGCGCACCACTTTATCCGGCGCGGTGGTGCCGGAAAGCAGGGCGGGCACCCAGTCGCACAATTCGACCCACGAGGCAGCGGCTTGTTTAACCGCCGCATCTTCACGCGATACATGCAGGATTTTTGCCCAGAACCATTCTGAGGAATAAACGCCACCGATATAACGGGAATAGTCAGGGAAATTGCCGCTGCGACAAAGACGGTTGATCTCTTCGGCTTCTTCTATGGCTGTGTGATCTTTCCAGAGCACGAACATGGCGTTGGGGTTTTCGGCGAATTCCGGTTTCAGCGCCAGAATGTTGCCTTCTTTATCGACAGGGGCGGGGGTTGAACCGGTGGAATCAACACCGATACCCACCACGCGCGCAGCACGTTCGCTGCCCAGACGTTGCACCACATTTTTAATCGCCTGTTCCATTGCCTCTATGTAGTCGAGCGGGTGGTGGCGGAACTGATTTTTTGCCGCATCACAATAGCGACCTTCATTCCAGCGCGGATAATAAACCACATCGGTTTCCATCTCGGCACCGGTCTGGCAATCCACTGCCAGGGCACGGACGGAATCGCTGCCAAAATCAAGACCAAGAGCAATCGCACCTTGCGTCATTCTTTCTCACTCCTTCAGGTTTGCCGTAGTCATTACGGCGGCGAATCGAATTGCTCTAACAGTAGGAGGATGCAAAAAAGTGAGTGAGGAGGCGTTAGCTGGAAGTATGCACAAATCTGCTCCCAATGATGTTTCTGTGAGGTTGGTCAAATGTTAGCGTTTGGCTAAAATCGCTATATCTATGCACAAACCTGCTGTTTTCCCGCCGTGTGATAGCGCTCTACATTCCGTTGCAAAATTACCGCTAAAACTTAACCCGTCTTACAAGAGAGTGTGACGTAAATCCTCTATAAAACCGGACTTCGCCGCACTTTCACTTTGTCTCTTTACGCTACTGATAACGTTTTCACGATTGCGGTAAACCACCCGATGTAAGACTGCGATTGTGAAAAACAACAATAAAAGTCGGAGAACATCATGCATAAATTCACTAAGGCATTAGCGGCGGTCGGGTTAGCTGCCCTTATGTCACATTCAGCTATGGCAGCCGAGAATCCGAAGCTGGGATTCCTGGTTAAACAGCCGGAAGAGCCGTGGTTCCAGACTGAATGGCGGTTCGCAGATAAAGCCGGTAAGGATCTCCACTTCGACGTCATTAAAATCGCCGTGCCGGATGGTGAAAAAACGTTGAATGCGATTGACAGCCTGGCGGCCAACGGGGCGAAAGGTTTTGTCATCTGTACGCCGGATCCGCGTCTCGGACCTGCCATCATGGCGAAAGCGCGCAGCTATGACATGAAAGTCATCCAGGTGGATGACCAGTTTGTGAATGCCAAAGGCAAGCCAATGGAAGAAGTGCCGTTAGTTATGATGGCCGCGACCAAAATCGGTGAACGTCAGGGGCAGGAACTGTACAAAGAAATGCAAAAACGTGGCTGGAAAGTGGCTGATACCGGGGTGATGGCCATTACGGCAGATGAACTCGATACGGCGCGCCGCCGCACCTCCGGTTCGATGGATGCGTTGAAAGCAGCCGGATTCCCGGAAAAACAAATCTATAAAGTCCCGACCAAATCTAACGACATACCGGGCGCACTGGATGCCGGTAACTCCCTGCTGGTGCAACATCCTGAAGTGAAAAACTGGCTGATCATCGGCATGAACGACAACACGGTATTGGGTGGCGTTCGTGCAACCGAAGGTCAGGGCTTTAAAGCCGCTAACGTCATCGGCATCGGCATCAACGGCGTGGATGCGGTGAATGAGTTGTCAAAAAGTGCCCAAACCGGTTTCTACGGTTCCCTGTTACCTAGCCCGGATATCCATGGTTACAAAAGTATCCAGATGCTGAATGAATGGGTCACCAAAGGCGTTGAACCACCGAAATTTACTGAAGTGACGGATGTTGTCCTCATCACCCGCGATAACTTCAAAGAAGAGTTGAAGAAGAAAGGTCTTATGTGATCTTCAGATGTGGTTGAAACAAGCAATACCCCTAAATAATTCGAGTTGCAGGAAGGCGGCAAGTGAGCGAGTCCCGATGAGCTTACATAAGTAAGTGATTCGGGTGAGTAAGCGTAGCCAACGCATCTGCGACTTGAAGTATGAAGGGGAGAGACGCTGCTGCAGAGTGGACGACAGGGAGACGTTGAACTGTTTTCTGCTGTGCAGCGGCGTGCATCCATACTTAATCAACTTCCAGGTAGCCACTATGACTCAGCAATCTTTCGATAATAAGACGCCTTTGCTGACACCGTCCCTGACGGAGTTTGATGCGGCCAGGCCGTATCTGGAATTCCATGACATTGGCAAAACTTTTCCTGGCGTGAAAGCGCTGGACGGGATTTCTTTCAATTGTTATGCCGGGCAGATCCATGCGCTGATGGGCGAAAACGGCGCGGGTAAATCTACGCTGTTGAAAATCCTCAGCGGGAACTATCAGCCTTCCCAGGGCAATATTCACATCAAAGGCCAGCCGGTCGCATTCAGCCATACCACGGATGCGCTCGATGCCGGTGTGGCGATTATTTATCAGGAATTACATCTGGTGCCGGAAATGACGGTGGCAGAGAACATTTATCTCGGCCAGTTACCGAGCAAACATGGTTTCGTGAACCGAAAATTGCTGCGTTACGAAGCCAAAATTCAGCTTGAACATCTCGGACTGGATATCGACCCCGATACGCCGCTGAAATATCTTTCCATCGGCCAGTGGCAGATGGTTGAAATTGCTAAAGCGCTGGCACGTAATGCCAAAATTATTGCGTTCGATGAGCCGACCAGTTCACTTTCCGCCCGTGAAATTGAACAGTTATTCCGTGTTATCCGTGAGTTACGTGCTGAAGGGCGCGTGATTTTATATGTCTCGCACCGCATGGAAGAAATTTTTGCATTAAGTGACGCTGTCACTGTTTTCAAAGACGGGCGTTATGTCCGCACTTTCGACGATATGACGCAGGTGGATAACAGCAAACTGGTGCAGGCGATGGTTGGCCGTAATCTCGATGACATTTACGGTTACGCACCGCGTCCGCATGGTGAAATCCGCCTTGAACTGGAAGAGGTGAAAGCACCGGGCGTGAGAACACCGGTCAGCCTCACTGTACGCCAGGGTGAAATCGTCGGCCTGTTCGGGCTGGTGGGCGCAGGGCGCAGTGAGCTGATGAAAGGCTTATTCGGTGGCACGCGGATTACCGGTGGCACCGTCCGTCTCGACGGCGTAGCGCTGAATATCCGCAAACCGGCGGATGCTATCCGCCAGGGCATCATGCTATGTCCGGAAGACCGCAAGGCTGACGGCATCATTCCTGTGCACTCGGTGCGTGACAACATCAACATCAGCGCCCGTCGCAAAACAGTCAAAGCAGGGTGTCTGATCAACAACGCCTGGGAAGCGAAGAATGCGCGTAAACATATTGATGCGCTGAATATCAAAACCCCCAGCGATCAGCAACTGATCATGAATCTTTCGGGGGGTAATCAGCAAAAGGCCATTCTGGGTCGCTGGTTATCGGAAGAAATGAAAGTCATTTTGCTGGATGAACCGACGCGCGGTATTGACGTTGGTGCTAAGCATGAAATCTACAATGTGATTTATTCACTGGCAAAACAAGGCATTGCGGTGCTGTTTGCGTCCAGTGATTTACCGGAAGTGCTGGGTCTGGCCGACAGGATTGTGGTGATGCGCGAAGGTGCAATCTCCGGCGAACTGTTGCATGACGACGCCACCGAAGAAAAAGCGCTGGGGCTCGCCATGTTGCGGACACCCGTTCTTGATTCTGCCCATGACGCTGCCTGACTGAGGAGCAAAATATTATGTCGAGTATGACGACCAATTCAGCTAAACCGGATCAACCTTCAGCCGCCTCACGCGGCGGCCAGGGGCTGATGCGTATCTGGGACAGTTATGGCATGTTAGTGGTGTTCGCCGTGCTGTTTATTGCCTGTACCATTTTCGTGCCCAACTTCAGTTCTTTCATCAACATGAAAGGGTTAGGGCTGGCGATTTCAATGTCCGGGATGGTGGCTTGCGGGATGCTGTTCTGCCTGGCTTCCGGTGACTTCGATTTGTCAGTTGCGTCGGTGATTGCCTGTGCGGGCGTCACGACCGCCGTGGTAATCAATATGACCGAAAGCTTGTGGATCGGTGTCGCTGCCGGTTTACTGCTCGGTATGCTGACCGGTTTGCTCAACGGTTTTGTTATCGCCCGCCTGAAAATCAATGCGCTGATCACCACGCTTGCCACCATGCAGATCGTGCGCGGTCTGGCGTACATCATTTCCGATGGTAAAGCGGTGGGTATCGAAGACGAACGTTTCTTCACTCTGGGTTACGCCAACTGGCTGGGGTTGCCTGCGCCCATCTGGCTGACGGTCGGTTGTCTGATCATCTTTGGTCTGTTGCTGAACAAAACCACTTTCGGGCGTAACACGCTGGCGATTGGCGGTAATGAAGATGCGGCGCGTCTGGCCGGTGTGCCGGTGGTGCGTACAAAAATCATCATCTTCGTGCTCTCCGGGCTGGTGTCAGCGGCGGCGGGCATCATTCTGGCGTCACGCATGACCAGCGGCCAGCCCATGACCTCACTGGGCTTCGAATTGATCGTTATTTCTGCCTGCGTGCTGGGGGGCGTTTCCCTGAAAGGCGGCATCGGCAAAATTTCCTATGTTGTTTCCGGGATCCTTATTCTGGGTACCGTGGAAAATGCGATGAACCTGCTGAATATTTCTCCGTTCTCGCAGTATGTGGTTCGTGGTTTGATCCTGCTGGCGGCGGTGATCTTTGACCGCTACAAACAGAAAGCGAAAAAGACCGTTTAATCGGATTTTGTGATAACGCTTTCATCCTGTCATCGTCCGGCATTTAGCGCCATCACGGGTTAAATGCCGGGAAAACGCGTGTTTGTTCACAATATAGTAACCTTTACTGGCAGCGTTTTCACTGCCGGTTAGAATAGATGAAAAGTCCATAGCCATGTGAAGTTTCAGGAGGTTCGATGTATCACCGTATGATTCAGGATCAGCAGCAAAATCCGCTGTTACCGGGTTACAGTTTCAATGCCTATCTGGTCGCCGGTATGACACCAATCCTTGCTGACGGGCCACTGGATTTTGCCATTGACCGTCCCGGCGGCATGAAGGGCTATATCCTTAACCTGACGGTGAAGGGGCAGGGGAAAGTCTTCGACGGCGAAGATACCTTCTACTGCAACCCCGGCGATCTGCTGCTATTCCCGCCGAAAGCCCGTCATCTTTACAGCCGGTCTGCTAACGCTGATTCCTGGTATCACCGCTGGGTTTATTTCCGCCCGCGCGCCTACTGGGCTGACTGGCTCGAATGGCACACCAAAACCCGCGATGTCGGGCGTCTTTCTTTACCGAATAACACTTTGTTGCTGGAATTTGACCGTTTGTTTGCCAACATCGAACAAACGCAGAAATCGGGGCGACGTTTTTGTGAAGAGCTGGGGATGAATCTTCTGGAACGTTTGTTGCTGCGCGCCATGGAAGAAGATCCGCAGAGCCCGCAAAAAATTATGGATCCGCGTGTTATCGAAGCCTGTCAGTTTATTACCGGCAATCTGGCGGGTGAATTGCGGATTGATGAAGTTGCCCGACACGTTTGCCTCTCACCCTCACGGCTGGCGCATTTATTCCGTGAGCAGGTCGGGATCAATATCCTGCGCTGGCGCGAAGATCAGCGGGTAATCCGCGCCAAATTATTATTGCAGACCACACAGGAATCCATCGCGACGATTGGCCGCGTGGTGGGATACGATGATCAGTTGTATTTCTCACGGGTATTCCGGAAACGTGTCGGGGTGAGCCCGAGTGATTTCCGCCGCCGGAGTGTCGAGATCAACTATCCGGCCAAGCCGTATAAATCCCATCCGTGGCCGGAGCAGGAAAACGCGGTGGCGTATCATTTTTGATTTGTTCTCCCCCTTCGCAGGGGGAGGTGCAAAATTATTGATTAAAGAAGCTTTGTTTCAGTGCCCGCTCCACACCCCGCAGTTCTGCCAGTCCCCGCAGGCGTCCAATCGCTGAATAACCCGGATTGGTTTTCTTATGCAAATCATCCAGCATCTGATGGCCGTGATCCGGACGCATCGGGATAGCGCGCAGATTGCCCGCGCGGCGACGGGTTTGCTCTTCGGTCAGAATCGCTTTGATTACCGCCACCATATCCACATCACCGTCTAAATGGTCTGCTTCATGGAAGCTTCCCGGTACGTCTTCCCGCTGCGTCGCACGCAGATGAATGAAATGCACGCGGTCGGCATAGGTGGTCATCATTTTCACCAGATCATTATCTTCACGCACGCCGTAAGAACCGGTGCAGAAGCAGAAACCGTTGTGAATACTGTCGACCGTTTCTTTCAGCCATTGCATATCTTCGATGGTGGAAATAATACGCGGCAGGCCGAGGATAGGGCGCGGAGGATCATCAGGGTGAACCGCCAGACTCAATCCACATTGCTCGGCAACCGGCACAATGCTGCGCAGGAAATGCGCCATGTTTTCACGCAATTTCGCTTTATCAATACCGTCGTAAGTGGCCAGACGTGCACGGAACTGATCCAGTGTGTAGCCTTCTTCCGCACCCGGCAAACCGGCAATAATATTAGACACCAGCTGATCTTTATCCGCCTGTGTCATTGCCGCAAAGTATTCGGCCGCTTGTTTTTGCTCATCCGCGCTGTAATAAGAAGTCGCGCCTTCGCGCTTGAGCAGATGCAATTCAAAAGCCGCAAACGCGATATGGTCGAAGCGCAGGGCGCGTGAACCATCCGGCAGCAAATAGCCGAGATCCGTGCGTGTCCAGTCCAGAACCGGCATGAAGTTATAGCAGACTGTATCGATGCCGCATTCCGCCAGGTTGCGGATAGATTGCTGATAGTTAGCAATATGTTTTTCAACATCTCCGCTACGGGTTTTAATTTCCTCATGCACCGGAATGCTTTCCACGACAGACCATACCAGCCCTTTGGCTTCAATTATGGCCTTGCGTTTCTGAATTTCTTCCACCGGCCAGACTTCACCGTTCGGGATATGGTGCAGGGCGGTAACCACGCCGGTTGCGCCAGCCTGACGCACATCATCAAGTGAAACCGGATCGTTCGGGCCGTACCAACGCCATGTCTGTTCCATGTGTTTTCCTTAAAATTGTTAACTGACTGTCTGAATGTAGTTGACGCATGGCCGGTGATAAGTTCAATCTTAATGCGCGGTCTGGTCAGGTGGTCTGCTGGTCAGGCCATCAGACCGACATATGATTCAGCATCAAACCGATCTTTAATGTGATCGGGATAACAGATCTGGGATTCAGCATGAACACGGAGAAAATAATGGCATTACCCACCCTTAAAGTTGAACGGCTGTATCGCCAGATTTCTAATGTCTTGATTAATTGCATTAATACCGGTCAGTTTGCGCCGGGCGCGATGATCCCTTCTGAGCGCGATTTATCCAAACAGCTGGGGGTCAGCCGTTCATCCATTCGTGAAGCCCTGATTGCACTGGAAATCACCGGCTGGGTGGAAATCCGCACCGGCAACGGCGTATATGTCAGCGATCCGCTGCCACAGGCCACACCCGCGGTGCAAACGGTGAATACCGAAGAGGAATTCAGCCTGCAATCACTGGTAAAAGCACGTCAGGTTTATGAATCGATGACAGCAGAACTGGCGGCAATTAACGGCACTGACGATCAGCGCGAAAAGCTAAAAGCCATCGCCCGCGAATTAAACGAACTGAATGCTAATAACGACGCCTTCCTCGAAGCCGATCGCCGCTTTCATATGATGATCAGCGAAATGACCGGCAACGAAGTGCTGCACGATATGATGGGATATTTGTGGGATAAGCGACGTTCACGCCGGTTTATGCGCCTGGAGAGTCATTACACCGAAGTGGATTTCGCCCGTGAAATGAATGCCGATCATCAGGGGATCCTGGACGCCATTTTGGCGAAAGATGGCGCAGGGGCGCGGGCAAGAATGAGCCGCCATTTACAGCATGTGTATGACCAGCTATTTGCAGAGTAAATGAAGAGAGCCTAAGCTCCCTCCCTTGCGAAGGGGGGAGCAAAAGAAGCTGCCCCTTAAAATTCATTATGTTCCGACCCGGCTTCACTCAGCTCGGATACGGCACCCACCCGCCGCCGTTGAGCCGGATGTAAATTTTCCCCTGATATTCCATCACCACCGAGTTCTCATTTTCTGATACCAGCGGCGTTTGTGGCAGGTTCGAGCCGAAAGTTTTCCAGTCCATTGTCGGGCTGTTAAATACTTTGCCATCGACTGCGCGGGCGACCATTTCTGAAATCGCCTGATAGCTGCTCTGACCCTCGATTTTCATCGGTGACGGCGCATGGGGGGCCTGCATACCAAAGAATTTCACGCCGACCGGAATGTGGGTAATGCCCGGGCTTGGAATGTCACGCAGACCCGATATTTGCATCTTATCGCCAACCAGGGCAGCACCATGCTCGGGCACCACCAGCAGCATGACTTTGCGGCCGGATTTATCCAGCTGATCCATAAAAGTATTCAGCTGATTCAGCAGGGTTTGTGCACGGTTATGGTAATCCGCGCCTTTATTGCTGCCCACATAACGGTTGCCGTCATGCAGCGGGATCAGGTTAAAGAAGGTCGCGGTGCGCGCGGTACCGGCTTTCTCCTGATTTTCCAGCCAGCGGGAGAACAGCTGCCCGTCGTTGAAAATCGGTGTGCCATCAAATGACGTCAGCTCATAACCCAGACCGGCCTGTGACATCAGCGGCGCTTTCATATCGGCATCATCACGCAAGTTACCGATGTAATTACCGAATACACCCGTATGATCCATAGCCAGTTGGGAAGTGAAGCCCAGACGCGCGAGATCGTCAAACAGATAACACTGCTGACCGGCAGGCTGATACAAATCATGATGCGAGGTCTGACCGCAACTGGCGCGCAGCAGGCGGATAGATGCCGGGCCGCTGTAGGCCGTGGCTGAATTAAAATTACTGAAGACAAAATCGAAACGTGACCACAGCGGTGAACTGGAAAGATTCACGGCATCCAGATCTGACCAGGCCAGCGAACAAATGTTGATCACCAGCAGGTCAAACGGCTGTGCATCAGCAGGCAACGCATCAGGGAATTTCGTCGTCTTGCGCCGTTCGTTTTGGTAAAACTGCTCCAGATAAGCGTTCAGATTGGCATTGGTGGGCGGACCATTCACGGTGTTATCCGTGGCTGATGGCGCAACGGTCACCGGTGTCGTCACGGTATTTTGGGCGATAGCCGGGGGGGTATAATGCGCGAAAAATGGCGTGATGAGGCCGCTGAGGTTAAGCCACAGCAGTGCAATAACGGTAAATGTGGTCAGCCGGATCCACTGGGAGATAAACAGATAACCAACCAGCAAAGCGAAACCGACGGCAATCCACTGCCAGTTGATAAAGCGATCGGCCAGTTCAAGCAGATAACTGAAACTGAAACCGGCAACGTCCGCCCCCTGATTGACGATTGAACGCCAGCCGGGCAGCCAGGTATCGTGATACAACAGTGCCAGCCCGAAAGGCAGGGCCAGCCACTGTCTCCAGCGATGCAGGCGCAGTGAACGTAACGGGAACAGCAATACTGCGGCAAAGACAAGATTGCTCAGTGCATCAAAATTCAGATACCCCGTTGAAAGCAAAACAAATTTAACTAAAAAATAGTAGTTCCAGGCACCCAGGCCGCGCCAGGATTGCCAGATCCGCAAATGCGGTAAAGAGGATTGCGATTCGTTCATAGTGACGTCTTGGATTTCCCTGTTGCGGCGGAGTCATCAGCCGGTATACCGGAGCGTTTGCGGCTTTTACTGACGGAGCTGGCTGTTATTCGCGTTAAATAGCGCGGCGAAAGGAAAAGGGCCGCGAAACGGTTTTTCCAGCGAGGTAGCCGGTTGCGCAGTACATATCCTGCCGGGAAAAAAATCATCGCTGCCAGAATAAAAATTTCAATAATATCTCTGATGTCCATGCTGTTACTCCGGTGCCCGAATCACAGGCGAATCGCTCACGGCGAGCGTAACGGGCACGGGTTGGTGCACCTGCGCCCGTTTTAACGGTTCTGTTTTATGTTGCACGTATGTTTCTGCCGCCAGCACCGGTGTTGCCATCGGTGGTCTGGCGGCCAGACGGCGAACTTCTGTCTGGATATCCGGTTCCTGACTCCAGAACGTCTGGCTGGTGAACACTTCTTTGACCGGCAGGCTAAACAGAAATGTCAGCACATTTTCCACATCGCTGACCTGACAGTTCGACAGAAACAGATAAAGATGACGCCCGGTAACGGTCAAAATGTCACCGTCACGGCGCAGCGAACATAAAGACATCGCCTGCTGCGGGCTGATCCCGGCGGCAGGGCGCAGAGAAATTAAAATGCCCCGGGATTCCGTCGCCAGAGAGGCGTGATCCCAAATCTCGCGCATCACCTGGCAAAAAACCGGCAGTGGCAGATAACCCTTATGGTGGGTAGGCAGCCGGCTGTCGAGCAGCAATTCGATATCGTCCGGCACATGCCGGGTATACGTGAGGTTTTGCAGGTCATCCAGCAGGGTCAGGAAGTTGGAAAGGCGTGCCGCCTGCGGGACAACCAGATTCGCGCCACAGGCCTGAAGCAGGCGCTGATCGACATAACGCAAAGAGGCATTCATTTCACGCACGACAATTTTCAAACCCGTGCCGCGCTGCATACGTAAAAGATGAACCTGACGGGCCAGCACTTCCACTTCGTCATTGCCGGTAAGGGCGAAAATGACTGTCGCCGAGCGGGCATGCGCCGCTCGTGCGGCCAGTGCTTCGTTATCGTCAAACAGGAACCAGCGTTCTGAAAGCGCAGGCGCACCTTCAAGCACCGAGCGATCGGCCAGCAACATCCACTGGTCATCGCCGGTTTGGTCGGAAACTGCCGCAGAAACGTTTGTTTGAATTTCCCAGCCGGTGTGGTGGCGTATCAGCGGATAAAGCGTGTTGGCTTGCGCGCCCAGTGTGTCATGCCACCAGGAAATACCCCATTGATTAGGCTCAACATCCGTTTTCAAATCTGCAACGCCGTATATATTGCGGTGGTATAAGTGAAGCTGAGTTTTAACCGCATTAATACCGTTTCCATAGCAGATAATAAGGAGCGTTGCACCTTTATTATGGGTGCCAGAGCTCATTTCACTCAACCAGCGGGCGAATTGTTTATCACTTATCGCCTGCCAGGTACTGACCGGGAGTAATAGAATCATTAATGAGGCGGAGTGAGCAGGCAGACGATTAATATCGGCTGCAAGAGAGAGAAACGCTTTCTTGCCATTCGCTAACTGGTAATAAAAGGTTTTTTTCTGATACTTTTTCAAATAAGTGAGAAGAATGTCGTCATCCGGTACTCTGTTTTCATGTGCAGTGCAAAGTAAATTGTGCTGCGGAAAAAAAACACTGACCGGGACTTCACCTTGCTGAGCCTCAACAGTTTGACCGCAAAGATGATAAGCGGCTTCCTCACTGTCGGTATTAACCCAGTAAAGCCCCTGAGATTGCATCTGGGTTAATCCATTCCAGAATGGTTTCATGCCCAATGAAAAGGAGAGTGCCATATAGTTAATCTGCTTGTGTCATTTTTGATTAAAAGTCTGCTTGGGGCACACCGGGAATGTGAGTATAATAAATTCTAGCATTGCCACATTAAATAATCATAATACTTCATAATAATGTTTGGTACTAAAAAACCTAAACAGGTAAGGCCATTTTGGCCATGTTGTCTCAGTATTTAGATTGATGCAGGGAGAAAGAACCGGTGGGAGCCAATATTGCAGACCAGGAAGAATCCGAACCAAAAAAAGATGATGATTTTTTTGCGCTGAGTCGCCTTTTTTCTTTGTCAGAATTAAATTACGTCGATATAGCCCGTAAAGAAAAAATCCCGCAACTAATGTCCCGCTGGCCGTTACTGGCTGAGCTGGCGCAATACGGCGAACACAGCGCGGAGAAAAAATAATATGGCTGTCATTGCCTTACAGGGCGTTCGTGGCGGTACGGGGACCACCTCGGTCACGGCTGCACTGGCCTGGGGTCTTGCGCAATTAAATGAGAAAGTGCTGGTGATCGACTTTTCACCGGAAAACTTCCTGCGGTTGCACTTTGGTATGCCTGTCGCTCAGGCATGCGGATGGCGCTATGCGCACAATACGGGGACGTCCTGGCAAAACTCTGCACTGCGCTACCATTCTCATCTTGATCTCCTGCCTTACGGGCATGTCGCAACGGACGATAACAATCAGCCTGATTTCGACTGGCAAAAAGCGATCACTCTGCTTAAAAATACCGGTGTCTATGACTGGATCCTGATCGACTCTCCGGCAGCCGATCCCTTACCTGCACGCACACTTGCCGACCGCACCGTCGTGCTTCTCCATGCTGATACTCAGTCACACCTGCGTTTACATCAGTATGTGCTGCCAGCCAACGGGCATTATCTGCTCAACCAGTTCATTCCTTCCAGCCAGTTACAGCAGGATATTCTGTTGTTATGGCAGGAAACCTTGCCCGCCCTGATCCCGGTGATTTTACACCGCGATGAAGCAATGGCGGAGTCACTGGCGGCGAAACAGCCTGTCGGGGAATGGAAAAATAACAGCAAAATCAGCCGTGAGATTAACACACTGGCGAACTGGTTCCTGCTGCACTTACGCCATCCCGGGGACGTGCATAGCCAGAAAACGCCGCGGAGCCCGGCAAAATGAACCGTCTGCTCAATCTGTTTCTGGTGCCGCCGGTCGTTCTCGAATTACAAAATCGTTACCGGCATTATCGCGCCAGCCATTCCTCACGCATGGCCGCAGGTCTGATGATTATCTGTGTGGCGTTGTGCTGGTTGTTTTTACGTTTTGAATCCCCGTTCTGGCAGCGCGTTAATGCACAGCGCACCCGCTGGTATCCGCAAATTTCGCCCTCTCAGCCGCGTCTGGCCGATCCGTTGCGTTATATCGTGCAAAGTGTGTGGCTGCTGATCATCCTGCCATCTGAAGGCAAACGCGGGCGTGTGATGTATAGCCGCTGGCCGCAGCAGTTGCGCGGGAAAGTCCATTTGTGGCTCAGATCATTACCCGGACAGGTCACCCAAAATCCGCTGGAAACTCAGGTCACACGACGTATCGGCAAAATGAACCGGCTCACTAAACGCATACTGGTGTTACTGACTGCTTTGCTGACGATCACGCTGGCGATGTTCTGCATTTCTCAGCCTTTTGGCTATATCGCGCAGTTTGTTTTCGTGGTGCTGCTGTGGAGTATTGCAATGATTATCCGCCGTATTCCGGGACGTTTCCCGGCGCTGATGATGATTGTATTGTCGCTGACCATTTCCTGTCGTTATTTATGGTGGCGGTACACGTCAACGCTGAACTGGGAAGATCCGCTGAGTCTGATTTGCGGTCTGCTGCTGCTAGGGGCGGAAACCTATTCCTGGACGGTGCTGGTGCTGGGGTATATCCAGACCATCTGGCCGCTTAACCGTAAACCGGTGCCCATGCCTGCGGATATCTCGACGTGGCCAACGGTGGATCTGCTGATCCCGACCTATAACGAAGATCTGAGCGTGGTGAAACCGACATTGTACGCCGCACTCGGGCTTGACTGGCCCCGTGACAAACTGACCATTTATCTGCTTGATGACGGCAACCGGCAGGAATTCGCGGATTTTGCCCATGAAATCGGCGTGAAATACATTGCCCGTGAAACGAATGAAAATGCCAAAGCGGGCAACATTAATCATGCGCTGAAACAGGCGAAAAGCCAGCTGGTGGCGATTTTTGACTGCGACCATGTGCCGACCCGTTCTTTTTTGCAACTGACCGTCGGCTGGTTCTTTAAAGATAAAAAACTCAGCATGTTGCAAACGCCGCACCACTTTTTCTCGCCCGATCCGTTCGAACGTAATCTGGGCCGAATGCGCCGTACGCCAAACGAAGGCGAACTGTTTTACGGACTGGTGCAGGACGGCAATGACCTGTGGGATGCCAGCTTCTTCTGCGGCTCCTGCGCTGTGTTGCGCCGCGACGCACTCGATGAAATCGGGGGTATCGCTATCGAAACGGTGACGGAAGATGCGCATACCTCGCTGCGAATGCACCGCCACGGTTACACTTCGGCGTATATTCGTATTCCGCAGGCGGCAGGGCTGGCGACGGAAAGTCTGTCTGCTCACATCAGCCAGCGTATCCGCTGGGCGCGCGGTATGGTGCAGATATTCCGCCTCGATAACCCGCTGTTTGGCAAAGGGCTGAAACTGGCGCAACGGCTGTGTTACGCCAACGCCATGTTACATTTTCTGGCCGGTATTCCGCGCCTGATCTTCCTCACCGCGCCCCTGGCATTTCTGCTGTTACATGCCTATATCATTTATGCACCGGCTGTTGCCATTGCGCTGTATGTGCTGCCGCACATGATTCATGCCAGCCTGACTAATTCGCGCGTACAGGGCAAATACCGTCATTCGTTCTGGAATGAAATCTACGAAACCGTGCTGGCGTGGTATATCGCCAGGCCAACGACGGTGGCGTTGTTTAATCCCCATGCCGGGACGTTCAATGTGACGGCAAAAGGCGGGCTGAACAAGCATGCTTACGTGGACTGGAAAATCAGCCGGCCATATCAAATCCTGATGTTGCTTAATCTGGCGGGTTTATTCTTTGGAATTTACCGCATTGTTTATGGACGCCCCGACGAAATTTTAACCGTACTGGTGAGCATGGCGTGGGTGATCTACAACATGATTATTCTGGGCGGGGCGATTGCCGTGGCGTTCGAATCCAAACAGGTTCGTCAGGCACACCGCGTAGAAGCCAGAATGCCCGCGTCATTACTCAAGCCAGACGGACATATTTATGTCTGCACCATCCAGGACTATTCCGACAGCGGTGTCGGGCTGGAAACCGCGAGTGCAAGCCAGTTTCAGTTTGGTGACAACGTCACGTTAATCCTGAGCCGCGGACAGCAGGAATATACCTTCCCGATGCAGATCAGCCGTGTGTTTGGTGAAAACATCGGTATGCAGCTATTGCCACTCACAACCCAACAACATATCGATTTCATCCAATGTACTTTTGCCCGGGCCGACAGCTGGGTATTACGCGAAGACAGTTTCCCTGAAGACAAACCGATGGAAAGCCTGCGTGAGATACTGGGGCTGGGCATCCGGGGTTATCTGCGGATGCTGGACATCGCCCCGCAACGCTACCGACCGCTGGTGTCCCGAACACGATCGTTTGGCCGCTGGTTGCTGTCTTTTGCTCCGCGTAATCCATCGCTGGCCGTTCAGCCTGTTGAATCCAACCTGATGATGACAAAACAATGAAAAAACTTCCGATCACCACTTTTATGGCATCCGCATTGATGACATTGGCGTTGGGTTCTGCTGCACCGGCCTACAGTGAACAGGCTACTGCACCGGTTGTGCCGGGCAATGAGATACCTGCGCCTCAGGTGACGTTGCCGCTGGTGGCACCGGCGGTGAACCCGATGATTATTCCGGGCGCGCCGGTGCGCAACGTGATATTACCTTTTGCCGATGTAGCACCGAGGCCAGGGGCCATCACCTTGCGCGGTATTCAGCCGAACGGGCAGATTGAATTCGGTGTGCGCAGTGACGAAGTCGTGACACAGGCTACGCTGAATCTCGAGTTCACGCCGTCGCCGTCGCTGATCCCGGTCCAGTCGCATCTTAAGGTGTATCTCAACGACCAGCTGATGGGCGTTGAAGTGATTGATAAAGATCAGCTCGGCAAGAAAAATCACTTACAGATGACGATTGATCCGCGCTATGTCACCGACTTTAACCGTATCCGCCTGGAGTTTATTGGTCATTACCAGAACGTCTGTGAAAACCCGGCAAACACCACGCTGTGGCTGGAAATCGGCAAGGGCAGTTCACTCAGTCTGCAATACCAGAAACTGCCGCTAAGCAACGATCTGGCGCATTTCCCGGTGCCATTCTTTGATGCGCGTGACAGCCGTTCGCTGAGCCTGCCGATGGTATTTGCCGCCTCTCCGGATGCCAGCCAGCAACAGGCGGCGGCGATTCTGGCCTCCTGGTTCGGCACCAAAGCCCAGTGGCGCGGGCAATCTTTCCCGGCGCTGTATAACCAGTTGCCGGAAAGCCACGCTGTGGTGTTTGCGACTAACGGTCAGCGCCCTGATTTCCTCAAAGAAATGCCGCCGGTGAAAGGGCCCGTCGTGCAGATGGTCAGCCGCCCGGATAATCCGTACGTCAAAATGCTGCTGATCCTCGGTCGTGATGATCAGGACTTACTGACGGCAGTAAAAGGCATTGCGCAGGGAAATATCCTGTTCCGTGGCGAAACGGTCGGTGTCGATAAAGTGGATCAGATCCAGCCACGCCAGCCGTATGATGCGCCAAACTGGGTGCGCACCGACCGTCCGATGAATTTTGGCGAACTGAAACAGTATGCAGAACAGTTACAGTCTGACGGCATCCAGCCGAACCCGGTCACGCTCAACATTAACCTGCCGCCGGATCTGTTCCTGATTAACAGCACCGGTATTGATATGCGGCTGAAGTACCGTTACACCTCGCCACAGCTCAAAAACACGTCGCGTCTGAGCATCAGCCTGAACAACCAGTTTGTGCAGGATCTGACCCTGAAAACCGGACACGATGAGGATTCCCGGTTACTGCATCTGTCCCTGTTGCAGGGGCTGCTGGATGGCAGCAAGGATCTGAATATTCCGGCGCTGAAACTGGGTGCGGTAAACCAGATGCGTTTTGATTTTGACTACACGTCGCTGCTGGCAAGCGGCAGCGAGGGCCGCTGTGAAACCTATAACACCGTGCCAAATCATGTAGTGGTCGACGACAGCTCCACCATCGATTTCTCCGGATACCGTCATTTTATGGCGATGCCTGATTTGCGCGCCTTCGCGAATGCCGGATTCCCGTTCAGCCGCCTGGCGGATTTATCCCAGACGCTGATTCTGGTTCAGCCACAACCGCAACCTGAGCAACTCACCACGCTGTTTGATGCGATGGGCAATATTGGCGCACTCACCGGTTATCCGGCACTTGGCGTAGGGCTGACCGAAGATGCGGCAAAAGCAAGAACCACCGACGCCGATCTGCTGGTGATCGGTAACTTGCCTGCGGATTTGCGTGACGACAGCATGCGCGATGATAAAAAAGCTAACTTACTGATCGAGGCAGCCCGTGATGCGGTTAACACCCCCATCCGTCAGGCGTCGTTAACGGATAACAACTCACCTGCCAGCGATGCGCGGGTGGATGCCAGTGCGCAAATCAGTGCACAAGGTCCGATTGCGGCGATCGTCGGATTAAAGTCGCCATACTTTGATCAGCGCAGCGTGGTCGCGCTGATGGCAAACGGTCAGCAGGGCTTCGCAATGCTGAACACCTCAGTGCAGGATACCCGACAGCGTGCGCGGATCTTTGGTTCAGTGGCGGTGGTACGCGATTCCGGCATCAGTAGTCTGAAAGTGGGTGATACCTATTATGTGGGCCATTTACCGTGGTGGGAACGGGTATGGAACGCAATGGCGAACCATCCGGTATTGCTGGCAGTCATGGCGGTGATTCTGGTGTTCCTGGCGGCAATACTGCTATGGACCGGGTTACGTTCTCTGGCCCGTCGTCGTCTGTCTGATGATGATCAGGAATAATTTCGTGAACAGACACTCCACGAACCGGCTTTCCCGCAACAAACTGGCGCTGACCATTGCGCTGGCCCTGATGGCTGCGCCTGCGGTTTCTGCCCCGGTTGTGTCGCCGGAACAATGGTTGCTGGAACAGGTACGGATCGGTGAAGCCAGTCATCAGGATGATCTGGTACGTCAGTCACTGTTTCGCCTGGAATTAATCGATCCGCAGAACCCGAAAGTGATGTCCGCCCGTTTGCGTCTGCTTCTCCGCGAAGGTGACCAGACCAGGGCGCAGCAGCAGCTGGAAAAAATTAAACAGGTTGCACCCGGTTCGGATGAATATCAGCAGGCACAGCTGAGCCTGAAAATCGCCTCGCCGGAAATGCAGCAAAAACTCCAGCAGACGCGCTTACTGGCAACCGCCGGGCGGCTCGGTGAAGCTAAGGCGCAATATGACGAGTTGTTTGGCGGCCAGCCGCCGACGCTGGATCTGGCGGTGGAATACTGGCAACTGATTGCGCGCCTGCCGGGGCAGAAAGCCAGCGCACAGGCGCAGCTCCAGGCGCTGAATAACCGGTATCCGGGGGATGTGCAGTTACGCCTGCAACTGGCGCAGATGGCGTTTGACGCAGGGGATGATGCCAAAGCGGTGGCGCTGATTAAGCAAATCGCTGCCACCAATGAAGGGCGTTCGCCTGCCGCTGACTTATGGCTGGCCCAGATTAAAGACCAACCCGTGGGCCATCCGAGCGCTGAGGCCCTGCAAGAGTTTATTACTACGTTTGATACCGGTCCGCAGGTGATTGCCGCACAACAGGAGCTTCAGCGTCAGCAGGCGTTGCTGGCCGATCCGCGTTATCAGGCACGACTCCGGGGTCTGGCGCAAATTAATCGGGGTGGTTCAACCGGCGCGATTGCCCCGCTGAAGCAGGCATTGCAGGCGAAACCCAACGATGCCGAGGTTCTCGGGGCGATGGGGCTGGCTTACTCCCGTGCCGGTAACCGCCAGCAGGCGCTGACCTTATTCCGGCAGGCGAAAGCCGCCGAAACCGACGGCTATAATGCGGATAAATGGAACAGCCTGATCCAGACCAACAGTTACTGGCTGAAAATCGATCAGGGCGACAGGGCGCTGAAAACCGGACAGCTTGAACAGGCTGAAGCGGCCTACAACCAGGCACAGCGTCTGGACTCCCGTGAGCCGTGGGCGCAGATCGGGCTCGGCGATGTGGCGGTTAAGCGTAAAAATGACAGGCAGGCAGAGCAGGCTTATCGCCGCGCACTCAGGCTGGAGCGCGATAACAGCAGTGCCCAGCGCGGTCTGGCAAATATCTATCAGCGTCAGTCGCCGCAAAAAGCCCTGGATTACATCAGTTCACTGCCGGCTGCTTCACAGGCGAAACTCAGCGACAAACAGCGGGGACTTCAAAGTGACGTTGTCACAATGGAGGCGGAAAAATATGCTGCCCGGCACAACTGGAATCAGGCCGCGAACCGCTACGGCGAAGCGCTGAAGCTGAATCCGGACGATGTCTGGACGACCTACCATTACGCTAATGCCCTGCGTGAGGCGGGCGAACCGGCGCAGGCGGATACGGTTTTCGCACAGCTTGCGGCGAAACGTCCGGTGGATCCGCAACAGGTTTACGCTTATGCGCTCTATCTTTCCGGCTCCGGTCGTGATGATGCCGCTCTCCACCATCTGAATACATTGCCGCAGGCGAAATGGGACGCCAACATGCGTGAAGTGGCGCAGCGCATTCAGCTCGGTAAAACCCTGGCCGCTATCGATGCTTCACTGGCCGCAGGTCATACGCAGCAGGCGAAACAGCAGTTGCAGCAGGCTGATCTGCATGACCTGAGCCTCAATCAGCAACTGCAGATCGCCATGGCCTGGCGTGATGTTGGTGACACGACCCGGGCCTTTGCGCTGATGCAGCCATTGAAAACGGCTGCGCGTTCACAACCGGCCGGACAAGACAAGGCACTGATTTATCGCAATGCCGCCAGCCTTGAACAGCAGCTCGGCGAGCCAGAACTGGCGCGTCAGGATTACGGGCAGGCGATGGTCGCCAGTGGCATCACCGACAAAACGCCACAGGACAATGACAGTTATACACGTCTGATCCGCAACAATCCGGCGGATGACTGGCTGAAACGCGGTATCCGCTCTGACGCAGGTGATCTTTACCGTCAGCAGGATATCAATTTCACGGTGGATACGGATTCGTGGACCTCGAGCGGTACGCCGGGCAAATCTGATCTCACCGCCAACACCACCATGTTGCAGGCAGATATGCCGGTGTATCAGGGGCGGGGATTCCTGCGGGCCGACTGGGTGCGTATGGATGCCGGAACTTTTGATAACGAAAACGGTAATTACGAAGCCAGTTTCGGCACCTGTCGTGATCAGAACTGCCGCCGATATCGCAGCCAGACCGCTAACGGTGTCAGCCTTGGCGCGGGCTGGGAAAATGAACAATGGAAAGGGGATTTAGGCACCACGCCGCTGGGTTTCCCGGTGGTTGACTGGGTAGGCGGGCTGGCTTACAGCGGAGACTGGGGTGATATCGGCTGGACGACCACGGTTTCACGCCGTCCGGTGTCCAGTTCGTTACTTTCTTTCGCTGGCGCAAAAGATCCGGGCACCGGCACCACCTGGGGCGGCGTTCGCGCAACCGGTGCCAGCCTTGGGTTAAGTTACGATCAGGGGCTGGCCAACGGGGTGTGGGCTGACCTCAGCGCGCATCAGCTGACCGGTGAAAATGTCGAAGACAATACCCGCGAACGCCTGATGGGGGGGTATTACTACAAGGTTATCAACGAAGATAACCGCCGCGCGACGGTGGGCCTCAGCTCCATGCTCTGGCATTATCAGAAAGACCTTAGCGGCTACACCCTGGGACAGGGGGGATACTACAGTCCGCAACAATATTTCTCGCTTGCCGTACCGGTGAATTACCGGCAGCGCACGGAGAACTGGTCATGGCAACTCGGCGGTTCCGTCTCCTGGTCTCGCTCCTCAACCAGCGATCAAAAACGTTATCCGATCCAGAATCTGATCCCGGATTCATTACCGGATAAAAATGCCATTGAAACCGGCAGTAGTGGTTCTGGTTTTGGTTACACGTTGCAGGCACTGGTTGAACGGCGTGTCAGTTCTCACTGGACCATCGGCGGGGGAATTGATATTCAGCAAGCGAAGGATTATACGCCAAGCCATTTCCTGCTGTACGCGAGATACTCGATGAGCGGCTGGCAAGGGGATCTGGATATGCCACCGGAACCGTTAGTGCCGTATGCGGACTTTAAGTAATGCCAGACCGGGCATTAGGGCGGTTTCTTGCTCGCCGCGAAAGCTGAATCGAGATGATTTCGGTTTCTTAACAGCGGTTATGACGGTTAAACCTCAAGACCTTGGGCTCGCCGCCCAAACTGGCCCAGAGGACGCGTAAGCGCGCGCCCTCCGGATTCCGCGCTTTTTCACTGCGCGCTTCGCTCGCTGGCTATGTTTCAGGTACCGCAGTGACAGGCTGGAAATCTTGCCGCGTTGCGGTTCCTTCACTCGGTCCTGGAGCCTTTGGTCTCCAGGCCGCTCCGTTCAGCAAGCTTTCTGAATCGCCCCTGGCTTTTAAAAAAACAAAACAAGTAAGGTTGCGACGTAGAAGCCTGAGGCCGTTTCCAAATACCGCCGGAGGCAGAGGTGGAAAACCGCGTGTCTTTTTACGCGGGTTATAACCCGAACGAAGGGAACCGCGCAGCGGCGGGATTTAGCGGCTATCCTTAGCGGCCAGCGAAAAGTGAAATTAACCAGCGCCTTGTTTATAGCTGTCCGTCCCCCAATCCACCATTCTCTCCAGCAACTGCCTCAACAACACCTGTAATTCGGCCGCCTTGTCAGGTGAATACGAAAACGGTTCAATCTCCTCCATATAATTCACCTGCGCCAGCTCAAGCTGAACGGCATGAATATCCCGGTCAGGCTGACCATAAGCTCTCGTGATATATCCCCCTTTAAACCGACCATTAAGCACATGACTGAAGCGGGTTTGTTGCTGGCAGGTTCTGTCGAGAATTTCACTCAGCGCCGGTGAACAGCTTGCGCCGCTGTTGGTGCCCAGATTGAGATCCGGTAGCCGGCCGTCGAAAAGACGCGGTATCACTGACGCAATCGAATGTGCATCAAACAGCAGCGCATAGCCGGATTCCTGTTTCATACGCGCCAGTTCTGACTGTATTTTCTGGTGATAGGGTTGCCAGATTTGATCGAGATATTGCTGGCGCTGAGTGTCTGCCGGCGTCATGCCTGGTTTAAAGGTCTCGCGTCCGTCAAAAAGCGTCTCGGGGTATAAACCTGTCGTGGCGGTGGTATATAACGGTTTATCGTCAGCAGGCCGGTTCAGGTCGATAACGAACCGTGAATACTGGCCGACCAGAATACTGGCACCCAGTGAACGCGCAAAATCATACAGCTGCGGGATATGCCAGTCGGTATCGGAAAGCGGAAGAGCGGCATCGCTCAGACCGCTGGCCACTTCTGGCGTAAGCTGCGTCCCTGCATGGGGAATGCTGATCAGTAACGGCGCGGTACCCAGGGTAAAATGGTATGGCTCAGCGATAACATTAGCAGTTGAAAGACTCATGAACGGAACTCTCCTCGTACTTCTCCACGATAGACAACAGTGCAGGGCAACTGACCACCCAGCCAGTAAACCAGTTCCGCAGGACGTGACAGCGGCCAGTGTATAAAATCAGCAACTTTTCCCGCTTCCAGCGTGCCGTGTGTTTCCTGTAAACCGAGCGCGCACGCACCGTGGCAGGTGATCCCGGCCAGTGCTTCCTCAGGCGTCAGTCGGAATAACGTACACCCCATATTCAGCATCAGACGCAAAGAAAGCGCAGGCGATGTGCCCGGATTAGCATCACTGGCCAGCGCCATCGGCACCTGATGTTTGCGGAACGCCTCCACAGGCGGGCATTGCGTTTCGCGCAGCAAATAATATGCCCCCGGCAGTAATACCGCGACGGTGCCGCCGGCGGCCATGGCCTGCGCATCTTCGTCCGTGGCGTATTCCAGATGGTCGGCTGACAGTGCATGATGTTTTGCCGCCAGCGCGCTGCCATGCAGCGAAGACAGTTGCTCGGCGTGTAATTTTACCGGCAAACCTAAGGCTTCTGCGGCATTAAAAACCCGTTCAACCTGGTCCGGTGAGAATGCCAGGTGTTCACAAAAGGCATCGACGGCGTCGGCCAGATTTTCACTGGCAACGACTGGCAGCAATGTGTTGCAGATGAGATCTATATAGTCATCCGCGCATCCTTTGAATTCCGGCGGCAGGGCATGGGCGGCAAGGCAGGTGGATTTCACGTCGACCGGCAGCATGACGCCCAACCGGCGGATCACCCGCAGCATTTTCAGTTCACTTTCTACGCTCAGTCCGTAACCGGATTTAATCTCAACACAGGTCACGCCTTCGGCCAGCAACGGTTGTAAACGGAACAGCGCCTGTGCCAGAAGTTCATCTTCAGTGGCCTCACGGGTCGCATTCACGGTGGACAGAATACCGCCACCGCCTGCAGCAATTTCCGCATAGCTGACGCCGTTCAGTCGCTGTTCAAATTCTGCGCTTCGGTCACCGCCAAATACCAGATGCGTATGGCAGTCAACGAAGCCCGGGGTGATGATCCCTCCCTCGAATTCATGCTGTGTGGCGCCTGCGAAAACCGGACAATCTCGGGCGGGGCCGGTCCAGACGATCTTCCCGCCTGCGACCGCAATCGCGCCGTTTTCAATCAGGTTGTAATGCCCGTCCTGCATGGTCACCAGGGTGGCACCACGCCATACGCTGTCACAACGCGCAGGCGGCTCGGAGGAAAAAGAAGGGGATATTGCTACCGGCATGACAGGCTCCAGGCTGAATTCATCTTGTATAGACAACTAAAGTCAACCTAACCCATAACGGTAAAACCGGCAAGTCAGCCAGCGATAGTTTTTTCTTATTACGAGACGTCTTCCAAAATTCGAACGAAGCGATAGCGGCCATGCAAAGCCGCCATTAAGGTGTGCCGGAATCAGCCATGGCTGGTGAAACGTCCAAATAATTGATAACGGGAACCCGGATAAATCAGACGCGCGGAAGTCACTACGCGGCTGCCGCTCCAGGTCCGGCGGTGGATCAGGAGGCAAGGCTCATGTTCATTAAGTTGCAACAATTCGCGCTGCTCATCGCTGGCACTGATGGCTTCAACGCGATGTTCACCCGCCGTCAGCGGCGCGATTTCCATCAGATACGTATAGGGTGTCTGCTTGTTCAGCACCTGTTGCAGATAATCGGGGGCGGTTTCCGGGTTCACAAAACGGTCTTCAATCTGCACCGGTACGTTGTTCTCGTAATGAACAATCTGCGAATAAAATATCATCGTACCCGTGGCGATACCCAGTTGCAGCGCCTGATCAGCGTCGGCCAGGCGTGCCTCGCACACCAGAATCTTGCTGTCATGACGATGACCGCGCCGGGCAATTTCATCGGCAATGTTGTGCACTTCCAGCATCGGGGTATAAGCCTTGGCTTCGGCCACGAAGGTTCCGACGCCCTGCATGCGGATCAAAAATCCCTCGCTGGTGAGTTCGCGCAGGGCACGGTTGATGGTCATCCGGCTGACGCCAATCTCATTGACCAGTTCACTTTCAGACGGCACCCGCTGATGCGGTTTCCAGACACCGGCGCGGATTTGGCTGATGATCGCCTGTTTAACCCGCTGATAAATTGGCGCGGGTGTATCGCTCATCGCGGCCGCCAGTTCAGACAATGTCTGCTGCGACACTCCCTGCTGTGGCACGGCACCATTTTGCAAAAGTGGTATGGGCTCCGACATGACTCTTACCTCACTCAATGAAATTCCAGAAATATTGGGAAAGTTTGCCTGTCCGCCCGGCAGTTTCCATCAGAGGAAAGTAAACGGAAAGGGCGTGACAGAAAACGAAATTTATAAAAAAAGGGTTGTTGCAAGTTTACAGCGCAATCAGGCATATGTATATGTATAGACAAGTCGCTTAAAAGTTTTGCAATTGTTTCCATAAAATTGCGTTTATGTTTCTTCTTACTGCTCAGGAATGCTGTCATGCCTGCTTATTTTGCTCCACGCGCTTTACTTGCTGATGGCTGGGCGCACAACGTGCGGCTGGATGTCGATGTTGCCGGAATGCTGACTGCGGTGATCCCGGACGGCGATCCGCAGGGTTGTCTGCCCCTTTCCGGCCCGGTGGTTCCGGGCATGCCGAACCTCCATTCGCATGCATTTCAGCGGGTGATGGCCGGACTGGCGGAAATCGCCGGGGATCCTCAGGACAGTTTCTGGACCTGGCGTGATCTGATGTACCGCATGGTGCAGCGCCTTACACCTGAGCAGGTGGGTGTCATTGCGCGTCAGCTCTACATAGAAATGCTGAAAGGTGGCTACACACAGGTGGCCGAATTCCACTATCTGCATAATGATATCAGCGGACAGGCTTATGCCGACCCCGGCGAAATGGCCGCGCATCTCAGTGAAGCCGCCTCGCAAACCGGCATCGGGCTGACCATGCTACCGGTGCTTTACAGTTATGCCGGATTTGGCGCACAACCGGCACAGGCCGGACAGAAACGGTTTATTCAGGATACGGACAGTTATCTCAGGCAACAGGAAATTATCCGTAAACGGCTCAGTGGTAAAAGCCTGCAAAATCAGGGGTTGTGCTTCCATTCCCTGCGCGCCGTAACCCTTGAGCAAATGCAGCAGGTGTTGCAGTCCGGCGATAAAACCCTGCCGGTGCATATTCATATCGCCGAGCAGCAGAAAGAAGTGAACGATTGTCTGGGCTGGAGCGGGCAGCGTCCGATTTCCTGGCTGTATGACAATCTGGATATTGATTCCCGCTGGTGCCTGATCCACGCCACGCACGCTGACCGTTTCGAGCTGGCAAGTATGGCAAACAGCGGAGCAGTCGCGGGGTTGTGCCTGACTACTGAGGCTAATCTGGGGGACGGGATTTTTCCCGGCGTCGATTATCTGGCACAGTCAGGGCATTGGGGCATCGGTTCCGACAGCCATGTTTCCCTGAATGTGGTTGAAGAACTGCGTTGGTTTGAATACGGGCAACGCCTGCGTGACCAGCGGCGTAACCGGCTGACGACTTCAGCGCAAAACTCGGTGGGCGATGTGCTTTACACGCAGGCATTACAGGGCGGCGCGCAGGCTTGCGGCGCGGCCATCGGGCAGCTTTCTGTCGGCTATCGTGCCGACTGGCTGGTGCTCGACGGGCAGGATCCTTATCTCGCTGCGGCAAAAAATCATGAACTGCTTAACCGCTGGTTATTCGCCGGTAATGCCGGACAAATTCGTGATGTGTATGTTGGCGGCGTACCGCGCATTGTGGACGGCCAGCATGAGCAACAACAGGCTGCGGCGGCGGATTTTCTGACACTTCTCCGCCATCTTGCGGAGGATGCCGCATGATCGCCTGGCACCATTTTGCCTTCGATGAACTGCCGGTCAGCCCATGGCGTAACGGCGGTGGCGAGACCCGTGAAATCTTCAGTTTTCCTGCCGGTAGTCATGATTTTGACTGGCGCGCCAGCATTGCCACTATCGCACAGGACGGGCCGTTCTCGGCATTTCCCGGCATTGACCGCTCCATCACTTTGCTGAACGGGGAGGGCGTGCATCTGCAGGCACCGCCTGAGGTTGATCACTTACTCAATGTTACCGGTGAGCCGTTTGCCTTCAGCGGTGATAGTGCGCTCAGTGCCCGTCTTCTGGGCGGTGTGACGACCGATTTTAACATCATGACGCGACGGACTGAATGTGTGTCACGGGTGGTTACCGCGCAACAACATCTTCATGTGACCCGTGAAAACGGCGGGGTGGTTTATGTTATCAGCGGGACGTGGCAACAGGCAGATGGCCAGCCCCTGCGGGCGGGCGAGGGATATTACTGGTCTGAAACAGCGGCAGCATCGCGACAGGCATCGGTGAGTCTGACCCCTGTTGATCAGGTACAGAGAGGCCTGCTGTTATGGGCGGCCATTACACGATAAATACCCTGCAGGGTTGCGCTAAAAGGGAGCATGCAACGCACTGAATTGATTCACCAGCCCGCATGGGACGAGGCGTAACCGGCGCCGGATGTGGCAAAACGGCATCAGCATAAACTGGCATAAAGCTTGCTTTGTTATTTTCGACTCACTTGTATAGACAAGAATATACAGTAGCGTAATTTGCTTGCGGCGTTTGACAGTCACAGGCATTTCCCCGAGACAGGCATATTGGCAGGAGTGGCAGATGAGCAACAAGATTACCAGGGTTGTACTGAAACGTTCGTTGTCGTTGTTAGGGCTGGCAGTAGCGCTGGGCAGTATGGCTGTCAGTGCGGCGCAGGCGGCCGATACGCCGGTTGCTGTGGGTATTTCGGGCTGGACGGGGTTTGCCCCCCTGACACTGGCAGACAAAGCAGGCATCTTTAAAAAGAACGGTCTGGATGTCACGTTAAAAATGGTGCCCCAGCAGTCGCGTCATCTGGCCATCGCTTCCGGTTCCCTGCAATGTGCGGCGACCACGGTTGAAACCTATTTAACCTGGAACGCCAGCGGCGTGCCGATCAAACAGATCGTACAGCTGGACAAATCCTACGGCGCGGACGGTATTGCCGTACGCAATGGCATCAGCAAAGTCAGCGACCTGAAAGGCAAAACCATCAGCGTGGATGCCCCGGGCACGTCTTCTTATTTCCTGCTGGCGTGGATCCTGGATAAAAACGGCATGACGATGAAAGACGTCAAACTCGCCACTCTCGGGCCGGACGCCGCCGCACATGCCTTTATTGCCGGACAGAATGATGCCGCCGTGACTTACGAACCCTACCTTTCCACCATCCGTCAGAGCCCGGACAAAGGAAAAATTCTGGCAACCACGCTGGACTATCCGATGGTCATGGACACGCTGGGCTGTACGCCAGCCTGGCTGGATAAAAACCCAAAAGCCGCGCAGGCGCTGGTGAACAGCTATTTTGAAGCGCTGGATATGATTAAGAACGAACCGGAAAAGTCCAACGAAATCATGGGCGCAGCGGCGAAAGAGACCGGAAAACAGTTTGCAGAAGAATCCAGTTATCTGCGCTGGCAGGATCGGGATGCCAATAAGAAATTCTTCAGCGGTGAGATTGTGACCTTCACTAACGAAGCGGCGCGACTGCTGACGGAGATGAAAATTCTGCGTAAAACGCCGGACATCAACACACTCTATGACGCGAAGTATGTGAAATAGCAATGAAGGACGGCGATATGAACACTCCTGTCAGTCAGGCAGCAGAACAACCCATGACGACAGAGTCAGCCTTACGTGAGCCGGCACCGTTGCCGGCAAGCAAAAAAGTCTGGCATAACCCCATGATGGTGCCTTTGCGGCCGGTTGCCGCGCGGCATCGCGTGTTCCTCGGGTTCTGTTTCTTTGTGCTGTTTTTTGCCGTATGGGCGCTGGTGACGTTTACCGGCCTCGTCTCCGCCACATTTCTTGCCAGTCCGGCGAGTATGTTGCAGGAAGGTATTTTACTGTTTACCGATTTTGATTTTACAACCGACATCGGCATGACCGTCATGCGGGTGCTGGGTGGATTTATTCTGGCTTGCGCCATTGCCGTTCCGCTCGGCATCTTCATGGGGTCTTACAAACTGATTGAGGCTTTTTTCGAGCCGTTTGTATCGTTTTGCCGTTATCTGCCTGCGTCAGCATTTGTGCCGTTGCTGATCCTGTGGGCGGGTATTGGTGAAATGCAGAAAATACTGGTGATTTTCATTGGCTCTTTTTTCCAGATAACCCTGATGGTGGCGGTGACCGTAGGTGCAGCGCGGCGTGATCTGGTCGAAGCTGCGTATACATTAGGCGCAACCAACCGGAGTGTCGTGCGCCGGGTAATCATTCCCGGTGCGGCACCGGAAATAGCCGAGTTGCTGCGCCTCGTGCTTGGCTGGGCGTGGACTTACGTGATTGTGGCAGAGCTTATCGGCTCTTCAAGCGGTATCGGTCATATGATTGTTAACAGCCAGGCGCTGCTCAATACCGGGCAAATGATCTTCGGCATTATCGTGATTGGTTGCATTGGTTTGCTCTCCGATCTGTTGTTCAAAGCGGCCAACCGTCGCCTGTTTGTATGGAGTTCATTGTGATGAGCCATCCGAAACTGAGTGTCCGTCAGGTTGAACGTATCTTTACCGGTCCGCAGGGTGAGAAAACACAGGCGCTGTTACCGGTGGATTATCAGGTTAATGAAAACGACTTTATCACCATCCTCGGGCCTTCCGGCTGCGGTAAATCTACATTACTGCGTATTGTTGCCGGGCTGGATCAACCGACGCGTGGCGAAGTGTGGTTAGACGGTGAACGCGTGGAGGGACCCGGTGCCGATCGTGGCATGGTTTTTCAAAGTTATACCTTGTTCCCCTGGCTGACCGTTGAGCAAAACATTTGTTTTGGTTTGCAGGAGCGTGGTGTAAGTAAGGCAGCGCAAAAAGAACGCAGCGACTACTTTATTCATAAGGTCGGGCTGCGGGGTTTTGAGCAGCATTTCCCGCGTCAGCTTTCCGGCGGGATGCAGCAACGTACCGCCATCGCCCGCGCGCTGGCGAATGATCCAAAAATTTTGCTGATGGATGAGCCTTTTGGCGCCCTGGATAACCAGACCCGCGTGATGATGCAGGAACTGCTGTTATCGATCTGGGAATCCTCACGCAAAACCGTGTTGTTCGTGACGCACGATATTGATGAAGCCATTTTTATGGCCAACAAAGTGGCGATTTTCAGTGCGCGACCGGGGCGGATCAAAACCGAGGTGGCGGTTAATTTCCCGCATCCGCGGGACTATACCCTGAAAACCTCGCCGGAATTTATGGCGCTGAAAGCGCAGGTTACCGAAGAAATTCGGACCGAAACGATGCAGACAATCGAACACTGATTTCGTTGCCATGTGTCTGCAGATAACAGGTTTTTGATTCGTCATGTAATACATATATACCCGGCGGGCTGAGTCCTTCGCCGGGTTTACTTCCGGTTTAACTTGTCTATACAGGAATAGATTATGGCTTCTTCATCCCATGTGTTAACCCTTTGCCGCCTGCAACCGGGTCATGTTGATCTGCCGATGCTGCGCAAGATTTATCAGGGCAATGTTCGCCTTGAACTGGCTGAGGAGGCGCGCGCGGGCGTGCTGGCGTCACAGGAAACGGTCACCCGCATTGTTGAATCAGGAAAAGTGGTTTACGGCATCAATACCGGTTTCGGCAAGCTGGCCCAAACGCGTATTCCGGCGGAACGTCTGGCGGAACTGCAACGCAATCTGGTGTTGTCACACAGCGTCGGGATCGGCAAGGATCTGGCGGATAACGTGGTGCGTCTGGTGATGGCGACCAAAGTGCTGAGTCTGTCGCGCGGCCATTCCGGTATCCGTATTGAGATTATCGATGCGCTGATTGCTTTGTTTAATGCCGGGGTTTATCCCTGTATTCCTGAGAAAGGCTCTGTGGGTGCATCCGGTGACTTAGCACCGCTGGCACATCTTTCCCTGATGCTGATTGGCGAGGGTCAGGTTACGGCACAAGGCGTAAAAATGTCGGCAACTGACGGTCTGGCGACGGCGGGTCTGAAGCCGTTTGAACTCGGTCCGAAAGAAGGGCTGGCACTGCTGAACGGCACTCAGGTTTCCACTTCTCTTGCACTGTCCGGCCTGTTTGAGGCCGAACGTGTATTTTCTGCCGGGCTGGTGGCGGGCGCATTGTCGCTCGAAGCGATTAAAGGTTCAGTGAAACCGCTGGATGCGCGGATTCACGAAGCCCGGGGGCAGCAGGGGCAGATGGGGGTTGCAGCCGCGTTGACCGCTATTCTCTCAGGTAGTGACATTGTCACGTCTCATGCGGATTGCGGCCGGGTACAGGATCCTTACTCCATCCGCTGTGTACCGCAGGTGATGGGGGCCTGTCTGGATAATCTGCACCACGCTGCGCGCATTCTGCGCATCGAAGCGAATGCGGCCTCCGATAACCCGCTGGTATTTTCCGAAAACGGTGATGTGATTTCCGGTGGTAACTTCCATGCCGAACCGGTGGCTTTTGCCGCCGATATCATTGCGCTGGCCGTCGCTGAGATCGGTGCGATTTCCGAACGCCGTATGGCGCTGCTGCTCGATACCGGGCTTTCCGGTTTGCCTGCGTTTCTGGTTAATGACGGTGGTGTGAATTCAGGTTTCATGATTGCGCAGGTTACCGCAGCGGCTCTGGCGTCGGAAAACAAATCGCTGGCGCATCCGGGCAGCGTTGACAGCCTGCCGACTTCGGCGAATCAGGAAGATCATGTATCCATGGCCACCTATGCCGCCCGCCGTCTGGGGGACATGTGTTTTAACACCAGTGTGGTCGTAGGCATAGAAGCGATGGCCGCCGCACAAGGTATTGATTTCCATCGTCCGCTGCGCAGTTCAGCCACGCTGGAAAATGAAATGAAAGCGATCCGTGAAAACGTAGCGTTTCTTGAAAAAGACCGCCTGATGGCACCGGACGTTGAAATGATGCGTCTTTGGGCTTCCCGCGAGCATTGGCCTGCTGCGATTGAAGCGCTGCTGCCAAGCTTTGCCTGAGCAATTTTGTCTTATACCGACTGATTTATAACCCCTTATTTTAGAGAAGGAAACGACGATGAACGCTCCACAAAAAACGGCCGTTGCCCGCGTTATCCGTGCGCCACAGGGCACGGAACTGAGCTGTCAGAACTGGCTGATTGAAGCGGCATACCGCATGATCCAGAACAATCTCGATCCGGATGTCGCTGAGCGTCCGGAAGATCTGGTGGTTTATGGCGGTATCGGTAAAGCGGCGCGCAACTGGCCGGCGTTTGAAGGCATTCTCGACAGTTTACGTAAGCTGCGTGAAGACGAAACGCTGCTGGTGCAATCCGGCAAGCCGGTCGGCGTTTTCCGCACGCATACTGATGCACCGCGCGTGCTGATTGCCAATTCCAACATTGTCCCGCACTGGGCAAACTGGGATCACTTTCATGAACTGGATAAAGCCGGCCTGATGATGTACGGCCAGATGACTGCCGGTTCCTGGATTTATATCGGTGCGCAGGGCATCGTGCAGGGCACTTATGAAACCTTCGCGGAAGCGGGGCGTCAACATTACAACAGTGACCTGCGTGGCAAATGGATCCTGACGGCCGGTCTGGGCGGCATGGGCGGCGCTCAGCCACTGGCTGGCGTACTGGCCGGAGCCTGCGTGCTGGCGATTGAATGCCAGGAGTCGCGCATCGATTTCCGTCTGCGCACCCGCTATCTCGATTACAAAGCACACAGCATTGATGAAGCGCTGGCCATGATTGAAAAAGCCTGCGCTGAGAAAAAAGCCATTTCCGTCGGCCTGCTGGGCAATGCCGCAGAGGTGATGCCACAACTGGTTGCCCGCGCGAAAGAAGGCGGTCTGCGCCCGGATATTGTCACTGATCAGACCTCGGCACATGACCCGTTGAACGGTTACCTGCCGGAAGGCTGGAGCCTGGAAAAATGGCAGGATGCGCGGCAGGCAGATCCGCAATCGGTGGTGAAAGCTGCCCGTGCGTCAATGGCCAGACATGTTCAGGCAATGCTCGATTTTCATGCTATGGGCATTCCGACTGTCGATTATGGCAACAACATCCGTCAGGTTGCCAAAGACGAAGGCGTGGAAAATGCCTTTGATTTTCCGGGCTTTGTGCCGGCCTATATCCGTCCGCTATTCTGCGAAGGTAAAGGTCCGTTCCGCTGGGTGGCGCTTTCCGGTGACCCGGAAGATATCTACAAAACCGACGCAAAACTGAAGGAACTGTTCCCGGACAACGCAAACCTCATCAACTGGCTGGATATGGCGCGTGAACGCATTGCCTTCCAGGGGTTACCGGCGCGGATCTGCTGGCTGGGTCTTGGCGAGCGCCACCTTGCCGGTCTGGCATTCAATGAAATGGTCCGTAACGGTGAACTGAAAGCACCGGTTGTTATCGGTCGTGACCATCTCGACACCGGTTCTGTTGCCTCACCAAACCGTGAAACGGAAGCCATGAAAGACGGTTCTGATGCGGTTTCTGACTGGCCGCTGCTGAACGCATTGCTTAATACGGCGGGCGGCGCAACCTGGGTGAGTCTGCATCACGGCGGTGGCGTCGGAATGGGATTCTCACAGCACGCCGGAATGGTGATCGTTGCTGACGGTACCCGAGAAGCAGATGCCCGTCTTGAACGTGTGCTGTGGAATGACCCGGCGACAGGGGTGATGCGCCATGCAGATGCTGGTTATGAACAGGCACAAGACTGTGCTGAACGCCATCATCTGAATTTGCCGATGCCTGGCAAGTCATCACTGTAAGTGATTAATACGTCAGGAAATTAAATTGAACAATACTCACGGGCAGCGGCGCAGGCCGTTGCCCGTTTTGTTTCTAAAGTATTCGGAAAATGCTGCAAAAAGAGGCGTAAAACACCGCTGATTTACGGCATACTCGGGAGCAACTTAGCAGCGTGAGGTGAATAATGGCTTCAGATCTGGCAGTTTCTGATTCGGTATTTGAAAAACAGCAACAGCTCCTGGAAAAACTGGCAAGGCCCGCAGCACGGTCGCTGAGCGCTTATAACGCCGGGCTTGCGGCAGAGGCTGTGCAAAAAAAATATGGCGTGACGCATGTTGCCAAACTGGCCAGTAATGAAAATCCGTTGGGTGCCAGTCCGCTGGCGAGGGCCGCATTAGAAGCGGACGCCTGTTTCAGTGCGATTTATTCTGATGCATCAAGCATGGCGCTGCGTGATGCGCTGGCAGCAGATACCGGGGTGGCAGCCGGAAATATTGTTATCGGCAACGGTTCGGAAGACATTCTGCATATGCTGGCGCTGGCGTTTCTTAGCCCCGGCGACCGCGTGGTCACGCTGATCCCCTCGTTTGGTTTACATGAAATCTTCCCGCGCATGATGGGTGCCGATGTCACCATGGTGGGTGTTAATGCACAGCAGGAATTTGATATCGAAGCCTGGGAAAACGCGCTGTCCGGACCGGCGAAGATGTTGATTTTCAGCAACCCTTCCAATCCGGTGGGCTGCATGCTCAACCGGGAAGGATTCGCCCGTATCATTAATGCCGCGCCAGCGGATTGTGTGCTGGTGATTGACGAAGCCTATTTCGAATATTGCGAAACCGATCCTGAATACCCTGATAGTCTGCGCGTACTGGCTGACCAGCCACGACCGTGGATCGTGCTGCGGACTTTCTCGAAAGCGTACGGGCTGGCCGGGTTGCGGGTGGGGTATGGTTTAGCCAGTCATCCTGAACTGGTTAACCTGCTGGACAGAGTGCGTACGCCTTTCAACATCAACCGTTCGGCGCAGATCGCTGCCGTGGCGGCATTGCGGGATAAAGATCATGTCCGCGAGAGCATTGCGCTGGTCAGCACGCAGCGCGGACGCGTTGCGACAGAACTTACCTCGCTTGGTTTTAACGTCGCCTCATCGTATGCCAACTTCCTCTTCTTTGATTGCGGCCGCCCGGCCACAGAACTGGCACAACGCTTGCTTAGTTTCGGTGTAATTATCAAACCCTGGCGGGAAACCGGTTATGAAAACTGGATCCGCGTGTCCATCGGTAATGAACAGGATAACCGTCAGTTTATCGACAGCCTGAAATGTATCCTGGCGGAGGGGGCAGCGTGAAACGTGTTGCGCTGAACATTGACGATTTGCGCCGGCAGGCGAAATGCGCATTGCCCCGTTTTGCATTCAGCTATGTCGAAGGCGGGGCGGATGATGAACAAACGCTGAAAGACAACCGGGAGATTTTCGGGCGCTGGCGCTTTATTCCGCCGGTGCTGAACGATTCCAGCCAGCGCGATTTATCCGTCACGGTGTGCGGACAGCGCCTTTCAGCGCCGTTGCTGATTGCGCCGACCGGCTATAACGGCATGTTGCGTTTCGGTGCGGATGCCATGCTGGCCCGTACAGCGAAACATGCGGGTATCGGTTATATCCAGAGCACCGTTTCAACTGCATCGGTTGAAGAAATCGCGGCAGAAAACCTGCCGCAGCATTGGTTTCAGTTGTATGTGCTCAAAGACCGTGCCGTCACTGCCGGACTTTTGGCGCGCGCGAAAGCGGCCGGTTGCACCACGCTGGTGGTCTCGGTTGATGCGGTGCATTTCGGTAACCGTGAAAAAGATAAGCGTAATTACCGGCGGCCAATGAAGCTATCGCTTTGGAGCATGCTTGATGTTGCGCTGCATCCGGGTTGGGTATGGCGAACCTTAAAACCGGCGGGAATGCCCGGGTTCGGCAATCTCAAACCCTATGTTCCGGCGGATAAGCAACGCGGGGCGGGTGGGGCGAGCTACTTCTCGGCGCAGATGGATACCCGTCTCAGCTGGGAAACTCTGCGCTGGATCCGCAGTCAGTGGCAGGGCGCCTTGTTGATCAAAGGGATCCTGTCGCCGGAAGATGCACAACTTGCTTTTGCGAGCGGAGCCGATGGCATTGTGTTGTCAAACCACGGCGGACGTCAGCTTGACGGCTCGGTGAGTGCGCTTGAAGTGCTGCCGGACATCCGCACACTGTGCGGTTCGCAGGCGACGATCCTTATTGACAGTGGCTTTCGTCGTGGCACTGATGTCGTTAAAGCACTGGCGCTCGGTGCGGATGCGGTCCTGCTCGGCAGACCGATGCTGTATGGCGTCGCCGCAGCCGGTGAGGCGGGTGCGCAACGGGCACTGGAGATTATTTTGCAGGAAGTTGACCGCACAATCGCGCAGCTTGGTTGCACGTCGGTCAGCCAGCTGGGGCCGCATTTGTTACGTCTTCAGCCATAAGCAGTTGAATGAACAGAAAGATCCTTTGAGCATTTTCATCCGATCCGTCAAACACAACATTACGAAGAGGCAGTTATGCAGGCACAGAATATTATCTTCCCGGCACAAATTCTGCGCGGGCCCGGCGTTATCTCTCAGCTTGGTGACATTTGCGCACTGCTGGGCACGCGTGCGCTGGTGATTGGCGGGCATCAGTCACTGGCCGTCGTGGGGGATAAAATCCGTCATCAGCTGGAAGGTTCTGCCGTGGAACTTGCCGGCAGTGAATGGTTCGGCGGTGAAAGCAGCGAGCGTCATATCAGCCGTCTGGCGAAAATCGTTAAAGATAAAAAAGCCGATATTGTGATTGCCGTGGGCGGCGGTAAATCTCTTGATACCTGTAAAGCGGTTGGCGCAGAAACTAACGTGCCGGTCGTCACGATCCCAACGATTGCTGCGACCTGCGCGGCCGTCACACCGCTGACCATCCGTTATCACGACGACGGTCATTTCCGGGATTTATTCCCGCTGTCACAGGCACCGGCTGCAGTGATTATCGACAGCGAAATTCTGGCCGCTTCACCTTTGCGCTGGCTGGCGGCTGGACTTGGGGACACGCTGGCGAAATGGTATGAATTTCGCGCCATCAGCACTCATCACGGTCAGCTGAGCGGCGTCGCACGTTCTTCCAGTGCCAACAGCCGGATCTGCTATGACCTGATCGCATCTTACGGCCCTGCGGCCTGCGACGCGGTCCGTGCCGGTAAACCGAACGCCGAACTTGATCAGGTGCTTGATGCCATTTTCATGTTTGCGGGCCTGACATCGCTGATGAGCAGCGGGGCGCACGCCGCTGCTTCCCACGCCATCTATGAAGGTTTTACGGTGTGTGATAAAACCCGCGAATTTGGCCACGGCCTGCTGGTCGGTTTCGGCAACCTGTGTCTGCTGGCGCTGGAAAACCGCAGCAATGAGGAATTGCTGGAAGCGATCAAACTTGCTCAGGCCTGCGCGGTGCCGCTGCGTCTGAGTGAGATAGCAGATCTCAATGAGGATGAGCTGGAAAGTATTGTGCAGGCATCACTGCACGCGCCAGATATGGAGAATATGCCGGGGCAGGTGACGGCAGAGACGTTGTATGCGGCGATTTCGCGGGTAGAGAAAATGGCGGATCGGGTTTACCAAGAGAGGTGAGGTTGTGAAGTAGAAGGCTGCGGCCGGTTCCAAAATCACGCCGACGGAGAGGTGAAAAACCGCGTATCTTTTTACGCGGGTTGTAACCCGAACGTAGGGAACCGCGCAGCGGCGGGATTTTGCGGCTATAGCTGTGATACCTGAAACATTGTCAGCGAGCGGAGCACGCAGTTTAAGACGTGGAGATTCCAAAGAGGGCCCGTCATAGCCCTCTTTGGTCGGTTTAGGCATGAGAGGCTGTGTGATAACTGTTATTGAAAAACCGAAATTGTCTCAATCCTGCACTACGCTGCAAGCGAAAAAGCCCTCACGGCAAGTGAGAAACCGCTTCGATGTCCGGTCTGACATCAGATCCCCGCCAGGTATCCCCCGTCCACATACAACACCTGCCCGGTGATATAGGCCGCTGCCGGACTGCTCAGAAACACGGCTGCGCCGATCAAATCATCCAGTTCACCAAATCTTCCCAGCGGGATTTTTGCCTGCATCTGCTGGCACCAGCTGGCGTTATCATAAAACTCAGCGGTGAGATCTGTTTTGAAATATCCCGGCCCGATGCCGTTCACGCGGATGTTTCTGGCGGCCCATTCTGTCGCCAGAGTATGTGTCAGGCCAACCATGGCCGATTTCGATGCACCGTAGGCAGCCGCGCCGGGCACCCCGACCTGGCTGGTCAGGGAACACAAGTTCAGAATGCTGCCGCCGCCGTTTTCAGCCATCAGACGCGCAGCGGCCTGGGCACAGAAAAATGCGCCTTTGAGATTAGTGGTCAGAATGGTATCCCATAGCACTTCGTCAACCTCCATTGAGGGACATAATTGTTCGGTACCGGCATTATTAACCAGCACATCCGGTGGCGCGGACAGGGAGGCGAAAGCGTCGGCAAAGGTGGCGGGTTTTGTGACATCCAGCACCAGCGGTGTGGCATCACCGCCTTGCCGGCGGATCTGCTCACAAACGGTATTCAGGGTGGTGATATCGCGTCCGCTGACCGTCACGCGGGCCCCCGCCTGTGCCATGCCAACAGCCAGTGCCTGACCGATGCCGCGTGAACTGCCGGTGATCAGCACCCGCCTGCCTTGCAGCGAGAAACGTTGCAGGGAGAAAGGAGATATCATAATGGTTGCTCCGCCGGGCTGATCCCCGCCAGCCAGTCGCTGAATTCATCAGTGTCTTCAACCGGTTCGCTCCCGAGCATCATTGCCATCGCCAGCCCGAGGGCGGAACTGGTCTGTGTATGGCCGCTGAACCCCCCGGCGCGTAAATCAAGGACCAGCGTCGGGCAGCAGAACATGGCGAGCCGGAAAATCCGCTGCCAGTGGGGCGGCAGCCAGCCGCGGCGGGCGAGTTGCGCCAGTAACGGCTGCCAGTATTCCTCACCTTTATCGCGTAAAAATGCGGCGCGCAGCGGGGTTAACTGCCAGTTATGATCGACATATAATGTGTCACCCCGTCTCATGACGGTTACTTTGTAAAGTTCGCCGCAACGGGAAGGCTCATACAACCATAACGGATGGGCAAAAATGTTGTGGAAGGTGGCTTTTATTTCCGCCAGCAGCGCCGGAATATTGCGACCGGCAAACGCCGGGTCGAAGCTGACCAGTTGCGGAATTTCCTCCGAAGTGTCGTACCAGACATTCGCATTATGCGCATCACCGTGCGCGGTAATCACACCGTGGCCGGCCAGCGCTGCCGGTGCCAGGCGGATCCCGGCTTCAGTGAATAATTGCCGCAGGCTGTGCTGATAGGTCACGCCGTTGATCACCCAGCGCAGGTTGCTCAGTGTCTGCCATTCCAGTTCTTCATCTTCCAGACGGAAAGTTTTACCGACGTAAAAACGGGCCACACGGCCACCCAAACCGGCAGTGATTTCCGGGTTTTCCGGAGAAATCAGACGGTGATAGAACAACTGATGGACAGGTTCGGCCGCCACCGCACTGACCAGGCCGGGCTTCAGCGTCGGCAGGGTGTGAGTCAGAATATCGCGGTCGGCGCGACGCTGCGCTTCTTCAATTTCTGCTTCCTGATCCCACGCCTGTTGTTGTTCGATATCGCGGCAGATGTCTGCCATGCGCCGGTCATGACGCAGGGTGTACATCAGGATCTGCCGTCCCGGCTCGCCGCAGGCATACACCGGCACGTCTACCCGAAAGCCGCTTTCACGCAACAGTTCCGCGTTGTAATACTCCTCAATGGTTTTATCTTCCCCTTCTTCATTGTGATATTTGAAGAACAGGGCGCGGCCATCATCAAGGGTCACGGTGCCGTTGAGGGAGTTGAGGCTGTACTGATCGCGGTTGATGGTTAGCTGACCGGCTGCCACGCCGGTCACTTCGCCGATAAGCTGGCGCAAAACGTCCGCCGCCTGCTGCCATTCTCCCGCCTGCACTAACTGACGCGCCTGCGCGGCCAGCGGTTCACTGCCCGTCATATTGCTCATCATTACTGGCCTTTTTTGTTGAGGATCTCAGTGCGTAATGCCGATACCGCCAGCGCGTGGCCGGGGAATCCCTCATACAACGCAAAGGCGTGCGCTTTATCGGCCAGTGGCTGATAGCCTTCGCGGGTGACGTAGCCTACGGAGATCCGTTTCATGTAATCGAATACAGACAAAGGTCCGACAGTTTTGGCGGCACCGTTAGTCGGCAGAACCGCATTCGGTCCGAGAACGAAATTGCCCAGCGTGATCGGCGTGTAATTACCGAGCAGTATTTCACCGGCATTACGGATTTTGCCCATGACAGCCATCGGTTCCTCGGCCAGAATTTCCAGATGCTCCGGCGCGTACTGATTAACAAATTCAACGGCGGCAGCGAAATCTTCGGTCAGCACTACGCCGCCATGCGTTCCGCACAATACGGCCTGGGAGAATCCGGCCCGTTTTTCGTCGAGCTGTGCCCAGTAACCGGGCAGTGCGGCGATGGCCTGTTCCGCGACCCGACGGCTGCTGGTGACCAGATACGCCGAAGAATCCGGGCCATGTTCAGACTCGATAATCAGATCCAGCGCCGCCAGCGCGCCGTCCACACTGTCATCAGCGAGGATCAGACTTTCGCTCGGACCGGCCGGAACACCGGGGTCGATAAGACCGGAAAGCTGACGTTTGGCCGCCACCACCCACGGGCTGCCGGGGCCGACAATTTTCAGGCATTTCGGCACGGTTTCAGTACCGAACGCCACGGCTGCCACGCCCTGTGCGCCGCCGCATTTGTACACTTCGGTGATGCCAACCAGACGTGCGGCCACCAGCGTGGCGTCATCGACTTTACCATCCGGCCCCGGCGGGGTAATGACAATGGCGCGTTTTACGCCTGCCACCACCGCCGGAATGGTGGTCATCAGTAATACGCTCGGGAATGAGCCTTTACCGCGTGGCACGTAACAGGCGACGGAATCGATCGGCACATGCCGGTCACCGGCAAACGCGCCCGGGCGGATTTCTTTCATCCACATATCTTCCGGTTTTTGTGCTTCATGGAACGCACGGACGTTTTCGACGGCGAAGCGGATCGATTCCACCACCTGCGGATCGAGGCGTTCGAATGCCGTTTCGAATTCCGTGTCTTCCGCCAGAATGCTCATATGCGGCACGCTAACGCCGTCGAAATCGCGGGCAAAACGGCGCAGGGCGGCATCACCTTCGGTACGCACCGCTTCAATGATCGGCGCGACGCGCTCGGTGAAAAAGGATAAATCGGCTTCTGTACGTTTGAACAACTCCGCTGGCAGTTCGGAAGAACCACTCAGATCATGAAAAGTCACGGCTTGAAAAGGTGCAGACATGGTCAATCTCCGGTTATCAGGCCAGTGCAGCGCGGGGATGGCCGCTGCGGATAGTATGCAGAACCTGGCGTTGCAGGTCGGTGAATTCAGGGCTGGCGGTCAGTTCCTCACGACGCGGACGGGGTAGCGGCACGTTGTAAGTCGCCGCAATCGTGCCGGGGCCCATCACCACAATACGGTCAGACAGATACACCGCTTCTTCAATATCGTGTGTGACGAACATGACGGTCAGCCGGTGCTGTTCCCAGATGCCGGTCAGTAATTCCTGCATCTGGTGGCGGGTCATGGCATCCAGCGCGCCAAAGGGTTCATCCATCAGCAAGATTTTAGGGCGGTAAGACAGTGCACGGGCGATGGCGACGCGCTGTTTCATGCCGCCGGAAAGCTCCGCTGGCCAGGCATCAGCAAACGATGTCAGTTGCACCAGTTCGAGATGCTCACTGGCCTTTTCACGACATTGTGCGCGGTTGAATCCGGCGGCTTTCAGCGCAAACTCAATGTTTTGGCGCGCCGTCAGCCAGGGCAGCAGGGTGTATGACTGAAACACCACGCCACGGTCAATGCCCGCGCCGCGAATGGTTTTGCCGTCCACCTGAACGTCGCCGCTGTCGTAATCTTCAAGCCCGGCCGCAATTGACAACAACGTACTTTTACCGCAGCCGGACGTACCGACCACCGAAACAAATTCGTTGTCTGCCAGCGTCAGGCTGATGTCGTGCAATACCTCGCGCGTTTGCCTGCCAACCTGAAAACTTTTGTGCAGATGGGAAATGGTTAACACCGACATCAGGCACGCCTCTTGTTGTAGCGGAACAGAACGCGCTCCAGTGCACGCATGATCTGATCGCTGATTAAACCCAGAATACCCAGCAGCAGGATGTAACCGATGATGGTGTCAGTCTGGAAGAAACGTTGCGACACCACGATGCGGTAACCGAGGCCCGAAGTGGATGCCACCAGTTCGGCCAGCACCAGCCACGTCCACGCCCAGCCAAGACTGATGCGCAGGGCATCCCAGATGCCCGGCAGTGCGCCCGGTAACACGATACGGAACAGGATTTTGCGATCCGGCATGCCTAACGTGCGGCCTAAACCGACAAAATCGCCGGGTACCCGTTTCACGGCGTCAATCACCATCAGAACCTGCTGGAAGAAGGTGCCGATCCAGATAATCAGGAATTTTTGTACATCGTCAGTGCCGGTCCACAGAATGGTCAGCGGTACAAACGCCACCACCGGCATATAACGGATGAAATCCACCAGCGGTTCGGTCAGCGCTTTGAAGAAGCCGTAGCAGCCCGCCAGCACACCAATCACAATCGACATCACCGAGGAGATTGCGAAGGCAATACTGATGCGGTACAGGCTGCTTTTAATGTCGCTCCACAGCGTGCCGTCCTGCGCCAGACTGACCATCTTCAGCCAGACATCGGTCAGTTTGGGCAGGAAAATCGGCGGGATCGCGCCGCTGCGGGTTGCCAGTCCCCAGGCAAGAAACAGGACCACGAACAGCGCCACGGCGATGCCGACGAACAATTTGCGCGACGGCAGGCGGCCAATCACCATCAGATTGAGCGGTTTACGACGTGAACTCATGGCAGGCTGTTCACGAAGCTGGCGTCAATCACTTGCGCAGCCGTCACCGGTTTTGGAATAAGCCCGGCGGCCGTGGCGGCTTTGAGCACGTGCGCAAAGGTCTGGCCGGAGAAGGAATGGCTGAGTACCTGTTTGTTTTCCGCCAGCGAGTAATATTTCACGCCGTCAAACGCGGTTTCCAGATCAGCCGGTGTTGCGCCAACCGCTTTGGCGATGATGGCACGATCCGCCGTGGTATTGGCCTGATAGTGGGTGAGGGCGGCGTCCCAGCTTTTAATCAGGGCGGCGATTTGCCCCGGTTTTTCTTTCAGCACCGAATCACGCACCACCAGCACATCGCCAATCAGTCCGGGATCGGAAGAGCCGCTGTAGAGCATTTTCAGTGACGGGTCCTGCTTTTTCGCGGCAGAAATATAGGGTTCGTAAGTCACGGCGGCAGTCACACGTTTAGCGATCAGCGCGCTGCCCGCTGAATCGGCTGGCATCGGCACTGGTGTGATATCACTCCATTTCAGACCTGCGGCATTCACCGCACTGTGCAGTAAAATATCGCTGGTCGTGCCTTCTTCAAAGGCTATCTGTTTGCCTTTCAGATCCTTAAGGGTAGTGATGTCTTTGCCGACCAGCAGGGCGTCAGCGGTTTCACTTTGATCCAGCAACAGCACGACTTTTATGGGTAAACCGGCGGACACCATCGCCATTGCGGTATGTGTGGCAATATTTGCACCGTCAATCTGGCCGCTGGCTAAAGCGGCGTTGATGTCTTTATCTTCGGCGAAGTTAACGATATCGACCTTTTCCAGCCCCTGCTGTTTAAAAATGCCCTGACTTTGCGCGACATGCCACTGGCCGTAACCCAGCCAGGGCTCAATGCCCATTTTGAAGGTGCCCGCTTCGGGTGCAGCAGCGGAGGCGCTCAGACTGAATGTGCCGAGGGCACTAAGGCAGCAGGCCAGTGCCAGTTTGTTTTTGAAAAAACCCGTAAAGGTCTGAGAAGGTGACATAATTTCCTCGCTTGGTGTGGGAAGAGAAAAAAACGGCTAATAAAAATCCTAATGTGCAACCCTGTATAGACAAGCTGATAAAGCAATTACCACGCCACAGTTGAAATCGCGGAAGGAAATCATGCAGGGCATTGATGTTATACATTTTTAGATAATTGATGAGAAGAAGGTAAACGAATTTATAATTAAAAGTGATAATGTGCACCACAACATGACTTTCTTTGCTCTCTCAGGGTGCAGGAAAAGCGATTGTGCCCTAATAGCGCACAGGGTTTCAGCTGGCTCTGGCTTCAGGAACGGGGATTAATGCCTGTTTAAGTGCATTGGAGAATAAAGTCATTACAGAATTAAAAGGTGCACCTTTTTTCAGTACCAGACTGAACGGTGTGGCAATCTCAATATTATCCGGCATCAGTGCGCGAAGTTTTTGTCCTCCCATAAAGGCACTGGCATAATGTTCCGGCAGAAATCCGAGATAATTCCCCGTCATCAGTAACATGGTAACGGCTTCGACTTGTACCGCAATAGCATGCGAGGAAGTGACATCCGAAAAGATATTTTTCTTGCTGTGATTAGCATAGAAATGATTCACCATTTGTGATGATTTGATCTGCGACTCTTTTATTTCACTGGCAGGAACACTGAACAGCGGGTGTTTATTGCCGCAATAAAGGTAGGCCATTTCGTGATAGAGAAAGTAATAATCAAACTCGGGTTTTTCCTGATAGACCGGCATAATACCGCAGGTGAAACGTCCGTCGATAATCCCGCGTTCAATCTCGTCCAGCTGGGTGGCGTGCAGGCGTATACTGACCTTCGGAGCCTGGCGATAAATCTCGCCTAATGCACTGATTACCGGTGATTGCGGGTCGGTGATGGTGTTGTCGATAATACCAATATTCAGCTCGCCGAACAGCTCGTGACGGGCGTGATTGAGTTTGTCGCGAAACTGATTAATGGATGAAAATAAATCCAGGCATGCCTGATAAGCCACTTTACCGTGTTCGGTTAAATAAAATCCTTCGCGCCCCCGGGTACAAAGTTTCATGCCAAAACGGATTTCGAGATCAGAGATTTGTTTGCTGATCGCCGCGAGTCCAATATTCAGTTCGTTGCATGCTGCGGTAAAGCCACCGGCTTCTACCACGGTTTTAAAGACGCGCAAAAGCTTTAAATCGGCGACGCCAAGGTTGTGCTGATTAATATCACTTTTTGCGGGTGATGTGTTTCCTGATTTGGAAAGTGGACTTTCCATAATTAATATTTACCCCCGCCTTTAAAATCTACAATATCAAATTCACCTAGCCTCACTCGTTATTACTTTGCAAGCCCGGATTGTTCAGTGCCCTTTGTCATGTGGCCGGAAGGAAGTTAATTTCACTCACCGCCAGACATGCTGCCCGAACCAGCTTTGCAACATTTATGCCATACAAGGAAAAAATATGTCACAACAGCCAGAACTGCTTTGGGGAGCCCGTTTTAAACACGGTCCAGCTGCCACCTTAAGCGCGTTATCGCGCAGCCCGGAATATTATTTTTCCCTCGCTGAATATGATCTGGAAGGTTGCCGCGCCCATGCTTATGAATTAAACCGGGCCGGTTTGCTTGATGAAAACGAAACGGTTCTGATGGTCGATGCGATTAAACAACTGGCGAAGGATTTCCGTGCCGGCATTCTTGCGCCGATTCAGGCGGATGAAGACGTGCATACGTTTATCGAGCGCAGCCTGACCGGGCGGCTTGGCGAACTCGGCGGCAAATTGCGGGCAGGGCGCTCACGTAATGATCAGACCGCTAACGATTTACGTCTCTACCTGCGCGATAACGCCCGCAAGATTGTGGCGGCTCTGCTCGGACTTCAGACCGCGCTGGTGAAGCAGGCGGAACAGCATATTCATACGCTGGCACCGGGTTTTACCCATCTTCAGCAGGCACAGCCGATTGTATTCGGGCATCAGCTGATGGCGCATGCACAGTCATTTTGCCGTGACGTTGAACGTTTCCAGGACTGGGATAAACGTTGTGCACTGTCGCCGCTGGGCGCGGCGGCGATGGCCGGTTCAGCCATTGCCCTGCATCCTGAACTTTCCGCCAAAGATCTCGGTTACGACGGTGCCTGCGAGAACTCAATTGATGCCGTGGCCAGCCGTGATCATGTCGCAGAATTCCTGTTTGCAGGCAGTATGCTGAGCGTCAATCTTTCCCGCATCAGTGAAGAAGTGTGCCTGTGGGCCTCGCGCCAGTTCCGCTGGGTTGAGCTCGATGACGGCTACGCCACCGGCAGTTCCATCATGCCGCAGAAGAAAAATCCGGATATTGCTGAACTGACACGCGGTAAAAGTGGCCGGCTGATTGGCAACGTTACTGCCATGCTGAGCACCCTGAAAGGCCTGCCGCTCTCCTATAACCGTGACCTTGTCGAAGACAAACGTAATGCGATGGATACCGTTGAGCAGTTGCTGTTAGTGCTGCCTGCGATGGCGGGCATGATCGACACCATGACCGTCAATGTCGAGCGTTTGCGTGAACAGGCTCCGGAAGGTTTTACGCTGGCGACGGAAGTGGCCGACTGGCTCTCGCGTCGTGGTGTGCCGTTCAAGGAAGCCCACGAAATCACCGGCAAACTGGTGCAGGTGTGCGAGCAATACAATCTGGCGCTGCACGAAGTCAGTGATGCGCAGTTACTGGCGGTTGATGCCCGCCTGAGTGCTGATGTGCGTGAATGCCTGACACTGGAAGCGGCGATCAACGCCCGCAGCGGTAAGGGTGGCACGGCGCCGGTACGGGTAGCAGAGCAGATTGCGCGGCTGAAAACCCGTCTCGAGGCGCAGGCAAACTGGGTCAATGGTTACGCTGGCCTGTCTTTATAATCGTGCGGGAGAAGCCTGATGACCCTTTACACTAAAACGTCAGAAAGTGCGAAAAGCGCAGAGATTGATCTCAGTGAATATCACGCTGTACCCCAGCGTTATTACGGCCGGATTTTTGCCTCGGCAGTGATCCTGCTGCTGCTGGCGTTGCTGGTGAACGCCTTTGCGCATGGCAAAATCGAATGGCAGTACGTGGCACAGTTTCTCACCGCCAAAGCCATTCTTTTTGGTCTGGGCAATACCATTGTCATGTCGGTGCTGGCGATGGCACTGGGGATCGTGTTCGGCGTGATTATTGCCGTCATGCGCATGTCACAAAACCCGGTGCTGCGCAGCGTGGCAATGGGGTATACGTGGATTTTCCGCGGCACACCGCTGATTTTACAATTGCTGCTGTGGTTTAACCTGGCACTGATTTTTCCGACCATCGCCATTCCCGGCGTATTCAGCCTTCAGACCGTTGACATCATGACGCCGTTCGCCGCCGCACTGCTCGGCCTGAGCATTAATCAGGGCGCGTACACCTCGGAAGTGGTGCGTGCCGGGCTGATTTCGGTCGATCTCGGGCAGTATGAGGCCGCGAAATCCATCGGTATGACCCGCCTGCATGCACTGCGGCGGATTATTTTGCCGCAGGCAATGCGGGTGATAATCCCGCCCATCGGTAACGAATTTATCAGCATGGTCAAAACCACCAGTCTTGCCAGCATGATCCAGTATTCCGAAGTGCTCTATAACGCACAGACCATTTACTTCGCCAATGCGCGGGTAATGGAACTGCTGTTTGTGGCAGGCATCTGGTATCTGGTGGTGGTGACTGTGCTGTCGCTCGGGCAGAACCGTCTTGAGCGTTATTTTGGCCGTGGCACCCGCCGCCGCACCCGCCACTGACAGGAGCCCGACCATGAAAAGCATTATCAAAGCCGTCAATGTTAATAAGTACTTTGATCAGTTTCAGGCGCTGAAAAACATCAATCTTGAAGTTAAACACGGTGAAGTGATGTGCATCATTGGCCCTTCCGGTTCAGGGAAAAGCACATTTTTGCGCTGCATCAATCAGCTCGAACGCATCGACAGCGGCGGGGTGTGGGTCGATGACGAACTGGTCGGTTACCGCATGGACGGCAAAAAGCTGTACCCGCTTAACGACCGGCAGATTGCCCGTCAGAGGCTGAAAACCGGCATGGTGTTCCAGCGTTTCAATCTGTTCCCGGATAAAACCGCGCTGGAAAATATCATTGAAGGGCCGTGTCAGGTGCTGCTGCGTCCAGTGAAAGAGGCCACACGGGAAGCGATGGCGCTGCTCGAACGTGTCGGGCTGGCGCATAAACGCGATGCTTATCCGCTGGAACTTTCCGGCGGCCAGCAACAACGCGTGGCGATTGCCCGGGCGCTGGCGATGAAACCCAAAGTGATGCTGTTCGATGAACCGACCTCGGCGCTCGATCCTGAGATGGTCGGCGAGGTGCTGGCGGTGATGCGCGGCCTGGCGGCAGAGGGCATGACCATGATTGTGGTCACGCATGAATTAGGTTTCGCGCGGGAAGTGGCAAACCGCGTGGTCTTTATGGACGAAGGCGGAATTATAGAAAGCGGTAATCCGGAAGATATTTTGCTCAACCCGCAAAATCCACGGACGCAGAACTTTATTTCTGCCGTCCTGATCTGACCTTTTTGACGTTAACTTTTGACTATGGGAATGCCTTTATGAAAAAAACATTGTTGTCCCTCATTACCTCCGGCGTCCTGCTGAACGGCGTTGTTTCCGGTGCCGGTGCGGCGGAGCTGAAGCAAAAAGACGAAATCAAAGTGGCGATGATGCCGAACTATCCGCCGCTGGAATTCAAAGATCCCGCGACCGGTAATCTGACCGGTATGGATTACGATCTGGGCACGGAAATCGGCAAACGCCTGAACCGCAAAATCAGCTGGCAGGAAATCGGCTTCGAACAAATGGTTAACGCCGTCGCCACTAAACGTGTCGATATGATCTTATCCGGCATGACCGACACCAAACCGCGTCAGGATATCGCGACCTTTGTTGATTACTACAACAGCGGACCGCAGTTCTATACCACCGTCGCGCACAAAGAAATCAATACCATGCTGGACTTGTGTGGCAAAAAAGTCGGCACCAGCCGCCGTACCACATTCCCGGCTGAAATCGCTGCATGGAGCGAAGCCAACTGTGTTCCGGCAGGCAAACCCGCCATTGTGGTGATTGGTGCGGAAGGCACGGCGGATGCACGTACCCAGCTGCGCCAGGGGCGCATTGAAGGCGTGGTGCAGGGCAGCGAAACCCTGCCGTACATCATGAACCTGGAAAAAGACACTTATAAACCACTGGGTAAAGCCTTTGCCTATCAGGTGACCGGCATGGGGATCAGCAAAGACGATCAGCCGCTGATTGATGCGGTGAAAGGTGCGCTGACTGACATGATCGCTGACGGCACTTATCTGAAAATCCTCACCAAATGGGGCCTGCAGGATGGCGCAATCAAAGAAGTGACCATTAACAAAGGCAAATAACCTCAGGCGACGGACTGACTCATGACGATTTCACAACAGGCGGCCAGTTTATGGCCGCAAGGCAAACGCGGCTGCATGGCGCTGGCGTTTGATCTCGACGGCCCGACCGGTGATGCAATGCTTAACGGCACCCTCTGGCAGAAAGCGGATTATTTTACCTTCGGCGCTTACGGGCCCTATCGCGCGCTGGAGCGCATCCTTGATTTGCTCGATGACCACCAGCTTCCGGCGACTTTTTTTATTCCGGCGTGGGTGGTGGAAAACTGGCCGAAACAGTGTCAGGCGATTGTCGGACGCGGGCATGAAGTGGCGTATCACGGCTATCGTCATGAGTCTTTTTACGCCATCAGCGCGGAGAAACAGTTATGGGTGATGCAAAAATCCCGTGAGATTTTCTGGCAGTTTCTGGGCATCCGTGCCGAAGGTTTTCGTACGCCTTCCGGTGACTGGCATCCGGAAACGCCTGCCATGCTACTGGAAGCCGGCGTGACCTATTCCAGCAGCATGCGCGGCGACGACCGGCCTTATCTCATCAGCGTTCCCGGTTATGAACGCCCGCTGGTGGAAATCCCCGGCCGCTGGGAAATGGACGATTACGCCTCTATAGCCTATACCCGCGAGCCGAATTTCCCCTCAGGGTTAGACCGCACCGCCAGTTATGAACTGACGCTGGATAACTGGTGCCGTGAATTCGACGGTGCCATGAACGAAGGGCTGAGTCTGACCACGTTGTTCCATCCGAAAATCAGCGGAAAACCTGGCCGCATTATGTTACTCGACCTTTTTTTTGCGCACCTGAAAGCGCGGGATGACGTGTGGTTTGCGCGTTGCCGGGAAGTCGCCCACTGGTGGATGCAGGAGCATGCCAATGACTGATCATAACTGGCCGGCAGGTTACCGCTCTGCAGTGGTAATCACCGTTGATTTCAATGATATTCACGGCATTCTCAGCCAGGTACCTGCGGTGGCCGGACGCGAAAAAACGTTGTCCGTCTGGCGTTATGGCACGCTGCGCGGTATCGACCGGTTGCTGGCGTTACTGGAGAGGAAAAATCTGCGCAGCTCGTGGTGCGTACCGGGCATTGTGGCGGATGAGAATCCACAGAAGATCCGTGACATAGACCGCGCCGGGCACGAACTGGCGACCTGCGGCTATGAATTCGCTCATTTTGACGGTCTGTCGTTGCATCAGCAAACCGACAGCCTGCAAAGAGGTAAAGCGGCGCTGAAAGCGCTGACCGGGAAAGTGCCGCGCGGCTTTCGTTTGCCTGCAGGTAACTGGGCACCGGGCTTTACGGATGTGCTGGCGGACGAAGGGTTCAGCTGGACATCCGGCTGGCGCGGCGATGATTTACCGTATTTCCAGCCGGTGCAGGACGGCCAGCCGTCGCGGCTGGTGGAATTGCCGCTGCATTATGAAATGGAAGACGAACCGTATTTCGCGTTTAACCTCAGCCCGGCGGTGCCGCCGGCACAGTCGCGGATTGCCTCTTACCGCCACACCCTCGGTAATATGAAGATGGATTTTGACGGATTTCACCGTTTTGGTTTGTGCTACGTGCTGCGACTGCATCCGGAAGTGATCGGCACGGCGGGGCGGATTGGTATGCTGGCGGAACTGTTGGATCACATCACGTCACATCCTGATGTCTGGGTAGCGACGGCCGGGGAAGTCGCTGACTGGTGGTCGCAGAACCGGCCGCAAAACGAGGCGTCGCATCCGGCGCAAATCTGGATGCAACACACTGCGCCGGGAGTCAGCCATGAGTAATATCACACAGCAGCAAATGTTGGCCGAATTCGTGGTGAATACCCGTTTTGATGATTTGCCAGGACGGCTGGTTGAGCGCACCAAACGACACATCCTCGACACGCTCGGCGCGGGGCTGGTGGGTTCCACCAGCGATGTCGCAAAAGAGGTGGCGGCGATGATCCTCAGTGAAGGCGCTTTCCCACTTTCGCCGGTGTGGGGCTATCGTGAACTGACATCGCCGCGCAACGCCGCGCTGCTTAACGGCGTGGCGGCACATGCGCTGGAACTCGATGACACCGGTGGCTGCGATCATTCCGGCGCAGTGGTCATTCCTGCTTTGCTGGCGGTCCTGCCGTTATGTCCGCAGCCGGTCAGCGGAAAAGCATTTATCACGGCGGTCGTGATCGGTTATGACGTGGCGCGCCGCGTGCTTGAAGCCTGTGGCGGATATTCACCCCATAATGGTGCGGGCTGGCATTCGACCTCTACCTGCGGTGTGTTTGGTGCGGCGGCTGCAGCCGGAAAATTAATGGGGCTGAATGCGGAACAAGTCAGCGCGGCGTTAGGCATTTCTGGCAGTTTCAGCGGCGGATTGTGGGCGTTTATCCACGACGGTTCGCAGAGTAAAAAATTGCATGCAGGACGCGCTGCCGAAGGAGGGGTGCTGGCTGCGCTGAGCGCCAGACAAGGCATCAGCGGACCGTCGCAGTTATTCGGGGATAAATGGGGTGGATTTTTTTCCACGCTGGCACCGGCCAGTGCGACGCCGCAAGCCCTGACGGCACAACTGGGGGAGATCTGGAAGCTGGAACGCTGTTCCATCAAACCTTATGCCTCGTGTCGTGGCACACATTCCGCCATCGATGCCACCGGTATTTTGCTGGAAAGGCTGAATGCCGGCGCAGGGGATGTCGAAAAAATCGTCGTGCGTCTTTGCCCGTTCCTCAGTGGCATGTGCGGTGACAACGAAATTGCCACACTGGCCGCCGCGCAGATGAGTATCCGTTACGCCATTGCCGCCCGCGTGGTGTTCGGACACGCAGGTCTGCCGGCGTATGACACCGATAAACGCCAGGATCCGGATTTACTGGCGATGATCCGCCGGATTGATTTGCAGGAAGACGATACCCTGAGTGCCGACGGCGAGCCGGATGTTACGCTCATCACCCGCTCTGGCGCATCGCAAACCGTGCGGGTAGATATTGCGCTCGGCGCACCGGGGAATCCGGTTTCTGATGAGCAACTGAAAGAGAAATTTATCTCGCTGGCGACACGGGTGATTTCGGTGGAAGGGGCAGAGAGGATATGGGAGCAGGGGATGCGGCTGGATCTGGCGCGAGATATTAATGCATTCATCGGGCGGTAGCTCTCTTCCCTGCGAAGGGGGAGGAGCAAAACACCGACCCGGTTCGGTGTGGGGGAGGTGCAAAGAGACAGGACAAATTTTCACTTGTTCATCCTGCGGAGCTGGTGTCAAATCAGAGGATTAGCGTCCTGCGAATAAGACCGCCAAAAAAAGGAACCTCTCATGACCCAGACCCTACGTACAGGCCTTGTCGGCTACGGCTTCGCCAGCAAAACCTTTCATTCACCTCTGATTGACGGCACGCCCGGTATCGAGCTGGCGGTGGTTTCCAGCAGTGATGCGGGCAAAGTCCATGCGGACTGGCCCAATGTGGAGGTGGTAGATTCGCCGGAAAAGCTGTTTGCCGATGCGTCCATTGATCTGGTGGTGATCCCGACGCCCAATACCACCCATTTCCCGCTGGCGAAACTGGCGCTGGAGGCCGGTAAACATGTCATCGTCGACAAGCCTTTTACCGTGACGCTGGATGAAGCCCGCGAACTTGACGCGCTGGCGCGTGCAAAAGGTAAGGTGCTGTCGGTGTTCCATAACCGTCGCTGGGATTCGGATTTCCTCACGGTTAAGACACTGATTGAAGAAGGGGCGCTCGGCGATATTGTCTATTTCGAATCCCATTATGACCGTTATAAACCCCAGGTGCTGCAACGGTGGCGTGAAAGTGAGGCGCCGGGCAGCGGCATCTGGTTCGATCTGGGTTCGCATCTGCTGGATCAGGCGCTGCAATTGTTCGGATTGCCGGAAACATTGCAGGCGGATCTGGCTGTACTGCGGCCGGGCGGTAAAGCCGTCGACTACTTCAACGCAGTGCTGACTTATCCGCGACGTCGCGTGGTGTTGCACAGCACGGTTTATGCCGTTGCTGAAACGGCGCGGTTTATCGTGCAGGGTGAAAAAGGCAGCTACGTGAAATTTGGGCTGGATCCGCAGGAAGATCGTCTGAAAGCCGGTGAACGTCTGCCGCAGCCGGACTGGGGGGTTGATAAACGTGATGGCGTCATTACGCTCAGCCACGACGGCGTATTGGCAGAGAAATCGCTGTTGACCATTCCGGGCAACTATCCGGCTTATTATGCCGGTGTACGCGATGCAATTAACGGGCTGGGTGAAAATCCGGTACCCGCCGGGGATGCCATCCGCGTGATGGAAATGCTCGAACTGGGGATGCAGTCCTCAGAACAACAGGCGACCCTGAAAGTCATCAGCAACTAACACAGGATCCCGTTTTCCAGAGTGTCACGCCGGTGACACTCTTATTTTTCATTTGTTATTCATTTTGCAAGGAAGGTTCATGTCCTGGTTACAACGTCTGAAAATCGATAAGTTTTTGCTGATCCTGGTCTGTGTTGTCGTGATCGCTTCATTTTTTCCCTGTGAAGGGATTTATAAAACCTTCTTCGGCTATCTGACCACAGCCGCTATTGCACTGCTGTTTTTCATGCACGGCGCGAAGCTTTCCCGCGAAGCGATCATGGCGGGTATCAGCCACTGGCGTTTGCATGTAGTGGTGTTCCTTAGCACTTTCGCGTTGTTCCCGCTGCTCGGTCTTGGCATGAAATGGCTGGTGCCGGTGGGCATTCTGACGCCGACGTTGTACTACGGTTTTCTGTATCTTTGTGCATTGCCTGCGACCGTGCAGTCTGCGATTGCTTACACCTCGGTGGCTGGCGGTAACATTCCGGCGGCAATTTGCAGCGCGTCGGCGTCCAGTATTCTCGGGGTGTTCCTTTCACCGGTGCTGGTTGGTTTGCTGATGCATACACAGGGCGGTACCAGTGACACCTTACATGCCATCGGTTCCATTGTGCTGCAACTGATGGTGCCGTTTATCATCGGGCATCTTTGCCGTCCGCTGATCGGTGCCTGGGTACAGCGGCACAAGAAAATCGTCAACGTCACCGACCGTTCATCGATTCTGCTGGTGGTCTATGTGGCATTCAGTGAAGCGGTTGTGCAGGGGATCTGGCATCAGATCAACGGCTGGTCGCTGCTGGCGATCCTCGGTTGTTCGATTGTTCTCCTGACCATTGTGCTGATCATCAACACCTGTGTGGCGCGGCTGTTTGGCTTTAACACCAAAGACGAAATCACCATTGTATTTTGCGGGTCGAAGAAAAGTCTGGCGAACGGTATTCCGATGGCGAACGTGCTGTTCCCGGCTGCTGCCGTGGGCGCGATGGTGCTGCCGCTGATGATTTTCCATCAGATCCAGCTGATGGTCTGTGCGGTACTGGCCTCACGCTATGCCAGACGTGTGGCGCGTGAAGACGCCGCCGCGCAGGTGAAGAAAGAAGAAGTGAAAACGGTGTAATCCGTTGAATGAAAAGAAAAGGGCGGAGAACATTCCCGCCCTTTTTTATTGGGTGAAAAGCGTTATGCCGACACTTTGTCGCGAATTGCCTGCTTCTCAGCGGCTGTCAGGAATGCCATCGTCAGGCCGTTTTCCTGTGCCTTGCGGATTTCGTTTTGCGTCAGTCCGGCAGCCGGTGCAGCGACATGATATTCGTTAGCAATCTCAATGCCCTGAACTGCCGGATCATCGGTATTGATGGAGGCCAGCACGCCATGGCGCAGAAAAATCGCCAGCGGATGCTGCTCAAAAGACGCGACGGTGCTGGTCTGAATGTTAGAGGTCAGGCAGGATTCGATACCAATCTGATGTTTGGCCAGAAAATCCATCAGTTCAGGATCCTGTGCGGCTTTTACCCCATGGCCGATACGCTCAGCGCCCAGTTCACGGATTGCCTGCCAGATGCTTTCCGGGCCTGCGGCTTCACCGGCATGAACGGTAATATGCCAGCCTGCGTCGCGCGCACGGTTAAAATGGCTGAGGAACAGACTGCCCGGGAAACCCAGTTCATCACCGGCCAGATCCAGCGCGGTAATACCGTCGCGGTACGCCAGCAAACCTTCCAGTTCTTGCAGACAGGCGTCTTCACCAAACGTACGGCTCAGAATGCCGATCAAACGCACATCGATGTCATGATGCTGCTGACCTTCGCGGATCCCTTCAATGACCGCTTCCACCACACCCGCGACCGGAAGTTTGTGGTTCATTGCCATGTAATAGGGAGAGAAACGCAGTTCGGTGTAATGCAGACCGGCGCGCGCCGCATCTTCAACGTTTTCTTTAGCAATGCGGCGGCAGGCATCCAGATCGCCGAGCACTTTAACGCCCCAGTCGAGTTTCTGCAGGAAACTTACCAGATCCGGTTCAGTATGCATCACCTGTACATGCGGGCGCAGCGCTTCAAGTTCACTGGCAGGTAAGGTCAGATTAAACTGACGGCCTAAATCCAGAATAGTCTGAGCGCGGATGTTGCCATCAAGGTGGCGGTGAATGTCTGTCAGGGGAAGGCGTGTGTCGATCATGGTGTGCACTCATTATTATTGAAATGTGCGGGGCATTATAACGGGAGAATCACCCTGAATGAAATGTTGTTGCGCAACAAGAAGGGGGGTGAATTTGCTTCCTCCCCTTCGCAGGGGGAGGAGTTAGACCAACTCTCTGATGCCAGTGATTAATTTTTCAACACCTGCTTCCACCTTCGATCGCGGGCAGCCGACATTCAGACGCAGGAAACCGCTACCTTCTTCACCATAGGTATAACCCGGCATAATGGCGACTTTTTGATGCCTGATCAGCTCATTTTGTAACTGCTTATCGTCAATACCCAGCGGGCGTAAATCAATCCACGCCAGATAGGTGGATTGTGGCGGCTGCCAGTTGAGCGGCGGGAATGCGGCGTTCAGTTGTTCCGCCACGTAACGCAGATTGCCCTGTAAATATTCCCGTAATGCATCCAGCCAGGGTTCACCGTGATGATAAGCCGCAACGTGCGCATGAACGGCAAGCACGGCCGGAGATGATAAGCCGTCGCAGGCTTTCAGCTGGTGCAGATACGCCTCGCGTGAGGCTTTATGGCTGATCAGTCCGTAAGCACCGGTCAGCGCCGGAATGTTAAAACTTTTCGACCCGGAGGTCAGTAACGCCCATTCTCCGCGTCCCACGTCATTCCACGGCGTGTGGCGGTGTTCGCCCCAGACCATATCCATGTGAATTTCATCGCTGATCACCCGCACATTGTGACGCTCACACAGTTCAGCGATAAGTGTCAGTTCTTCCCGTGTCCAGACTTTACCGGTCGGATTGTGCGGGCTGCACAGCAACAGTACAGAACAGGTTGGTTGCACCAGCAGGCTTTCCAGATGTTGCGCATCCAGCGACCAGTCATTACCGTTTTTAAGCAGCGGGCAGGCCATCATATTGCGCTGATTACCGTTTACCACGTTGAAAAACGCATCATAGGCCGGAGTGAAGGTCACCACGCCATCATCCGGCTGGCTCCACTGACGGATCAGTTGCGCAACCATGTAAATCACCGACGGGCCGTAGACCACGCTTTCCCGGTCAATCCGGCTGTTAAAACGCTGCTGAAACCAGTGTGCTACCGCGCCGAGGAAATCATCGTGATGCCAGCGGCTGTAACCGAGCACGCCGTGTTGCAACCGTTTTTGCAGCGCATCGAGAATGCAGGGTGCGGCGGGGAAATCCATGTCAGAGATGGTAAATGGCAGCAGATCCGCACTGCCGAAACGGTCAGCGACGTAATCCCACTGGGTGCACCAGGTGCCATGACGGTCAGTAACGGTGGAGAAATCAAAAGTCATTTTTTCACTCCCTGAATAAAGCTGAAAAGGGCGACCGGAGGCGCCCTGTTAATCGTATTACGCTATCACCGGTTCCGGTTCCGGTGCTGGCTGACTGGCTGCGGTACGGATCAGATAATCCAGTTCATCTTTTACCGACTGTACCTGCGGACCAATGACGACCTGCAGATTATGTTCGTTAAGATGAACGACACCGATAGCGCGGTTAGCTTTCAGTGTGGCATCGTCAACCCGCGACATATCCGCAACGGAAAGACGCAGGCGGGTGATGCAGTTATCCAGTGAAACAATATTACCGGCACCGCCCAGCGCACTCAAAATAACCGGCACGTTGTAGCCAGATTTACTGGAAGACGGCACGGCGGCGGCAGCAGGCATATTCTCAGATTCACGACCCGGCGTTTTGATGTTAAAGCGCACGATAGAGAAGCGGAAGATAGCGTAATAAGCAGCGAACCAGATAGCGGCCACTACCGGCACCAGATACCACTTGGTCGCAGTGCCATGCAGGATCCCGAATACCACAAAGTCGATGATATTGCCGTCGGTATTACCGATGGTCACACCCAGCACGGACATGATGGTGAAGCCCAGGCCGGTCAGGATGGCGTGGATCACATAGAGAACCGGCGCCACAAACAGGAACAGGAATTCGATCGGTTCAGTGGTGCCGCCAACAACGCAGGCTACGACGCCGGAAATAAGCAGGCCTTTAATTTTATGACGATTTTCAGGTTTCGCGCAGTGGTACATCGCCAGAGCCGCACCCGGCAGGCCACCGAGGAAGGCAGGCATTTTGCCCTGAGAAAGGAACTGCGTCGCGCTTTCAGAGAAACCGTGCGTGGTCGGGCAGGATAGTTGAGCCTGGAAGATGGTCAGTGCGCCGCTCACTTCGCGGCCACAGACATCCAGCGTGCCGCCAGCTTCGGTGAAGCGGATCAATGCAACCAGAATGTGATGCAGGCCAAAGGGTAACAGCAGACGCTCACCGGAACCGAAAATCATCGGGCCAAATACACCTGCTCCCTGAATAAGACGGCCCAGACCGTTAATGCCAGCAGCGAAGAAAGGCCAGATCAGGGGGATCAGCAAACCGACCAGACCAAGCACCACGGTGGTAACAATCGGGACGAAACGCGTGCCACCGAAGAATGCCAGCGCATCCGGCAGACGGATCGTGTTGTAGCGTTCGTGCAACATGTACACAATGATACCGACGATGACCGCGCCCAGAATACCGGTGTCGATAGACTGGATGCCGAGGATCATCTGGATATTATTGGCCTTCAGCACCAGCGGATCGACGGTTGGCAAGGTGCCGTTAGCGGTCAGAAAGAAATTAATTGCCAGATTCAGTACAGCGAAACCGACGAAACCGGAGAAGGCGGCAACGCCTTTGTTTTCACGCGCCATACCCAGCGGGATAGCGATAGCAAACATCACCGGCAGGAAACTGAAGGCAAACGACCCGACTTTGCTCATCCAGACGAAAACCAGCTGGAGGATCGGATTACCTAATGCGGGGATCAGCGTCACCACATCATGACTGCTTAACGAACTGCCGATGCCCAGCATGATGCCGCAAAACGACAGCAGAGCGACCGGCAGCATGAAAGTTTTCCCTAAGCTTTGGAAGAACTCCCAAAGCGTAACACGTTGTTTTTTGTTGGCAGGCATACCCGCTCCCTGAGTTGTTTTATTAAGCGACTTGTTGATGGCGGCTAAGATAAAACGTTTTACCTAAATAATACGTGTCTGAACTCACACTATTTGATGGTGCCTTCTGCAACATGGGTTAAATAAGGTTAAACGTTTTACTCGGCAGGCTGGATTAGGTATAACTGTCTGACCACGCTAATTATTCCGGTTTTCGGATACGGCGGGCGGGAAGGGACCCCGTTTTATGGAATTTCAAATGAACGACAACAGCCGATGAATCATAAAAAAATCACCATTACAGATGTGGCGCAGCATGCCGGCGTTTCCGTTACCACGGTTTCGCTGGTGCTCAGCGGTAAGGGGCGTATTTCCCGGATAACAGCAGAACGGGTTAACCGTGCGGTTGATGAGCTGGGTTTTGTGCGCAACCGGCAGGCGAGTACGCTGCGCGGTGGCGAATCCGGCGTGGTCGGGCTGATTGTCCGCGATATTTGTGAACCGTTTTATGCCGAAATGACTGCCGGTCTCAGTGAGATGTTTGAAGCGCAGGGCAAAGTGTTGTTTCTGCTGCAAAGCGGCCCGTCCGGTAAAGGGCTGATGCGCTGTTTCGAGACTTTGCTGACCCACGGCGTAGATGGCATTGTGATCGCCGGTGGCGTAAATACTCTCGCCGGGCTGAAAGAAAAGGCCGAAGAATATGACGTCCCGCTGATCTGCGCGGCACGTTCCGGGGGGATCGAAGGGGTTGATGTTGTCCGACCCGATAATATGCTCGCAGCGAAAATGGCCACCGAATATCTGATCAAACATGGTCACAAACAAATTGCCTATCTCGGCGGTTTGAGCAATTCGTTAACCCGTGCCGAACGTCTCGGCGGTTTCTGCGCCACGCTGCTGCAATACGGCCTGCCATTTCGCAGCGAATGGATTATCGAGTGTGATTATCAGCATAAATGTGCCGCCGATGCTGCCGAAACTTTATTATCCCGCTACCCGAAAATCAGTGCAATTGTCTGCCATAAATCATCCGTCGCGCTGGGTGCCTATTTCGGCGTGCTGCGCACCGGTGCGCAAGTGGGTGGCGGGGCAGTAGACAGCTTCTTCCAGCAAAAAATTGCCCTGATTGGAATGGAAGATGCGCCGGAATCGGAACTGACGGAACCTCCGCTGACCTCCATTGCCAATTCCGCACGCGAAATCGGTTATGCGACAGCGAGGCGCTTACTGATGAGGATCGGGGGACAAAATCTGGAGGCACAGAATATTATCCTGCCGCCAGCGCTGGTGGAGAGGGAATCGGCTTAGCGGGTGACTGAGCGCGCATCCTTAAGGAGGGCGGCGACCCAGGGTATTGACCTAAAGGTCCGCCGGGTCGCCAGGCCCTAAAATCACTCGACAGTTGAATACTTCACATAATGGTTGGAACAGTTGAAGTGAGCGACATAGCCCAGGGTGCCATTCGGGCCTTTTGCGCTGAACGGGATGTGGTAAGTCCCTTTGTCTTCTTTAACATCATCGCTGATGAAATTCAGTACCGGCACTGATGTGCCCATATTGTCTTTGTCGTTACCCCAGTTTGGAATGCGGTTTTCCATGTAATCACGGGTGACAGTATCGATGGCATTGTTCTTGCTGATATCGGCACAGGCGCCTTCTGTGGAGCGTTGCATCCACCACGGATAGACATACACTGAGCCCAGCATCAGCACCATCAAAACGAAAATGACCGAAACAATCCCGATTAATACGACTTTACTCATAATGCTTGTCACTCCTGAAAAATATCAGTCAAATCATTAGCTGCCCGGATAAACCCATCGCTAACGCCAGGCACGAAAGCGCGTATGTTACGCCACTTAGTTAGCACAGGTTAAGTAATATCAGCCTTTCTGTTGCATTCGCTTACAGAAGCCATGCCGCGGACAGAGAGCCGGGGTGGTAGCCTTTTTATACATACATTATTCACGTAAGGAGTCAGGTATGAGTCAGCAACAACCCACGGTCGCGGTACTGGGTCTGGGCGCAATGGGGCATGCGTTCGCCGCTAACCTGATCAAAAAAGGGTTCTCTACCCGTGTCTGGAACCGGACGGCTTCACGCGGTGATGATTTGGTGGAAGCCGGTGCTACACAAGGCCGTACACCACGCGAAACGGCTGAAGGCGCGGACGTGGTAATCACGATGTTGTCCGACGGCAAAACGTCACTTGAAGTCTGTCAGGGGGACAACGGTGTGCTCGCCGGTCTGAAACAGGGAGGGATTATTGCCCAGATGGGAACCCTCGGCGTTGAAGCGACAGACGCGCTGATTGCGCTGATTAAAGCGCAGCGTCCTGATGTCGTATTCTTTGATGCCCCGGTTTCCGGCACCAAAGCCCCGGCCGAGCAGGCGCAAATTGTGGTGCTGGCCAGCGGTGATCGTGAAGCCGGTGCCGCCATTGAACCGGTATTCGCCGCTATCTCCAAAGCGACAAAATGGCTCGGTGAAGCCGGACGTGCCTCCAGAATGAAACTGGTGGTCAATGCCTGGCTGATTGCCATGATGGAAGGTATTGCAGAAACGACGCAGCTTGCACAAGCACTGGGATTCACCACTGACGATCTGTGGAATGTGCTGGAAGGCGGTCCGCTGGCAGCCCCCTATATCAGGGGCAAAATGGAGATGTTCAAAAGCGGTGATTATACCCCGCAGATGCAACTGACCTGGGCGCTGAAAGACATCAATCTGGCACTGGAGGCTGGCAGTCATCTTGAACTGCCGGTCATGAAACGAATCAGTCAGACCTGGCAGGGCGCGGTCGATGCCGGTTATGGCGGGAAGGATCTGGCGGTGGTATATCGCTATCTCGGCACTAAACGTTAAGTCTTTAAAAACCTGCGAATAAATGCGTTGTCCGGTCCACGGAAGGGCCGGATATTTTTGCCTTTCGTTCATAACCCTGAAGTATAAACCAGACCATCTGGCTATTGGTCTGTTATCGGGCAACCGTGATAGCGTTGATGATTATTAACAACATCACTGCGGAGCGCGCGATGAGCCAGATATCTTCCCCTATCCCTCTGATCGATTTCAGCCAGTTTTCCACAACGCCCGGACAGAGGGAAGAATTCCTTGCACAACTGCGTTACGCCGCCCGTGAGATTGGTTTTTTCTACCTCAAAAATCATGGCGTTGATGCGCAGTTACTGAAGGATGTTCAGCGGGTTGCCCGGCAATTTTTTGCACTGCCTGAGGAAGCCAAACTGGCTGTGGCGATGATTAATTCGTCACACTTTCGTGGCTATAACCGTGCTGCCTCGGAGATTACCCGCGGTCAGCCGGACTGGCGCGAACAGTTTGATCTCGGCGCGGAGCGGCCAAAACTACCGGTGACAGAAAGTACGCCTGCATGGGCAAGATTACAGGGGCCGAATCAGTGGCCGGAAGCATTGCCGGAATTGCGCCCGTTATTGCTTCGCTGGCAAAGGGAAATGACGGCGATGTCGTTGCGTCTTTTGCGTGCTTTTGCGCTGGCACTGAAACTGCCGGAAGAGGCCTTTGATCCGCTGTACGGTGAAAAACCGAATGAACATATCAAACTGATCCGTTATCCGGGGCGTACGCCGGGTGCCGGAAACCAGGGGGTCGGTGCACATAAGGATTCCGGATTCCTCAGTTTTCTGTTGCAGGATGAACAGCGCGGTTTACAGGTTGAAGTAGAAGCAGGGCAGTGGGTCAATGTGTTGCCTGTCCCTGATACGCTGGTGGTCAATATCGGCGAGTTGCTTGAACTTGCTACCCACGGTTATTTGCGTGCTACGGTACACCGGGTTGTATCACCCCCTGAAGGGGATGAGCGCCTGTCGCTGGCATTTTTCCTGGGGGCTCAGCTTGATGCTGTTGTGCCATTATTTCCTTTGCCAGCCGAACTGGCAAAGGAAGCGCGGGGAGAGGCAAGCGATCCTCTGAATCCGTTATTCCGCGATGTGGGTTTCAATTATCTGAAAGGGCGGTTGCGCTCACATCCTGATGTCGCGCAGCGCTATTATTCTGACCTGCTTGTGGCGAATATTACTGGCTGACAGGCGCCTGCGCAGTATCTACGCTGACCACGGTCGACATTCCCGGCCGAAGACGTTCACTTTGTTGGCCAGGTTCCAGTTCAATGCGCACGGCGATACGTTGTGAAATCTTGGTGAAGTTACCCGTCGCATTATCCGCTTTAAGGATGCTGAATTCTGAACCTGCCGCAGGGGAAATACGGGCCACATGCCCTTTAAATGCCTGATCATTCAAGGCATCGACAGTGAATACCGCCGGTGTGCCAACAACCATACCCGCCAGCTGGCGCTCTTTGAAATTGGCGGTCACCCAGACCTGTTTTGGCGTAACAGAGGTCAGTTGTGTTCCGGCACTGACGTACTGCCCGAGCCGTGCGCTGACTTCGCCGAGTTGTCCGTCTGACGGAGCAACGATCTGCGTATGCTGCAGATTGATTTGTGCCACTTCGACTCTGGCCTGGGCCGCCTTCAACGCGGCTGCCAGTGAAGCTTTGTTGGCATCGACCAGCGCCAGATTCTGTCGGGCAATATTCACCGAAGCACGGGCTTTAGCCACATTAGCCTGCGCAGTCAGCAGCGCGGCGTGAAGCTCGTCGCCGGTGGTTTTAGAAACCAGTCCTTTCTCCAGTAAAGGCCCGTTACGTCCGGTATCAAGCAAGGCTTTGCTGTGCACGGCCTGGGCACTTTGCAGTTCAGCTTCCACGAGTTGCAGGTTGGCCGCACCTGAGGCGCGGTTCTGCTCAAAGTTTTGCAGCGTCACCTGAGCCTGCGCGGCAGCCGCTTCTGCCTGTAACAACTCCTGACGGTAGGTACTGTCATCAATCACAAACAGCACGTCGCCTTTTTTGACTGGCATGAAATCTTGCACATTGACGTCAGTGATATAACCCGATACCTGCGGGCTGAGCAGGGTCACATTGCCCCGGATATAGGCATTATCCGTCGATTCCACCTGCGAGTTGAACGGGAACAATTGCCAGCTGTACAACACGATCATGACCCCGATAATGCCCAGACAAAGCACCACAATAATCGATGGATAACGAAAGATATTTTTCATCAGTTTTTCCGCTTTACTCTTTTTATTCATCTATAGAAACAAGGCAATTACCCGACAGTCTGTTTCTTCATCAGGATCCGTCCGACAATAATGTGTACGACAAGGACGGCAAAGCAGCCCAGCGACATATAAAAAACCACTCTGAAAACATCGTTATAGGCCAGCAATCCGGCCTGTTGTGTCACTTTCTGGCTCAGCAGGGCCAGACCTTCGGCATTGAGTTGCGTGCCGTCGTTTAATACCGGTTTCAGTAAATGGATGTACTGCGCAACCCGTTCACTGACCAGCGGATTTTGCAGGCTGATGTTTTCGACCAATACGCTGGAATGAAATTTCTCTCTCAGGATCTGTATCGTCCCGAGGAAGGCGCTGCCAACCTGTGCGCCGACATTCTCAGTAGAGAGAAACACCAGGATAAAACTGATGATCTGGCTTTGCCCAAACTGCAGGGCGCGGATAAACCCGAGCCAGAGAGCGGTCGGCAGAAATACCGCCCCGGCAAAGGCGATCATTCCTTGTGTCAGGTAAAATTGCTCCGGGCGGGTATCCACCGTGGAACCGGCGTCCGTCAATGAGGCAATCGCAATCAGGGCAATCGAAAACAGATGGATGTATACGATCCGGTTGGCTTTGTGAATGATACTGACTACCACCAGTCCGGCGAAGGTTGCGACCAGAATGACGCAAAACAGCGCCATCAGCTGATCGTTAAGCAATCCGACCAGATTCAGAAACCCGACCATGCCGGTCGTTTGTTCCGACAACAGCATGCGTACGAAGAGCATCGACCCGGTGAACAGCACCATTTCAGGCGTCATTAGCCAGCGCAAATCGATAATGGGATTCTTGCGTTTCAGTTCGACCATAAATGACAGCGTCAGCGCAATAATCCCGACCACCAGCACTTCACCAATCCAGTCTTTTTCCTGCCACCAGTAATAACGGCCCATTGTCAGCACCACCGACATACAAGCCACCGCGGTGGCAATGAGCGGATAACTTATCCAGTCTGTACGTTCAAACACTTTCACCCGTGGCGGATGGGTAAGCGGCAAAATCCAGATAATGGTAAGGCAGATAAGTGAAAGGCCGGATTCCAGCGTCGCCAGTTGGTGCCAGTGGCCAAGATCTAACAAATGCGGGGATATAATGCGCGAGACAGGTAAAGCCAGCTGACTGCCCGCCAGCCCGAAACACAATCCAGCCGTCAGTTTTTTAGCCGGCGGAAAGATCTCAAACATATAAAATAATGCCAGCGGTCCGAGCGACGCCATTGCAAAACCCATGACAGCCCGCACGGCCAGGGCGGTCTGGAAATCATGAGTGAATGTCTGTCCCAAAGACGCCACAGCAAAAAACAGCAGCCCGTATTCACCAAACCGACGAAAACCAAACTGGGTACGGATTTTGTACAGCAGGATCGTGCCGGTAACGCTGGTTGCCGTATAGGCTGCCACCAGCCAGTAACTTTCCACATTGGAAATGCCCAGCGAGCCCTGTATGCCCGGCAGGTTGGAGCTGACCAGATTGATCCCAAGCCCCTGCGTCAGCCCGATAATCAGTGATGCTGTGGCATAGACAACCATCCGCAGACGCGGATAGTGCAGCAACCAGGTACTGACCTGAACGGCAAAAGGGTGATGTTGTGACGGCGGAACCGGCGCGGGTTTATCAGGTTTTACTGGGAGTTCTTTCTGTGGTGATGCTTCCCGTGTTGATAATTCACCGGCGTCCTGCCGGACATCTGAATCAGAACGCGTCGTCATCGTTATGCCTCGTAAATCATTACCTTGCGAGTTTGTAGCTTGCTACATAATGTAATAAGTCATCTCAAGGGTGTCTACCCAATTATTCATATTGATGATATTTACAAGTGAAAATAACGGATAACTAATCAATAACCCAAGTGATGATTACAGGCGGGAAAGGGCATCAAACAAGGAAAAAGCGCTCTTTAAAGCGCAGCGATATTGGCGGTAATACTGGCGAGAACACCCCGGGCGATATCCACATCTTTTGGCTCAATGCCTTCCATAACGCTGATCAGAATATCATCCGTCATGATACGCACCTGATTTGCCAGTTCGGTTCCAGTTTCCGTCAGTTTGATATCTTTTGAGCGACGATCGGTTTCTCCGGGACAGCGCTCCAGCAGGCCCAGCTCAGCCAGGCTGTCGAACAGGCGAATGGCAGTAGGGTGTTCCACTTCCAGCAATGCTGTCAGTTCTCCCTGAGGCAGGCGTCCGCTGGCGGCTTCCAGATGCAGTAAGACCTGTCCCCGGGCCAGCGTCAGACCGATTGTTTTAAAACGTGAATCGCAATAAGTTCGTAACTGGCGGCCGATATGAATGGTTTCAGGCAGGAAACGGATGGCTGGCGAGGTCGCTTCCGGGCGGCGGCGTAATAGGGTCACAGGAGATCCTCACTGTCTGGGCTTAAGCGTGTTTTTGAGGCGTCAGATTAGCACGATATGCAACATTTACCAGAAAAGGCAGGCTGCCATTAACATTTTGAGACAAGTGAAAGATTCATTAGCCCCGATAGCGGAGCCAAAAGTCCGACTCTCTTTTTTGCTATATTAGTTACAACATACAATATGTTATTTTAATACCGGTGATAGTCTGTCAGTCATAAAAAAACACCGCCTGAAGGCGGTGTCTGTCATTTTTCAGGCAGAGAGAGAGTTATAAACCCCGTTTTTCCATTAACAACGCCAGATCAACCAGACGGTTTGAAAAGCCCCATTCGTTATCATACCAGGCCAGAATCTTCACCAGCTTACCCCCGATCACCAGTGTGGAAAGCCCGTCAATAATAGAGGAACGGGGATCTCCCCGATAATCGCTCGACACCAGTGGCTCTTCGCTGTAACCAAGAATACCTTTCAGCGGACCGGATTCAGCCGCTTTGCGGAACGCGGCGTTAATTTCTTCAACTGTCGCTTCACGTTTCAGGTTAACCGTTAAGTCAACGATGGAGACCACAGGAACCGGAACACGCAGGGAATAACCGGTCATACGTCCGTCCAGTTCAGGGATCACTTTCCCGATCGCCTTCGCTGCGCCGCTGGAATACGGAACAATCGAAACCGCTGCCGCGCGTGCACCCCGTAAATCTTTTTCAGGCTGATCATGCAACGCCTGGCTGTTCGTATAGGCATGTGTGGTGTTCATCAGACCGTGTTCAATACCGAAAGTCTGATGCAAAACCTGAGCGGCAGGGGCCAGACCGTTAGTAGTACAGCTGCCGTTACTGACCACTTTATGTTTTGCCGGATCGTACTCGCCGTCATTGACACCCATCACGATAGTGATGTCATCATTTTTGGCCGGTGCGGAAATAATGACGCGTTTTGCTCCGCCTTGGGTGATATGAACTTCGGCTTTAGCTTTTTCAGTAAAGAAACCGGTCGCTTCAATAACGATATCCACACCCACCGTGCTCCATGGAATAGCCGCAGGATCACGTTCTGAAAAAACGCGCACCGCTTTACCATCCACCCGCAATTCGCCGTCACCAGCTTCAACATCCGCTTTTAACGTACCGGAGAGTGAGTCATATTTCAGAAGGTGAGCGAGGGTCTTACTGTCAGTAAGATCGTTAATTGCCACCACCTGGAAATCATTGCGTCCGAGAGCGGCGCGCAAAACATTCCGTCCAATTCTGCCGAAACCATTAATGCCTACTTTGACCATGATGAACTCCTTAGTTATCTGCTTTACAGTTAATCTAGTACGGAGATGATTTGGCGGAAATGACAATAAAAGATCAATTTACGCCAATATTTTGGAGCAAAAGCGTTCTCTGTATTCTGTGGGCGTCAGTTGTAAATTACGTTCGAAAACGCGGCGCAGGTTCAGCCCGCCACCGAAGCCGGTTGCGAGGGCAATGCGCTCTATGTTTTGTGTCGTTTGTTCCAGAAGCTGTCGCGCGGCACTCAGCCGGACTTCCTCAACATATTTTGCCGGGGTTATACCTGTTTCGCGGGTGAACACGCGCGTAAAGTTTCGCGGGCTCATCGCAACACGTTCAGCAAGACTTTCAACCGACAAATCATCCGTGAGATGTTCAGGTAACCACGTCTGAAGTTTGCGGATAGGGCCATCACTGGCCTGATTCAAAAGGTAGCGGCTAAATTGCGACTGTCCACCCGGACGCCGGAGAAACATGACTAAATCCTGAGCAACACTTTTGGCGATGCTGAAACCATGATCTTCTTCGACCAGTGCAAGGGTGAGATCAAAGCCCGAGCTGACGCCGCCTGACGTCCATACTGGCCCGTCCTGAACATACATCGGGCCGCGCTCAACCGTTACCTGCGGGTATTGTGACTGCAGAGTATCGATCAGACGCCAGTGGGTGGTGGCATGACGGCCGTTGAGTAATCCTGTCTGGGCGAGCAATAATGCGCCGCCGCAGACAGACACTACGCGGCGGGCAGAAGGTGCAGCCTGTTGCAGCCAGCGGACAACGTCTGAACCTTCTGCTTCAGACAGACCTTTGCCGGTCACTAAGATAGTGTCACGGGGCAATGTCGGGTCAAGATCGCACAACCGGTGATCCGCAAGAAGGTTAAGCCCTGAGACACCGTGGACTACACGGTGCGGTTGCGTGGTCGCCACCGTGACCTGATAGGGTGCGTTTTTTGCTTCAGGATGAGTATCGGGCAACAGGCGGTTTGCCTGCGTCAGGATGTCAGCAATACCTGCTGCTTCGAATAGCATGCCCCCGTCGGGGACGATAATCAGAAATGTGTTCATGGCATTAAAAATACAATGTGTATTAAATATGTCAAATCCACAAATGCTTTTATTGAGTCCCTGAGCAAGCGGATCAAGGCGAGAGCAGGGCAGACATACCGCATTTCGCACTTTTAGTACGGCTGAATCGCGGTAAAACTCTCATTAATACATGATCCTGAGCGACGATAACGGTATCTTATCAGCGCGGAGAATAACTCATTTCAATTCTGGAAGATTATGATTTCATCGTTTAAAAAAACCAGAAAATTCAGCACGTTGGTTATGCTGATCATTCTGGCTGGCTGTTCAAGTAAACCCCATTATAAAAAATATGACACCCATGCCTGGGATGATGAAATTGAAGATGCAGCGGATGAATATAAAGTCGACCGTAAACTTGTTAAAGCCATTATTGAGGTCGAATCCGGATTTAATCCCGGGGCTGTCAGTCCTTCCAATGCCATTGGTTTGATGCAACTAAAAGCTTCCACCAGCGGTTGTGACGCTTACCGGTATAAAGGGAAACGAGGTTGTCCTGACGATGATGATTTACGGGATCCTGAAACTAACATTGATTTAGGCACGGCCTATATCAGTGCATTGCAACGTCAGCAGCTTAACTGGATTAACGATCCGGTGACGCGCCGTTATGCTACAGAAGTTGCGTATGCCAACGGTGCGGGAGCGCTGCTTCGGACGTTTTCCAGCAATCGTCAGACTGCAATCCAGATGATTAATCAGCTGACGCCGGAAGCTTTTAACTGGCATGTCCGTCAGTATCATCCGGCACCGCAGGCACCCAGATATATGGCCAAAGTCGAAAAAGCCTATGCGGGTTTATAGCATTTGAGAGAGTGGCTGCATGAATTCTGCAGTAGTCTTGTGCGCAGGGTAACGCAGAATTCACGTAGCGCGATCAAACATCATAGATGTACACACCAGGCCGGATGGGCAGCCTGAAGAAAATAACAATCTGGCCGGTGATTGATGACCAGTCTGGAAATGTTCACCGAAGCAGGTGAGGCCTGATAAAGGACAGACAGCTAATGGGTGCGTAGCTGGATATCTTATTTAACATAATATACATTATGCGCACTTTGATTATCCAGCTTATCTCGTCTACATTGAATTGTTCTTATTCCGTTAACGGGATTTCTTCCCGGAGGTTTCTGGTGATTATTGCTCAGGTGTCCGACATGCATGCTGCAGAAAATAATGATAATCTCTCACGTTTTGAGCATGCACTGGCGTGGATTGATCTCATTACGCCTGACGCTCTTGTGCTGAGCGGTGATTTGATTGATGACAACTGGTGTGACGGTTATGCCGCCATCGCCGCTCAACTGAATAAAAGATCTTACCCGTCATTCATATTGCCCGGTAATTCTGATGACCGCACCTCAATGAAATCCATTTTGAAATGTCCTTACTGGAATAATACCTGCGAAGATGGCGCGCTGCATTTTGTTCTTGAGAAAACTCAGCGCGGTGACATGGATCTGACACACTGGCTGAGCTGGTTTTTGCAAATGCTTGAATCTACTGTGGATACGGCAATTCAGCGCATTGACCAGACGCTGGATAAATCGCGTTTCTGGCAGATTTATCACGCCAGCAATCTGTCTGCGGAACAGATAAAAGTGCTTAACCGTTTGCTCGATGGCGGCGAAAAAGGTTTCGCTGAAGGCATAAACGCAAGCCAGTATCAGAAAGTGGCAAAAGTCAGTAAGGCCACCGCAACACGGCATCTGACCGAACTTGTCTCGCGTGGCTGCCTGGTTAAATCTGCCTCGGGCGGGCGCAGCACGCGTTATCATATCCACCGGATCTTCAATTCTTATAATGCAGGAAAGTTTATGAAAAACATCACTTTTTACGGTCGTTTTGAGGCTGATATTCTTGCCGGCCGTAAAACGATCACCCTGCGTGAAGCCAGCGACGCGAATTTTGCAGCAGGGGATCAGGTTCGCGTCAGCCGTTATGAAGACGACGTATTTTTCTGCAATATTGAGATCATCGCGATTACTCCCGTACAGTTCGCCGATCTGAACGATCAGCACGCCATACAGGAAAACATGACGCTGGCAGAACTGAAACAAGTCATCAGTGAGATTTATCCGGGGCTAAACGAACTGTTTATGATTGAGTTTCGTCTTCTATAGTGACTCAGGGTGCGACGGGATCCCTTCCCTGCGCGCCCTTCTCTTCAACCATTAATCAGATTTCTTTCGCCACCTGTGCCCGTCGGAAACAATCCGGATGATGAGTATTAATCAGGCCTGTGGCTTCCAGCCAGGCGTAAACAATTGTCGGCCCGACGAATTTAAAGCCGCGTTTTTTTAAATCTTTCGAAATACGTTCTGACATCGCATTCCGGGTGGGTACCGGACCGCTATGCTGAATTGCTTTTCCGCCGATTTGTGACCAAATCCACTCACCGAAATCTTCTCCGGCTTGCTGCATGGCGAGATACGCACGGGCATTCCCGATCACTGCCGTAATTTTACTACGGGAGCGGATAATATCGGCGTTGTTCATCAGCCGTTCGATGTCTTCTTCGGTAAATCCGGCGACTTTTACGGGGTCAAATTGGCAAAAAGCCAGCCGCAGTGCATCACGTTTTTTCAGCACAATCCGCCAGGATAATCCTGCCTGAAAACCGTCCAGCATCAGTTTTTCCCACAGGGCCCGGCTGTCCCGCACCGGCTTGCCCCATTCATGATCGTGATAATCCATCATAAGTGGGTCATTCGTACCCCACGGGCAACGGATTAGGTCAGTCATCACGAACTCCTAAAATCAGAAAGTCATTTATTCTAGCGAGATTGATTTTTGTCATCATCTTTTTTTCGTATAACCATTATATTGCGCTTCTTTAAAACAAGGATGGAACCATGTTTAGTCGTTTAGGCCGTTTAGGCCGTTTAGGCCGTTTAGGCCGTTTAGGCCGTTTAGGACGGTTACTCATTGAAAGCCGCAAGCACTAAGTTTCTGTCTTGGTAAACTGTTTTTATGCGATGTTTATGATTTCCGCAAAGTTCATGTGTGCACATTGAATAATCATGCCTATACTGTATGTTGTAACTAACTGGAGGATTTATGGCAGATTATGATTTAATTGCCCGGATGAACGGTTGTTTTAACGAGCTGGAAATCGCATTGCACGATCTGGGGAATTTTCTGGGGAAACTGGAATTATTACAGGCCCGGGTTTTTGCGCTGCCGGAAGTCGTGAAAGGCGAAGAACATAATCCGGCGGACAAAATTACGGTCACGCCTCATACCGGTGAAGATGCACAGCAACTGGCATTACAACATTTTAAGCGGCTGTTTATTCATCATAATAACGAGAATATCAGCAGCAAATCCGCCGTCCGTTTACCGGGTGTATTGTGTTATGCCGTAGACACGGCTGAGCATCAGTCAGCCCTGCTGCTGATTGAAGAAGTGAATAAGCTGAAAGCTGAACTGGAACACATCGTGACCGTCGAATCCGGTCTCGCCCGTGAACAGCGGTTTGAGTTTGTGCATACCCACCTTCGCGGCCTGATTACGCTGAACGCTTATCGTTCGGTGACTTATCTCAATGATCCGGATTCGGTGCGCTTTGGTTGGGCGAATAAGCACATCATAAAAAATGTAACCCGCGAAGAAGTCCTGGCCCAGTTGGAAAAAAGCCTGAATGCCGGACGCGCAGTCTCTCCTTATACACGGGAACAATGGATGGAGAATATTAACCGAGAGATGATAGACGTGAAGCGCCTGCCCGAACATGCCGCGCTCAAATTTAAACGTCCGGTGAAAGTGCAGCCCATCGCCCGTGTGTGGTATCGCAACAACCAGAAACAGGTGCAACACCCCTGCCCGCTGCCGCTGATTGCATTGTGCCTGCGTTCGCCGATGATGCAGGTGCCCAAGTTAGGGGAATTGCATGACTACGATGTATCTTCCGTTAAGCATAAATATAAGCCGCAGTCGCAACCTCTGCACCTGCTGATCAAACGTCTGCATTTATATACGGATTTTCCGTTGTAAGCCGCCCGGAACGTAAAAAGGTCCGGTTTCCCGGACCTCATTTCCTTATTAAAAAGCGGTCTCCTAGACTTTCATGCTGCCGACCATGGCTTCAGGACGTACCCACTCGTCAAACTGTTCTTCGGTAAGATAACCGAGTTTTAATGCTGAGGCTTTGAGGGTCAGCCCCTCTTTATGGGCTTTCTTGGCGATTTCAGCCGCCTTGTCATAGCCGATATGTGTATTCAGCGCAGTAACCAGCATCAGCGATTCATTCAACAACTGAGTAATGCGGTCACGGTTAGGCTCGATGCCGGCTGCACAGTGTTCGTTAAAGCCGCTCATGCCATCTGCCAGCAAACGGACAGATTGGAGGAAGTTATGGATAACCAGCGGGCGAAATACGTTCAGCTCAAAGTTACCGGATGCGCCACCAATATTGACGGCGACATCATTTCCCAGCACCTGTGCGCACAACATGGTCATGGCTTCACACTGTGTCGGATTCACTTTGCCCGGCATGATTGAACTGCCCGGTTCGTTTTCCGGGATCGCGATTTCACCAATCCCGCAGCGCGGGCCGGATGATAACCAGCGCACGTCGTTGGCAATTTTCATCAGCGAAGCGGCCAGCCCTTTCAGCGCACCGTGGCCATGAACCAGTGCATCGCAGGTCGCCAGTGCTTCAAATTTATTCGGGGACGTCACGAAGGGTTGTTGAGTCAGTTCTGCCAGCGCTTTTGCCACCCGCACGGCGTATTCGGGGTGGGTATTCAGGCCAGTACCGACGGCGGTTCCGCCCAGCGCCAGTTCAGCAATATGCGGTATGCTGTTTTCAATGTGCGTCAGGCTGTGTCCCAGCATAGCTACCCAGCCTGAAATTTCCTGGCCCAGTGTCAGCGGGGTGGCGTCCTGCAAATGCGTACGACCAATTTTCACAATATCACGATAGGCCGTCGCTTTATCAGACAGTGTCTTATGCAGCACTTTCAATTGCGGGATCAGGGTTTCGCGCAGTTCAATCACCGCCGCCACGTGCATAGCTGTCGGAAAAACATCGTTGGAGCTTTGGCTCTTATTCACATCATCGTTCGGATGAACTTTACGTTCTTCCCCGCGCACACCACCGAGAATTTCACTTGCCCGGTTAGCCAGTACTTCATTCATATTCATATTGGTCTGGGTGCCTGAACCCGTCTGCCAGATGTACAGCGGGAATTCGGCAGAATGCTTGTCCGCAAGCACTTCATCAGCGGCGGCAATAATGGCCTTTGCCCGCTCAGCAGGCAGTAATCCGAGGTCCATATTGACGCTGGCTGCCGCACGTTTCGTCAGTGCCAGCGCGTGAATCAGCGCCGCAGGCATTTTTTCAGAGGAAATACGAAAGTGCTCGAGGGAACGTTGCGTCTGTGCGCCCCAAAGTTTATCTGCCGGAACATCAATTGGCCCCATTGAGTCTTTTTCAATGCGAGTAGATGCCATTACTGTCTCCTTAGATATTTATTACGATGAAAAATCAGTTTTTCCGCAGGTTTTTGTTTGCCGCACGCGCTCCCACGCTTCCGTTGGCGGCCTGTTGATTATAGTGACATATAAGGCAGGCGTATAATTCGATTCGATCTCCAATCTGAAAATACATGCCAGCCGCACTTTTTGGGCCTTCGCAGTTGTAAAGCCCCCGTCGTCATTGTTTACTAGGCAGCAATATTTTCTATTCAGGATGAAGCAATGCAAAAGATGCATAACGGTGTGCAAAATTACGCCTGGGGCAGCAAAGACGCGCTGACCAAACTCTATGGAATTAAAGACTCAGAAGGCCGTCCGATGGCTGAACTGTGGATGGGGGCGCATCCGAAAAGTAGCTCTCAGGTTGAGAATTCCCGCGGTGAGTCTGTCTCCCTGCGCGAACAAATCACCGCCGATCTGACTGCCCAGTTGGGCGCAAAAGTGGCCAGCCGCTTTGGCGAATTACCTTTCCTGTTTAAAGTGCTTTGCGCTGATCAGCCTCTGTCGATTCAGGTTCACCCGAGCAAGAGTGCAGCCGAAATAGGTTACGCCAAAGAAAATGCGGCGGGTATTCCGCTGGATGCGGCCGAACGTAATTACAAAGATCCGAACCACAAACCTGAACTGGTCTATGCCCTTACGCCTTTCCAGGCCATGAACGGTTTCCGCGAGTTACGCGAAATGGTTTCACTCCTGCAACCCGTCGCCGGTGCGCATCCCTTAATTGCGACTTTCCTGACGTCTCCGGATGTGGATCACCTGCGCACCTTGTTCGCAGGTCTGCTGAGTCTGGAGGGTGAAGATAAATCCCGGGCACTGGACGTGCTGAAATCGGTTCTGGATGAGCAACACGGTGAGCCGTGGGATACCATCCGCAGCATTTCTGAATTTTATCCTGATGACAGCGGCCTGTTCTCCCCTCTGCTGCTCAACGTGATCACCCTGCAACCGGGGGAAGGCATGTTCCTGTATGCCGAAACGCCGCATGCTTATCTGAAAGGGGTCTCGCTGGAAGTGATGGCAAACTCAGATAATGTTCTGCGTGCCGGCCTGACGCCGAAATACATTGATATTCCTGAGCTGCTGGCGAACCTGAAATTCAACGCTAAACCCGCGTCGGAATTGCTGACCACGCCGGTTGTCAAGGGGGCGGAACTCAACTTCCCGATCCCGGTCGAAGATTTCGCGTTTTCGATCCATAGCCTGGCGGCTGAACCACAAACACTGGAGCAGGACAGCGCCGCGATCATCTTTTGTATTGAAGGTCAGAGCGTTCTGTTAAAGAACAATCAAACTCTGGTGCTCAATCCGGGTGAGTCGTGTTTCCTGTCAGCCACAGAGTCACCGGTAACTGTCAGCGGTAACGGCCGCATAGCACGTGTGTTCAATACACTCGCTAAATGAACAGTAGATCAAACAAAATGGGGCTAACCGCCCCATTTTGGTGATTTATTTGCTGATTCAGCTACACTCTGTAGACTAATAACGCCGTAAGGCGTTTTTTATTTTCGGGATATTTCATAAGGATAAACAGAGATATGAAGAAGTCGTTAGTCGCTGTAAGCGTCATTGTAGTCCTTGGCGCGGCCTGGACAGGCGTCTCGTGGTATACAGGCAAACTGATCGAACAACATATGGATGAACAGATTGCGGCGGCCAACGGCCAGTTGCAAAGTGCTTATCCGAAAGCCGGGCTGAAAGTCAGCTATCAGGATTACCAGCGCGGTCTGTTCAGCAGCAAGATGCGTATTGTGCTGCAACCGGATCCTGCTGCCGCAACTGCGGGCACCAGCGTACTGAAAACCGGTGACGAAATTGCCTTTATCGAAACTATCGATCATGGCCCTTTCCCTGCCGCTCAGCTGAAAAAATTCAACCTGATCCCAAGCATGGCTTCCGTTCATTCAGAGCTGCAAAACACGCCAACGGTGAAAGGCCTGTTTGATGTGACTAAAGGCAAGTCTCTGGTCACGATTGACACCCGTATTTCCTACAGCGGTGCGAGTTCTTCGGCGGCTGACATCATTCCGGTAACCTATCAGAAAGATGAAAGCCAGCTGGCCTTCTCCGGTGGCAAAATTAATGTTGATGTGGACAAAGATCTTACGGCCATGAAACTGGACGCCAGCACCGACAGCGTCGCCCTGACCTCTAAAAATCAGTGGGGTCAGCTTGAAAAAGTGACCCTGGCCGGTTTCAGCATGGACAGTGATACGAAACAAGGTAAGTTCCAGGTCGGTGTAGGTGATCAGAATCTGACCGTGAAACACATCCTGGTGAATGTTGACGGCAAAGATGCGGGTTCACTCGACAATTTCAAACTGGTGAGCAAATTCTCTGAAAACGGCAATAACATCGCCGGCCAGCAGGATTACACCATCGATGCACTGAAAATTCAGGGGGCTGATTTCGGTTCAGCCAAACTGACACTGAAATTGGACAAGCTGGATGGCGCTGCGATGAAACAATTCGCAGACAACTACAACCAGCAATCCCGCGCACTTCTGATGCAACAGGGCCAGATTGATCCGGCTGTTTATCAGCAACAGGCCGCCGATTTACTGCTGGCTAACCTGCCTCTGCTGCTCAAAGGTAATCCGAGCATCAGCATTGCACCGCTGAGCTGGAAAAACAGCAAAGGCGAAAGCAGCTTCAACCTCCAACTGGATCTGAAAGATCCGGCCGCAACCCCGGCACCCGCTCAGGATCAGATGTTATCTCAGATGGTGAATAAGGTAGATGCTAAACTGACAATTCCTCTGCCGATGGCGACGCAGGTGACCACACAGGTGGCTCAGCTGGAAGGTTACAATGCAGACGACGCCGCTAAACTGGCGCAACAGCAGGTGCAGGGTCTGGCCGCGATGGGTCAGATGTTCAAACTGACCACGGTGAAAGATGACACAATTTCCAGCACCTTCCATTACGCTGACAATCAGGTTGACCTGAATGGCCAGAAAATGACGTTGCAGGAATTCGCAGGTCTGTTCGGGATCCTGGGCGGGCCGGCAGCGCCAGCACCAACCCCTGAACAGGAAGCACCGGTAGCCCCGACGCCAGCGCCGGTACCGGCTCAGTAATCCTCTTTACTCCTCCCCGGCTAAGGGGAGGAGTAAAACCTCCTTACCTAAGGATTTTTCAGGCGTGACCACTCCTACCGATCTCCTTCGTCTGCAAGACGTTTCTTTTACGCTTAACCATATACCGCTGCTCGAACCTGTTTCCCTCACCCTGAATCCGGGGGAATTTACCTTACTGACCGGTCCTTCGGGGAGCGGGAAAAGTACGTTGCTGAAGATTATTGCCTCATTGCAAAATCCGACCGGCGGAGAACTTTATTTCAAAGGCGAAAACGTTACGCAGATTAAACCTGAAATGTATCGCCAGCGCGTGTCCTACTGCTTCCAGACGCCGTCGCTGTTTGGCGAAACGGTTTACGATAACCTCGCCCTGCCTTATCAGATCCGCAATAAAAAGCCGGATGACACTCAGCTTCGCAGCTGGCTGCAACGGGTCAACTTATCCGCAGATATGCTGACCAAACGCACGCAGGAACTTTCGGGGGGTGAAAAGCAACGAGTCGCGTTGCTGCGCAATCTGCAATTTATGCCGGATATATTATTGCTTGATGAAATCACCAGCGCGCTGGATGAAGAGAATAAAATCAATATCAACAACATTATTGCCGGGCTGGTTGAGAAAGAGCAGATCGCCGTATTGTGGGTAAGCCATGATCTCAACGAAATCCGCCACGCCAAAAACGTCATTACCCTGTCCCGTCATTTACCAGGAAGCGCGGCGCATGAATCAGCATAATATTACCAACCAGTCTCTGGCTCTCGCGCTGATCCTGGTTGTCGTCGCCCTGCTCGTCAGCAAGAAAGAAAAACTCGGGCTGGAAAAAGACATTATCTGGAGTGTCGCCCGCGCTATCGTACAGCTGATCATCGTCGGCTACGTGTTAAAATACATTTTTGATATTAATAACAGCCTGTTAACCGTACTGATGGTGCTGTTTATCTGCGTAAATGCGGCCCTGAATGCCAAAAAACGCAGCCGCAATATTGATAACGGATTCATCATTTCGTTTATCGCCATTACAACAGGTACCGCGCTGACATTAACGATTCTGATCCTGAGCGGTTCGATTGAATTCCTGCCTATGCAGGTGATTCCGATTTCGGGGATGATTGCCGGAAATGCTATGGTGGCAGTCGGGCTGTGTTACAGCAACCTTAACCAGCGTTTTCTCGATAATCAGCAAAAAATCCTCGAGATGCTCAGCCTCGGTGCACCGGTAAAAATGGCTTCCGGCCGGATTATTCGCGACAGCATTCGTGCCGCCATGATCCCGACCGTGGATGCGGCAAAAACCGTCGGAATAGTCAGCCTGCCGGGCATGATGTCAGGGCTGATTTTTGCGGGTATCGACCCGGTGAAAGCCATTAAATATCAGATTATGGTGACGTTTATGCTGCTGGCGACCGCGAGTTTATCAACGATCATTGCCGGCTATCTTGCCTACAAACGTTTCTACAATAACCGTGCGCAGCTACGCGATTTGACATCATCGTAACCTGTGCCGCTGCCCGCTGAAAAAACGGCGGGCAGACTTTTTCAGGTTTTATAAATCAGACAGCACCTGACGCAGATTGACCTCTCCGGCGGCCTCGTCACTCAGATCCAACACCCCTTCCAGATCATCCAGATGCTCCTGCATAATGACTGCCGCCTGCGCATTATCACCTGCTTCGAGCGCATCAATAATCGCATGATGTTCATCACACTGACACGACGGCACTTCATTACGCTGATACAGCGCGACGATCAGCGAGCTGCGCACCATCAGATTGGACAAAATTTCACTCAGCACATCGTTGCCAGACACTTCCCCGAGCATGAGATGAAATTCACTCAGCTCACGCACAATGGCGCGCCGGTCTTCGGATTGCACAGCTTCGCGTTCGCCGCGTAAATGGCTGTTGATGCGGTGACGGTGGCGGCGGATCACTTCCGGGCCAATGCATTCAACAATCGCCCGTTCGATAGCACGACGGGCGATAAATACTTCACGCGCTTCTTTTGCGGTCGGCTGCGACACCATGGCACCACGGTTAGGTTCAATGGTCACAATGCGTTGCATCGCCAGACGCTGTAACGCCACCTGAACGTGGTTACGGTTAGCGCCGAGCGCGTCAACAAGCTGTGATTCCACCAGACGGGTGCCGGGACGCAGACGTTGCTGCGCGATGGCTTTAGACAGAACATCGACAATGCGCTGAACTTCCAGCTGCTTGGCGGTTGTAGTTGGATTACTCATGGATTGCTAAATGGCCTCTCTCTGGCTGTTTCCGTGCAACCTACCACCCTCTGCCCACGTTCGTCATTAGTAAATGACGTTCAGTTCTAAATCATGTAACAAATCTCAACAAATAGCACATAACATTCATTGCAATTATCATTCCCGCACACATTCACAATCTCCCTGTTATGGGCTTGCGTATCCTTAAAAACTCTCACACTACACAGACAAATGTTCAGAACCGGTAAGTACGTACGTCAACCTGGTGAACACAGGACGATAATGAAACACATACTTTTGAAACACTTAATCAATTTTATCTTATTAGCACTGGGAGCCGTTTGTACCGCGCTGGTGATCTGGCTGGACGTGGCCGTCTTTAACGACGGGGTGCAGGAAATCTCCGCCACTGAATTCCTGCAGGAAGTGATCCTTCTGACCATCAGTGCATTGTTTTTCTTACAGGCCAAAAAACATCCGGCATTGCGCGCGGGCATGATCCTGATTGGCGGATTTTTCAGTTGCATGCTGATCCGTGAGCTGGATGCGCTCTTTGATCTTATTCACTATGGATCATGGGTGTATTTTGCCAGCCTGTTCGCCGTCTATTGTATCGCCTGGGCCTGCATCTCACCCAAAACCAGCCTGCGCGGATTGTCGGCTTTTCTGGCTCATCCGGCCTGTCACTATATGGTTTGTGGTCTGGTACTGATCCTGGTGTTCTCGCGGGTGTTTGGAATGAACATCATCTGGAGAGCGGTAATGCAGGGCGAATATGTGCGGACAGTGAAAAATATTGTCGAAGAAGGCACTGAACTGATGGGTTATCTGTTGTGTCTGGGTTCTGCCCTGGCCTTCCGGCAGCGCAGTGAACCCCTGAAAACCCTGTAAAATCCGGCCTGCTGCAAGTGGGTGCAGCAGGCTTTTTTCCAGGCTGATGAAAGACAGATAATGAGGGTGATATGTATTACTGATGCAATATTGAGTGGCCAGCGTTGAACAATGAGCGCTGCTTTTTTCGAATATCTCAGCGCTTTCACAAGGTTTATTTAAACAATACCAATGCAGACCTTATAATTAAAACGTATAGCCCAGGCCTACACGAAAACGACTTTGCCGTTCATCACTGTTACTGCGAACTGAAACATTACCCACTTCTACAAAAGGTGACCATGCACCGATAATATAAGCGGTTCTGAAATTGTATTCATAGTTGTACTTGCTGTTATTATAAAGGTCATATTTATCGGCTTTTTTATAAATACCTTCAAGCGTCCAGTCAAAGTTATTCCATTTATATCCCGCCCAGACATCCATACGATTTACCGTATCGTCTTCACGGGAGTCGGAAGAGCGCCGCGTGTACTCAAACCGATAACGTGCACCCAGCCACCATGCATCATTAATCGTCCAGGTCGTACGTAAATAGGGTTTGTAGGTGGAATAGCCACTGCCAGTTTCCAGTACGAATCCTGGCTGCCAGGCAACAGGCCCCTTGCTGAACTGGTAATTAACGGTATATTCGTTGCCCTGCACTTCAAGATCGTTAAACGCTTTGTTAGTGTCATCTCCACCGGATTTTGAAATGGCTTCAACAGCAAAACCAAAACCATTACTAAACCGGTTAGAGATATAGACACGATCATAGTTGGCTTTACTGTCATCAAGATATTCATGACGTACATCCATATAGACTGCATGCGCATTGGTAACGGCCAGAGAGAATGAGAGTAAAAGGTATTTTTTCATGTTAAACCCGTTTTTAAATAATTAACTGCAAAAGGAATCAAAGGCTGAACATGAATTTATTCTTAATGAAATGGCGTTTCAATATTTTAAAATTGTTTTTTGATAAAGTTGAATATTCATCACATGTATTAAATTAAGCGGGGTTTTAGAAATAAACTCAGGCAGTTATAAATATATTTAAAATGTGAAATATGAAAGGGGGTTCTTCATCTGGCTGCCAATTAATGATTTTTTTTGTCATTATAATCAAGGCAATTAAATAACAATGACAGGCATGAACAGATAGCTGCAATGCGTAGTTCTGAAACACAATCCCCGGATCGCGCTTTTCTGGTGTCTGGTCCGGCAGAGACGGAAACTTCACCCACTCATTTGCCAGCCTGACAATGTGCGCCATATGCCGCGATAAACTCTCCGGCAATCGCCACGGCAATTTCGGCCGGGAGTTTGCCGCGTACATCAGGCAACCCCACCGGGCAACGCATTCTCGACAGTTGTTGGTCAGAAATCCCTTTGCCGGTTAAGCGGTAATCAAAGCGTTTACGCTTGGTCTGTGAACCAATCAGCCCGAAATAGCGAAAATCCCCCCGTTTCAGAATGCGTTCGCTCAGGGCGAAATCCAGTTGGTGATCGTGCGTGAGCACCAGAAAATAACTGTCAGCGGGCATCTGCGCCACCGTACCCTGCGGTTCGTCGTCCACGATGCAGGTAATTTGCGGGTCCACCTGTGGCGGAAACTCACTGGCGCGCGCATCCACCCAGGTAATACGGCAAGGTAACGTGCTGAGGATATTCACCAGTGCGCGCCCGACGTGGCCTGCACCGTAAACCACCACATGCGGTTGCCGTTGCCCGAGCGGTTCGAGTAACACAGAAGCCATACCTCCGCAGCATTGTCCGAGACGTGCTCCTAATGAAAATCGCTCAAAGCGACTGGTACTGGCGCCCTGTTGCAGCATTTCACGGGCAATGGCCGTGACCTGAAACTCAAGGTTACCGCCCCCCAGCGTATAAAATTGCCGGCTGGCGGTGATCAGCATTTTACTTCCGGCATCACGCGGCGTGGAGCCCTGATTCTCTACCAGAGTCGCCACCACACACGGCTCCCCGCGACTTTGCAGATCATGTAAACAGGTTACCCAGTCATCAGTACGCATAAGAACCTCCTTCAGCCGGCAACTTTTAGGGTGGTGGTAGCGATATCTGTGACAACGTCACCGTTAAAATGCAAGTGATTCACCGCGTTAAGCACTCTCTCCGGCGTGGCAGGGGCATCAAGCTGGGGATGCACCCGGTAATCAGCCAGGCTGGCAACCGCATCTTTAATCGCACACCAGACGGAGATCCCAAGCATAAACGGCGGTTCGCCCACCGCTTTGGAATGGAAAACGGTATCTTCGGGATTCTTGCGGTTCTCTACCAGTTTCACGCGCAGATCCTGCGGAATGTCGCCAATCGCCGGAATTTTGTATGCCGCCGGACCACTGGTCATTAAGCGCCCTTTGTCGTTCCACACCAGTTCTTCCGTGGTCAGCCAGCCCATACCCTGCACAAATCCCCCTTCCACCTGACCGATATCAATTGCCGGGTTCAGCGAGTCGCCCACATCATGCAGAATATCAGCCCGCAACAGTTTATATTCACCGGTTAAGGTATCGACCAGCACTTCCGCGCAGGCCGCGCCGTAGGAAAAGTAGTAGAACGGATGTCCGGCTGCTTTGCTGCGATCGTAGAATATTTTCGGTGTTTTGTAATAACCGGTAGCCGACAGCGGCACCTGATTCAGCCAGCACTGTGTCGCGACCTGCTCAAAGCTGAAATATTGATTTTTAACCCGCACCTGACCGTTGCTGAAGATAATGTCAGTGTCCTGCACATCATGGACACGCATCAGCATCTCCACCATGCGCCCTTTAATGATTTCCGCCGCGTTTTGCGCGGCCTTACCGTTGAGATCAGCGCCGGATGAAGCCGCAGTCGGTGAGGTATTAGGCACCTTGCCGGTATCGGTCGCGGTGATCTGAATACGGCTGATATCCACCTGAAATACCTCAGCAACTACCTGCGCGACCTTAGTGTTCAGCCCTTGTCCCATTTCGGTGCCGCCGTGGTTGAGCTGAATACTGCCGTCGGTATACACCAGCACCAGTGCGCCCGCCTGATTGAGAAAACTGGCAGTAAATGAAATACCGAATTTCACCGGCGTCAGCGCCAGGCCTTTTTTCAGATAAGGATTGCTGCGGTTAAATTTAGTGACAGCGTCACGTCTTGCTGTATATTCCGCACTGTCTTCCAGCTGTTGTGTCATCTCCTGCAGCAGGTTTTGCCCGACAGGCTGGTGATAATGCGTGATGTTGCGGTTTTCCTGACCGTAGTAATTATTTTTACGCACCGTCAGCGGATCCATCCCCAGTTCACGGGCGATGTGATCAACGATATGCTCAATCGCCACAATGCCCTGCGGACCGCCAAATCCGCGATAGGCCGTGTTTGACGCCATATGGGTTCTGCAGCGATAACCGGTGATCAGCGCGTCGCCAAGGTAATACGCGTTATCAGAATGAAACATGGCGCGATCGACAATCGAACCGGAGAGATCCAGCGAATACCCGCAGTTGGCCGCCAGTTTAATGTCGATACCGTGAATAACCCCGTCATCAGTAAAACCCACGTCATAGCTGACATGAAAAGGATGACGCTTGCCGGTGATCAACATATCGTCCTGACGTGACAACCGCATTTTTGCCGGACGTCCGGTAAGATGCGCCGCCAGAGCGGCAAGGCAGGCCGCGCCCGCTGCCTGTGTCTCTTTACCTCCAAAACCGCCCCCCATGCGCCGCATATCGACCACGACTTTATGCATCGGTAAATCCAGCACTGAGGCCACCAGTTTTTGCACTTCAGTCGGGTGTTGCGTCGAGCTGTATACCAGCATCGCGCCGTCTTCGCCGGGCATCACTGAGGCGATCTGCGTTTCGAGATAAAAATGCTCCTGACCGCCAATTTCCAGCTCGCCCTGTAAACGGTGCGGCGCACAGGCCAGCGCCATTTCCGCATCGCCACGTTTATGTTGGTGAGGTTCTTCTACGTAATGTGCCTGTGCCAGCGCCTGCTTCACCGTCAGTATGGCCTCAAGCGGCTGATACTCCACTTTTGCCAGCGCTACAGCAGCACGGGCGGCCTGGGCAGAAGTTGCGGCGACGACCAGCACGATCTGGCCGACATACTCCACGCAGCCCTGCGCCATCAGCGGATCGCCATGGGTCAGGGGCGCAATATCAAGGTTACCGGGCACATCTGCGGCAGTCATGACCCGCACCACGCCCGGTACGGTGTAGCAAGGTTCGGTATCGATATGTAAAATACTGGCGTGCGCGTGCGGGCTGAGCAGCGGTACCAGATGCAACTGATTGGGGAACTCCAGCCGGTCATCAACATAAACGGCTTCACCGCTGACGTGTTTATCCGCGCTTTCGTGTTTCTGACTTTTGCCCACCCCGCTCTGCAACCCGGTGCGGAACAACATTTCCATCTCAACCTGAGAAAGTGATGGTTTGGATTCAGACATAATGAGTTACCCGCATCAGTGTTTCAGGAGAAGTCATTTCAATATGGCAGCGGCGCAGCAGATTTTTCGCCACCTGCATGCGGTATTCGCGGCTGGCACGGAAATCACTGATTGGTGTGAAATCCCGTTCCAGCGCCTGGCAGGCCCGCTCGATGGTTGCCGTCTGCCACGGCTGTCCGAGTAACTGCGCTTCACAGCCACTGGCCCGTTTCGCCACTTCCGCCATGCCACCGAACGCCACACGGGCATGCACCACTACGCCGTTTTGCACGTCAATATGCAACGCCGCGCAGACCGCAGAAATATCGTCTTCCAGCCGTTTCGACACTTTATACACCCGTAACTGGCCTGCCACCGGCGTGTTGCGGGGAATGCGGATTTGTTCGATAAATTCGCCTGGCTGCAACGCCGTTTTACGGTAACCGAGGAAGAACTGGTCGAGGGGTAATTCCCGCCGTTCAGTGCCACGCCGCAGCAGCAATGACGCCCCCAGCGCCAGCAATACCGGGCCGCCGTCACCGATGGGCGATGCATTGGCAATATTGCCGCCAAACGTGCCCTGATTCCGAATTTGTTGCGAGGCAAACCGCTCAAGCAGTTCGCCAAATTGCGGATACTCACATTGTAAAACCCGTTGGCATTCACTGAGCGGTGCCGCCGCGCCAATATGAATAGCCTGACCGGTCAGCGTAATCGCTTTGAGCTCAGGGATATGCGCGAGCGAAATCAGCTTCGGTATCTGCTGATAACGCTGAGTCACTTCCAGCGCCAGATCGGTACCGCCCGCCACCAGACGGGAATCCGGTTGGGCAAGATAACGTTCGGCCAGTTCATCAATACTTACCGGCTGTTCAGTCGCCGAAATCGCCGCGAGTTTATCCAGCGTTTGCCGGGCATCAGCATCAAACTGATCGGGCTGAGGCGATTCGCAGATTGCCTTTGCCGCCGCCATGATGGGCCGGTAACCGGTGCAGCGGCAAAGATTGCCGGAAAGCGTTTCCTGCACACCCTCAACCGTAAAAGCGGGTTTGTTTTTCTCCATCGCAAAAAGCGACATCACGAAACCCGGTGTGCAGAAACCGCATTGCGAGGCGTGATTATCAACCATCGCCTGTTGCACATGATGCAGCGCGCCATGATGTTTTAGATCTTCCACGGTGATCAGTTGCTTGCCATGCAGCGCAGGCATAAATGTCAGGCAGGCGTTAACCGTGCGGTAGACCAGCTGATCGTCCTGCTTTTCTGCCAGCACCACCGTACAGGCACCGCAGTCCCCGGAGGCACAACCTTCTTTGGTTCCACAACGCCCCGCGTCACGCCGCAGATAGTGTAATACTGTCGTGTCGGCTGGCAGATTTTCCGTGTGGATCCTGCCGTTCATCAGAAATTGGATCATGCGCAGTCTCCTTTCTTACAGCCGTTCAGTATCAGCGTCGTAACCTCATCAATAATGTGCTCACGCGCCTGTATATCACCCTGGAAATCACCGTACATATGCTTCACCTGCACGGCAAAGTCGGCGTAATACTGCGTCAGCGCCCAGATATGCATGATGAACAGACGGGCATCCAGTGCGCGGATTTTTCCCTGCACAATCCACTGATGGATCAGGTTCTCTTTGCCAAGAATATTCTGCGAAGCCTGAGGCCAGTATTTATGTAAATAATGACCACCGCCAAGCACTTCACTGGTAAAAATGCGCGACAGTTCAGGCTGGTCAAACGAGAAATTCAGCTTATTGCGGATATAGCGGCTTAGCACGGCTTCCGGCTCGCTGAGTGACGGGTCGAACTGAATAATGTCGCCCCAGGCTTTCAGCACTTTCTGCAAGAGTTCTTCGTAAAGTTCCTCTTTGCCTGCGATGTAATAGTGCAACTGGGCTTTTTTGATCCCCGCACGCTGCGCGATCGCCTGCGTGGTGGCACCCTGAAAACCTTTTTCGCTGAATTCTGCAATGGCCGCCGCATGGATATTCTCCAGCGTACGCTCACGTGCGAGACGGACTTTGCCGCCGGTATCACTGTTCATCATGCTGGAAGTGCCTCCTGCTGAGCATCCCGTACATAAACCGGTTCGCCGTCAACGTAGGTGCAATACACATTGCGGTCATCTCCCAGCGTCATCAGCACAAACAACTTTTCAGCCAGCGTTTCACTGTTGGCGGCACGTAATTTTTGCAACGCACTGACACCCGGTTCGAGCACCACAAAATCCGCTTCTTTACCGGTATTAAAGTTGCCAATTTTATCGTCGAGATGCAGTGCCCGTGCCCCGCCGAGGGTGGCGTGATAGAAGGCTTCGAAGGCAGATAAACGGTAGCGCTGAAGCTGTCCGACTTTGTAAGCTTCCGACAGGGTTTCCAGCATATTGAATGTGGTACCCGCACCGACGTCCGTACCCATGCCGACGCGGATTTGTTTCTGCCAGGATTTCTGTAAGTTAAACAGACCACTGCCCAGAAACAGATTAGACGTCGGGCAAAAAGCAATGGTTGAATCTGTATCGTGCAGGCAATCCCATTCGCTGTCATCCAGATGCAGACAGTGCGCAAACACGCAACGTTCGCCGGTCAGCCCGTACTGGTGGTAAACGTCAAGATAATGCTGATGATCAGGATGCATTTCTTTCACCCATGACAGTTCGGCGACGTTTTCGCTCAGATGGGTATGCATATACACATCGGGGAATTCCTGCTTCAACAGCCGCACTCTTTGCAGCAGTTCGGGTGAAGACGTTGGTGCAAAACGCGGTGTAAGGGCATAGCTCAGGCGCTGGCGGTTATGCCAGCGCGCAATCAGTCCACGCGTATCCCGTTCACTTTCTTCAGGGGTTTCCAGCAGGCCGGCGGGCGCATTTTTATCCATCATCACTTTGCCGGCCACCAGCCGCATATTGATGTCGGACGCTTCTTTAAACAAGGCGTCGACGGATTGCGGATGGACGGTGCCGAACACCAGTGCGGTGGTGGTGCCGTTAAGCAACAACTGGCTGATGAAGAATTTTGACATGCGCCTGGCGTAATCCGCACAGTGATATTGTTGTTCGGTCGGAAAGGTGTAGCGTGTCAGCCATTCAAGCAACTGTTCGCCGTACGCGCCGATCATTTCAGTTTGCGGATAGTGAATATGGGTGTCAATAAAGCCCGGGACGATCAGCTTATCGCGATAGTCATCAATGTCCAGAACGGCAGTTTTGCGTGCCAGCGCCAGCTTGCCTTCACCTTCCTGCCAGCTTCCCAGCCAGACGATGGTGCCGCCGCTGAGCAACATCAGGCCGTCTTCGATATAACGCACCTGCGCTTCACACTCTTCCGGTTGTAATACCGGCTCACGAATATCGAAGAAATTTCCGCGTACGGCGCGGGTGATGATCTGACTCATGGCATTTACCTTATCTGCAACGTTCTCGTTCACAATTGATAACAGAACTTTTGCAAATCTCATGCCAAACCTGACCATCTGGTCAGATTAATGAGTCAGACCAGATGGTCAGAAACCCAGTCAAGGTACCTGAATATCGTTACTTCAAAAGCACTTCATATTGCGGATTGAATTCGTCAAATATCGGCAGCGCGGCGGCACCCAGCGCAGGTGTGTCACTGCCGGACATGCCGAGACGAATGCGCGCACTTTGCGCATAGCGGCTGCGCACTGAATTATACAGCGGTGTCAGGCGCTTAATCAGCTTTTCTACCAGCGGTTTCGGCATGGTTCCGCCGATAATGACGCTCTGCGCGTCAAAAACACATTCCATAATATTGATGGCCTGCAACGCGGGTTCGATGGCGGTATCCAGCCATTTATCAAACACCTTCTCACCGACGTTCAGCAGGTCTTCTGGCATGGCGGTCATCGGATCCAGGCCACAGGCTTCGTAGGCCGCCTGTAACGAAACATAGCGCTCCAGACACCCTTTGTTACCGCAATAGCATTCGCGACCGCCTGGTTGCACCACAATGTGGCCGACTTCGCCCGCATTGTGTGCATGACCGGTGTAAATCCGCCCGTCGGTGAAAATGCCTGCACCCAGTCCGGTACCAATATAGAGATACACAAACGACGATAATTGCTTGGCAATACCGTGAAAACGCTCGCCGATTGCGGCCACTGTCGCATCGTTTTCCAGCGTCACCGGCCAGCCGGTCGCGGCACTTAAACGCGCTTCAATATCAACATCATCCCAGCCATGCAGCGTGGTCGGCCCTTGTGAGGAAATCCCTTCCACACCAAACGGACCCGGCATCACCACGCCCATTCCTAACATTTTTCGCCAGTCAATTTTCACCTGTTGGCGCATTTCTTGCAGCACCTGATCGATAAGAGCCAGCGTGGGCTCTGGCTGCGGTTTCTGCACATGGATCAGTTTGCGAAAACGAACGGTTCCGGTCAGATCCACCAGCACAGTCAGCAGCGACTGATGATCAAGATGGATGCCTATTGAATAGGCGCTGTCAGGATTGAGTGTCAGTGGCGTTGCTGGCTGACCACGCCCTCCCGCGCGGCGCGGCAGGTGGGAAGAGAGAATTCCCGCCTGTTCGAGCTCGGTGGCAATGTTGGAGACGGTTTGGGGAGTGAGCGACGTCAGCCGGGCGATTTCAGCCCGGGTCAGTTCACCGTTAAGGCGAATGGCTTCGATCACTACCCGACGATTGTGAGCACGGGCGTGCTCAAGATTGGTGCCAGAAGTTGTTATCACATCCCTCTCCACGGTGAAGACCTTGCGGGCAGTATGTGGCCAGTGAATACAGCAATCAAATTGATTTTATAAATTACAGAAGATGAATATGACGGTGGCATCACAGCTTTGAATGTTATTGGCATGTTAATAATAATCGCCAGTCACTATTGAGATTTGAATCATCCGTGTAGCACACGTTTTATACCCAAGATAATTCGGGTTGCAGGAAGGCGGCAAGCGAGTGAATCCCGATGAGCTGACATAAGTCAGTGATTCGGGTGATGGAGCGCAGCCAACGCATCAGCAGCCCGAAGTATGAAGGGTAAATCCGGCAGGGACGCAGGGACTGGCAGAGTTATGCCTTCCCATTTTTTTTAGCCGATTAAAGCAATCAAATTGATTTAATAAACTTCACCCTGTTTTGGAGAATGACGATGAGCTTACGATTTACCCCTGCGGCCACCCTGTGCGCCCTCTCTGCCCTCACCCTGGGATATTCCGTCAGCGCGCTGGCGGAAACCACGCTCAGTGCCCTGTTTATGACTCAGGCGGCCTACAGTGAAGCGGATATCCGCGCAATGACCGCTGATTTCACAAAGCAGCATCCGGATATCAAAGTGAATCTGGAATTTGTGCCGTACGAAGCGCTGCACGATAAAATCGTTGCCGCACGCGGTGCCGGTGATAAAGGCTATGACGTGGTGCTGTTCGATGCGATCTGGCCAGCTGAATTTAACAAATACGGCCTGTTGCAGGATGTCTCGGCGCGCATTCCGGCTGAAGAAAGTAACAAGATCTTTGACGGTGCAATTTCCACTGTGACCTACAAAGACAAACGCTGGGGTATGCCGTGGATCCTCGACACCAAATATCTGTATTACAACAAAGCTATGCTGGCCAAAGCCGGGATCACCACCCCGCCGGCTACCTGGGCTGACGTTGAAAAACAATCTGAAATTCTCAAAGAAAAAGGCATCGTGAAATACCCGCTGGTCTGGAGCTGGTCACAATCCGAGGCACTGCTGTGCGACTACACCACGCTGGTGTCTGCATTCAAAGGGGATTTCTACAAAGACGGCAAGCTGAACTTCACCAATTCCGGCGCAATGAAAGCCATCAATTACATGAAAGAGACGCTGGATAAAGAGCTGACTAACCCGAATTCACGCGAGTATCTGGAAGAAGATGTGCGTAAATCGTTCTCCAACGGCGATGCGGCTTTCGCCCTGAACTGGACCTACATGTACAACATGGCCAATGACCCGAAACAAAGCAAAGTCGCGGGTGACGTGGGCGTCATTCCGGCGCCGGGAGAAACCGCGGGCGGCGCATCCGGCGTTAACGGGTCGATGGGACTGGGCATTGCCAAAGCCAGCGCACATCCGGATCAGGCGTGGGAATACATCAGTTATATGACGTCGCAACCGGTACAGAACAAATACGCCAAACTCAGCCTGCCGATCTGGAAATCCTCTTATGAAGATCCGGCGGTGCAGAAAGATCAGGAGCAGCTGATTGCAGCGGCGAAAACCTCGCTTAATGTCATGCTGTCACGCCCGGTCACCGCCGATTACTCCCGTTTATCCAATATATTGCAGCAAAATATTCAGGCGGTATTGCAGGGTAAAACCCCGGCACAGGACGGTATGGAAGCCGCAACCAAAGCCGCCGATCGTTTACGGTAAGTTTTTCGCCAACACTATGATTAAGCCCGCCGGGTTTCGTCCCGGCGGGCGTGGGAAAACCGAATGCTGACTTTACCCCAACGCGAGAAACGTCAGGCCTGGCTGCTGCTTGCCCCTATGCTGCTGATGATGTTCTTACTGACCGCCTGGCCGCTCGCCCGTACATTCTGGCTCAGCTTTACGGATGCCGGATTAATCGGCGATGGTTCTGCCCCCAACTGGGTCGGCAGCGAGAATTTCATCTATGCACTGACGGATCCGGATTTTCGCGCCGCACTCTGGCGGACGCTCTACTTCACTGTTGTCTCGGTGGTTATTGAAGGCATCATCGGCGTGCTGGTGGCCCTGTTACTGAACCAGCCCTTTTGGGGACGCAGCGCCCTGCGCGTGCTGGTGATTTTACCGTGGGCATTACCGACTATCGTCAACGCCACTATGTGGCGGCTGAACTTTAACCCGGATTATGGCAGCATCAACGCCCTGCTTTCTCAGCTCGGGCTGATTGATGCCTATCGCAGCTGGCTCGGAGACCCGGCTTCGGCGATCAATGCCGTGATGTTTGCAGACATCTGGAAAAATTACCCGCTGATCACTCTGCTGGTGCTGGCGGCATTACAAACCATCCCGGAAGATTTATTCGAAGCCGCCCGGCTCGACGGCGCTTCGGCTTTCCGTCGTTTTCGGAAAATCACCCTGCCGGCGATTGCCGCCCCTCTGGCGGTGGCGCTTGTGCTGCGTACCATCGATGCTTTTAAAATCTTCGATATCATTTATGTCATGACCCGTGGCGGACCGCTCGACAGTACCAAAACCGTCAGCTTCTTTGTTTATCAGGAATCCTTCAGCTATTTGCGTGCCGGCAGCGGTGCCGCGTACGCCATTCTGATGACGCTGATCTGCGCCCTGCTGATCATGATTTACATGGTGATGTTAGTGCGCCAGCGCCGTTCAGGGAGCAGTGAATGAAACAGAAAATCCGGCTCGTTTTACGCTACTTCGCGGCGCTGGTTCTGGCCGTCTCGATCCTTGCCCCGCTGCTGTGGATGTTCCTGATGAGCGTCAGCTCAGCGGAAGATCTGACCCGTATTCCGCTGGAATGGTTGCCCCGTCACTGGGATTTCAGTCGTTATAGCCGTCTGCTGACCTTACAGGCCGGGACGCCCGGCGTACTGTTCCTGCATGCGCTCGGCAACAGTGTGCTGGTCGCCTGTGGCGCCACGCTGGTGTCGTTGTTACTGGCGATACCGGCGGCGTACAGTTTCTCCCGTTATCCTGGCCGCGACGGCTGGCTGTTTGGCAGCCTGGCGATCTACATGGTGCCGCCGGTAGCATTTGTGTTGCCGCTGTATTTCATCCTGCAACAGCTGACACTGCTGAACACCCATGTCGGGCTGATTCTGGTGTATTGCTCAATGATCCTGCCGTTCCTTACCTGGATGTTGAAAAATCAGTTTGACGCGCTGCCGGTGGATATCGAACAGGCATCGCGCCTTGACGGGTTGCGTTACTGGCAGGTGTTGCTGCGTATTACGCTGCCGCTGGCTAAACCGGCGCTGGGTGCCTCGGCCATGTTTGGCTGGCTGCTGGCCTGGGATGAATTTTTCTACGCCCTGCTGTTTACCAATAATATCGATGCCCAGACGTTACCGGTGACCATCGCCGGATTCACCGCCGGGCGCGCCACCGACGACGGTCTGATTGCCGCAGTCGGGATCCTTGCGGCCATTCCGCCGCTCTTTATTGCGCTCTGGCTGCAAAAAACCATGGTCAGCGGGTTAACCGCCGGCGGCAGCAAAGGCTGAATATGAACACCAGGGAATTCTCATTAATGACAACCAAACCTCAGACCCGCGCCACGCTGTATGTCACGGGCAATATTAACGTCGATTTGATCATGAGTACGCTGCATGAATGGCCGAAAAAAGGCACGGAGGCGATGCTCGAAAGCAGTTCATTGCGCCCGGGCGGTTCAGCGGGAAACTGCGCGCTGGCGCTCTCTGCGCTCGGTTCTCCTTTCCGGCTGGTGGCGAATCAGGGCAATGACCAGTTCAGCGGCTGGCTGGCGGGTATGTTTCCGGAAAGCGCATCGCGCTGGCCAACCTGTGACTGCGAAACCTCACTGACCTTTGGCGTGACGCATCCTGATCACGAAAGAACATTCTTCAGTAATCAGGGGCATATTGTGCGCCTGTCCATGCAGGACGTTCTGGGGCAAATCCCAGAAACGGCTCAGGACGGAGACTGGGTATTACTGTGCGGTACCTGGCTGTGTACCGCACTGTATGCTGACTATCCGCAACTGCTGGCACAACTGAAACAGCGTGGTTACCAGGTGGCCGTCGACAGTGGCTGGCCGCCGGAAGACTGGAGCGATGCATTGCGCGAACAGGCAGCAAAATGGCTGCCGTTCTGCGATGCACTGTTGCTCAATGAAGTGGAAACCCTCGGGCTGGCGGATGCCGTCACGCTGGATGTCGCCGCGCTGATGTTACTGGAACAGATGGCGGACAACGCTTTTTGCGTGGCGAAATGCGGACCGGATGGCGCACGTTTGTGGGCAAACAGCCTGACGCTGCATCAGCATGCTGAACCGGTCGGGGTGGTCGATACCATTGGTGCCGGAGACAGTTTTAATGCCGGATTTTTATCCGCGCTGATTTATGGCCTGCCGCCTGCCACGGCGCTGCAATGGGGAGTTCGCGTTGCCGGTTGTGCCATCAGCAGTTCCCCGCGCCGTTATCCTGACTGGCAATCGCTTTTTGGCCTTGTGGAGAAAATCTAAATGGCTCTGGTAGAACTGGTAAAAGTCGCCAAACATTATGGCAAAGTACAGGTGCTGAAACCGCTGGATCTGACCATCCCTGACGGCAGTTTCACCGTGCTGGTCGGCCCCTCGGGCTGCGGAAAATCTACCTTACTGCGCCTGCTGGCCGGTCTGGAATCCCTGTCTGATGGCGATATTCTGCTCGATAAACAGCAGATCAACAATTTCGACCCCGCCGATCGCGATATCGCGATGGTATTTCAGAGTTACGCGCTGTATCCGCATCTGACCGTGGCCGAGAATATGGCGTTCCACATGCAGGTGAAGAAAGTGCCTAAAGCCGAGCAGCAGGCCAAAGTACAACAGGCCGCAAAAGTGCTGGGTATTGATCACTTGCTGAAACGGCTGCCGAAAGATTTGTCCGGCGGGCAGCGTCAGCGTGTGGCAATGGGTCGCGCGCTGGTGCGTAATCCAAAAGTGTTTTTGTTTGACGAACCCCTGTCCAACCTCGACGCACAGTTGCGCATGGAACTGCGCGCCGAAATCAAGTCTTTGCATCAGCAGTTCCGCACCACTACCGTTTACGTGACGCATGATCAGGTTGAAGCCATGACACTGGCCGATAATATCGTGGTAATGAAAGACGGTTTTATCGTGCAACAAGGCGACCCTCTGTCGATTTACGACAAACCGGTAAACACCTTTGTGGCGCGGTTTATCGGCTCACCGCCCATGAACCTGCTCAGCGGTGTCTTCTGCCATGTTGACGGTCAGCCCGGTGTGAACTGTAATCAGTTGTGGTTCGCACTACCGGAGAAGTGGGCATTGCAGGCGCGGCATTCTGAGGGAGAACCTGTCACGCTCGGTGTGCGTCCGCATGATTTAAAACCGGTAGCGCACAACGCTCAACCCGCCGCCACATTACGATTGCTGGAAGTGACCGGAGAAAGCAGCCTGCTGCACATCGACTGGAACGGTTTCCCGCTGCACGTTCAGTTCGCCGGACGCGCCCGCGTCAGTGCCGGTCAGCCGCTGTATCTGGATGCTAACTGCGAGGCGATCCATCTGTTTGACGCGCAAACGGGTGAACGGCTGGTGGAAGATTTGAGGTAAAAATGACTCTCGAGGGAGATAAATGATGGAATACCGTCTGTTAGGCCGGTCTGGCCTGAAAGTTTCAGTACTCAGTCTCGGCACCATGACATTTGGTGGTCAGGGCAAATTTGCCAAAACCGGGCAAACTGACGTTGAGGCCGCAAAGCGCCAGATAGGATTATGTCTTGATGCAGGGGTTAACCTGTTCGATACCGCCGATGTCTATTCAGGCGGTGAATCGGAAGTTATTCTCGGTAAAGCGCTGGGCAGTAAACGTCACGACGTACTGGTTGCCAGTAAAGCCCGCTTCCCGATGGGCGAAGGCCCGAACGACCGGGGTTCGTCACGTCATCATATTCTGCGCGCCTGTGAAGCCAGCCTGAAGCGGCTGAATACAGATTACCTTGATCTGTACCAGTTGCATGAATGGGACGGCCTGACACCGCTGGAAGAAACGCTGCGGGCGCTCGATGATCTGGTCAGCAGCGGCAAAGTGCGTTATGTCGGTGTCTCCAATTTTTCTGCCTGGCACGTGATGAAAACGCTGGGTGTAGCGGACGCTAATCACTTCATCCGTCCGGTCAGTCAGCAAATCCATTACACCCTGCAGGCACGTGAAGCTGAATATGAGTTGCTGCCCGCCGCGCAGGATCAGGGGCTGGGCGTACTGGTCTGGAGTCCGCTGGCAGGCGGCCTGCTTTCCGGTAAATATCGCCGTAATCAGGCAGCACCCGAAGGTACACGCCATCTGGCCGACTGGGGTGAACCGCCGGTGCGTGACGAAAGTGCTCTGTATGACGTAGTCGATGTGCTGGTAGATATCGCCGAAGCACGTGGCGTTTCTGCGGCGCAAATTGCGCTGGCGTGGCTGATTGCCCGTCCGCAGGTAACATCGGTCATTGTCGGCGCGCGCAACGACACACAGTTACAGGATAACCTGCTCGCCGCCGGTTTAATCCTCAATAACGAAGAAATTGAAAGACTTAATAAAGTCAGCCAGTTGCCTTTGTTGTATCCTTACTGGCATCAGGCGCAGACCGCACCGGATCGCTTGTCTGCGGCGGATTTATCGCTGATCGCGCCCTATCTGAAGAAGTAACTGCAATAAAATGATACGCACTGAGACCGGTTAACTCTGCCGGTCTCGTTATTTTTGTGTTAATACTTAAAGAGTTTCTTTAGTGGGCCTCGTGCACACCTTGCTTTAAAACAGAGGAATACCGGGATGATTATTTTTGTTACCGGCGCAACTGCCGGATTTGGTGCTGAAATCGCACGTAAGTTTGTTAAAGAAGGTCATAAAGTGATTGCCACCGGCCGCCGTAAAGAGCGTCTGGATGACCTGAAAGCCGAACTGGGAGATGCGTTGTACGCGGTTGAACTGGACGTGACTAACCGTGCTTCTATTGAAGAGGCTATCGCCAGCCTGCCTGCTGACTGGCGTAACATTGATGTTCTGGTTAACAACGCCGGTCTGGCTCTCGGTCTGGAAAAAGCGGATAAAGCCTCGCTGGAAGACTGGGACAAAATGATCGACACCAACACCAAAGGCTTGGTGTACATGACCCGCGCCGTGCTGCCGGGCATGGTGGAACGCAACACCGGTCATGTGATTAATATTGGTTCCACCGCAGGCAACTGGCCTTATGCGGGTGGCAATGTGTATGGCGCAACCAAAGCGTTTGTCCGTCAGTTCAGTCTGAACCTGCGCACCGACCTGCACGGCACCCATGTTCGCGTCACTAACATCGAACCGGGCCTGTGCGGCGGGACTGAATTCTCCAACGTACGCTTTAAAGGTGACGATGAGAAAGTCAGTAAAACCTACGACAATACGAATCCGCTGACCGCAGCCGATGTGGCCGAATCCGTATTCTGGGCATCCACCCTGCCGGCGCACGTCAACATCAACAGCATCGAAATGATGCCGGTCAGCCAGTCTCTCGCGGGTTTACAGGTACATCGCGAAGAGTGATATTGCTTGCTGATTGACAAAAAAAGCAGCTCCGGCTGCTTTTTTTTATTATCTGCACGTTATCAGTGCCTGCAAAAAAGGCGCGGCTATACTGCCCGCGCCCCCTTTTCTGCTGATGACTGACGTAACGATTACGCGCTCAGCCAGCCCAGTTTAATCACGAACAGAATCGACAAGACGATAAGCGCTGCGTTCAGTTCACGTGCACGGCCGGTCAGCAGTTTTGCCAGCGTCCAGGTGATGAAGCCAAACGCGATGCCGTTGGCGATGGAATACGTGAACGGCATGGTCAGCGCAGTCACGGTGACCGGCGCTGCCACGGTGATGTCTTTCCAGTCAATTTCAGCCAGGCCGGACGTCATCAGCACCGCGATGAACAGCAGAGCCGGAGCCGTTGCAAAGGCCGGAACGCTACCCGCCAGCGGAGCGAAGAACAGGCTCAGCAGGAACAGGATTGCGACAACAATCGCCGTCAGACCGGTACGGCCGCCTGCGCTTACGCCTGCCGCTGATTCGATGTAACTGGTGGTCGTTGAAGTTCCGAGCAGTGAACCGAACAATGCAGCCGCGCTGTCCGCCACCAGTGCACGGCCCATTTTAGGGATGTTGCCATCTTCGTCGGCCAGACCGGCACGTTTGGTCACGCCAATCAGGGTGCCGGAGTTGTCGAACACATCCACGAACAGGAAGGCAAACACCACGCTTATCAGAGAAACGTTAAACGCGCCTTTGATGTCCAGTTGCATGAAGGTTGGCGCGATCGAAGGTGGCATCGACATCACGCCGCCGAACGGTGAGTAGCCGAGCACAATGGCCAGAACAGTCACGGCCAGCACGCCGATCAACACCGCGCCGGTGATTTTACGGGCTTCCAGCACCACAATCAGAACGAAGCCCAGCATCGCAAACAACGGACCCGGCTTGGTCAGATCGCCCAGACCCACCAGTGTTGCTGGGTTCGCGATCACGATACCGGCGTTTTCCAGCGCAATCAGCGCGAGGAATAGACCGATACCCGCCGCAATGGCCGAGCGCAGAGGCAGCGGAATACTGCGGATAATCCATTCGCGGATTTTAAAAATCGATAATGCGAAGAAAATACAGGCTGAAAGGAAAACAGCACCCAGCGCGATCTGCCAGGTGTAACCCATATGCAGAACCACGGTGTAGGTGAAAAAGGCATTTAACCCCATGCCCGGTGCCAGTGCGATCGGGTAGTTGGCAATAAAGCCCATCAGTGCGGAACCGATTGCGGCAGCAAGACAAGTTGCCACGAAAACCGAGCCTTTATCCATCCCCGTCGCGCCCAAAATAGACGGGTTAACAAACAGAATATAGGCCATTGCTAAAAATGTCGTCAGTCCGGCCACAATCTCAGTCCGCACGTTAGTACGGTGAGCTTTTAACTTAAATAGTTTTTCTAACATGAGAAAGAATCTCTTGGTCGCGTGATCACTTTCAGTCTGGTGATCAAAAATGCACGCTTGTTATTAGTGTTGTTTTTCAAAACACGCACGCGCGACAGCAGAACGAACGCCACAATTCGTCCCACAATTATCCCGTGGAATAAGGCACGCGAGCTTAAACGTGTTTTGACGAACCCTGTCATTGCCCGCTTTGCCTGTAAAACAACCTGAGGTGATTGTTTTACAAAGGGGCATCGCACAATCTAGGAAAAATGAGTGATGCAGTCCATAATAGTTATCTCACTTATTCACTGCATAAATTAGTACACCCATGTCCCCATTCTCCCGTTTTTCGCAATATTTTACCGAAGTCGCCCGAACAGGAAGTTTGCGCAAAGCGGCAGAAGTGCTGCACGTCTCAGCATCGGCCATCAACCGGCAAATCCTGCAGGCTGAACAAACGCTGGAAACTCCGCTGTTCGAGCGCTTACCCACGGGCCTGAAACTGACGTCAGCAGGCGAAATTTTATTTGATGACATCCGCCGCTGGCGGAAAGAGTTTTCCCGCACACGCGAACGTTTTGATGAAATCCAGGGGCTGCGGCGTGGGCATGTCACCATATCCATGATTGCCGCACTCAGTGAAGGCATGGTGGCGGAGCTGATTGCCGATGTGGGTGCAGAGCACCCTTATCTGACTTTTGATATCCGCATCGAAGACAGCCGGAATATCAGTGAACAGGTCAGTTCAGCGGAAGTGGATTTTGGACTGTTGCTTGACCCCGTCGAGCATACCGGGCTGGAAGTGCGCGCTTTTGCGGAATTACCCATCGGCATCGCGATGCCGGTCGGACATAAACTGTCGCAGCAGGAATCCTTGTCGTTCAGTGATATTGCCGCTTACCGGCAGATCATTCCCTCTGAGCCGCTGATGGTGAATGCCCGCGCCAGATTGCTGTATAACCGTTATCAGCTACTGGAAACGCCGTCGATCGTCTGCAATGACGTGCGCATGATGCGCGAACTTATCCGTAAAGGGGCCGGTGTCGGCGTACTGAGTTTGTTAGACGTATTGCCGGATTTACAGGAAAAGCGGCTGGCGTTTGTGCCGCTGCAGGGTCGCAGTGCCAAACCGCTGACACTGGCGCTGTGTGTTGCGCCACGCCGCCAGTTATCCCGTGCGGCACAGATTGTGATTCAGAAAGTGATTGTGCTGATGGAAAGATTGTCGCATTAACGCTTCAGGATGGTTTCCAGCCTGAAATAATGATCAGCATCCCCGCCAGGGCGACCAAAGCGCCCAGCCAGTCGGTGGTGCTGAGCTTCATGCCATCGACAAAGCGCAACCACAGCATGGCGGTCATGACATAAACACCGCCGTAAGCTGCATACACCCTGCCGCTGGCCGCAGGATGCAGTGTCAGCAGCCAGACAAAGGCTGCCAGACTGACCGCCGCAGGCAATAACAGCAGCATACTTCCCCCTTTCCTCAGCCAGAGATAAGGTAAAAAGCAGCCGATAATTTCTGCCAGCGCAGTCGCAAAGAACAGTAAAGATGTTTTGAGCATAACAGGGCCAGGTTTACAGTCCGTAGTTCAATAGGATATCAACCAGTTTACAGGCAAAAGGTGACGTCATTCAGCCGGATGTTATAATTTAGGGATTCGCCTGAGCGATATGTCTATATAAAAGGATGAGCTAATGAATACAACGTTTATAACCCGACTGACCCGCAGTGTACTGCCGGTGGCTTTGCTGGTCATGACCGCCGGCTGGCAGGCGCCTGCGCTCGCGGCCACCAACTGTGCGGGGGGAACCTGTGTCTTTGGCGGAACCGGCAATGATGCCATGACCAACGAAGAAGCACGTCAGAGCAAAGAGCAATGGAATGAAACTCAGCGCCTGCGGGCCATGAAAAACCAGCGTAACGAGAAAGATTTCTCCAAATACGATAATTCAATTGATCTGCGTGACAAGTGTGAAGCCAGCCAGAACATCAATGCGTACTGGGAACCGAACACCGAGCGCTGTCTTGATCGCCGTACCGGCCGTCAGTTACTGGCTCCGTAAATCCTGTCTGCTAGACTCATAAGTACACTGGTTTTCATAAAAGGAATGAATGATGAAAAAGACACTTCTGGCGGCTCTGGCTGTCGTTATGCTCGCACCGCTGGTAGCACAGGCTTCCTGTGAAAGCGTGAAAGCGGACATTACCCAGAAAATCGTGGCAAACGGTTTGCCTGAATCAGGATTTAAACTGGATATCGTGCCCAATGATCAGGCCGATCAGGCCGGTGGTCAGGTGGTTGGTCACTGCGGTAATGACAGTCAGAAGATTGTTTATACCAAAACTGCAGACGCAGGTGATAATTCAGCAGCCAGTCCTAAGACCGGGACGAGCCAGGATTCACAGTGATCTCAGACCGGATATGACGGGACGGCTTTTCACTTGCAGTGAGGGTTTGATCGGGATGAGTAACCCGGTGGGAGGCCACCGCGCAGCAACAGGGGGTGTTTAGGTGGCAACCCAAAATGTTGCAGCGACTCCCGCGGTCATTTCGACTACACTGGTAGCCACTTTCCTCACAGGATGCAGTAAAAATGAAAAGACTGACCCAACAAGATATGACGGAAAGCGAACAGCGTGAGCTGAAAACTCTGCTGGATAAAGCCCGTAAAGCACAGGGCCGTGAGCTGACGAATTCGGAAAATAACCGGATTAAAGATGACTACATCGATACATTGATGGCAGAAAAAGAAAAAGTCGCTGCGAAAGCGCGTGCCGAAAAGCGCCGTAATAAAGCCGTTCCAAGCACCTCTGCAACATACGACTGGACAGCCCGCACGCATCCGCGCGGTCGCCGTTAAAAACTAACTGAACCTCTGCGTTCATCACGCAGAGGCCTCAGCCTCAGGCTTCCGGTAATCTGAAACCATGCGTTCCGTCTTTTTCTAACTGCCCGACCAGCCCGTATTCCCAGTCCAGATAATCCTGCATCGCTTGCGGGCTGACATCCGTGCCTTCATATGGACGACGATACCTGTCCTGCGCATCGCTCAGATAAACAGAATCACCGCGTTCGAGCAGCAGCCCCTGATCAATCCAGCCCACCGTGCCTCTTTCCAGTAAGTAAACCGGTTTGCCGGTTAATTCAGCCAATTCCGTGACAGCGTAACGTGCGAGTAAACCGCTGGTGCAAGTGACAACCCAACGTTCTTTCTCCGGCTGTAAGGCGATAATCTGCGGGATATTCCCCCGCGTGGTCCAGACTGCTCCCGGTATGCGCCGGTTACGGAAATTCGCGCTGGTCGTGAGATCGATAACGCCGGTATTGCCCTCACTCAGCCAGCCCAACAGTTGCTCCGGTTTGATGGATTCCACTGCCCGTGCAGGTGCAACCCGGGATTTCCAGTCGCCCTGTTCAGTCAGATCTTCGGGCTGAACTTCCGCGACATACACTTCCCAGTTCATCTGTGCCAGCCACGAAGCCGCCATGTGTGCACGCACACCATCATTATCCACCAGCACCACACGTGCGCCGCGAACGCTGGCGTAGTGATCGGTTTCCTGAACCAGCTGGCCGCCCGGAACGTGACGCGCCCCGGCCAGGTGCCCGGCACGAAATTCTTCTGCCGTACGCACATCAAACACGTATAACGTGCGTGTCTCATCTCGTTGCCAGTCACGTATTTGTGACAGCGTCACTGAACGCACGCCTGCGCGTAAAGCCAGTGTCTGTGCGCCTTTTAAGGCGAATCTGCGGGAGGTTTCAGTCAGCGCAGGAAACTGGGTATGTTGCAGATGAGACAGCTTCTGTCGCGCCAGTGTCCAGCCAATTGTCCCGTTACGCAGTGCAGACACCGGCTGCGTAAATCCGGCATTAATCAGTGACTGAGCACCGATAATGCTGCGGGTACGCCCCGCACAATTAACGATCACGTGTGTGTTTTCATCAGGCACCACATCTTTCAGGCGCAGCACAAGTTCGCCTCCCGGCACGCTCACACCGCCCGGAATACTCATCACCTGAAATTCATCAAACCGGCGCACATCCAGTACGGCAATATTGGCGCCCTGCTGTTGCAACGCCAGCACCTGCTCCGCGCTCAGTGACGGTGTGCGGTAGTGATGTTCAACCCATTCCCCGAAGGCTTTGCTGGGCGCATTCACATCCGTAAATATCTCACCGCCCGCCTCTTTCCAGCCCGCCAGATCGCCAGCCAGCAACGCGATATCCTGATACCCCAGCGATTTGAGTAATTGAGCCGCCCGCACAGTTTTACGCTCACCGCGCTGCACATTATAAAACTCGCCGTTATCATACAGCGTGACCGGTGTATGGCGGTTGGGAATGCGATCCTGCACCTCAAGTTCCAGTTTAGACAGGGCCAGGTTAGCGGCAAACAGCGGATGCCCGGTGGCAAATGCCGCTTCCTCACGCAGGTCAACCAGCGCCACCTCCTGACCGGCGAGCAGGGCTTCGCGGAGTTCGGAAAAGTGACGTAAAGGCAGCGAATTTGAATCAGACATGATTTTTCTCTTTTGACAGGTCCCAGATATTGGGAAGATGCGGGCTGGAATAGCCGGAAATAAAGGTTTTCTCTGTGCCGTCTGGCAGGTAAACCGCCCGTGATACCGCGCCGATATTACCGCCATAAACATGAATGCTGACCGATACCTGGTCCTGATAAAAATTGCTGACCTGGTGGATATCCAGCTGATCTGGCGCGATTTTTTCCACATCCCCCGGTTGCAGCGTCACCGCGTTTCCTTCGGGCTGCAGGGTACCATCCGGGTGGCGGATAAAATTCTGGCTGACTTCTGCGCCGCGCAGCATTCCTATCAACCCCCAGACGCGATGGTCATGTACCGGTGTTTTCTGCCCCGGACCCCAGACAAAACTCACTACGGAAAAGCGCGACAAGGGATCGGCATACAACAGATATTGCTGATAATGCCCGGGATGCGGCTGCGCAAACTCATGCGGCAACCAGTTATCCTCACGGATTAGCCTGCCCAGCAGATGGCTTCCCTGCGCGAGTATTTGCGTCTGCTCATGCGGTTCCTGTACCAGCCGGGTGAAATCCGCCAGAAACTCTCTCAGCGGCGCGAGCTGTAAAGGGGTCATCGCTTTGCTCCTGTCTCATGATTTTCTTCACAGGCTAGCACCGGGCAGATGCAACCAAAATTCATTTTATGGATAAGCTAATATGCAAATCACACATAAAAATGTGCATCGGGATCCAGCTTCCTGCATAAAATTGTTTTATTCTGCCCGGATACGTTATGACTAATCCTGACACTGAGTGCCCATGAAAATTGAAGACCTGACTGCTTTCGTTGCTGTTATCCGCCTGCAATCGACCCGGCTGGCTGCTGATGAGCTGGGGCTGACCCAGCCGGCAATTACCCGTCGGGTACAAAATTTTGAGGAATCGCTGGGTATTGCGCTGCTCAACCGCCAGACCAAGCCCCTGAAACCGACGCTGATGGGCAACCGTGTTTATCAGCAATGCCGGCATATTTTACGTGAAGTGGATGCGCTCAGTGATTTGGTGGCCGCCGACAGCCCGCCGTCGGGACTTCTGCGTCTGGCCGTGCCACAAAGTCTGAGTGAAAGCAGTCTGTTACCCGCCCTGAAAACCCTGTCTGCACAGTTTTCGGAAATCCAGCCACGACTTTCCAGTGGCTGGGGCGAAGAGTTGTTGTTACGGGTACAGCAGCAGGAACTGGAAGCGGCGGTCGTGCTGTTCCCCGCCAGTAAGCAATTCCCGGAGGGTGTCGAAAGCCAGCCGCTCGGCACTGTCGATTTAGTGGTTGTCGGCCCGAAAGCCACACAGGCTGAACCACAACGTCTGGAAGATTGTTATCAGCACGGGTGGATCCTCAATCCGCAGGGTTGTGGTTTCCGTGCCGCCCTGCAACGCGCGCTGACAGAACAGGGTTTACCTTTGCTCATTAACCTTGAGGCATTTGGCACTACCTTACAGTTATCCCTTATCGCCGAAGGGCGCGGCCTCGGTCTGATGCCACGCGCACTGGTTGAAAAACATGCACTACGTCCGGAACTGACATTGTATGCGCTGAAAGATTTCGCCCCCCGCAGCCAGTTGTGGCTGATTTATCCCAACGTTCCTGCAAGTCAGGTACCGGCAATAGATGCGTTTGCGGCGGCAATTGCTCACGGGCTGGATTTACCGCTGCACAGCGCGAACAGTTTTGGGGAATAATCTGGAACATCCCCGTTTGCGGGCAAAATAGTTATTTTCTGCCATGCTTTTTATTACTGGAAATAAGCAGAGGAAACTGATGATGAAATCATGGATTATTATTTTGCTGGCCGCATTCGCTATTAATACACAGGCTATGGCCGATACCGGTGGCGGATTTAAAAGTGACGACACGCCCCCGCCTCAGCAAAAACAGGACAGCGGTAAGCGTGGCACGCAGGATGCCCATGAGAATAATGTTGCCAATATCCAGAAAACACAGTCGCTCAACTGGGTGACGATTGAAGGATATTTAATTAAAAAGACCGGTGAAGATACGTATATTTTCCGTGATAAAACCGGCACGATGAATGTGTTTATTAAGAAATCAGCCTGGGAAGGTCAGGAAATTACCCCTGCGGATTTGGTGAGTTTAAGCGGACGCACCGAAAAGAAAGGGCACGAAATAGTGCTGAATGCTGAGCATTTACGCAAACAATAACCGTTTCTGTATGCCTGCCTCCCCGGACTGGCCTTAAGGCCAGCCGGGGTGTCACTCCCCCGCCCCGGTGATGCACATTTTTCATATTAGCTTATGAAGATAATGAATTTCTCACATAGTAAGTTGCCGTTTATGGTGATAACTCCTGCCAGCGCAGAATGTCATCCGCTGGCCTCATCACGAGGAGTGACAGCCTATGAGCGTGCAATTTATTGGTATGATCGGACACCGTCTGGCTTCTGAAATCATCCCGCCGACCGGTCCCATTTTCGATAAAAAATACATTTCTGATTTCGCCAAAGCCCATGAAGATGCCGGTTTTGACCGTATTCTGGTGGCTTATGCCTCCGACCAGCCCGATGCTTTTCTGGTCACCGCGCATGCCGGGGCCAGTACATCCCGCATTCATTTCCTTCTCGCTCATCGCCCGGGCTTTGTCGCACCGACGCTGGCTGCGCGAAAGCTGGCGACCCTCGATCATCTGCTGGATGGCCGCGTGGCGGTGCACATTATCAGCGGTGGCAGCGATGCGGAACAACGTCGTGACGGCGATTTCGTGGCGAAGTCCGGCCGCTATCAGCGCACGGATGAATATATCGATGTGCTGAAACAGAGCTGGTATTCAGAAACCGGTTTTGATCATCAGGGCGAGTTTTATCAGGCGGAAAATGCTTTCTCCGCCATTAAACCTTATCAGAAAAAACTGCCGGTATTTTTCGGCGGATCTTCCGATGATGCCATCCGCGTGGCGGGCAAACAGGCCGACGTGTTTGCGTTATGGGGAGAGCCACTGGCCAGTGCCGCAGAAACGGTGGAAGCCGTGAAAGCCTCAGCGGCAAAACACAACCGGGCGATCAACTTCAGTATTTCCTTCCGCCCGATCCTGGGTAAAACAGAGGAAGAAGCCTGGGCGAAAGCCGATGAAATCCTTGCGAAAGCAACAGCCCAGCAGGCTGAAAAAGGTCAGACGCTGGCAGCTAAACCACAAAGTGTGGGTGCTCAGCGTTTACTCAATGCCGTCGCGCAGGGTGACCGTCTGGATTCCTGCCTGTGGACTGGCATCGCCGGGCTGATTGGCGGCGGTTCCAACTCTACGGCCCTGGTCGGCACGCCGGAACAGGTTTCCGATGCACTGCTCAAATATTACGATCTGGGCATTACCACTTTCCTGATCCGCGGCTTTGATCCCCTTAACGACGCCGTCGAATACGGCAAAAGCCTGATCCCGCTGACGAAGCAGAAAATCGCTACCCGTGAAGCCCGACAACATACCGCCGTTACCGCACTGAGTTAAGGAACCCCGATGCGACTGAATGTGAGAAATCTTTTTCTGCTGGTCACGCTGACCGGCGCCGTGTTTGCTGCCAGTGCCGGACAAATTACCCTGCGGGTCGCCGATCAGAAAGGCAACATGCGGGCACAGCTGGAAGCGGCGAATAAGCTGGAAAATCTGCCGTATAAGATTGAATGGTCAGAGTTCCCGGCCGCCGCACCGCTGGCAGAAGCGCTGAATGCGCAGGCGGTGGATGTGGGTATTATCGGCGATGCGCCGCTGTTATTTGCGCAAGCCGCAGGTGCGCAAGTGAAAGCCATCGCCGTGGATAAGTCAGACGCCTACGGCACCGCGCTGCTGGTAAAACCAGACAGCCCGCTCAAAAGTGCGGCGGATCTGAAAGGCAAAAGTATCGCGACCAACCGCGGTTCCATAGGCCACTTCGTTGCGCTGAAAGCCCTCGCCTCTGCCGGACTGAGCGCCAAAGACGTCACGTTCCGCTTCCTGCCACCCAGTGATGCGAAGCTGGCGCTGACGCAAGGTTCTGTGGATGTCTGGGCGACCTGGGAGCCCTACACTGCATTCGCAGAAACGCAGGATCACCTGCGTGTTTTAGTCAATGGTCGCGGTTTGTGGTCGGGTAACAGCTTCCTTGCTGCGACGGATACGGCGCTGAAAGAAAAGGCTAAACGCGAGGCCATCGCTGATTATCTGCAACGTCTGAGTGATGCGCAGGTATGGGCGTATAAAAATCTGGATACGTACAGCGAAAAACTGGCGAAAATCATCGGTTTCCCGCTGGAGGCCGCGAAGCTTGGGTTCGAGCGCCGTCAGTCCTACTGGCAACCAATAGATGCCACGACCGAGACGCAGCAACAGCAAACGGCGGATTTCTATCATGCGCAGGGATTATTGCCCGTCGCCCTGAACGTCGCCGGTACCTTTGATCACTCGTTTCTGCTGAAATAATCGCAAAGAAGCATGACAACTGCCTGTTGCATCCCTCCCCGAAAAATCGGGGAGGGATATGTAGTCATCCGGATGTTAATTGACTACTCTGCTTAATCACTTTCTTTGTCAATCTGACCTCAGATGTCCGGCAAACAGGGAGCAGTAAATGAGCGACTTTCCGGCTTTATCAATCGGCATGCTTTTGTTTCCGCAACTTACACAATTGGATCTGACGGGGCCGTTTGAAGTCTTCGCCAGAGCACCGGGGGCCAAAATCCATCTTATCTGGAAAACGTCGGATCCCGTGACGTCTGACCGGGGCATGCGTATTTTACCTACGCATACATTTGAAAATTGCCCTGAACTGGATGTCATCTGCATCCCCGGTGGGCCCGGCCAGATAAAACTGATGTCCGATGATGAGACGCTCACTTTTATTCGCCATAAAAGTGAAAATGCCCGGCTGGTGACTTCCGTATGCACAGGTTCTCTTGTGCTTGGCGCAGCTGGCCTGTTACAGGGGTACAAAGCCACGTCCCACTGGGCTTCGCTTGACCAACTTACCTTACTCGGTGCCGAGCCCGTGAATGAACGCGTGGTCAGGGATCGCAACAGGATTACCGGTGCGGGAGTAACATCAGGCATAGATTTCGCTTTAAATGTCATTGCCGATATTTATGGCAACGACATAGCGCAAGGTATTCAGTTGCAAATGGAATACGACCCTGAACCGCCCTTTTTATCAGGTTCTCCCCGTGTTGCATCCGCGAAACACGTTGAGCAGGCCAAAAAAAACATGGCCTCCTTTATTGAGACAAGGCGCCTCGCGACAGCCGCCGCAGGGCTTAAATTACCCAAAGGCTAGTTTATTCATACACAGATACGCTAAGTTTTCAGCGAGTTGGATAAACTGTGAACTGTCGCCCTGCAAGTAAAGCCCGGACGTGGTTAATAGAGGATGTCGCCCGAAATCAGGCTTAGCTAACAGGATGCAGCATGGAAAATTACGCCAACAAAAGCGGTGATTCACAGGTTGTCAGCTTCCAGATTGATGCCAATTCGATTAAAGTCCGCTTTAAAAATAATCACGTTTATCTTTATGACATCCGTCATCCCGGCCCTGAACATCTTGAAAAGATGAAGGAACTGGCGCGTGCTGGCTGGGGATTAAATACTTATATCGAAAGCGAAGTGAAAACTGATTTTTCATCCAAAGTATTCTGAAGTTTCCGGGGCGTCCGTGAGCCGGTCGCCCCTCAGAGCTCTCCTGAATTACAGCTTATTAACATTCATCTGTGACAACATCATAAAACCTCGCTAGTCTTCGTAAAAAGCCCAATGTTTTCCCGGAGCATCACCATGACCCGCAAAATTGTTCAGCAATATAAAGCTTATCGCGATGATATTCGTGATCTGCAAACCCGCCGGCCAGTCCCCGGACCGCAGCTCGAACAACTCGACCCTTTCCTGTTTCTCAATCATCACGGTCCGCAGGTGTATGCGCCGGATAATCTCGGTCTGCCGTTTGGTCCGCATCCGCACCGCGGGTTTGAAACCGTGACCTTTATTCTCCGTGGTGAGCTGGCACACAGCGATACCGGTGGTCATGAAAGTATTATCGGCCCCGGCGGTGTGCAATGGATGACAGCCGGTTCCGGCCTGATCCATTCTGAACTGTCTCCGGAATCGTTTAAACGTAGCGGTGGCGAACTGGAAATCCTGCAACTGTGGATTAATCTCCCTTCACGTTTGAAAATGACAGCACCGGGCTATGTTGGTTTACAGGCAAACGAAATCCCGCAGATCCCGCTGAGCAAAGGTCAGGGTACGGTCAATCTGATTTCCGGCAGCGTAGCAGGCGTCACCGGCCCGATCGCATCACTCACCGGCGTAACCATGATGACGGTAGAAATGACAGCGGGAAGTGAAGTGACCTTACCGGCACCCGCTGCGCGACAGGTGTTTCTGTATACCGTGAAAGGCCGCCTGACGATTGAGGGTGACGAGGCGCAAGCCTGGCATCTGATTGAGCTGGATAACAATGAAGATCGCGTCATCATTACTGCAAAAGATGACGCTACGTTCCTGTTCGGCCATGCCGATAAAATCAATGAACCGGTGGTGTCACACGGGCCGTTTGTGATGAACACCACACAGGAAATTAACCAGGCAATTCTGGATTATCAGGCCGGGAAATTTGATGTGAAGTTATGACAGGAAAGTATAAACAGCAAAAAGGCACCGAAAGGGTGCCTTTTTGCTGTTTAAGGTTATTCAGTCACGGGCTGCCTGCATAAAACGGGCGCGCCAGGGTTTCAGTACCCAGAGTGCCAGAATGGCCGTGACAAAATCCAGCGTGATGGCACAGGTGAATACAACGTTCCACCCTCCCGTGTGCTGGTAAATCAGTGCCGCAAGCGGGCCGCCAAAAATGGATCCTATGCCCTGCGACATATACAACCAGCCATAATTGGCTGTGGCATTCTGACTGCCAAAGGTGTCGGTCAGCGTTGACGGGAACAAGGAAAAAATTTCTCCCCAGCCAAAAAACACCACACCGGAGAGCAGAACAAACAAGACAGCATTGTCGCGGCACATCAGCCATAAAATCATCGCACAGCCTTCCAGCGCAAATGCGATAAACATCGTCTGCTCACGACCAAATTTATCCGAAATAAAACCGAAAAGCGGACGTGTCAGCCCGTTGGTAAAACGGTCAATGGTCAGTGCGAGCGGCAATGCAGCCATGCCAAACACCACCGCCTCCGTGATACCAAAATCATGGGCAAACACCGCCATTTGCGATGTAACCATCAGCCCTGAAGTCGACATCATCGCCATCATGAAAAACATCAGCCAGAACAGGGGCTGCCTGAGCATTTGTTTCGGACGGTACTGTTTGCCTTCCGTAACCATGACCGGCACATCCTGACGCTCGCTGAGCGACGGCGGCAGCCGTAATCCCTGGCTGGCCAAAAAACCAATGACAGCGAAAATAACGCCAAAGACAATCAACGTACTTTCCAGCCCGCGACTGGTCAGTGACGTCGAAACCGGGAACGTGGTCAGAATTGCCCCCATGCCGTATCCGGCTGCCACCATTCCCGCCGCAAAGCCACGTTTATGCGGGAACCAGCGCACCATCAACCCGACGACACCGACATAAACAATGCCGGTACCCAGTCCGCCGATGCAGCCATAGACCAGATAAAGGCCGGCAATGCTGCTGACTTGTGAGGCCAGTACCCAACTGAACCCTGATAACAGCGTGCCGATTGAAATCAGTTTCCGCGGGCCAAAACGTTCAATCAGGCTGCCCTGAAAAGGAGAAAAGAAGGTCTGCAGAATAATCAGTAGCGAGAACGTAACCTGTAACTCTGCCAGCGGAACCCCCAGTTTAAGCGCGAGCGGTTTAGTCAGCAGAGTCCAGACATATTGCGGACTGGAAATCGCCGCCATGCAAATCAGCCCCAGCACTAACTGCCGCCACCGTGCGCCAGCCGCGATTGTCATGGGCATATTCAATGTTGTCATTCGTCGTCTCCCTTATTTCCTGTCAACGCCAGCCAAAGATTTTTAACATTGCTAGCAAGAAATAAGTTCTCAGCAACAAACATGCCACATTGATTCGATAGGTTTTTCAGGTAATTACACCTGCCCTGTCCGACCGACAGTCATAAAGATGTCACGCCGGTCTTGCAGAATGTTCACCTGTGGTGCAGCAGGTGCAAAAAAAGAGCCTGCTTTTCGGGCAGGCTCTTTTTGCGTTTTGTTTGCGTTTTGACAAGCGGGACAGCACTTAGATTTTCAGTTTCACATAATCAATCGCACGGCTGATGATCCCGCCCTGGGCAACATCTTCCAGCGCTACCAGCGGCACGGTTTTGATGACTTTGCCGTTATCCACGATATTGATACTGCCGAGCGCCTGGCCTTTCTTCAGCGGTGCGTCAATTTGCGGATTACTCAGCACATACTGGGCTTTCAGTTTATCGGCATCGGCCTGCGGCACACTGATAAACACATCACTCAGGGAACCGACTTTGACCTGTGAATTCGCACCGAACCACACGTGTTCGTTGGAAACGGTCTGATCAGCTTTGAAAATCTGTTTACTGGTGTATTCGCGGAAACCCCAGGTCAGCAGTTTGCGCGCCTGTTCTTCGCGCCCTTTTGCACTTTTACCCCCCATCACAACAGCGATCAGACGGCGGTCACCCTGTGTTGCAGAGGCAATAATGTTGAAACCGGCGCTTTCGGTGTGACCCGTTTTCAGGCCATCCACCTGCAGGTTTTTATCCCACAAAAGTCCGTTACGGTTTTGCTGAGTGATGTTGTCATATGTCAGCGACTTCTCGGCATACATATGATATTCCTCGGGTTCCCCGCCGATAATGGCGCGGGAAAGTTTCGCCAGATCGTAAGAGGTGGTGTACTGCCCCGGCGCGTCCAGGCCATGTACCGTCTCGAAATGGGTATTGGTCAGGCCCATGCTGACCACGTACTGATTCATCATTCCTACGAATGAATCCTGGCTGCCCGCCACGTAATCAGCCATGGCTACGCAGGCGTCATTACCAGAAGTAATGATAATGCCACGGATCAGGTCACGTACGGTGACATGGTCGCCCGGCTTGAGGAACATCAGTGAGGAACCGGCCAGACTTTTATTACCGGCGACCCAGGCTTCCTGCGGAACGGTCACCACGTCATCCATGGTGATTTTTTTATGATCTAACGCGCGGTCAATGACATAACCGGTCATCAGTTTGGTCAGACTGGCCGGGTTACGGCGTTCATCCGGATTGCCGGCGGCCAGCACATCACCACTGGCATAATCCATCAGCACAAAAGACGCTGCGTCAATGCTCGGTGGCACGACAGGGAAATCCAGTGGTGCGATAGCTTTCGCACTGCCTGCGGAGAACATCAATACACAAGATAAAACACTCATTACACTACGTTTCACTGAATCTTCCTTAAACGCGCCATATTGCCGATCTATTAACAGACGGGGCAATATATCAAAAACCTATGGGATAAAAATCTGCGGCATAGGTTGCACTAAAACCCCCGTCAGAAAAACCCTTAGTCTTTTGCTAACCATTTCATAGTGAAACGGTTCTGTTACAACTTGCGTTAATTTTCACCAAAAACCTCATCCGCCGCTGCAATCAGGTTTTGTTATCGCAACACGCTGTTTTCATAACAGATCAAATACAGGGATGAACCCCTTTTCTTTCAGGGAATTTCCGTTATTCCCCGATATTTTATTGCGATAGAGGATTTCTATCGCTCCATCACAGCATTCGATTAGACGTTCTTGCATGCCCCTCCTAAACTTGTGACATAAAATTAACAATCCGGATAACAATTCATCATCCGGTTTGTTCACAGACAAAACAAAAACCACCTGCGAAGCATAACTATGAAATTCAAAACTGAGATCAAACCCTACCACGGCGCGGCCGGCGGTTGGGGTGCACTTGAATCAACCACCCGTTTCGTCTTCGACAGTAAGAAAGTCCTTTCAAACTTACGTAACCTGATGCGTGTTAACAAAGGTCGAGGTTTTGACTGCCCGGGTTGTGCCTGGGGGGATGATAATCACAGTACTTTCAGCTTCTGCGAAAACGGTGCGAAAGCCGTCAGTTGGGAAGCCACCCGTAAAGCCGTTGAACCCGAATTCTTCGCTCAACACAGTGTGAGCAAACTGCGTGCGCAGAGCGATTACTTCCTCGAATATCAGGGTCGTCTGACCCATCCGATGCGTTATAACCGCACCACCGACCATTACGAACCTATCAGCTGGGATGCCGCATTCTCACTGATCGCCAGTCATCTGAATGGACTGGAAAGCCCGGATCAGGCGGATTTCTACACCTCCGGTCGTGCGAGTAACGAAGCCTCTTATTTGTATCAGGTGTTCGGCCGAATGTTCGGGACGAACAACTTCCCTGACTGCTCAAACATGTGCCACGAAGCCAGTGGTGTTGGTCTGAAACAAAGTATCGGCGTCGGTAAAGGCACCATCCGCCTGGATGATTTTGAGAAAGCCGATGCGATTTTCGTCTTCGGTCAGAATCCGGGCACTAACCACCCGCGTATGCTGCACAGCCTGCGTCATGCGTCCGACCGTGGTGCAAAAGTGGTCAGTTTTAACACCCTGCGTGAACGGGGTCTGGAGCGTTTCGCTGATCCGCAAAAACCGCTGGAAGTGGTGACACCGAAAGCCGGTCGCATCAGCGCAGCCTATTATCAGCCAAACCTTGGCGGTGATATGGCCGCCGTACGCGGAATGGTTAAAGCGCTATTGCAGACTCACCGCGAACGTATTGCTTCCGGCCAGCCTTCCCTGTTTGATGAAGAATTTATCGCAGCCCACTGTGCCGGTGTCGATGAGTATCTGGCTGTGGTCGATGCCACCAGCTGGGAAAAAATCACTGGACAGTCAGGTCTGAGCGAACAGGACTTGCGCGAAGCGGCATCTATTTATATGAATGCAGAACGTGTGATTTGTACCTGGGCAATGGGTGTGACGCAACATAAACACTCCGTACCGACCGTGCGTGAAATCACCAACCTGCAACTGTTGTTTGGTCAGCTTGGCAAGCCTGGCGCCGGTTTGTGTCCGGTTCGCGGTCACAGCAATGTGCAGGGTAACCGCACCATGGGTATCGATGAAAAAGCGCCAGCCGCCCTGCTGGATGCGATGGAAAGCCACTTCAAATTCACGCCACCGCGTGTACCGGGGCACAACACGGTTGAAGCACTGGAAGCCATGCTGCGTAAAGAAGCCAAGGTCCTGATCTGCCTCGGGGGTAATCTGGCGGCGGCGGCACCGGATACGCCACGTACCGAACAGGCGCTGAGCAATCTGGAACTGTCAGTTCAGATCAGCACCAAACTAAACCGTACGCACCTGACACCCGGCGCAGAAGCGCTGATTCTGCCAACGCTGGGCCGTACCGAGCTGGATATGCAGGCAACCGGTTCGCAATTTATCACGGTTGAAGACTCCTTCAGCATGGTCCATGCCTCCGAAGGTGTGGGGATCCCGTTATCCAAAGAGCAGCGTTCGGAAACGGCAATTGTCTGCGGTATCGCCAATGCCGTTCTGGGTGATAAATACCTTGACTGGATGGCGCTGGCTGACGATTACAATCTGATCCGTGATCATATTGAAGCCACCATTCCGGGTTTCAAAGATTTCAATGCGCGCTGCGATATTAAAGGCGGTTTCTATCTCGGTAATGCGGCAGCAGAACTGAAATTCAACACCCTGAGCGGTAAGGCGAATTTCAGTGCATCACCGTTGCCAGAAGTGTTGATTCCGATGGGCGACCGGAATGCACCGTTCACCCTGCAAACGTTACGTTCACACGACCAATATAACACCACCATTTACGGCCTTGATGACCGTTACCGTGGCGTTTACGGTCAGCGTGAGGTGCTGTTTATCCACCCGCAGGATCTGGCGGATCTCGGCCTGCAAGACGGCGAACTGGTAGAAATCGAAACGCTGTGGAATGACGGTATTGAGCGTAAAGTCACAGGTTTCAAACTGGTCAGCTATGATATTCCACGCGGTAACCTGGCGGCCTATTATCCGGAAACCAACCCGCTGGTGCCGATGTCCAGTTTTGGTGATCAGACCCACACCCCGACCTCGAAAGCTGTGCCGGTGACTATCCGTCGCTGCCAACCAAAAGTTGACCTGCAACGTATCGCATAAGTGTTACTTGCGAGACATCGCGCAAATCTCCCCTTTCGCTTCAGGGTTATGAGGCGAAAGGGGCAGATGCTGCTTGCCCGAAGGGGCCAGATCGCGTAAAACTGTCTGCCGCTAATCGAGCCACATTAACCCCCAATTCTCTGGACGATATGTTTCAAGATAACCCGCTGCTCGCGCAGCTAAAACAGCAACTTCACTCTCAGACTCCACGTGTTGAAGGCATCGTGAAAGGCACTGAGAAAGGCTTTGGCTTTCTTGAAGTAGAGGGTCAAAAAAGCTATTTCATTCCCCCTCCGTACATGAAAAAAGTCATGCACGGGGATCGCGTTATCGCTTCACTGCAAACCGAAAAAGAGCGTGAAGTCGTCCAGCCGGAAAAGTTGGTTGAACCTTTTCTCAGCCGTTTTGTTGGCCGTGTAACGAAGAAAGATGACCGCCTTTCTGTCATTCCTGATCATCCTTTATTACGTGATGCTATTCAGTGCCGCGTTGCCCGCAATATCAATCATGAAGTGAGCGACGGTGACTGGTGTGTGGCTGAGATGCGCCGCCACCCGCTGAAAGAAGGCGACCACAGTTTCCAGGCTGAAATCACCGAATGGATCACGACCGGGGCCGACGAACTTGCGCCGTGGTGGGTGACGCTGGCCCGTCATAACCTCGAACGTGAAGCGCCAAAAACGGATATTGCCGAACTGCGCGATGAAGGTCTGACCCGCGAAGACCTGACTGCCCTGCCATTTGTCACTATTGACAGCGGCAGTACGCAGGACATGGATGACGCACTGTATGTTAAAGACAACGGTGACGGCACCCTGCAAATGACTGTCGCGATTGCTGACCCGACGGCTTACGTCAGCGAAGGCAGCGATCTGGACAATATTGCGAAAAAACGCGCCTTCACCAACTATTTGCCAGGCTTCAACATCCCGATGCTGCCGCGCGAATTGTCCGATGATATCTGTTCACTGTGGCCGGACGTCAGCCGTCCGGTTCTGGCGTGTTCTGTTACCGTGGGCACTGATGGCTCACTGGGCAGCGACATTCGCTTCTTCGCCGCGACTATCGAATCAAAAGCCAAGCTGGCGTACGACGACGTGTCTGACTGGCTGGAAGCGGATGAGAAAAGCGAATGGCAACCGGCCAGCGATGTGATTGCCTCCCAGATCCGTCTGCTGAAACGCGTCTGTGACGTGCGCAGTGCATGGCGTACCGAGCATGCACTGGTGTTCAAAGATCGTCCTGATTACCGCTTCGTGCTGGGTGAGAAAGGCAATGTACTGGAAATCATCGCTGAGCATCGCCGTATTGCCAACCGCATTGTTGAAGAATCGATGATTGCCGCCAACGTCTGTGCAGCGATTGCCCTGCGTGACAGCCTCGGTTTCGGCGTTTACAACGTGCATACCGGTTTTGACCCGTTACTGGTTGAAAACGCAATCACCGTGTTGCAGGCCAATGACGTTGAGGCTAATGCTGAAGAACTGCTGACCCTGCCAGGTTTCTGCGCACTGCGTCGCAAGCTTGATGCTTTACCCACGCAGTTCCTTGACAGCCGCATCCGCCGTTTCCAGACCTTTGCGGAAATCAGCACCACACCAGGGCCGCACTTCGGTCTGGGCCTGGAAGCTTACGCCACCTGGACATCACCTATCCGTAAATACGGCGATATGGTGAACCACCGTTTGCTGAAAGCGATGATCCTGCAACAGTCTGCTGAAAAACCTCAGGATGACATGACCCTTCAGTTGGCAGAACGTCGCCGTGCTAACCGCATGGCCGAACGTGACGTCGGTGACTGGCTGTATGCCCGTTATCTGGAAGATAAAGTCGGTACTGAGGTTAAGTTCAGCGCCGAGATCATCGATGTCACGCGCGGCGGCCTGCGTGTCCGTCTGCAAGATATCGGTGCCGTAGCATTTATCCCGGCTCCGTTCCTGCACAGTGTGCGTGATGAGCTGGTCTGCAGCGCAGAGACGGGCACCGTGCTGATCAAAGGTGAAGTGGCCTATCGTCAGAGTGACATCATTGATGTGAACATTGCGGAAGTCCGCATGGAAAACCGGAATGTGATTGCCAAACCGGCAGTTTAAGGTTTCGCTTTCAGCGAAGATAAAAAACCGGTCATTTGACCGGTTTTTTTATGTCCTAAAGCGGCAGTGCTGAGAAAGTGCTCTGTTCGCTCCTCCCCCTTCGCAGGGAGCCAGCCCGTTATCTCAGATCTGATAGTCAATCACCGGTTCGCCGCCCGTTGCAAACACCTTCTCTTTAATCTCATTGACCGACAGCCCCGGATTACATAACTCGATAAATCGCCAGACGTAGTTTCTCTGCAACTGGGCTTTCTTCAGCCCCAGCCAGACCGTATTGGCTTCAAATAAATGTTCCGCGTTGATCAACTGAAGACCGGTATCACGGTTGGCTTCAAATGCTTTATCAGCCAGGATCCCTACGCCCAGTCCCAGCTCGACGTATGTCTTAATCACATCAGAATCCTGCGCACTCAGCACGATATCAGCGGTCAGTGCGGCACGGCTGAAAGCCTCATCAAGACGGGAACGTCCGGTGATACCCTGACGATAGGTGATCAAAGGCTGTTCGCTCAGATGCTGTAACGTCAGCGGGTGTTGCAGCGTCAGCGGATGCCCCTGCGGTACCACGATGGCATGATGCCAGCGGTAATAAGGAAATGCGGCGACTGACGGATCATTCATCAGCCTTTCACTGGCGATGGCCACATCCGCCTGCCCGCTGAGCAACATTGCCAGCACTTCCTGTGGTGAACCCTGATGTAACTCGAGACGGACCCCCGGATAAATCGCACGGAAGGCTTTGATAACTTTAGGCAAACTGTAACGTGCCTGAGTGTGAGTGGTGGCGATGGTCAGCACACCCGCGTCTTCTTTGGAGAAAACATCCGCCAGACGCCGGATATTCTGCGCCTCGTTAAGAATTCTCTCGGCGACTGCCAGCAACTCTTTACCCGGCTCAGTCAGCCCCAGTAAGCGCTTTCCACGACGGATAAATATCTCAACGCCCAGCTCATCTTCCAGCTCGCGGATATGACGGCTGACACCTGACTGCGACGTGAACAGCATGTTCGATACTTCTGTCAGGTTGTAATTGCATCGCGCTGATTCCCGTATAATTTTGAGTTGTTGAAAGTTCACCGCAGTCTGCCTCTTTGCTTGCCGAAAACCCTATTGTTACGATCTGTTGCTATGCCAGACAAATAAGAAAAAGCGGTTACTTATGCTTTTTACGACTATAGGAGACAGGCGATGATTTTTGACGATCGTAAAAAACGCCGGTAACCGGCGTTTTCAGGTTTTAAAACCTCTCAGCAACATGCTAACAATCCGCAGATTACTCTGGCACCGGCGTCATGACCGGTTTCCCGCTAAAATGAGCCTCAAGGTTTGCCAGAACCAGTGTCAGCATGTTTTCGACGGATTCCGGCGAACGACCTGCAACATGTGGCGTGAGCACCAGATTATCCAGCGTGAACATTTCCGGCGGAACCTGCGGCTCACCGTCCACCACATCCAGCGCGGCACCGGCGATGGCATTATTGTGCAGGCTGGCAATCAGTGCGGCACTGTCCACCACGCTTCCCCGCGCGATATTAATCAAAAAACCTTCAGGCCCCAGCGCATGTAGCACCGCGGCGTCCACCAGCCTGACAGTGTTTTTGCCGCCCGGCGTCGCCACCACCAGATAATCAGCCCATTCAGCCAGATCCGTGGTCGTGAGGAAATAACGGTACGGGCTGTCTTCCTGTTGCCGCCGGTTGTGATACCCAATCTCCATATCAAATCCGCCTGATGCGCGGCGGGCAATCAATGCACCGATGTTACCCAGGCCGATAATACCCAGACGTTTACCCGCCATTCCCGGTGTATTCCAGCGCGTTTTTTTCCATTCCCCCGTGCGTACGGCGGCATCAAATTGGGGAATTCTTCGGGTAATAGCCAGCATCAGGGCCAGCGTATGGTCCGCCACTGAGGCGTTATTGGTGCCGGGGCCATTGGTGACATGAATACCCCGTTGTCTTGCTGCAGCGACATCAATATGTTCAAAGCCCACTCCCTGCGCACAAATGATTTCCAGTGCCGGTAACACCTCCATTTCCGTTGCGCTTAATCCGATGCTGCCAATGGTTAATACCCCGCGGATTTGCCGGGCGATCTGCGGATCAAGGTTTGCGCGCTGTTCAGGCGAGGTCGCAAAATAAAGGCAAAAACCGGCGGCCTCAAAACGGCCAGGATAGTCAGCATCAAGTTCAATATGGCTGAGCAACGCAATGGTCATGGAGTTTCCTCGGGATAATGTCAGTCAATCACTAGCAGGCTAGCTTTTTCGCTTTCACTATCAACGATGCGCTTTCCCTTGTACAGCTTTTCGGCGGTTTACAGGAGAAGTTACCAAGTCCGGTCTACACTGCTTGTTATCGTCTGCATGCACGCAGTCGACCCCTTCGGCAATTTTTGTCAGATTTCCCTGAAACGGAGTGACGTCAAGTATGGCAAAGGCCCGATCCAGCAAGAAGATAAGTAAGCCTGTTGTAACAACGGAAGAAACCCGCACCATTCCGGCACATTTACAGGTTGATATTGCAGTAGATGAGTTTGGCGTGCGGATTATTGAGCCTTACAGTGATGGTGAGATTGTTCGCAGTTTCGATTCCGGGCACACCACACGGGTACGCGAAGGATTGCCGGTGCCACTGGGTGCGACCTGGGACGGACTGGGCGTCAATTTCGCGCTGTTTTCAGCTAACGCCACCAAGGTTGAGCTGTGTCTTTTTAACGAAGACGGTGAGCAATACGATGTCATCGAACTTCCGGAATATACCGATGAAGTCTGGCACGGTTATCTGCCGGATGCCCGTCCCGGCCTGCTGTATGCCTATCGCGTACACGGCCCCTATGCGCCGCACGATGGCCACCGGTTTAATCCCGCCAAGTTACTGCTCGACCCTTACGCCAAACAGATTGTCGGCGAACTGAAATGGGACGATGCGCTGTTCGCCTATGACCTGCAAAGCCCGAAGAAAGATTTGCACATTGATAATACTGACAGCGCCGCGTTTTTGCCTAAATGCCGGGTGATTGATCCCGCATTCTCATGGGCCCGTTCCCGAAAAAGACACATTCCCTGGGAAAAAACTCTGATTTATGAGACCCATGTCCGCGGTTATACCATGCGCCATCCGGCAGTACCCGAGCATCTGCGCGGCACGTTTTCCGGCATGAGCACGCCACATATCGTGGACTATATCCGTTCTCTCGGCGTCACGTCTGTCGAGCTGATGCCTGTTCATGCTTTTACCGATGACCGGCATTTGCAGGATAATGGTCTGCATAATTTCTGGGGCTATAACACGCTGAGTTTCTTTGCGCCGCATCCGCAATATATGGCGACGCAAACCGTTAATGAGTTCAAACAGATGATTGCCACCCTGCATGCCGCAGGCATTGAGGTCATTCTGGATGTCGTTTATAACCACACCGCCGAAGGTAACGAGCTGGGTCCGACGCTGTCTTTCAAAGGTATCGACAACGCCAGCTATTACCGGCTGATGCCGGACAATAAGCGTTATTACATAAACGATACCGGTACCGGCAATACGCTCAATCTCAGCCATCCCCGCGTATTACAGATGGTCACCGACTCGCTGCGATACTGGGCAACTGAAATGCAGGTCGATGGTTTTCGCTTTGATCTGGCAACCATCCTAGGACGTGAAAGCTATGGTTTTGATGAGGGCTGCGGCTTTCTCGACACCTGCCGCCAGGATCCTATCCTCAGCCAATGTAAACTGATCGCCGAACCCTGGGATTGTGGCCCCGGCGGATATCAGGTGGGCGGCTTCCCGCCAGGCTGGATGGAATGGAACGACCGGTTCCGTGACACGGTGCGTAAATTCTGGCGTGGCGATGAAGGTCAGCTGGCGCAGTTTGTTACACGACTTTCCGGTTCAGCAGACTTGTTTAATCACCGGGGCCGCAAGCCTTATGCTTCCGTGAATTTCATTACTGCCCACGACGGTTTCACGCTCAATGACTGGGTGTCGTATGCCAATAAACACAACGAGGCAAATGGCGAAAACGGCGAAGATGGCAGCGATAACAACATTTCCGCGAACTATGGTGTGGAAGGCCCGACTGACGATCCGGCCATCAATGAACTGCGACAGCGGCAAATGCGCAATATGCTGGCGACGTTGTTGCTTTCTCAGGGGACGCCTATGCTGCTTGCGGGTGATGAGTTTGGCCGCTCGCAGAACGGAAATAACAACGCCTATTGTCAGGACACGGATATTGCCTGGGTAAACTGGGATATTGGAGACAAAGGCAAGGCGCTGTTGCTATTCACCTACCGGCTCATTGCTTTGCGTAAACGCTTCCCGATATTGCACCGGGGACGCTTCCTGACTGGCGCGCTGCATGAAAAACTGGGAGTGAAGGATGTGAGCTGGTTCCAGCCACAGGGGCAGGAAATGTCCGATGCAGCCTGGAAAGATCCCCATGCCAAATGCATTGCGATGTTGCTCGATGGCCGTGCCCAGCCGACCGGTCTGGTGCGGCAGGGCTCGCTAAGCACGGTACTGCTACTGTTCAACGCGTCACATGAAGACGTGGTGTTCACGTTGCCTTCGGTGGCGCATGGTGAAAGCTGGCGACATATTTTCGATACCTTCCAGCCGGATGACATCAACGAGCATAACTTTGAATTTGGCCGCGAGTACATCTGCACGTCCCGCACTGTGGTGTTATTCGAGCTGCTCAGCACCGCGAAACACTAAGGTTTTGGCGCGGCTTCAGATTAATAAGCATCTGAAGCCGCGCCTGCCGCCCTGCTGCGTAAAGTGCACAGTCATGCCTTCAGACAGCCCTGTCCCGCCAGGCTTTGCATCCGAAAACGGCACGGTGAGCCTTAGCCTGAAACCTACTCCGGGTCTTTCAGATAGGCTTTGAATTGCTCAGACATGTAGCTTTTAAACGTGTCGCCGTCTTTGGTGATGAGGTACACCGCCAGATGTTGTTGCTCTGCCAGCGCCAGCGCTTTACGGGTCCCCAACACCATCAGGCCAGTATCCCAGCCGTCCGCTTCCAGCGCCGTCGGCGCAATCACTGTCGCCGATACCAGTTTGTGCGTGATCGGCGAACCGGTCGCCGGATCAATGATGTGCGAGAGACGTTTGCCATTGAGTTCGTAATAATTACGATAACTGCCGGAGGTGCTGATCCCCATGCCCTGTAAATCAACAATCGCCTGTACCGCCGTTTCTTTATCAGTTGGTTTCTGAATTGCCACCTGCCAGGGTTTGCCCTGCGCGTTATGCCCGCGGGAAACCACCGCGCCACCAACTGACACCAGATAATTGCTGATGCCGTTACCTTCTATTAAACGTGCCAGATGATCAGTCGCGTAGCCTTCGCCCACGGTCGAGAGATCAACATACATACCGGCTAAATCTTTTTGAAGGTACTGTCCGTCACTTTGCTGGATCACTTTAAGATGCTGTAAACCGGTGCGGGCGCGGGCGGCATCGATTTGTTCCGGCGTCGGGATTTTTACCGGTTGTTTGTCCGGCCCGAATCCCCACAGATTCACCAGCGGGCCGACAGTGATATCCATCGCGCCGCCAGTGAGTCGGCCAATCCGGAGGGAGGTGACAACCGCATCCGCCATCCCCTGACTGACGGGCTGCGGCACGTTGCCCTGATATTGATTAAAACGCGACAGTACAGAATCATCTTTGTAAGTCGACAACTGGTGATCATCTTCCTTGAGCTGCATTTCAATTTGTTCACGCAGCGCCGGTTCCCGGTTTTTATCCACGCCAGCCAGACTGACACGGTAAAACGTACCCATCGTTTTGCCCTCAATCACCAGTGGCTCAGGAACATTGCGATCGCAGGCAGATAAAAGGCTGACGCCGCACAACACAAGTGTACAGCGCAGGTAAACCGGTTTTAAGAACATGGATATAACTCGATTAGGTGCCCGTCACCGGGCATGAAAAGTATCAGGACAGTAAAGGGTAATGCTTAAACCACGACACAACGGACACCCCGATGACCGGTCGCGCCATAAAAACTATCGGCTGCGTTTTGCATGGCGCTCCCAGTTCTCCTGTTTTGCCTGCGCGGTTTTCTTCAACGCGACATAACAGGCACCGGCTCCGCCGTCTTTCTGAACAGCAACGCAAAACGCCTGCACGTCGTCGAGCTGCTGCAGCCATTTGGCAATATAACTGCGTACAATATTTGCATGGCTTTCATCTTCCCGACCACGCCCGTGAATGATCAGCAAAGTGCGTAAATTTTCAGCCTGCGCCTGACAGAAAAAAGTGAAAAGTTCCTGACGGCACTGCTCTACTGGCTTGCGCAGCAGGTTCAGGCTGGCTTCCAGCGGATATTTCCCCTGCCGGAGTTTATCCAGCACTCCCTGTTGCACACCGTCGTGTTTGTATTCGAGAGGCTCATCGCAAGGCTGAATATTCAGAAAACCGGTAGTCAGCGGATTCTCACGCACTTCTGACACCGTATCTGCACTCACCTTATGCCCGGAAGCGGAGTTTTTGAGGTAGACCACCCGTTTATCCGACGCCAGTGGCTGTACACCTGCCATCTCCTGACTGAATAAATCACCATCTTCGCTCATCTGATTACCTCTTTTTCAGCGGTGGAACTGCACCAAATTATCGCCATAAACCCGCTGCGGGTAAAGCCGCATGCCTGTGGAACTGCGCCGGTAAAAATTCCGGAAATGGCCTGACAACCGTTAAAACTCATTTTTATATCTATACTTAGCTGCTGGGGAAGAAGTAAACCATTGAGCTTACGCTGACATTCCCTGCCCCAATTGAGGAGAAAAGATGCCTTACCTTGATGATCCCTTGATTATTTTCACTGACCTGGATGGCTCATTGCTTGACCATCATGATTACAGTTGGCAACCCGCGCAGCCCTGGCTGGATAAACTCTCGGCGGCACAGGTTCCGTTAATTTTGACGACCAGCAAAACGTCAGCCGAAGTGGCGGAATTGCAATCTGCCCTGAACCTGACACAACAGCCTTTTATTGCAGAAAATGGCGCAATCATTCACTTGCCGCCTGACTGGCGGGACGAAGCCGCCGTGCCATTTCACATTTCCGGCGCGGGTTATCCTGAGATCCGCCAGATTCTGGTGGCTCTGCGCCAGCGTTATGATTTCGAGTTTCGTGGCTTTGGTGATGTCACGGCCAGGCAGGTTGCCCTGTGGACCGGACTCTCAGAGGAAGAGGCAGCACTGGCGATGCAGCGTGATGCATCTGAACCGCTGCTCTGGTTCGGTAATGATCTGGATTTCGCACGTCTGAAAAAATGTCTGATGCGCGAAGGCCTCTCACTGACACGCGGCGGGCGTTTCTGGCATGTGATGGGAACCGGTGCCGGTAAAGGTCAGGCGGTGCAATGGTTATCAGATCGCTATCAGCAAAAACGCGGTCAGCCGGTGATAAGCATGGGTCTGGGAGATGGTCCGAATGATTTATCAATGCTGGAAGCGGTGAATTATGCCGTGGTGATCAAAGGCCATCATGAGCATGAGATGCCGCTGCAGCGGGAGGATGTGGCACATGTTTTCCGCACTGATGAGCCTGGTCCGCACGGCTGGAGTCAGGGGCTGAATAATTTTATTACCCTTCGTTGACGGTAATACGTAAAAGGCAAATGACTTTATTAATAGATTGTTTTCACATTGTTTAACGTTTTGTGTTTACACAGAAGACTTCCAATAATTTTATCTATTCTAAAATTGGAGAATACCGTATGAGCGATTTTTATCAGGATGGTGTCATTACTAATTTCCATAATCTGACAAACCGTAAAGTTGAAGAACTCGAATACGATTTGCAGGTGTTCTCCGGCCGCCGTTCGATGGGATTAATATTACCGTCATTATTTTCCGAACTGGAAGGCCCGGCGCTGAGCCGTATCGTTGATGAGCTGACGAAAGTCCCCTATCTGGAAGAAATAGTTATTGGATTAGATCGCGCTGACCGCGATCAATTTTTATTTGCCCGCGAATTTTTCTCCCGACTGCCACAACGTCACCGCATTTTATGGAATGACGGTCCGCGCCTGACAGCACTGGATGAAGAGCTGAAGAAAGAAAATCTTTCGCCCAATGAACCCGGTAAAGGTCGTAATGTCTGGTTTTGTGTGGGCTACACGCTGGCCTCACGCCGCACCTCTGTCGTCGGGCTGCATGATTGTGACATTGTCACTTATAGCCGTGAGATGCTGGCGCGTCTGATGTATCCGGTGGCGAATCCGAACTTCCACTACGATTTTTGCAAAGGCTATTATGCCCGTGTGGCAGACGGAAAATTCAACGGTCGTGTCGGCCGCCTGCTGGTCTTCCCGTTGCTGAAATCCCTGCAAATCGTTTACGGCCACTCTGATTTTCTTGAGTATCTGCGTACTTTCCGTTATCCGCTTTCCGGTGAATTCGCGATGCGCACGCATGTTCTGAACGATTTACGTATTCCGAGTGACTGGGGGCTGGAAATTGGCGTGTTGTCAGAATTGCATCGAAATACGGCGACCAAACGTATTTGCCAGGTGGATATCGCCGACAATTACGATCATAAGCACCAGCCGATGTCAGAAGAAGATGCGTCAAATGGTTTACAGCGCATGAGTATTGATATTACCAAAGCGCTGTACCGTAAGATGGCAATTCTGGGTGTCAATATTACCAGTGAGTCTTTCCGGATACTGAAAGCCACTTATTACCGGAATGCGCTGGATATGATTGACGGATTTGAAAATGATGCGCGTATGAACGGTTTGTCTTTTGACCGTCACAGCGAGGAATCGGCAGTAGAATTGTTCTCGGGTGCGATCATGGAAGCAGGTCAGGCTTTTGTGGATACACCGAGCGAAAAACCCTTTATCCCCAGCTGGAGCCGCGTGCAATCAGCCTTCCCTGATATGCTTGACCGCATTCATGAGGCGGTTGAAAAAGATAACGAAGGCGACGTGTAACGCCGTTTCAAACGAATGACCACTGAACGTAAAAACGCGGCAATCGCAGCGTTTTTTATGGGTGAATCTCAGGGTTGTGTTATACGGCGTCTTTTTTTCCGGGGAAAAGTAAGCTGGCAATAATACCTAACGCCAGAACGCCCAGCACCACATAAAGGCTGGCTAATGCGCTGATTTCAATACCATGATGCCACAAGTGATTACTGGCGTTCAGCGCCAGTTTGGCGGCCACGAAGAACAGCAGGAAAATTACTGATTTCTCCAGATGCACCAGATATTTACGCAGCGCTTCCAGCACAAAATACATCGTACGCAGACCGAGAACGGCAAACATCATTGCGGAATACACAATCAGGGGTTCACGACTGACAGCGATCACCGCGGGCACGCTGTCAAAGGCAAACATCAGATCAGAAATTTCCACCACGGCGATGCACAGCAATAACGGCGTTGCATAGCGCATGCCCTTCTTCACGGTAAAACTGAATCCCTGATTTTCAGGCTTTGCCAGTTCAGCTTCTACCTGCTCACTGCTGACCAGAAAATGTGGCCCCACCAGTTTAGGAAATACCGGGAAGAAACGGCGCACCAGTCGGTTGGCAATATGATCAGAGTAATCATCAGTTTCCTCATCATCTTTCCCGGCGCGCATCATCAGAATAGCGGTCCAGAGAATAACCACCGCAAATACCATTTCTACCCAGGGCCCCAGTGCCAGCAAACTGGTACCAATCACCACGAAAATGCCGCGGAAAACAATCGCGCCAATCACCCCCCAGTAAAGAATGCGGTGACGATAGCCATCCGGTACTTTAAACCAGGCGAAAATGGCCATAATCACAAACAGGTTATCAATGGAAAGTACCTGTTCCAGTGCATAACCGGTGAGGAAAAGACTGGCGACTTCCTTCCCGTGGTGAATATATAAAAATCCGGCAAAACTCAGAGAAACAGCGATCCAGAATACGGTCCAGAGGGAGGCACTTATCAGGCCGATAGGCTTATGACTGCGGTGGGCAAAGATGTCGGTCAGCAATGCCGCAACGGCTACAACAATAAAAACGATCGTGGTTTCAAACGGAAACCCCAGAGAATCAGACTGCATTACACCTTTCCTAAAAGTAAACGAAAGCTAAACGAATTAAGGCATTGTAAGCGGTTGTGAGGTGAATGGGTATCAAAGTCGATCCGCCACGGCGTTTTATGCCATAATCCGGAGCGTTTTTTTGCTGCCAGGATTCAAAAAATCTGACCGATACCGCCCCCAGACGGATATTGAAGTTCACATTTCCTCTCTTAAATTGATTCATTCGACTTATTTTCTTAAATCTCAATATTCATTTGCTTAATAAATTGATCCCGCTTTTAAGCTCATTGATTCTCAATTAGCTTTAATTCTTCGTGCAGATCAAAATAATTAGAAAAAAAACCCGTTAAAAAACGGGGTTTTTTAACATTTCGCCCTTTTAGCACCTTACAGCCACTTATCACTCGCTGCAAAAGATGTTAAAATTGACCCATATCAATATTGCCAGAGTGACTCTTATGATCCCGGAAAAGCGTATTATTCGACGTATCCAGTCTGGTGGCTGTGCAATCCATTGTCAGGACTGTAGCATCAGCCAGCTTTGTATTCCTTTCACCCTGAACGAACATGAACTCGATCAGTTAGACAACATTATCGAAAGGAAAAAGCCGATCCAAAAAGGTCAGGCATTGTTTAAAGCCGGTGATGAACTGAAGTCTTTATATGCGATTCGTTCCGGCACCATTAAAAGTTACACCATCACTGAGCAAGGCGATGAGCAAATCACTGGCTTCCACCTCGCGGGCGATTTAGTGGGTTTTGATGCCATTGGTGGTTTACAGCATCCAAGTTTTGCACAAGCATTGGAAACGTCCATGGTTTGTGAAATTCCGTTTGAGACCCTCGACGATCTCTCAGGAAAAATGCCGAATCTGCGCCAGCAAATGATGCGTCTGATGAGCGGTGAGATTAAAGGCGACCAGGATATGATCCTGCTGTTGTCGAAGAAAAATGCGGAAGAAAGACTGGCTGCATTTATCTACAACCTCTCCCGCCGCTTTGCACAACGTGGTTTCTCACAGCGCGAATTCCGCCTGACCATGACCCGTGGCGACATCGGTAATTACCTCGGCCTGACCGTGGAAACCATCAGCCGTTTACTCGGCCGTTTCCAGAAATCAGAAATGTTGAGCGTAAAAGGTAAATATATCACCATTGAGAATCATGAAATGCTTTCTCAGTTAGCCGGTCAGTCGGCCCCGGTTTCTGCCTGATAATTGTGAATCGGATCTGCAAGCAATAATTTGTTGATCCGACTCAATTTCTCCTCTGTCCGATTGCTTAATCTTGGTTTACTCTGTACTTAATACACTGACCGCCGTTCTTTTACAGGTGTTAAGGAGTCCCCATGGCTAAGTATCAGAATTTACTGGTTGCTATAGACCCCAATCAGGATGACCAACCCGCACTGCGTCGTGCCGTTTATCTGGTGCAACGTAATGGCGGCCGTATTAAAGCCTTTCTGTCCATTTATGACTTCTCCTATGAGATGACCACTATGCTGTCGCCAGACGAACGGACCAGTATGCGACAAAGTGTGATCAGCGAACGGGAAGAATGGATTAAAGAACAGTGTCGGTATTATATCGAAGCGGGCATTCCCATTGATATCAAAGTTGTCTGGCATAACAAACCTTTCGAAGCCATTATTCAGGAAGTCGTTTCCTCACATCACGACTTGCTGTTAAAAATGGCCCATCAGCACGATCGCCTTGAGTCAGTTATTTTCACCCCGACAGACTGGAACTTGCTGCGTAAATGTCCGTGTCCGGTGTGGATGGTGAAAGACCAGCCGTGGCCGGAAGGTGGCAAAGCGGTTGTTGCCGTCAACCTTTCCAGCGAAGAGCCTTATCACGATCCGCTCAACATTAAGCTGGTGAAAGAAACTATTGAATTGGCGTCTCACGTTAACCAGACGGAAGTACATCTGGTGGGCGCTTATCCGGTTACCCCTATCAACATTGCTATCGAACTGCCCGATTTTGACCCGAGCGTGTATAACGATGCAATCCGCGGTCAGCATCTGATCGCGATGAAAGCGTTGCGTCAAAAATTCCAGCTGGATGAGAAGTTCACGCATGTGGAAAAAGGTCTGCCCGAAGAAGTCATTCCTGACCTTGCAGAGCATTTGCAGGCGGGTGTCGTTGTTCTCGGCGCTATTGGCCGCACCGGCCTTTCCGCTGCATTTTTAGGTAACACAACCGAGCAGGTGATCGACCATCTGAAATGCGATTTGCTGGCAATCAAACCGGATGATTTCGAATGCCCTATTACGCCCGATGACGAAGAAGATGAAGACGAATAAAATCTGATTCATGCATAAATAAAGGCCAGTCGACTGACTGGCCTTTTTCATTACTGAGGGTGATTACAATGCACGCAGAATTTTCTCTACGCTTTCTTTGGCATCACCAAACAGCATTTGGGTATTTTCTTTGAAGAACAGCGGGTTCTGCACACCGGCATAACCGGTATTCATTGAACGTTTAAATACGATCACGTTCTGCGCTTTCCATACTTCCAGCACTGGCATACCCGCGATCGGACTGCGCGGATCTTCCTGTGCAGCCGGGTTCACGGTGTCATTGGCCCCGATAACCAGCACAACGTCGGTATCGCTGAAATCATCATTGATCTCATCCATTTCCAGCACGATGTCATACGGCACTTTTGCTTCGGCCAGCAATACGTTCATATGTCCCGGCAGTCGTCCTGCAACAGGGTGAATACCGAAACGCACCTTGATACCTTTTGCCCGTAATTTCGCGGTGATGTCATGTACCGGATACTGTGCCTGAGCAACTGCCATTCCGTAGCCAGGAGTAATGATCACTGAACTGGCGTTTTTGAGCATGTCAGCCACTTCTTCCGCGCTGGCTTCGTGATATTCACCCATCTCTTCAGCATCACCGGTAGAAGAACCATCCGTACCGAAGCCGCCTGCAATCACGCTAATGAATGAACGGTTCATGGCTTTACACATGATATAGGAAAGGATCGCACCGGAAGACCCCACCAGCGCACCGGTGACGATCAGCAAGTCGTTGCTGAGCATGAAACCCGCTGCAGCCGCAGCCCAACCGGAATAGGAGTTCAGCATGGAAACCACAACCGGCATATCAGCGCCACCGATTGAGGACACCAGATGCCAGCCAAACGCCAGTGCGATCACGGTCATGATCAGTAATGCGAGAACCTGAAGTCCGATGCTTTCAGTGCGAACAAACATCACCATCAGCAGGAAGGAAACAACCAGCGCCGCCAGATTCAGTTTATGACGGTGTGGCAACGCCAGCGGTTTGGAAGAGATAATCCCCCGCAGTTTGCCAAACGCCACAATCGATCCGGTAAAGGTCACTGCGCCGATGAAGATACCGAGAAACACTTCGGTCAGATGGATATTTTCCATCACGCCTTCCATCGGCACTGCACCATGATCCAGATAGCTGTTAAAGCCTACCAAAACCGCGGCCAGACCCACAAAGCTGTGCAATATCGCCACCAGCTCAGGCATTTCGGTCATTTCGACTTTTCGTGCCAGATAAACCCCAATCGCACCGCCTATCACCATAGCAACGATGATCCAGCCAACATTGCCGGAGTCTGGCCCGAGGATAGTCGCGATTAACGCGATTGCCATCCCGGTAACACCGAAAATATTACCCTGCTTCGATGTCTCATGTTTCGACAGCCCCGCAAGGCTGCAAATAAACAAAATGGCGGCAACAATATATGCTGCTGTTACTAAACCCCCAGACATATGTTACCCCTTAGTTCTTACGAAACATCTTCAGCATGCGCTGAGTGACGGTGAATCCGCCGAAAATATTGATACTGGCAATCAGAACCGCGACGAAGGACAGGAAACTCACCCAACCGCCGTGGCCAATTTGCAGTACGGCACCGACCACGATAATCCCTGAGATGGCGTTAGTGACCGACATCAGCGGAGTATGCAGCGCATGACTGACATTCCACACCACGTAATAACCGACCACGCATGACAACGCGAACACGGTAAAGTGGGAAAGGAACTCTTTCGGAGCCACATTCGCCAGCCAGCCAAACAATACAATCGCTACCGCCATAATGATGAATTTGGTCCACGGCGACGCCGGTTTGGCTTCAACTTTGGCAACCGGTTCTGCGGCTTTCGCAGCCTGAGGCTGAGCAGATACCTGAATCGGCGGTGCAGGCCAGGTGACTTCACCGGATCTGACCACGGTTACGCCGCGCACAACGGTATCCTCGAAATCAATCTCAATTTCACCGTTCTTTTCTTTGCACAGCAGCTTCAACAGGTTAACCAGGTTGGTGCCGTAAAGCTGGGAAGATTGCGTAGGCAGACGACTTGGCAAGTCGGTATAGCCGATAATCTTCACGCCGTTTTCAGTGGTGGTAATTTTGTCGGCGACGGTCAGTTCACAGTTACCCCCGGTCTGAGCAGCCAGATCGACGATCACACTGCCCGGCTTCATGGATGCGACCATCTCCTGGGTAATGAGCTTCGGTGCCGGACGGCCAGGGATCAGCGCCGTCGTAACGATAATGTCCACTTCTTCGGCCTGCGCTGCAAACAGCGCCATTTCCGCTTTAATGAACGCTTCGGACATCACTTTGGCATAACCGTCACCGCTGCCCGCTTCTTCCTCGAAATCCAGCTCGAGGAATTCAGCTCCCATACTCTGGACTTGCTCTTTCACTTCAGGACGGGTATCAAACGCACGGACGATAGCACCGAGGCTACCTGCCGCACCAATAGCAGCCAGACCGGCCACACCGGCGCCGATAATCATCACTTTTGCCGGAGGTACTTTACCCGCAGCGGTGATTTGCCCGGTAAAGAAACGGCCAAATTCGTGCGCCGCTTCAACGATCGCACGATAACCGGCGATGTTAGCCATGGAACTCAGGGCATCGAGGGATTGCGCACGGGAAATTCGTGGCACGGAATCCATAGCCATTGCGGTCACCTGGCGGTCGGCCAGTTTTTGGATCAGCTCAGGGTTTTGCGCAGGCCAGATAAAGCTGACTAACGTGGTGCCTGCCTGTAATTTATCGATTTCATCGTTTTCAGGCGCATTCACCTTCAACACGATATCGGATTGCCATACATCATCGCCACTGACGACCGTCGCTCCCGCTTGTTCATACGCAGAGTCTTCAAAGCTGGCTAACTTACCGGCCCCCTGTTCGATAGCGACCGTAAAGCCAAGCTTCAGCAACTGTTCCACCGTTTTCGGTGTAGCTGCGACCCTGGCTTCATTGGTCAACCGCTCTCTTGGTACACCAATACGCATAATTTATTCCCTTCACCCTTTTCATTGATGATTTTGTCATCGACATAACAAATCACGTACAAGCCTGTCGGTTAATAGCCGTCACCGAATTTTATTTTTTCAGGCTGGTTATAACCTACTGAATATCTAATCAATAATCTACGTATCACAGTGATAGACAGGTAATTAATAATAAAAAAATTGATATAGTCCGCAAACCTGCTGCAAACCTTGAGAACCAAGCCTTTAATCCACCTTATAACGCGCATAACGCCGGATCAATCACTCAGCTCCCCCCTTCCTTAACCCGCTCATGGTGGGCATAGAAGTTAGAAAATAGTGAATAATTAACATTTATTTCACTACCTGGATTATTCAACAAACTTATATACGTTATGTGTAGTGAAAAAAGTAATGTGATATGTCGTACGTGCTCGCATTATTGCCATAAATTGCTGAGACACTCGGCATTGTTACATGCAATAATCGGCCGCTAACCTGTTACACATCAAAAATTCAGCACGTTTCAACATTACTGCGCAAGGTGAAAGGATTTTTATGAAGCTGACAAAAACGATCATCGCATCGGCCCTGTTTTCTGTTTCTGCGCTGTCTGCTGCACATGCCGCGCAGGAAATTAGCCCGCAGAAAGCAGCAGCCATCAAGCCTTTTGATCGCATTGTTATTACCGGGCGGTTCAACACGCTGGGCGACGCCGCTGACGCCGTTTCCCGCCGTGCCGATACGCTGGGTGCAGATTATTTTTATATTCAGGATACCAACAGCACTAACAATAGCGGCAACTGGCGCGTAGTTGCAGACATCTATAAAAAAGATGCGCCAGAAATCAGCAAAGATCCGCACTATCGTGTTATCAACGGGGTGGTTGAATTGCCTAAAGACGTTGCTTACGGCCTCGAACCTTTCGATACCGTCACAGTTAACGGTTTCTACCGCAGCCAGCCAGACGTCAATGATGCCATTACGAAAGCAGCGAAAGAAAAAGGGGCATATTCCTTCTTCATCGTTCGCCAGATTGATGCCAACAGCGGCGGCAATCAGTACATCACTGCATTTATTTACAAGAAAGATGCGCAAAAGCGTGTTGTCCAGTCTCCGGATGCTATCCCTGCTGATTCTGAAGCCGGTAAAGCAGCACTGGCAGCAGGCGGTGCAGCAGCAGCCAGGGTTGAGATCCCCGGCGTGGCTTCCTCTGGTAGCCCAAGCCGTGATGTCGGCCGTTTCTTTGAAACACAATCCTCAACCGGTCAGCGCTACACGGTGACTGCTACTAACGGTGCTAAGATTCAGGAAGTGAATGACGTGACCGCTGCTCAGATGGTTCCGTTTGATTCCACCACTTTCACCGGCCACTTCAACAGCACCACGGATGTTTCGCAAGAAGTCGCGAACCGTGCAGCGGCCAAAGGCGCCAAGTTCTACCACATTACCCGCCAGTGGCAGAACAAAAGCGGCGGCAACCTGACTGTGAGCGCAGACTTCTTCAAATAAGTCTGAATAACAGCAGCAAAAAGGCAGCCCCGGTGGCTGCCTTTTCTTTTTTTACCGCGAGAACCTTTCTGGTCAGATTAGCTTCCCCAGGTACGCTCCAGCACGTTCACCCAGTTTTTATAGCAGATTTTTTCCAGCAGTTCCTTGCCGTAGCCCGCTTTGCGCAACGCTTCAACCAGCACCGGTAACCCGCGCACATCTTTTAAAAACGGCGCCATTGAAGCTCCGTCAAAGTCCGATCCCAATCCGACCCCGTCCTCACCCAGGTGTTCAAGCAGATAATCCACGTGACGCACCATGATATCGGTGCCGGTATCATCGCTGCGCTTGCCATCTTCGCGCAGGAATGGCACCGCAAAGTTCAGCCCGACGAACCCCTGGCTTTCTCTGATTGCTCCCAGTTGTTGATCGGTCAGGTTACGTGACTGCGGGCAGATGCTGAATGCATTGGAATGGCTCGCCACCAGCGGCGCATCACTTAACTCAGCCACCTGCCAGAACCCTTTTTCGTTGAGATGAGAGAGATCAATCATGATGCGTTTCTGGTTACAGGCTTTCACCAGACGCACCCCCGCCTCCGTCAGCCCCGGCCCGGTATCCGGTGAGGTTTGATATTTAAACGGGACACCCTCACCGAAAATGTTAGGCCGGCTCCATACCGGCCCCAGAGAACGCAACCCCATGCTGTAAAGCACATCGAGATTATACAACTCCTCATCAATCGCCTCGGCGCCCTCAATATGCATAACCACTGCTAATGCATGATTATCCATTGACTGTCTGATCTCCTGCGCAGTGCGGCAAATTTTCACCTTCCCCTGCGACTGCGCTTCGATTCTCAGCAGGAATGCCATCATGCCAAATGTGACATCACGTGCAAAATCGAAAGAAGGTGTCGGGGAAAAATCAGGATGTTTTTGAGTACCTTCCGGCAGAAAACGCGTATCCACTGAACGATCCGGCACGCTATTTGCTAGATCAACATCAGGAGTCGGCACCCAGGCGGCGAAAAGCCCGCCAGCAAAGCCTGCTTCACGACAGCGCGGCAGGTCCAGTTGCCCGCTGGCGGGTCCCTGAAGGAATGCACGCTCAGGATCCTGGCGATGTGCTGTCCAAAGCTGCAGCAACACATCGTTATGTCCATCAAAAACCGGCATTAATTCTTCAGTTCCGTGCGCTACGTTATTCATAAAAAGCTCTACCTTTGATTAAGCATGACTAAGACAACGGAGATTTGTTCGTGCGGGGTGCAGTAAGACCGTCATGCTGCACCAGCGTTGAACAAAGACAGTACGCTTCAAATGCGTTTTCGATATGAGATGTCGACGACGTGTTTTTCATTTAAGCCCGTTGCCCGGAATTAAGTCAAGGGTATGGCACTGTAATTTTTAATTTTACTTTTATATATCAATCTCATGGGAGTAGTTATGGTTACCAGGCGTCAATTTGTTACCGGTTTTTCCGCAATACCTGTGCTGTCCTACCTGAAGTTTGATGCCGTGTTTGCTGCCACTCCGGCATCAATACTGGTCATGGCCATTCAGCTCGACATCGTTACCAGCCTTGATCCGCATGAAAGCTTCGAATCCGTGGGCAGTGAAATTACCGGCAATATGTATCAGCAACTGGTGAAACCTAAACTGGCGTCCCCTGATGAAATCGAAGGTGATCTGGCTGTTTCATGGGCCGCTTCTGACGACAAAAAAACCTTTACCTTCAAGCTGGATCCGAAAGCCAAATGGGCCGATGGCAAACCGGTCACCGCAGAAGACGCCGCTTTCTCCCTGCAACGCGTGGTAAAACTTGATAAGAGCCCGGCCTATATTATTAACCAGTTTGGTTACACCAAAGATAACGTCGAAAGCCTGATCACCGCCCCTGACGCCGAAACGCTGGTGATTAAAACCGCTGAACCGGCATCTGAATCTTTCCTGCTATATTGCCTGACCGCCAACGTCGGCAGCATCGTGCAAAAATCTGCCTGTCTGGCGAATCAGGTTGGAGATGATCTGGGTAACGGATGGCTGAAGAAAAACAGTGCCGGTTCAGGTGCGTTCAAACTGCGCGACTGGAAAGTCAGCGAATCTGTGATTCTGGAAAGCAACAAAAACAACCCGCACGCGGGCAAGATCCAGCGCATCATTATGCGTCATATCATTGACCCTTCCGCACAGTTACTGATGCTGCAAAAAGGCGATGTGGATATCGCCCGGAACCTCACCACTGAACAGTTACGTCCACTGATCAACGACAAAAACTTCACGCTGGTACAAAAAGGTATCGCCGGTACCTTTATGCTGTCTGCCAATACCGCACATCCGAATCTGGCTAAACCGCAGGTCTGGCAGGCGATCAAATGGGCCATCGATTATGAGAATATCCAGCAGCATATCGTGCCGCTGACGCATAAAATCCATCAGAGCTTCCTGCCGGAAGGTTTCCCGGCGGCAGTGAATACCATCATGTACAAACGTGATGTGGCTAAAGCCAAAGCGTTGCTGGCCGAAGCCGGTTTCCCTAACGGTTTTGAAATTACATTAGATCACTACTCCGCCTCCCCCTCTTCTGACATTGTGCAGGCATTGCAGTCAAACCTCGCGGAAGTCGGGATTAAAGTCACGCTGCTGGCAGCGGAAAGTCGTCAGGTCCTGACCAAAATGCGTGCGCGTCAGCAACAACTGGCGATGACCCAATGGGGCGCGGACTACTTTGACCCTAACTCTAACGCCGAAGCCTTCTGCAGCAATCCCGATAATACCGACAAAGCCAAGAGTCGCACACTGGCATGGCGCTGCAGCTGGCAGGATAAAGAAATTTCAGATCTCAGCACCAAAGCGCTGAAAGAATCGGATCCGGCCACCCGCATCAAGCTGTATGAAGAATTGCAGACCAGACATATGGAAAACAGCCCGTTTGCCATCATGCTGCAACCGACCATGACCGCCGCCTGCCGCAACGTGATTTCCGGCGTGGTATTAACTGTAATGAGCACCAGCCCCTACGAGAAGGTTGTTAAAGCGTGAGCAAGAGACTCAAAGGATTTCTGAGTACCTGCATCAGCGTTTGTCTTACTTTGTTTGGTCTGTCGGTAGTGACTTTTTTCATTGGTCGCGTCATGCCGACGGACCCGGTTCTGGCTGCGGTTGGCGATAACGCCCCGCAGGCAGTCGTCGAACGGGTTCGTCATGAAATGGGGCTGGATCAGCCCCTCTGGTTGCAGTTTTTCCATTATCTCAGTCAGGTATTCCACGGTGATTTAGGGCGCTCCGCCCTGACCTCCAATCTGGTCACTACGGACATCGCCCGTTTTTTCCCCGCCACGCTGGAGCTGGCCACAGCGGCGATCATTATCGCCGCCATTGTCGGTATTCCGCTGGGTGTCTGGGCCGCTACCCGTCAGGGAAGCTGGATTGATCAGACTATCCGCGTGGTCTGTCTGGCAGGTCACTCGCTGCCGGTTTTCGTGCTGGCCCTGCTCAGCCTGCTGATTTTCTACTCCGCGCTGGGTATCGCGCCGGGACCGGGGCGCCAGGACATCATCTATCAGGATATGATCCCACAGGTGACCGGTTTACTGACGGTCGATTCCCTGCTGGCGGGTGATATGGGCGCATTTTGGGACGCGCTCGCTCATATGGTGCAGCCGGTTCTGATCCTCGCGTATTTCAGCATGGCCTACATTACCCGCATGACCCGCACTTTTATGCTCAACGCGTTGGGCGGCGAATACGTGATCACCGCCCGCGCCAAAGGCCTCCCGGCGCGACGGGTTATCTGGAAACATGCATTCCCCACCGTCGGCGTACAATTGATCACCGTGCTGGCCCTGACGTATGCAGGTTTGCTGGAAGGTGCCGTGGTCACAGAAAACGTCTTCTCCTGGCCGGGTCTTGGACAATATCTCACCGTGTCGCTGATGAACGCGGATATGAATCCGGTGATCGGCTCAACGTTGCTGATTGGCGCGATTTATGTGCTGCTCAACCTGCTGGCTGACCTTCTCTACCGACTATTGGATCCCCGCGTAAAATGAGCACTCTTCCTGTCACACCTCAACCCCGCGCGGGCAGCCGCGCCTGGCTGCTGGCGGATACGCCGCACACCCGTACGCAAGCCGTCTGGGGCCGCCGTTACCGTATCTGGCTTGGCCTGCGTAAAAATCCTCTGGCAGTCACCGGCCTGTTCACCGTACTGCTTGTCTTGCTGGTTTCCCTCTGCGCCCCCTGGCTGACCAGTTATGACCCAGGTGTACAAGACCTGGCGCACCGTCTGGCGAAACCCTCTTCCCTGCACTGGCTGGGCACCGATGAACTGGGCCGCGACACCCTGAGCCGCATTCTTTATGGTGGCCGGATTACGCTCGGTATGGTGATCGTGGTAGTCGCGATCGTCGCCCCGTTAGGCTTGCTGATCGGTTGCGTGGCGGGTTATGCCGGCGGTTTACTCGATCGCATCCTGATGCGCATCACCGACATCTTTCTGGCCTTCCCGCGCCTGATTCTGGCACTGGCCTTTGTAGCTGCGCTGAAACCCGGTATCGAAAGCGCCATTCTGGCTATCGCCCTCACGGCCTGGCCACCGTATGCCCGTCTTGCGCGCGCGGAAACCATGCAGGTGCGCGGCACGGATTACATTGCCGCCTGCCGTCTGACCGGTGCGACACCAGCCCGCATCGTGCTGCACCATATTATGCCGCTGTGTGTGCCGAGCCTGGTAGTGCGTATCACACTCGACATGAGTTCGATTATTATCACTGCCGCCAGTCTGGGCTTTTTAGGCATGGGCGCTCAGCCGCCATCACCGGAATGGGGCGCGATGATTGCCACTGCCCGCCGGTTCCTGTTCAGTGAATGGTGGGTACCGTTAATTCCGGCCATAGCCATTTTTGTGACCTCTCTGGCGTTTAACTTCCTCGGCGACGGGCTGCGTGACGTTCTCGATCCTAAGGAGCAATGATGCTGGTTGATATTAAAGACTTGCATATTACATTTCAGACCAACAGCGGCAGTTTCGACGCCGTTCGCGGCGTATCGCTGTCATTGGGCAAGGAGAAATTTGGGATCGTGGGCGAAAGTGGCTCCGGTAAATCCCTGACAGCACGTTGCCTGATGAACCTTCTGCCTTCCGCTGCAAAGTGCCGCGCCGAAACGCTGTCTTTCGACGGCATCGATCTGCGCAATGCCAGCGAAAAGCAAATGCGTCAGATCCGCGGCAAGCGCGTGGGTTTCATTTTGCAGGATCCGAAGTATTCATTGAATCCGGTGATGCCGATTGGTAAACAGGTGGCAGAAGCCTGGCAAACACATAAAGGAGGCTCGAAAAAACAGGCGATGAATGCCGCCATAGAACTGCTCGATCAGGTGCGTATCCGTGATCCGCACAAAGTCGCGGGCCGTTATGCACATGAAGTCTCCGGCGGCATGGGCCAGCGCGTGATGATTGCCATGATGCTGGCACCGGATCCGGAGCTGATGATTGCCGATGAACCGACCAGCGCACTGGATGCCACCGTGCAGGCTGAGATTTTGCGTCTGCTGGATGACCTGGTGTCCAGTCGTGGTATGGGGCTGATTCTGATCAGCCATGATTTACCTCTGGTGTCGAAATTCTGCGACCGCGTGGCCGTCATGTACGCCGGGCGTATTGTCGAAACGTTACAGGCGGGTGATTTGCTCAAAGCACAACATCCTTACACGCGCGGACTGCTGGAATGTCTGCCGTCGCTCAAACATCCGCGGGACAGACTGCCGGTGCTGGTACGTGACGAAGCATGGAAAACCTCATGACAGTAGAATCCCCCCCTTTAGATAACAGCAAAATTATCCTCAATAACCTGCGCATCGCGTTCGGCGATACCGAGGTGGTGAAAGGCGTGAGTTTCAGTGTCGCACCCGGCGAATGTTTCGGCATCGTAGGAGAAAGCGGTTCGGGCAAATCCACAATTTTGCGCGCGCTGGCCGGGTTAAATCAGGCATGGTCCGGTGGGATGACCATTGGCGGCGAAGACCAGGTGCCGGTGCGTCAGAAACGCTTTTTCCGCCGCGTACAGATGGTATTTCAGGATCCGTACGGCTCGCTGCACCCGCGCCAGACCATTGACCGCATCCTCAGCGAACCGTTGATCGTGCACGGGTTTCTGAATATCGAAAAACGCATAACTGATGCGCTGGCTGAAGTCGGCCTGCCACAGGCGGTGCGTTTTCGCTTCCCGCATCAGCTTTCCGGCGGCCAACGCCAGCGGGTCGCTATCGCGCGGGCGATGATTTCAGAACCGGAAATTTTACTGCTCGATGAACCGACCTCGGCGCTGGATGTTTCAGTGCAGGCTGAGATCCTCAATCTGCTAAGCGACCTGCGTGAGCGCCGCAAACTGACTTATATTCTGGTCAGTCACAATCTGGCCGTCGTAACGCATCTTTGCACCAGCATTGGCGTGATGATTGGTGGTGAAATGGTCGAACTTCTGAGCGCGGACGATTTACGGATGGGCAACGTCAGCCATCCGCATACCGCTGAGTTGCGATCGTTAAGTCTCAGTTTAGAGGAACCCGAATAAACCTTCCTGCACGGAAGGTTTATGGATTTCACGGGCGGCCCACTTTTTCACTGAAAGATAGTCAGGAGACATTAATGACATCCACCGCACAGTCTGCATTACAGTGGCAGGCGGCTGAAGAAACAGCAAAGCGTATCACCCGGAACTGGGATAAACCCGGTGAACCGGGGGGTGCAATCACCCTTTTCGACAGTAAAGCTCTCCGTGGTTTCGCGACCGGCGGACTGGCAAATCTCAGCACCTCAATACCTTTTAGTATCGATTCTGTTGTCCGCTATGCCTCAGTCACGAAACATATTTTTTCCACCCTGGCTTTGCTGAAAAGCCATGCCGGTCTGTCGGCGAGTGATACCCTCGGCCAATATTTACCGCAACTGAAAGCGCCGATGTCTCGGGTCACTGTCGGGCAGGCGCTGGACATGACAGGCGGTTTGCCGGACGTGCGGGAAACCCTCTCTCTGCTGGGCATTTCGGTTTACAACGTCAGCGAAGCCGCTGCCATTATGGAATTTCTGGCGCAGGACGGCGCGCTGAACTTCAAGGCAGGTACTGAAATTTCCTACAGCAATACCGGTTACCGGCTGGTAGAAGAGATCCTCAAACAACAAGGCATTTTGTTTGAGGATCTGCTGCAAAAGCATATCGCGCAGCCGCTGGGTATCGTCTTTCATGCCCCGGAAACCTGGTTCGATATCGTCCCGGATCTGGTCCCCGGTTACTGGCAGGACACAACAGGCTGGAAAACAGCTGTCGCGGGTTTGCATTTGTCCGCATCCGGCAGCCTCACCGGCAGCCTGCGTTCGCTTTCAGTGTGGCTGCAAAGCCTGCTTTCACAAAGCGGACCCGGTGCGGGCGTACTGAAAACACTGACAGAACCACGCTATTTGCATGGCAATATTCCCTCCGCTTACGGACTGGGCATCACCTCGACACAAATCGGTGAACATAGGGTTTACGGCCACGGGGGTTCCCATGCCGGTTATAAAACCTATTTCCTGCTCCATCCTGAGCTTGACGCAGGCATTGCGCTGGTCTCTAACCGCGAAGACACCACGGCCTTTACCCACGCGCTGGACGTCATGTCGTCACTGTTAGCGACGCCGCTTCCGGCACGCAGTCATGCTTTGCCGGATGGCTTATATTCCAGCGCGGCTGAGCCTTACTGGTTGAAAGTGAGCAACGGCACTGCCAGTTATCTCGGTTCAGCGGATAATTTGTATCAGGGCGCGGATGTCGACGAAGCCATCACGCTTTCCGCGCATATGCCGATGCGTCTGCGCTGGAACGGCACCGCCATTCAGGGTGAGATCGGCCATGCACCACGTTATTTCACTCCCGTGGAACCCAACGATTGCCTGAAAATGGTACAGGGACGCTGGTATCATCCTCAATCGAAAGCCGCCTTTGATATTGAAGGCGATCAATTGCTTATCGGTGTCGGCACGTTACGCGCCAGTGGTCAGCTGACTTCGCTGGGTGCGGGACGCTTACTGGTGGAACTTCCTGACGGTCCGTGGAAGAAAAACTTCTGTCTGTATTTCCAGGGCTACACGGTAAAACTCATCTCCAACCGTAGCCGTGTATTGAATTTCCGCCGTGATGAGTGCCGCAGCACCTGGCATCCGGGAACATAACTTCTGTACAATCATCCTGCAGAACGCCCCCGGAGCACGTCTGGTGGCGTTTTTTTCATGCCAAGCTTGATTTATGTCTGCGCGATGCGGGCCTGAAAGGCGTAGGCTACTCTTTTTCCGGTGAAGGAGTACCGGGTTCATATCCATTTTTCTGTCAGGTGATTTACATCCTATGAATACTTCAGGAAGACGCCATATCAGGCCTTTCAGCGCACTGATAGACGCCTGTTTTCGTGAAAAATATACGCTTCAACGTTTACTCAACGATGCCATTGCCGGCGTCACTGTGGGGATCATCGCCATCCCGCTGGCAATGGCACTGGCAATTGCCAGCGGTGTACCACCGCAATACGGGCTGTATACATCGGCCATTGCAGGGATTGTCATCGCTGTTTTCGGTGGCTCGCGCTTCAGTGTTTCGGGCCCGACGGCGGCGTTTGTTGTTATTCTTTACCCTGTGTCGCAACAGTTCGGCTTGTCCGGTTTATTGCTGGCTACGCTGATGTCAGGTTTCATGCTTCTTCTCATGGGGATGGCGCGTTTTGGCAGGCTGATTGAATACATCCCGCTGCCTGTCACCCTCGGCTTCACCTCCGGTATTGCGATCACCATCGGTACCATGCAGTTCAAAGATTTCTTTGGTCTGACGATGGCGACAGTGCCGGAACATTATCTGAGTAAAGTGGCGGCGCTGGTAATGGCGCTGCCCACGCTGGATATTGGCGATGCCGCCACAGGCATTGTGACTCTTGGTATATTAATCTTCTGGCCAAAACTGGGATTGCGTGTGCCCGGCCATCTTCCGGCTTTGCTGGCTGGTTGTGCGGTGATGGCAATTTTCATGCAGGCAGGACACCCGATTGCCACCATAGGTTCACGCTTTCATTTCCTGCTGCCTGACGGTTCGCAGGGCAACGGTATTCCGTCAATTCTGCCGCAGTTCACCCTGCCGTGGACACAAAACGGCGGCGGGGGTCTGAGCTGGACGCTGGTGCAGGCGCTGTTACCGGCAGCGTTCTCAATGGCAATGCTGGGCGCGATTGAATCACTGCTGTGCGCCGTCGTGCTTGATGGCATGACCGGCAAAAAACACCATTCGGATAATGAACTGATCGGTCAGGGTATCGGCAATATGATCAGCCCCTTTTTTGGCGGCATCACCGCCACAGCGGCAATTGCACGTTCTGCGGCTAACGTTCGCGCGGGTGCAACCTCTCCGGTTTCTGCCATTATTCACTCGCTGCTGGTGATCCTCGCGCTGCTCATTCTGGCACCCCTGCTTTCCTGGCTGCCGCTGGCGGCGATGGCGGCGCTGTTGCTGATGGTGGCATGGAATATGAGCGAAGCGCATAAAGTGGTGGATTTACTGCGCCGCGCGCCAAAAGACGACATTCTGGTGATGCTGACCTGTATGAGCCTGACGGTGCTGTTCGACATGGTGATCGCAATTACTGCGGGTATCGTGATGGCGTCGCTGCTGTTTATGCGCCGTATTGCCAAACTCACCCGCCTGACCGAAGTCCTGTCCGAAACTCCCGAAGATGCGCTGGTTCTGCGGATCAATGGCCCGCTGTTCTTTGCTGCGGCGGAACGTATCTTCAGTGAATTGCAGGTACGCAGTGAAGGTAAGAAAGTCATCGTTCTGGTGTGGGATCGTGTGGCCGTGCTCGATGCCGGTGGCGTCAGTGCATTACGCCATTTCATCAATACCCTGCCGCCGGGCACGGAACTGCGAATCGCAGAGATCCCTTTCCAGCCGCTGAAAACACTCGCCCGCGCGAGAATGCAACCGGTTGAAGGCAAGCTAAGTTTCCACAGCTCCTTACAGGATGCGTTATAGCTCTGCGCGGTAAACGACAAAGGCGACCGGAGGTCGCCTTTGTTTTATCTGCACATTGTCAGTTATTTACTGGTATCGAGCGCCGGGAAGCTTTTCACCAGATCGTCGATGGCTTTCATCTGGACCAGGAAAGGTTCCAGTTTATCCAGCGGCAATGCTGACGGACCGTCGCATTTTGCATGAGCCGGATCTTCATGAGCTTCAATGAACAGACCGGCGATGCCTACCGCCATACCGGCACGCGCAAGTTCAGCGACCTGAGCACGACGACCACCCGAAGCCGCACCGAACGGATCACGGGTTTGCAGTGCGTGCGTCACGTCGAAGATCACCGGATGGCCGCCAGTGGCATTGATCATCACATTCATGCCCAACATGTCGACAACCAGGTTGTCATAACCAAAGTTGCTGCCGCGATCGCACAAAATCACCTGATCGTTGCCGCCTTCTTTGAATTTATCGACGATGTTACCCATCTGTCCCGGGCTGACGAACTGTGGTTTTTTCACATTAATTACTGCACCGGTTTTCGCCATCGCTTCAACCAGATCGGTCTGACGCGCCAGGAAGGCCGGTAACTGAATCACATCAACCACTTCAGATACAGGCTGTGCTTGCCAGGATTCATGCACGTCGGTGATGATTTTCACGCCGAATGCTTTTTTCAGCTCCTGGAAAATTTTCATGCCTTCATCCAGGCCCGGGCCACGGTAGGAATGAATAGATGAGCGGTTGGCTTTATCGAAAGACGCCTTGAATACGTAAGGAATGCCGAGTTTCTGCGTCACAGTGACGTAATGCTCACATACACGCATCGCCATATCGCGCGATTCGAGTACATTCATTCCGCCGAACAATACAAACGGCAGATCATTGGCGACTTTGATGTCCTGAATGCTAACCACTTTATGTTTCATGCTTTGGCCTTTTTAGTGATAAATCTTTCATCCGGAAGTTACATAACGGATTGTTCTGGAACGGCATTCCGGATGTGATGTAAGGTAAGTATTAATTAGTGCAACGTGACTTGCTTGTGCTCAATCGAATGGATTTGCACTTTAATCACCTCTGAAATCGGGTCTTCCGGGCACTGCTCAACAAAATAGTTAAGATCAGAGATCGCCACATGATCGCATTCCAGCTGGGCATAAATCAGCCCGCGATCGCGGATTTCATACGGATCTTCCGGATCGAACTGCAGTACCGTTTCACTGGCGCGCAGGGCCAGTTCAAACTGTTTTTCTTCCATCAGCGCGGCTTTCAGTGTATCGAGCATTTTGCGAACGATCAGCGTGTTTTCCGCTTCTTCCAGATCGTCATCTTCTATTTCCGCCATCACGCCCAGATTCCCTTTCAGCCACACACTGAGCATATGCTCGTTGAGTGTATCGCCGTTGATCGGATTCAGCAGCCACATTTCTTCGTCAAGCCAGTCGGCACGCAAGATAAGCTGAGTGGGGAAAATTACCGGCATCAGCGGCAAACTCAGTTCATGGGCAATGTGCAGAAAAATCACACCCAGTGAAACCGGTGTACCCTGGCGTGAGGACAGTACTTTGTCGATCCAGATAGCGTCAGACAGACGATAAACGCCCCCCGCGCCACCAAAACCCCAGGTGCGGTAAAACAGTTCAATCAACACTTCGAGCTGCTGATCCTGATCAAGCTCTTCGGGAACGACGCGGCGGGCTTCATCGACCAGTGCCTGCAACTGGTGGCGAACGTCGTCCGCATTGAAATCGAAACGCACGGCTTCCGTTACTTTGATCACGCCGGTACTGAGCCGGACGGTGTTAAATTCAAAATCAGCAAGGGTACTCATAGTTATCCCATTAGCAGCGGTATTTTCGTCAGCGCCAGTTTAAGAATCAGATACAAGCAAGCGAGCGCCAGAATAAAGGCCAGCCAGCGGGTGTTCTGGCTAACAGGTCGCTTGCTCAGAGCCACAAAACCCAGCGCGATATAGATAATAACGCCAAAAATCTTTTCGGTCAGCCAGGTTCCCTGAGGGCTGAACGGATAAAAGTGTGTGATGAAGATAAGCGAAATACCACTTAATAACAGTAAAGTATCCACCATATGCGGAACGATCTTCACCCAGCGTTTCTGCATCATAGCAGAACCCGCCCATTTCCAAAAAAATCGTAAAACAAACAATACAATACTCAGGGTTACAGTGAACAGATGCAGATACTTGATCCAGACATATGCCATGACCCGTTTCCTTTAAATTTACTTTTTTGGATTGATTTTCTTAGAATCCGCGTTAAGGGTGCCACTGTCCGAGGCTGACCCGATCGTTATCACCATAGTCTTTAATCGTCGCGATCTGCTGATAACCGGCATCGTGCAATAACGCCTGGACGTCAGCCGCCTGCTGCCAGCCATGTTCGAGCAGTAACCAGCCTCCCGGATGAAGATACGCGGGTGCAGCCTGAATAATATGCGCCAGATCAGCCAGACCGGCATTTTCTGCCACCAGCGCACTGGCGGGCTCAAAACGCACATCCCCTGCCGCCAGATGCGGATCGGCGGCATCGATGTACGGCGGATTACTGACTATCAGCGCGAAACGCTCACCGGCTACCGGTGAAAACCAGCTGCCGTGCAAAAAACACGCATTCAGGATATTTAACTTCTGCGCGTTATGTCGCGCGAGCCTGACGGCATCCGGTTGCAGATCGACACCGGTCACCTTGCAGTCAGGGCGTTCGCTGGCCAGCGCCAGTGCAACCGCGCCGGTTCCTGTGCCGAGATCCAGTATACTGACGGGTTCAGAAGGCAGACGGGCCAGTGCCTGTTCGACTAAGCATTCGGTATCAGGACGGGGAATCAATGTCGCGGGAGAGACTGACAGAGGCAACGACCAAAATTCACGCTCGCCGGTCAGATAAGCCACCGGTTCACCCTGCTCACGTCGCGCAAGCAAAGTATCCAGGCGTTGCAGTTGGTCGGCCGTCAGCGGTGTTTCACCAAAAGCCATAATAAAAGTTCTTGCCCGGCCGGTCACAAAGCCGAGCAAAATTTCAGCATCCCGCTTCGGGCTTTCACCCGCAGCAAGACGGCAGGCAGCCTCACGCAGCCAGGACTGAAAATCCATCAGTCCTGCTCAGATAACGCGGCGAGCTGATCGGCCTGATATTCCTGCACGATCGGCTGGATCAGACTGTCCAGTTTGCCTTCCATCACTTCATCCAGACGGTAAATGGTCAGATTGATGCGGTGATCAGTGACGCGCCCCTGGGGGAAGTTATAGGTACGGTTACGATCTGAACGGTCACCGCTGCCAAGCAGGTTGCGGCGCGTCGAGGCTTCTTCAGCCTGACGTTTTGCCACTTCTGCCGCGCGGATACGCGCGCCCAGCACAGACATCGCTTTGGCTTTGTTTTTGTGCTGTGAACGTTCGTCCTGACATTCCACCACGATACCGGTTGGTATATGCGTAATACGAATGGCGGAATCGGTGGTGTTAACATGCTGACCGCCAGCGCCCGATGAGCGGAAAGTATCAATACGCAAATCACCCGCGTTGATTTCCGGCAGTTCAGCTTCCGGTATTTCTGGCATGACTGCGACGGTACAGGCCGATGTATGAATGCGTCCCTGAGATTCCGTTTCCGGCACACGCTGGACGCGGTGGCCGCCTGATTCAAACTTGAACTGACCATAGACGCCATCACCACTGATTTTGGCGATCACTTCTTTATAGCCACCGTGCTCGCCTTCGCTGGCGCTCACAATTTCCACCCGCCAGCGGCGCGCTTCGGCGTAACGGCTGTACATACGGAATAAATCACCGGCAAAAATAGCCGCTTCATCACCGCCGGTTCCGGCGCGAATTTCCAGGAAGCAACCGCGCTCATCATCGGGATCTTTGGGTAATAACAGAAGCTGTAGTTTTTGTTCGAGTTCTTCGATAGTCGTTTTGCAGTCTTTGATTTCTTCCTGCGCCATTTCGCGCATCTCAGGATCATCGAGCATCATTTCAGCCGCTTCTAAATCGTCCTGCGCCTGACGCCAGGCAAGGAAACATTCAGAGACGGCGGTTAACTGAGAATACTCGCGGGAAAGACTGCGGAATTTATCTTGATCGGCGATAACGCCGGCATCGCCAAGCATCGCCTGCACTTCTTCGTGGCGCTCTTGTAACGCTTCCAGTTTGGCAACAATAGAAGGCTTCATGCGTGGTGTATAACCCTGTGAGAAAAGGAGAACTATTGCTGACCCAGCCCGAGGCTGTCGCGTAAAATTTGCAAACGCTCCACGTCACCGTCGCTGGCTGCCTGTTGCAATGAACGGGTTGGCGCGTGAATAAGACGGTTTGTCAATTGGTGAGCTAATTCATGGATCACCGCTTCGACGTCAGCGCCCTGCGCAATGGCGGCCAGAGCTTTGGCCTGTGCGTCGGCGCGAATGATATCAGCACGCGAGCGATAATCACGAATAATTTCAACGGCTCCCTGCGAACGCAGCCAGGCCATGAAATTGGAACTCTCCTGCTCAACGATGGTTTCCGCCTGAACAGCCGCGGCTTTACGTTGTGCAAGATTGTTTTGAATGATGCTGTGCAGGTCATCGACACTGTACAGATAGGCGTTAGGCAGCTTACCTACTTCCGGTTCAATATCGCGCGGAACGGCAATATCCACCATCAGCATGGGTTGGTTACGGCGGGCTTTTAACGCACGTTCCACCATGCCTTTCCCGATAATGGGCAGCGGACTGGCGGTAGAACTGATGATAATGTCGGCTTCCGCCAGACGGGAATCGATATCCTGCAGGCTGATCACTTGTGCATTCACTTCGGTCGCCAGCGCCTGCGCACGTTCACGCGTCCGGTTGGCAATCATCATATGACGCACATTATGCTGATGCAGATGACGCGCGACCAGTTCGATCGTTTCACCTGCACCGACCAGCAACACGCTCACATCAGAAAGGGATTCGAAAATTTGGCGTGCCAGCGTACAGGCAGCAAACGCGACAGAAACGGCGCTGGCACCGATATCGGTTTCCGTGCGCACTCGCTTGGCCACGGAGAAGGATTTCTGGAACAAACGCTCCAGTTCACCGGAAACCGCCTGCCCGTTTTGTGATTCTGCGAAGGCTTTTTTGACCTGCCCGAGAATTTGCGGCTCGCCCAGTACCAGAGAGTCCAGCCCGCTGGCAACACGCATCAGGTGGCTGACCGCTTCATTATCATGATGCCAGTACAGGCTTTTGCGCACTTCATCTTCACTCAGATGATGGTAATCGCATAACCACTTCACCAGCTGTTCCTGCAAGTTTTCCTGCTGCTCAACACTCAGGTACAGCTCAGTGCGGTTGCAGGTAGACAACACGACGCCGCCCTGCACCAGCGGTTGCTGGAGCAGACTGGAGAGCGCCTGATCGAGGGTCTCGGGTGAGAATGTTACCCGTTCACGCAGAGACACCGGGGCGGTTTTGTGATTGATACCTAATGCAAGCAGGGTCATAGGGAGAGCGATTTTCGGCTTATACTTTATAATAGTATGGGTTTACGTCTGTTGCGCATTCTACAAGATGCGCGAGATCAATAAAAGGTGAACAGCATCTTCGGTTAAATATGATGTGAGTTTATGTCTGTCCTGGGTGAAAAACCGCACAGATAGCGGCTTGCAGCATGATTTTTGGAATGTATCGCCCATACTGTTATTCCTGTTATTCATTTGCATTCAGCGCAGCATTGCCCCCCAAGAATTTTCATCGCAATGCATCATCCAAAAAAATAATTCGCCTGCACTTAAATTTGATGTTCCATCGTAAAAATAAGTTCCGTTTAATTGCTCAACCGTATCCATTCGTTATATCCATTCAATTTGAAGGGTTTTAAAATACTCTTGGTGGCTGTTGCAGGCAAGATTGTAAGGTTTGCTGACCCGCGTGTCGCGTGTCATGCCTTGAAAGATGTCATCTAAATTAAATCCTTTTACACATCAGCATTGTCCCAAAGTCTTTCAATCGCTGATCATCTGCGCAGGGTTGAGATCACCCGCCGCGCGGGCTGTGCTAAACTGACGCTCGCCACATTTGTCCTGGTAACTCATTTCGCCAAAGCACAAAGGATTTAATCGGTTATGCCAATGCGTAAAGCACATTTCGTTCGCCTTCTTCCTCTTGCAAGTTTAGTTCTTGCCGCCTGTTCCATAAATGCACCCAAAGGCCCGGCAACCAGCCCGACCTCTGCGCAATGGCGTGAGCATGAAGCTCAGGTTAAACAGCTTGAGCATTATCAGACCCGTGGCTCTTTCGCTTATCTTTCCGATAAGCAAAAAGTTTATGCGCGCTTCTTCTGGCAACAATATTCCCCGGACAGCTATCGTCTGTTGCTGACCAATCCGCTGGGCAGTACGGAAATGGAATTGAAAGTGCAAAGCGGGATTGCGCAGCTGACCAACAATGAAGGCAAGCATTACACCAGTGATAATCCGGATGACATGATCCAGAAGCTGACCGGTATGTCGATTCCGCTGGCTAATCTGCGTTTGTGGATGCTCGGTTTGCCAGGTGACGGCACCGATTTCACACTCGACAGCCAGTACCGCCTGTCACAAGTTAAGTTCACGCAGAACGGAAAACCGGGTACCGTGGTGTATCAGAGTTATGACGAAGATGCCAAACCGTCCCTCCCGCAACGTCTGGAAATGACCCAGGGCGAACAGCGTATCAAGCTCAAAATGGATAACTGGACGCTAAACTGATATGACGCAGCAATGGTGGCCTTCTCCGGCTAAACTCAATTTGTTTCTTTATATCACCGGACAGCGTCCGGATGGCTACCATAATCTGCAGACCCTGTTTCAGTTTGTAGATTACGGTGACAGCCTGAGTTTTAACGTCCGCGCCGACGGCAATATCGTGCTGGCCACACCTGTTGAAGGCGTGGCGGATGCAGACAATCTGGTGACACGTGCCGCACGTCTTCTGCAACAGCACACGGGCACGTCTCAGGGCGCAGACATTACATTGCAAAAACGTATTCCGATGGGGGGCGGTCTGGGGGGGGGGTCTTCCAATGCCGCCACCGTGCTGGTGGCACTGAATGCAATTTGGAACTGCGGCCTTTCCGATCCTCAACTGGCTCAAATAGGGGTGACGCTGGGCGCGGATGTGCCCGTCTTTGTGATGGGCCATGCTGCGTTTGCTGAAGGCATCGGCGAGATCTTACAGCCGGTCGAACCGGCAGAAAAATGGTATCTGATTGCACATCCGGGTGTCAGTATTCCGACGCCGGTGATTTTTGGTGATCCTGATCTGACCAGAAATACACCAAAACGCACTGTTAATGTGCTTTTGGACACGCCTTACGCAAATGATTGCGAACCGATTGCGAGAAAACGTTTTTACGAGGTTGAACAGCTACTTTCTTGGCTGTTAGAATACGCGCCGTCGCGACTGACCGGAACCGGTGCCTGTGTGTTTGCAGAATTCAACACCGAATCTGCCGCCCGTCATGTTTTAGATAAAACACCGTCGTGGAGTCGGGGTTTTGTCGCACAAGGTGTTAATGTATCGCCATTACACCGTTTTCGTGACGTCTGGTTGAGAACTGCGGGCAAAGCGTAGAGAGTCACAGAGATTTTGTGTCTGTTCTTTGCCAGCCAATTATTCAACAGATTTAAGTAGTAAGATTTAGAAGTATCGTGAGCATAATGCTTTGGTACCGCTCACCGCCCGGTGGTGCCAAAAGCCAATGTCTTCCCTGGACGCAAGCCTGAGGTTCTTCTCGTGCCTGATATGAAGCTTTTTGCTGGTAACGCCACCCCGGAACTAGCACAACGTATTGCCAACCGTTTATACACCAGCCTTGGTGACGCCGCCGTCAGTCGTTTCAGCGACGGCGAAGTAAGCGTGCAAATTAACGAAAATGTACGTGGCGGAGATATTTTCATTATCCAGTCCACCTGCGCGCCTACTAACGATAACCTGATGGAACTGGTGGTCATGGTTGATGCCTTACGCCGCGCCTCCGCTGGTCGTATCACCGCCGTTATCCCTTACTTCGGCTATGCACGTCAGGATCGCCGGGTGCGTTCTGCCCGTGTGCCTATTACCGCTAAAGTTGTGGCTGATTTTCTGTCCAGCGTTGGCGTTGACCGTGTTCTGACTGTAGACCTGCATGCAGAGCAAATTCAGGGTTTCTTCGATGTACCTGTAGACAACGTTTTCGGCAGCCCTATCCTGCTCGAAGATATGCTGCAACAGAACCTGGAAAACCCGATTGTTGTTTCTCCGGACATCGGCGGTGTTGTCCGCGCCCGTGCCGTGGCAAAACTGCTGAACGACACTGATATGGCTATTATTGATAAACGTCGTCCACGCGCAAACGTTTCTCAGGTAATGCACATTATTGGTGATGTCGCCGGTCGTGACTGTGTACTGGTTGATGACATGATCGATACCGGTGGCACGCTGTGTAAAGCGGCTGAAGCACTGAAAGAACGCGGTGCTAAACGCGTGTTCGCGTATGCCACTCACCCGATCTTCTCCGGAAATGCAGTAGAAAACATCAAAAACTCCGTGATCGACGAAGTGATTGTATGTGACACCATCCCGCTGTCCGCAGAAATCCGTGCACTGAAAAAAGTACGTACCCTGACCCTGTCAGGCATGCTGGCTGAGGCTATCCGCCGCATCAGCAATGAAGAATCCATTTCTGCAATGTTCGAGCATTAATCATCATGCCCCTGTGTTCAGGGGGCATTTTGCTTTTGCAGAACCTGAAATGCAAAAACCGTTATCGCGAAAGCGACAACGGTTTTTTTATGACCCGGAACATCAGAACATTCTCTGATACACTCAGGAATGACGGTGTGATTTACCGTTCGTGCAGCGGGAATCGAAATGACGCACCCACCAGTACCTGTCTGCAACACGCTCTTGCCCACCGACTCTGGCACCGGCCAGCCATAAAATAGCACCGATAAAGATACTCCCAATGGCTCCGTGGGCCAGAAATTGCGGTAACCCCAGTTCAGGCATCTGATTCAGGATAGAATAACCAACACCACCGACCATTGTGAGCAAACCGAGTCCCATCAGGCCATTGCCGATTATTGTTGCGGTTTTACGTTTCATAAGTCACCTCCGGTTGTCGATAGTCTTAGCATCATTGCTGTCTTGTCTTTTCCTGCCTTTAACTATAGACGTCCCATCCGGTTCACTTTGCGGTCATGATCACAGACAGAGCATATTGAATGACAAATCTTTACGTTTTCCAGACAGATACGTTCGAAAGGTTAATAGTCAGCGCCATGAACTATTCAGTTTCTGATGCATCGGCAGGAATTAACGCTGCCAGGTGTTTGGCACAACCACCAGCGACAGGTAAACTAGCCCGCTACACCTCACCGGATTAAAGAAGCGAACATCGTGAGCAGCATTAAATTGATCGTTGGGCTGGCCAATCCCGGCGCAGAGTACGCCCAGACCCGCCATAACGCCGGCGCCTGGTACGTCGACCTTCTCGCCCGTCAGCACAATCAGCAACTGAAAGAAGAAAGTAAGTTTTTTGGTTACACCGCCCGACTGTCACTGGCAGGTCAGGATGTCCGGCTGCTGGTGCCGACCACCTTTATGAACCTCAGCGGTAAAGCAGTTCTGGCGATGGCTCAGTTTTATCGCATTGAGCCGGATGAAATTCTGGTGGCACATGATGAGCTGGATATCCCACCCGGTATGGCGAAAATCAAACTGGGTGGCGGCAATGGTGGCCATAACGGCCTGAAAGATATTCAGAGTAAATTCGGCAATAACCCGAACTTTTACCGTCTGCGTATCGGTATCGGTCATCCTGGCGATAAAAGTAAAGTGGTAGGATTTGTGCTGGGTAAGCCACCGGCCAGCGAACAGAAGCTAATCGACGATGCGATTGATGAATCACTGCGCTGTACTGAGTTGCTGATGAAAGAAGGTTTGGAAAAAACCATGCGTCGGTTACATACTTTTAAAGCAGAGCTTTAAACACCACTTTGCGATCAGTACTGACGATAACGGGCGCAAATGTTTGCGCCCGTTTTACTTTCCATTAATTTATCTAAAGTGGTTCGTCAAAACGCAGCAAACGTCCGGCATTGCCCAGCACCAGCAAGGTACTCAGATTATGCAGCAGTGCCGCAATCAGCACACCGCCTACGCCCAGTAAACCGGTGGCGGCAGCCGCCATCACTAACAACGTGCAGCCCAGCCCGATGAACACATTGATTTTGAGCGTTTTACGGCACGCCCGGCTCAGGCGGACACAGGTGCCGAGACGACGCAAATCACTGCCAATCAGCACCACATCGGCGGAGGCCAGCGCAATATCGCTACCGCCCGCGCCCATCGCAATGCCGACAACGCCTGCTTTTAACGCCAGAGAATCATTTATGCCGTCACCGACCACCATCGGCCGGAATCCTTGCGCAATTTCCGCTGATACCTGATGCAGTTTATCTTCCGGTAAGGCCTGCGCGACCACATCACTGATGCCCAGCTCACTGGCAATACGCTCAGCCACACTGGCGCGGTCACCGGTTAGCAGAAGCTGTCGTTGCAGCCCCAACTGACGCAGTTCGGTTAAGGCGGTTAGTGCCTCAGGCCGTAAAGAATCTGACAGAAGTAACCAGCCGAGAAAACGCCCGTTTAGCGCCAGCCCGACCAGCGGTCCGTCATGCTCAGGTTCGGCAGTCACCGGGATAGCATTCCGGCTGAAAAATGCCGGACGCCCTAACAGGGCCTCGCCTTGCGCCGTTCGTGCACGCACCCCCATCCCCTGCAGTTCTGATATATCTTCCAGCGGCAAGTATTGTTCACGCGGCAGTAACTTCGCCAGCGCACGGCTGACCGGATGGCTGCTCGCGGCACCGAGACTGGCTGCCAGACAGAGCACAGCGTCAGAAGATTCCTGTCCGGCCAAAACCGTACGCTGCAAATGCAATTCACCGTGCGTCAGCGTGCCGGTTTTATCGACCACGATGGCATTCAGATCTGCCAGTTCCTCAAGAAATGCCGAGCTGCGGATCAGAATGCCGTGACGCGCGGCCACAGCGATACCGGCTATTGCCGTCGCGGGTGCGGAAAGCACCAGCGCGCAGGGGCATGCTGCCACCAGCACCGCCAGCATGGAATGGGCATCCTGCGTAACGAACCAGGTCGCGGCAGCAATCAGCAGAATAAGCACCAGGTATTGCCCGGCATAACGCTCAAGCAAACGGGTGATCGGCGGTTTGGCATGCTCCGCTTTTTGCATCAACGCAATCACTTTTCCGAGCGTAGCATCCGCACCGGTGCGCGTGACTTCAACGCAAAGCAATCCGTCGAGATTAATGGCACCGCCGAACACATCGTCACCCACGCGGGCTTCCTGTGGTACTGATTCTCCGGTGATCGGCGCGGTATCGAGGCTGGCGCTGCCCGTTAACACGCGGCCATCGGCGGGTAACCGGTCACCGGCGCGCACTTCAATCCGGTCACCGGTTCGCAACCGGTGGTTATCGATTTCCTCAATCTCACCGCCGGGCAACATCCGCCGGGCGCGGCTGCGGGTCAGATGGCTGAGTGCATTGATGGCTTCCTGCGAACCGATAACGCTGCGCTCTTCTAGAATATGACCCAAAATCATAATGCCCGGTAACAGTGCCGCGGTCATCAGATCACCCGTAGCCCAGGCCCCCAACATCGCCAGCGCAATCAGCTGATCGGTAACGCCATGCAGGCTGGGGCTGCGTAAACTGTACAGGGCCGAGCGCAGCACCGGAACCGCCACCAGCAGTGACGCCACACCAAATAAAATTTGCCCGATGTCACTTTGCTGCGCAAACAACCACTGCCAGATCCAGCCGCACAGCAACAGACCAAACGCCGCCATTGCCAGAAGTAACTGCACCGCCATGTTTCGTTGCTCATGACGCGTTAACAGCACACTTTTTGCCGGCGATGTTTGCGGTTCTTCAGAAGAAAAAGAAGTCACAGGAGCAATACCTCAGGGTTGAGATGATGGACGGTCTGGCCCCGGCAGGATCAGATGCGCGTCGTCATGGGGATCAACAGCCGTGACGCTGCCGGCATGAGCGAGGATCCCCGGCATCCGTTCACGCCATAAACGCCACAGCAATTCAGGCGAGTGGTCGTTAGCCAGTTGTACAATGGTTGCTGTATCCGTTGAGGCGCGCGCGATCTGCTCGCTGGCTTTGGCATGGGAAACCTGCACGGCACGATCTGCCGACTGAACCGCCTCCTGATGAACATGTGCGGCCTCGTTACGGGCAGTGGCGATGTTCTGTTCCGCTTGCTGGCTGGCCGTCAGTACGGCATTAAAGGCATCAACCGCCGCCGGTGGCAGTGAAGATTGCACATCAACGCGACGGACTTCGATCCCCGGGCTACTGCCCGCCGCCGTCAGCGCGGCAAGTTGCTGATTAATTGCCTGACGTAAATCACCACGCAGCCGCTCACGGCGTTCTGCAACAGAGTTGCCGTTACTCACCATTTCCGGCCGGGCGACCAGAATGGTATCCAGATCACGGGAAGCACAAATCGCGACCGCCGCATGCCCGGTTAAACGATCAAGCGCCGGTAATACGTGTTCCCCTTGCAGGACAAACGCCACCGGATCGGTTATCACGTAATATACCTGCACATCCAGCTGAACCACGCCGGAATCACCGGTCAGTAAATACCCCGCACCTGCGACAGCATCATTTTTCTCACCGCCGGTATTGGTCCACGCGGGCACAATATTCTCTCTGAGCAAAGCCGTAACGTGATGTTCGATCACCCGGTCGGCGGCAGGCAAAATTTCAACATGTTCCAGCGGTTCCGGCCAGGCCAGCAGCAGCCCGGCCCCCGCCGTACGCGAAACGGCCCCGAAGCGCATCACCACCGCGCGCTTATCAGGTGCTATCTGCCGGACATTAGAGAACAGCCAGTTTGCGGCCGCAATCAGCGTCATGGCAAACAGCGCCAGATAGGCCATACGCCCTGCCTGAAACCACGCATTTCCGTGAAAACGGGACAGCGGATTCATGGCGGCGTCCCGTTACTGGCGGCAGGTAATGACGGCGGGCCTTCCACCAGTTGCCGGAACGGTGCCGCATCAGTGCGCAATATCAGCTGAGTGCCTGGCGTAATCACGTTGTTGAGCGTGTCCAGCGATCGCAGCAGATCGTACAATTCGGGGTTACCGGCCCGGGCTTTGGCGTATATTGCCGTGCTCTCCAACTGCGCCTGCGCCTCAATATTGGCCGCGCTGACCAATGCATAGGCCTTAATCACGCGGGCATCGCGCTCAGCGGATGAGCGGATTTCTGCCGCCTGACGCTTGCCTTCAGCAGACCGCTCGGTGGCAATGGTTTCGCGTTCTGCCCGCATACGATCTACCGTGGCATCTAAGGTGACCGACGGCAATGTCAGGCGTTCAACGCCGACCTGCACCAGTTCGATGCCGTAGCTGTCAAGCAACTGACGGGCAATCTGATCATGCAAATGCTGTTCGAAGCCGGAAAGGCGGATTTTGCCGGCGTCTGTGTTCACCAGATCAGCCAGCGCAAAACCGCTGGTGGTGGTTTCCAGCGCCGAGCCGATAAAGGTGCGTATCTGCGCGGCGGCGATATCCGGCTGATTTTGTACCGCACGGATAAAACGCTGTACATGTTGGGGATCGTTTTTCACCTGCCAGACGGTATAAGCCTGCACGATGATCCGTAGCCCGTCACGCGTGCCGACATCCTGCAAGCCACTGGACGTTGTACGGATACGTAAATCCACCGGGATCGCCGTTTCCAGCGGCACCGGCAGATGCCACGCCAGCCCGGGTTGCAGCAGTACACGCACCGGATTACCAAAGCGTGTAATTACCATCGCCTCACCGGAACGCACCTGTACCAGACAGGCTGTGGCGGCAATCAGCGCCACCAGGACAACGGCAATCGTGACCCGCCGCCAGAGTCCGGGGGTTGCAGGCCCGGAATGATGATGGTGATGATGTCCGGCGCCGTGATGATGCCCACCATGTGCGTCATGATCATGTCCGTGGACTTCAGGTTGTGGGGAATCAGTCACCGGGTAGTCTCCGCTTTAACAGAATGCGCCGCTTTATCCGCTGCGGGCGTAAATGGCAGGGTAAAACTTCTCAGATCCAACACCGGTGGCGTTCCGCCGCTGATACGATGATCGATAATCAACACCTTCGGATGCTGCTGCATTGCCAGCGCCAGCTGACTGAAATAACGCCCGGTCAGGAACGACTGCCCGCCGGCCTGATATGCCTGATTTTCTGCGTTGAAGCGCAGCGCCATGATCTGCGCCTGATCGCGATTTTCGTCATTTTTGGCGCTGGCGGCATCCAGCGCCAGACGGGCAAATTGCTGTGCCGCATTCAGTTGCTGTGCGGCTTGCCCTTTCTCACCGGCAATCGCGCTTTGCGCCAATATTTGTGCCGCCTGTACGCCATGATAAGCATCCGCCGCACCTGCAGGCGGATGGATCGATTCAATCACTGTGGCCAGCAATTCCACGCCACTGTTGAGATGATCAAGCTGACTCTGCACTTTCCGGCCAATGTCAGCGGCAAGGCGTGTCTGTTCGCTACCCAGCAGACTGTCGAGTGTGCGCGAAGAAAAATCATGTACCAGTACCTGATTGGCAATACTGCGGATCAGCACCGGTATATTTGCGGTGTGATAAAGGCTTGCCATGGCAGCATCATCGTTCATGGCGACCCGGTATACGAAGCGCACGTCCATGTCCATGATTTGGAAACTTTGCCGGTCGTTCGCGGCGCTGGCGATAATTTGGGATTTGTCGCTGCTGTGGCCGGAGTCCCACAGACGGTTCGCACTTTCCGGCGCCGGACCTTCGGCGGTGTCAGCCACCGTGACGGATGCGAGCGTCGCTGCGTCTTCTGACCCCGTGGTAAGTTCATGCACCTCACCGTTATCGACCAACAGCGTGCGGCCAAAAGGCCATGGCAGCCCGGCATGCAAACCCGGTTGCCTGACTGCCACCGGTTTACCGAAGGATTCATAGATCCCACGCTGGGTCAGTGGCACCTCGCTGATGCCCGTCAGCAGCCAGCCGGTCAGTAACAAAATTGCGGCCAGAGGTAACAGCGCACGGCGCATAAAATGAAATGCCCAAATCTGACGAAGATCGATACCAAAATGCTGATGCAGTTCGTTTTGCACAAACTGTAACGGACGCGGCGGCCAGCAAATTTGTGCAGCCAGCAGACTGCCCGCAATAAACTCAGGTTCTTTACCCTCCCGCAGCGGCGAAAACATCGCCATCAGCGCCCGCAGGACAAGCTCCAGCGCCACCAGTCCCGGTAACAATCCGGTAAACATCAGCAGATGCGCCGGCCACACCGAAGCACCATGGGCAAACATCAGCGCTAATGCACTCAGCAAAAAAACGCCAATCAGCATACGCAATATTGCCGCGAGTTTTGCCGCTTCCGGCCATTCCAGCGGGCTTTTAAGCGTCCAGTGACGCTCCAGAACCAGCACCGCAAAAGCGCAAAGAATGAATACCGTACCGGCAAAATACCCCGCAGCACCGGCGTCATTTGCCGGTAACGGTAATCGCCACAATAATGCGATAAGTAATAGTGCCGCTAACGCGGGAAATGCCTGAAAGAACACCTGCTCGTCGACATAACGTAAAACCGGGCGTATCCACGACCGGGACGCCAGGCGTTGAGAAAATCCTGAAGAGGTATGTGGTGTGATGGTTTCAGCCGCCATGTCAATGGCAGGCGCAAACTGTTGCTCACGCCAGCGACTGATGCGCCTCGCGCATTGCAGAGAGGCCGCACAAACCCACATCGCGGCCATGATATTGCCGGTCACCCACGGCCAGACCGATTCCGGTGATACCAGATAAAACATCAGCAATATCAGGTACATCAGGCTGCTGATCACCATGATGGCGTTCATCAGCCCGCTCAGCCAATGTGTGTGGGAGGCGGCTGACTGAAAGCGCAGTGGTTTACTGTTGTTATCAGTCCCGGATGCCTTATCTGTGCTCATGTCCGCTCCGGCAAAGGAAAAAAAACCGCAGAACAGGCCTGAAACCTGTTAATGCGAAATTGACCGGTCGTAACGGTATAACATTACAGAATTTTCAGCGATATGAATTTGGCCGTTTTTTTGCCACGAATTGTAAGCGTTTATCTTAAAAGTATGCGGACAGGCAGGCCTGCCCGCTGTCAGCGGTTTGACATCTGCGAGGCCAGGGAATGACACCCACAGATCTTCACCGGAGGCTCCGTTAATCTCTGCATTACTGACTAACGACAATCTGCCCGGAGAAATAAAAACGACCGTATAGGTTGTAAAGTATTGCCTCTATTTCTTTATTAGGATCTCTGCCATCTATGCGATATAACCCATAATTAGGATCAAGAAAATAAGTCAGAATCTCACTCATTCTTATAGCAGCGGTAACATGAAGGTTCTGATTTTCCCTGAGAAGATCAACAGATATGATCACCCCTTGTTTCGTAGATGAGTATGCATTCTCAACATCCAGCCCTTTAATATCCCTGTAATAAGTAAGTGGGTATTCTCTGTAGTATAACCCCGGGACATTGCGTTTAATTTCATTTATTCGTTGTTTTTTGTCCTTGTAAGCGGCTAAGAATTTCAAATGGGACTCTTTACCACCTGATAATACGTAGGCACGAATTCTGTCCATATAATGCGTCTGTTTTCTTGTTGAACGCTCAAATAAGACTTGCAGTGCTGCCTCATCAACATCTTTCGGGAAAACAGACTTTTGTAAGCATTTTTCAGCACTCTGACCCATGGGGCTTTTTAAAACATCGCCAAGCCATGTCAGCACCATTCCCATACACGCGCCTTTAGTTCCAATCTTATCCGCATACCGAACATAAGCTGGCATAATATTACTTATTAATCTATACATAGATCATCCTTAACTTCCCTTCCATTTAAACGAGTTTAATCTGTTAACAGCGAAAGCTATTCACCACCCCGCTGAATGACCAGGATATGAAAACCATACGCTTTTTATATAACAATCAGTGATTAATAACTATTAAATATGATTCAGAGTATACCGTTCGGAAAATGAGATGATTATAGTAAAGTGTAAAAATAAAATAGATAACTGAATTTATAATTTCAAATTCAGTTATCTGTCAGATCCACAAAGATGGAAAATAAATTACATTTAACCTATTCGTTACAAATTATCTTCCGCAACATAATATTGCGGATCGTCGAGTTCATGAGAGCAGAAAGGCCCGGCTTTCTTAAGCAGACTGATGCAGTCATGACTCAGATGGCGCAGGCGGATGGTTTTACCGGCTTCAAGATAACGCGCAGTCAGCTTATCAATCGCCTCTACCCCACTGGAATCCATGACCCGCGTACCGGCAAAATCCAGCACCACATTTTGCGGATCGTTTTCAGGATTAAACAGTTCAGCAAATGTCGCCGCAGAACCGAAGAACAGCGGCCCGTCTAGTTTATACACCGTCAGATCGCCTTTGGTTTTGTGCTCACGAATACGGATACGCGCCTGTTGCCAGGCAAAAACCAGCGCTGAGATAATGACGCCGCTGATAACCGCCACAGCAAGATCGGTGAAAATCGTGATGACCGTGACAATCAGCATTACCAGCACGTCGGCTTTCGGCATACGGCGAAGACGCCGCAGCGAACTCCACTCAAAAGTGTTGTAGCAGACAACCAGCATAATCCCGGCCAGCGCCGCGACGGGCAGCAGACCAATATAACCGGAGAGACTGACCACAAACAGAATCAGTAGGATGGCCCCCACCGTACCTGAAATCCGCCCGCGACCGCCGGAGGTAAAATTAATGATCGATTGCCCAATCATCGCACAACCGGCGAAGCAACCGAACAACCCGCAAATGGCATTGCCCGCGCCCTGGGCGATACTCTCGCGGTTACCGTTGCCCTTCTGATTCCCCATTTCATCCAGCACTGTCATGGTCAGCAGCGATTCAATCAGGCCGACCAGCGCGATCACGACGGCATAGGGCAGCACGACTTTCAGCATCTCCACATTGAACGGTGCAACCGGCAGGCTGAAATGCGGCAATGCTCCTGAGATATCCGCCAGATCACCCACCCGCAAGGTATGCAGGTTAAAACCGATCGCGACGGCAGAAACGATGATCAGCGCCGCCAGCGAAGCGGGAATGATTTTGGTCAGTTTCGGGAACAGCACCACCACCAGTATCGCCAGTAGCACCAGCCCGTACATCAGTGGCCCCTGCCCGGCAATCATGTGCAACTGAGCCAGCATAATGACAATCGCCAGACCGTTCACGAAGCCGTGAACCGCAGGCAACGGCACCAGCCGGATAAATTTTCCGAGGCGGAAAACCCCAATCAGTATCTGGATCATCCCGGCAAAAATGGTCGCCCACAACACGTATCCCATACCGTGTTGCGCCGCCAGACTCATCAGCACAACTACAATGGAACCCGCCGCGCCCGAAACCATGCCCGGTTTACCGCCAAACAGTGCCGTTACCAGCCCGATAATAAACGCCGTATGCAGACCGACAATCGGTGACAACCCGGCAACCAGTGAAAAGCCGACCGCCTCAGGGATCATTGATACCGCCACCACGAATCCGGCCAGCGTTTCATTCTTCACTTCAGACAACTTCAGACTACGCGGACTAAACATAGAACATCCGGTACATTTCCCGATCAGTTAAAAAATTGTGACAAGTATCTAAAAATGAACCAGACGAGGCAAGGTTTATCCTGTGTGCTGATATCAGGGACGGCCACAAGCGGATCGAGATAAATGTGGTTCTCGTGTATAATGTGGGGAATTGTGGTCATTACATCGTGCGGTTATATTTAATCGTTTGATAATTAAGATATTAAGGTGAGAAAAACATGGGATTCAAATGCGGTATCGTCGGCCTGCCGAACGTCGGTAAATCTACGCTGTTCAATGCGCTGACCAAAGCGGGTATCGAAGCGGCAAACTTCCCGTTCTGCACCATCGAACCGAATACCGGTGTGGTACCTATGCCCGATCCGCGTCTCGACCAGTTGGCAGAAATTGTAAAACCCCAGCGTATCCTGCCTACTACCATGGAATTTGTGGACATCGCGGGCCTGGTAAAAGGTGCCTCTAAAGGCGAAGGTCTGGGTAACCAGTTCCTGACCAACATCCGTGAAACCGAAGCGATCGGCCACGTGGTGCGCTGCTTCGAGAACGACAATATTATTCACGTTAACAATAAAGTGGATCCGGCTGATGACATTGATGTCATCAATACCGAACTGGCGTTATCTGACCTTGATACCTGCGAACGTGCGATTCATCGTGTGCAGAAACGCGCCAAAGGCGGCGACAAAGACGCGAAAGCAGAACTGGCCGCACTGGAAAAATGCCTGCCACAGCTGGAAAACGCCGGCATGCTGCGCGCGCTGGCTCTGACTGAGGAAGACAAAGCGGCCATCCGCTACCTGAGCTTCCTGACACTGAAACCCACCATGTACATCGCGAACGTTAATGAAGACGGTTTCGAGAACAATCCTTACCTCGACGTTGTGCGCAAAATTGCAGAAGCGGAAGGCTCAGTCGTCGTTGCTGTTTGTGCTGCGGTTGAATCGGACATCGCTGAACTCGACGATGCTGACCGTGAAGAATTTATGGCTGAGCTGGGTCTGGAAGAACCGGGCCTGAACCGCGTGATCCGCGCCGGTTATGAGCTGCTGAATCTGCAAACTTACTTCACCGCCGGCGTGAAAGAAGTCCGTGCATGGACCATCCCTGTTGGCGCAACGGCGCCGCAAGCTGCAGGTAAAATCCACACTGATTTTGAGAAAGGCTTTATCCGCGCACAAACCATCGCATTCGACGATTTCATCACCTACAAAGGTGAGCAAGGCGCGAAAGAAGCGGGCAAAATGCGTTCAGAAGGCAAAGACTACATCGTTAAAGATGGCGACGTGATGAACTTCCTGTTTAACGTCTGATTCCAAACTCAGCGCATATTGTTCTGAAACCTCTGCGAAAATCCACGTCATGGCGTGGATTTTTCTTTTTATCGCAAAGGTCTGCTTAAAAGTGGCTGTCCGGGCCTTCTTTCATTTCTCCTTCTGCCGCATTACGGGATATATTAGCGGCACAAACGTAAAATTATCTTTTTGTAACGGATAACATTTCAATGGCACTGATCCCAAAAAACTACCAGCGTCTGGAAAGCGGATATCGCGAGAAAGCGCTGAAAATCTATCCGTGGGTATGCGGGCGCTGTTCGCGGGAGTTTGTTTACTCAAACCTGCGTGAATTAACGGTTCACCATATCGACCATGATCATACCAATAATCCGGAAGATGGCAGTAACTGGGAGTTGTTATGTCTGTATTGCCATGACCACGAACATTCAAAATACACTGAGGCTGACCAGTACGGCACAACCGTTGTGGCAGGAGAAGATGCACAAAAAGATGTTGGCGAAGCCACCTACAATCCCTTTGCCGATTTGAAATCGATGCTTAATAAGAAAAAATAGAATCCGATGCCGTAACCCTGCGCATTCGCTTAAAATCCACGCCCTGCCGTGGATTTTTTTATGCTGTCTCCGCCCGCTCTCCCGAAAACATTTGCCCCTGAGATTTTTCTTGCATCCCAAAGCGCCATACGCATAATCGCAAATTCAAATAATAATGATTCTCAGTCCTTTTTACATTAGGGTTACACTATGCGCGAAAAAATTTCACCTGCGGGGTTTACACCGACCCTGCTGGCCCTGTTTGTCAGCGTCAGCTGCACGCCTGCACTCGCGGCCACAGCCCCTGCTCCGGCGACCGGTTCAACAGCTGCGGCGGGCGATACGATGACCATCGTCAGTACGCCGGATAATGAATTCCGGCCCGGCGGTAATCAGCTGGTTCCGGCCTATCTGGACGGCCAGGTGGCACATGGTGGCCGTCTTGGTATGCTTGGCGAACAGAATGCGATGGATGTGCCGTTTAACATCATCGGCTTCACCTCAAAATTGATGCAGGATCAGCAAGCCAGAACCATTGCTGACGTCGTGCGCAATGATGCCGGTGTTCAGAACGTTCAGGGGTATGGCAACTTCGCGGAAACCTACCGTATCCGTGGCTTCGAACTCGATGGTGATGACATGACGTATGGCGGATTACCCGGCGTGGTTCCCCGTCAGGTAATTGATACGTCATTAATTGACCGGGTGGAAATCTTCAAGGGTGCGAACGGATTACTGAACGGCGCGGCGACAAGCGGCGTTGGCGGCATGATTAACCTTGAGCCAAAACATGCGGATGACGCGCCGCTGACCCGCGTGGGTGTGGATTATACCTCTTCCTCGCAGGTCGGCGGCACGCTGGATCTGGGCCGTCGTTTTGGTGATGACAATCAGTTCGGTGTCCGTCTCAATGCCGTTAACCGCGAAGGTGAAACCGGTATTGATGGTGAGAAAAAACGCACCACCGCAGCCTCGCTGGGCCTTGATTATCGCGGTGATCGACTTCGTACCTCGGTGGATATGGGCTATCAAAAGAAAACCTTCCACGACGCCCGTCTTGGCGTAAATATCAGTGGTGTGGATTTCATCCCGAAAGTGCCATCCAACAGTCACAATTACAGTCAGGACTGGATATACAGCAATATTGAGTCCGAATTTGGTATGGCCAAAGCGGAATATGATGTGACCGATAACTGGACAGTGTATGGCGGCGTGGGTGCACAACATTCGCATGAAACCGGTGACTATGCCTCCCCTGCGCTGAAAGAGGCTGACGGAACGGCAACAATAGGCCGTCTGGATACCAACCGCATCATCAATAACTTCAGCGGAATGGCAGGCATTCGCGGCAATTTCGATACCGCATTTATTACCCACAAGGTCAATTTCGGTTATTCCGCCCTGACTTCACGCAATAATACCGCGTGGCGTATGGCCTACGGTGCCAATGCCGAAAACACCAATATTTATCACACCACGAATGTCCCGAACCCGACACCTAATCTGTCTGGCGGTCATTATGACGACCCGCTGACCACCGGGCGTAACCGGACTCAGGGCTATCTGTTAGCCGACACGCTGGGCATTCTGGATGACACCGTACTGTTCACCGTCGGTGCCCGTCATCAGAAAGTGATCGTACGTAATTACAAGAATGCGACCGGCGCTGAAGACGTGTCATCACGTTACAGCGACAGCCGCTGGATGCCGACGTACGGCGTTGTGTACAAACCGTGGCAGGTTATTTCCCTGTACGCCAACCACACCGAATCTTTACAACCCGGTGATGTGGCACCGGACACAGCGAAAAACTACGGTACAACCACCGGCATTGCGCATTCAAAACAAAACGAAGTGGGTGTAAAAGCGGACTTCGGGCGTGTTGGCGGTTCGTTTGCGTTATTTGAAATCAAAAAACCTTCAGGCATCCTCAACAGTCAGGATTTCTACGGCATGGACGGTGAGCAACGTAACCGGGGTGCAGAACTGAACGTCTTTGGCGAGCCGGTGCTGGGCCTGCGTCTGAACGGCAGCGCCACCTGGATTGATCCGGAAATGACCAAAACAGAAGACAATACCTACAACGGTAAAGATGCGATTGGCGTGCCGCGTTACAACCTGGTTCTGGGGGCGGAATATGACATTAAACCGGTTGACGGCCTGACGGCCACCGCGCTGGTGAATCATTCCGGCTCCCAGTGGGCAGACTCCGCCAACACGAAGAAAATTGACGCTTATACCGTTCTGGATCTTGGCGTGCGCTACCGGACCAAAATTAACCAAAATGATATGGTCTGGCGTGCGGGTGTTGATAACGTGACCAACGAAAAATACTGGTCAAATATCGACAGCACCGGAACCTATATCTATCAGGGAGAACCGCGTTCGCTCAAAGTCTCAATGACGTACGACTTCTGATCCTGATGTAAAAAACCGATATAAAAAAGGGATGCACACAGCATAATGCCGGTCACTTAAGGTGACCGGCATTGTTTTTTAAGGGATATTTCGACCTTTTTTCTCTCACTTCCCTCGCATATTCACGCTCACGCCTCGAGGGCAGTTTGAGCATCGCTGCGTTGCTGTAAAAATGCTTCAGATGACCCGGGATGGCTCCCGCTGATGCCCACGGCAGCCCGATTAATAACCGTAATATCTCCGACACTGCACCGCTAAAACTCAGCTGATAAGGCAGATAATCTCCCTTCAGGCTGAACGCCATCTTGATCATCTGGTAACGAATTAGGTTATAACTCAGCAGGATACCCCACAGTTCCTGCCTCACCATTTCCGGCAGTTTGCTTCTCAGCGCCCACCGGTTCCCCAGTAAAAACTGCTTCGTCTCCCGGTATCCTAACTCGATTTCCCAGCGATGCTTATAAAGCTCCGCCACGCTGGCGGCCGGATAACGCATCGCATCCGTCATTGACGTCAGAACCTGCCGTTCAACGCCATTGACCTTCCGGCGGATAAGCCGCACGGTCATTTCTTCCGGCAGTCCTTCCCACTGTTTTCTGGCCTGCGGTGACGTTTTCAGCCGTATCAGCTCATCCTGTTTGCCGAGCTTACACACCACCTCGTACTGCGTGTTCTTTTTCAGCGGCGTCAGCCAGTGGCGATTTTCGCCCGCATTATGCCAGTCATGTAGCAGGCCTAAAGAGTAAAAAACCTTATCGAACAGCGTAATACTGTTATCCGGCGCGCTGTCTGCGAGCTGTGCCGCCAGGCGCATCTCGTTCACGTCGTAACTGTCCATCACACTGGCCCGCAACAGGTGACTGCTCAGTTCCATCAGGCAGACCATGCGGACCTGAGGATATCCGCGTTCGCCGTGCTGGTTCGAAGCCTTACCGAAGGCCTCTGCATTTTCAGGCGTGTCCTGCGTATGCCAGACTACGCCATCGACGGCATTGAGTGTCAGTCCGTGCCAGAGAGGATGTTTTGCCTCTGCATGCCAGTGTTGCTGAGTGATATCAAACAGAACCCGGATGGCATCTTCACCTAACGTTTTTCTGCGGGCAATAACGGAGCTGGGTGCGGTGAATGAGCGTCCGGTTCGGTCAACAATATCCATCAGATTAACGATATGACTCATAGGCTTATTGTTGAATATGGCCATACCGATAACCAGCCAGACCATGGACTCGAGGGGGAGTTTACGCTTGCGTAGGGTGACGGTGTCAGTGAGAGAAAAAGCTTGCTGAATGAGGTCAGGAGACAGGAGGTCAGCGAGGCTTTGAACTTCATCGGGGGCAGTGAGATTGATAATACCGAGAGCGTGTGAAAGTTCCATTTAAAAAGGGTCCATGATGAGCATGAACCCTTTTTACACGAGCCACCGGATCGGTCAACTGATCCTTAAACGATCGGCATTATGCACACAGCATCCCTTATTTTTTGCAGTGCGGAGTTTTTATTGGCTGTTTTCCGGCGGCGGTAAGATGACCGTGATCTTCAGCCCGCCCTGCGTTTTCTTCGCTGCACGGATCTGCCCGCTATGAGCTTCACAAATCGCACGGGCGATGGATAAACCTAATCCGCTACCCCCGGAATGCCTTGCACGAGAAGATTCTGCCCGGCTGAAGCGTTCAAACATAACAGGCAGAAAACTGTCATCCACACCCGGCCCCTTATCCTGAAACGTTATCTCATAACCGCCATTGCGGGGGGCGATCGCGATGTCCAGACGCTGTCCTTCCAGCGCATAACGCAATGCATTCTCCATCAGAATGGTAAATACCTGCCCGAGCCGGAACGGATCACCGATATAACGGCACGGGGCACCCGGCGTCAGGGTGATATCAAAACCGGCTTTCGCCGACTGAGGTTTCAGCCATGTAATCCGCTCGCGCAGCAGTTCTGCCAGATCCAGCTCTGTCTTACTGAGGTTCAGCTGACCGGCATCCGCCAGCGACAGCAAATGCAGTTCGTCGATCAGACGGTTCAGATGCAAAAGCTGTGTCATCACCATCTGCAACTGCTGCGGCTCCGGGCGGAACACACCGTCCAGCATGCCCTGTAAACGCCCGACCGCCGCCGTGAGCGGCGATCGCAGTTCATGCGCCATCGCCACATGGGAGGCCCGCAACTCCCGCTCATAGCGTGAAAGTTGCAGCATCATGGCGTTAAAATCATCGGTGAACTGTATCAGCTCCGCCGGGGCATTTTTCACCGGCTCAGCCCGCGTATTGAAATCCCCCTGCGTGACCGCACGCGCCACCTGCGCCAGACGGCTAAATTGCGACGAAAGCGGACGCGCGGCTTTTAATCCCAAAATAGCGATAAACGGCGTCACCACTAATACCAGGATGCCAACCATAAGCCAGTCGGCCGAAGCGATGGAAGGATCGGAGTACCGCGCCCCCCAGCCCTGATCGACAATCTCATGAAAGCGCGTGAGGTTAAGATCCGGATTGTCCCGCAGCAGGTAGAATTCTGCCCTGAGCGCGGGAGACATATGGTGCAATACCCAGAGATTCTGAATGGCAAAACGCAGCCACATGCACAACGCGATCACGACCACACTGCCGATGGCCAGCGTCAGGACCCGCACACAAATCCAGCGCCACAAGGACTGATAATTTGACGGATTCATGGTTGTCTGAACCGGTAACCGACGCCACGCACGTTGACTAATACGTTAACGATACCTGCGGACTCGAGTTTTTTGCGCAGGTTATAGACATGCGTATCAACCACCCTTTCCAGCGCCTCGCTTTCCGGCAGACAATGTTCCAGTAAGTACTGACGTGAGAACGGTCGTGTCGGTGCCCGCATCAGTGTGCTCAGAACGCCAAATTCTGTTGGTGTTAAATCAAGATAATGCGATTCGCCCGAGGTTGAGCGAACCGCCGCCGTCAGCGCCTCGACATCCACGTCGAGTCCCTGCCAGCGCAACACGGCGGGGGTGCTGTTTTCCTCTGCTGCAACACGGCGCAGCACTGCCTGCACCCGGGCCACCACTTCCCCCGGATTATAAGGTTTGACCACATAATCATCCGCACCGAAACGCAGCGCGCCAATTTTATCGGGCATGTCGCCCATCGCTGTCACCATGATCACCGGCGTGCTGCTTTCACGCCGCAGCGATGCCAGAACATCGGTGCCACGCATTCCCGGCAGCATGACATCCAGCAGAATGAGATCCGGCTTCCAGCGCAGCGCGTGCTCCAGCCCGGAAAGGCCGTCACCGGCAATTTGCACGTCATACCCTTCACGTTTTAAATAAGCATCGAGAACATCTGCCGCATCGGCATCATCTTCAATAATCAGGATCCGCTTTGTCTGCATCGTGGTCGCCTTGACTGTTTCATCATAAATTCCCGGCAGTTTACTGCACTGCCTCTTCTTACTTCAGGTTTCAGACGCGGCTGCAATCCGCTACGAAACATACGTTTGGGTGATGAGGGATTATAATGATATCCAGAAAACTAATACTGCACATTACCTGTTTCAGTGTTTCCTGTATTGCCTCCCGGTTCGGCCTCCGGCGGGTGATCGTTACTGTCACCCGATCCGCAGGCAAAACCCTGCAAATTTCGCGGGCCACGCGCTTTCTGAGGGCTCAAAAGCATAAAACCCCGGATCCGGTTCATGCGATTATCGGGCGGCTATTTCGGGGATAATTGTCACAGGCAACGCCCCGCTTCCAAATTTATCCTTCAGGAAAAAAAGATGACGACCTTAAACGAAAAACTGGCCTGGCGTTACGCAACCAAGAAGTTTGATGCGACCAAAACGGTACCGGCCGAAAAGATTGAAAATATTATTGAGGCCGTGCGTCTGGCACCGACCTCAAGCGGCCTGCAACCCTTCGAACTGTTAGTGATCACCAATCCTGATATTCGTGCAAAAATCCGCACCGTTTCCTGGGATCAGGCACAGGTTACTGACTGTTCTCACCTGCTGGTATTCGCAGCATGGGATGACATCACACCTGAACGCGTGAACATGATGTTTGACCTGACCAATGAAGTCCGTGGTTTTAAAAACGAAGGCTGGGAAAGCTACCGCCAGAAGCTCTTGGCTATCGTTGCTGAACGCGGTACCGAAGCCAATTATCAGGCCGCCGCGCGTCAGGCCTACATTGGTTTAGGCGCCGCGTTGATTGCCGCCGCGTTTGAAGAAGTTGATGCGACGCCGATGGAAGGGTTTGATCCTATTGCCGTGGATGAAATCCTCGGCCTGAAAGACAAAAACCTGCGCAGTGTCGTGATCCTGCCGCTGGGCTATCGCGCCCATGAAGGTGACTGGCTGGTGAACCTGAAGAAAGTTCGCCGCAGCCGTGAAAACTTCGTGACCGAAATCAAATAATATCAGGCCACCGGCCCTGTCCGACCGGTGGCCTTGCCCCCTAAAAGTCTGCGTGCTTTACTGACCCCCTCTTGTCCACAGTGATCAACACCACAAAAATCCGCAATAAACAGATCCCTTATTAAAAAAACCGTATCCGGGCTAAATATCTGCATAAAAATGCCGATAACACATGCAGATAAATTATTTTCACTGACTTTGTGACTTATTGTGAGGTTATATATGTTAAGAAAGCTTCGCAATAAGGTAAAAGTCGAGTTGTATTTTTGGATCGGGTTATTCATAGTAATTTATTTAATTTCTTTGTATTTTAATATGAATGAAATTCTTTATTCTTTCTTTACTTCATATGAAACCTACAATTTAGATGAAATTTTCATCGCACTCAATGTGACTGGTTTTCTTGGCCTGATTTTTTCCTTTATGAGAATAAAGGCCATGGAGAAGGAAGTGACCCGTCGAATGGAGGCCGAACAGAATTTTCATTGGGTTGAATGTCATGATCCCGTGACGGGATTACCCAATACAATCACATTAACCTCTGCCATTGCCCAATATAATAATGAAAACAAAAACAGCTTCGGTGTATTCACTATAGAAATAAACAGACTGAAGGATATTAATGATATTTTCGGCCATGACTATCATAATGGAATATTTAAGATCGTGGCAGAGAGACTGGTGAATATTTTTCCGGGTTGCGTTTATAAACTCACAGCAGATAGTTTCCTTGTTCTGAAAGCTAATATTGATAATACCAATCTGACATTGCTGTCCGGGCGGGTTATGCGCACCTTATGTTCACCTGTTAATCTGGACGGAATTACATTCAATATTTCTGCCAATATGGGTATTTCACGATTTCCGGAAGATTCGTCCGATCTTAAAAAGGTCATTCAGCAGTCCGATTGTGCCATGCACGTTGCTAAAAAAGCCGGCAGAGAGCAGATCAGAGCATTCGCTGCGGGCATGGAAGATTCTCTGTTATCCATGGCACAACTGGAACGTGATTTTAAATCAGCGTTGCAAAACAAAGTTTTTGTCAGTTATTACCAACCCTTAGTGGATCTGAAATCAGAAAAAACTATAGGTTTTGAAGCCCTTGCCCGATGGGAAATCTCGGAGGGAAAATTCATCCCACCCTCCAGGTTCATTGCTCTTGCTGAAGACACGGGGGCAATAGCGGAACTGACAGAATATCTCTTACGGGAGGCTTGCCTTGATGCGCTAAAATGGCCATCTGACAAACTGTTGTCCTTTAATCTTTCACCTTTACTTTTATGTAACAAGGATCTTAAATCAAGAATCATAGATATTCTTGACGATGTGGGTTTTCCGCCGGAGCGTCTGGAAGTTGAAGTCACGGAAAGTGCGTTGTTTAGCGATAAACACCTTGCCAGGCATACCCTTAAAAGACTCCGTGACGCAGGCGTTAAAATTGCTCTCGATGATTTTGGCACAGGATATTCAAGCCTTTCCCAGCTCTGCAACTTCCCTTTTGATACCTTAAAAATTGATAAGAGTTTTATTGATACATTCCAGACGAATGAGAAACAGAATAAAATTGTTTGTTCGATTCTCTCCCTTGCCCATGCACTCAACGTGAAAGTTGTTGCTGAAGGCATTGAATATGAAAGTCAGCTTGTTATTTTACAGGAACTCGGATGTGATATTGGTCAGGGGTATTTCCTCGGAAAACCGGCCCCTGTAGCCCATATTCATCAATCAATAAAATCACCTTTAACAGAAGCCTAAAAGGTCACACCGGCATGACGCGGTGACCGGCGGGTGAACTGTTGTTCGGTCATCGTCATGCCCCACTGGTCGCCCTGCCATTCTTTCATCAGTTCGAAACCAAACGATTCATACAGACGTCGCGCAGCATTAAGACCACTGAAGGTCCAGAGCTGAACAGCGTCGAATCCGCGCCCGTCGCAAAACGCTATCGCTTCACTGAGCAGTTTTCTGCCCATGCCCGCTTCCCGGCAGCGGTTATCAAGAATAAACCAGCGCAGGTGGGCTTCGTTATTTCCCAGATCCTGACCGTCTATAGCCACTGAACCTATCACCCGACCATTGCTGATCGCCAGCCAGACCCGGTTGCAGGGTTCATGCAGACGCCCGCAGAACTCGGCCAGTCCGCTGGCAACCTTTCCCTCAAAGAAATGCCCGAAGTTGTAATTATTGGCGTAATACGTGCCATGCATTTCCACAATCCGGCCAATCATGCCCGGCTGATATCCCGTGACGATTTCAATGGTTTGTTGGGGTGCAGCATTGTCCGCGTCGCGACAGCGTTCAAGGGCGCGGGCATACGCCGTCAGGCCGTTGGCGACGGCTTGCTGCTGCGTAGCATCCAGATTTTCCAGCGCCTTGATCACGCGCATGGCGCCGTATTCATTAATCCGCCCGACCGTCTGTATGCCCTTTTCCGTGAGTGTCAGCTGTTTCACCCTGGCATCATTTTCCACCGGTACTTCCTGCAGTTCACCCGCAGCCAGCAAGCGGGCAAGCATGCGGCTGACGCTGGATTTTTCCAGCCCGAGGATCTGCACCAGCTGTGCGGCGGTCATCGCGCCCTGATTTTCAATTTCCACCAGGCTGTGTACGGCAGAAGGTGAATATTCCGTGGCTGCCAGTGTGGCGTTCATAAAACCCAGTTCGCGTACCATAAGGCGCGAGGAGGAACGGATTTCTTCGATTAAGGCGTGGTCTGGCATGAGTTTACCCGGGCTTCTGGTTGATAGTTGTATCATACAACCATCAACCTCTGTGCACTGTCAAGATCGCGATACAGATTGTGCATGACAATCCGGCACGTTATGTGCAGGATGGATTTTTTCTTTCCGGGGATCATTCATGAGCGTAAAAACGGCATCGCTGGAAAGCCGTATCCGGCAGCAATGGGATCAGCTTTCGTTGCATGAACAACGTTTAGCCGATGTCCTGTTAGCAGCGCCGGGCCAGCTGGCGATGAATACCGCGACTGAACTGGCGCAGAGCGCGGGCGTATCCAAAGCGACCGCCACACGATTCTTTCGCCACATCGGTTATGAAAGCTACGATGCTGCCCGCCGTCAGGCGCGTGAAATGCAAAACAGCGGCTCGCCTCTGTATCTTCAGGCCGCACCCAGCGCTTCGCCTCTCGGCACGCTGATACAAAATCATCTGGAAAAAGAGGTTTCCAGCCTGGTGAACACGTTCCGTTCACTGGAAGATGACCAGATGGAAGCCTGCGTGAAGGCCATTGCCAAAGCGAAGCGTGTGGTGGTGATGGGCTGGCGTCACAGTCAGACCATCGCCATGCTGATTTACCGCGACCTGATCCACGTTCACCCCGACGTCCGCCTGCTGCCGCGCGCCGGTGATTCGCTGGCAGAACATCTGGCAGCGCTCGGCCCGCAAGATGTGGTGATCTGCGTCGGGCTGCGTCGCCGTATGCCTGTACTGGAAACCGCCATGAGTGCCCTGGCTGACATGCAGGTGCCGATGCTGTATATCTCCGATGTGTTGGCCGGTAAACCGGCGAAATATGCCAACTGGGTCTTGCGCTGCCATACCGACGTTAATCTGATTTTCGACAGTACCGTGGCGCTCTCCGGCGTCTGTAACCTGCTCTGTTCACTGGTCGCCCGTAGCATGGGTAAAACCGGCAGCTACCATCTCGCCACCATCGAAACCCTGCACCAGAGCCTCGAAGAACTGGAGTAATGCGCCGCACTGGCGCAACGGTTGAACACTTATCCCCAAATCAGTGCAGCGGCGGATCTTTCCGCTGCTTTTTCATTCCCGCCAATGAAACCAGAGAAATAAAAATATTATAATAAGAAACGTTTGTTTCTCATTGATTATCGAAGAAAAAAATGTTTCCCATCATATTCAGGCGGCGACTGTTTAAAAAAGTGGCATGGAAACTGCTCTGTGGTCAGTGACATTTCACCCACACCAGGGAATCACCATAATGAGAAAAATAGCACTGCTGATCGCTGCTTTAATCACTGCTGGCGCGGCCGGCACCGCACACGCTGACACGCTGTCAGACATCAAAAGCAGCGGTAAAATCACCGTCGGCATCGACCCGACCTTCCCGCCTTATGAGTTCACCAACGATAAAGGCGAGATCACCGGCTACAGCGTGGCGATCATGCAATCTTTCGCCAAAGACCTCGGCGTGAAACTGGAGTTTCAGAAAACTGCGTTCAGTGGCATCCTGCCCGGCCTGATCTCCGGCTCATTCAATGCCGAAGGTTCTTCCCTTAACGTCACCGCCGAACGCGCCAAAAAAGTACTGTTCACGGTGCCTTACAGCAAAACTGTCAATGGTGTGCTGGTGCGCGCGGAAGATGTGAAAAAATTCAGCGGCAAAACGTTGTCGCCGGAACAGTTGTCTGGCCTGAGCGGAGCTGTGAAAAGCGCCAGCGTGCCGGAACAATTGCTGAAGGGCTTTAACGAAACGCTGACCAAAGAAGGCAAAAAGCCGATCACCATCATCAGCGTGGATACGCTGGATCAGACCGTCAGCACGCTGATGACTAAACGCGCCAATTTCGTGTTTGACGACATTTCGGTGCTCGCGCCGATCGTTAAAAAATACCCGAACAAAGTCGCTCAGGTTGGCGAAGCCGGTCCGTCGCAGTGGATGGCGTGGGCAACACGTAAAGACGACACCAGCCTGAACAAAGCCATCAGCAATCATATTTTGGCGATGCAGAAAGACGGCGAACTCACCACGCTGCAAAAACAGTATCTCGGCACCACCTTTACCGTACCCGCCAGCGATTTCATTCCTCAGGAGTAAGTTATGTGCCAATCCCTGCTGACGGTGCCCGCCGGTCATGGCAAAACCTTTACCGTGAACAAAGGGCAATTTATTACCGTCACTGATGCCCAGGGGCAGCAGGCCGCCGATTTTGTGGCCGTGAATGCCGCCGACCTGAATGAAAAACTGTCGCCGGTGCATACGCGTCAGCATCTTCGTTCGCTGCTCTTCAAACCCGGTGAGGCGCTGTGGTCAAGTGAAAACCGCCCGATGTTGCGCATCGTCGCCGACACCATTGGTATTCATGATGCCAATGTTCCGGCCTGTGACCGCACGCGTTTCAGTATTGATTTCGGCGTTGAAGGCCATCGCAACTGCGTCGATAACCTGCTTGAAGGCATGAAGGCACACGGCGTGACCTATTTCAGCCTGCCGGAACCGTTCAACCTGTTCCAGAACGGGCCGGTCACCGCCGATGGCCGCATGGAAGTCACGGATCCGAACAGTAAAGCCGGTGACTGTATTGTCTTTGAAGCCCTGTGTGACCTGATTTGCGCGGTGTCGTCCTGCCCGCAGGACATCATTCCCGGCAACGGTTTACAGGTCACGCCGATTGATATTCAGGTCAGCAATCATTACCACGGGGGAAATTCAGCATGCTGTTAATGCGTCAAGGCTGGGCCGAAAGCGAAGTCCGTCCGCTGGCCAGGCCGGTAGATATCAAAGCCGGTGAGACGGGCTCCATTCGCGTGCTACGCGGGCAACTGTTACGCATCACGGCAGCGGGCGAAGGCGCGGTGGCCTCACTGTTTGGCTTCAGCCTGAGCGACCCTGCCGTCTGGCTGTCGGTTCATCACACCCGCGTATTCAGCAACAGCTATCTGTTGGGTTCCGGGATGCGTCTGGTGAATAACCGCCGTCGTCCGGTGATGGTGCTGGGCAAAGACAGCGTAAAACGCCATGACCTGCTGCTGCCGGGTTCGACCACCGCATGGCTGACTGAGCGTGGTTATCAGGGGGATGGCTGCATTGAATCGGTAAAAAGTGAACTGGCACGTCTGGACATGAACGTGCCGAAACTGCCGGATCCCATCAATCTGTTCATGCACGTCCGGCTGACACGCGAAGGTGATATTTTGCCGGAAACCAACCGCACACAGCCGGGCGACAGCATTACCTGTCGCGTGGTGGCCGACACGCTATTTATCGTTTCCGCCTGCTGCACCGGTATTGAAGGCAATGATAAACCCGCGCCGCTGAAGCTTTCGGTCGCGGAAAATCTGTCAGCATTTGACGAGGAATAACGCATGTTGGGGCTGGATAACCAGGTGATTGCAGCACTTCCCGAATTAGGCCATGGCCTGCTGATGACGCTGACACTTACCGTCCTGGCGGCGCTGCTGAGTCTGTTGTGTGGGCAAATCATCTGCTTTATCCAGTTGCGCAATGCCAGGCTATGGCGCGTCACCGGGCGGTTGTATGTCAGCCTGATGCGTGGCACACCGGCTATCGTGCAGCTCTTTGTGGTGTTCTTTACCCTGCCGCGTCTCGGCCTCGGTGGTCAGCCAATGCTGGCGGCCGTGCTGGCGATTGGCCTGAACAGCGGCGCGTACGTCGCGGAAATCTTGCGGGTCAATCAGAGTCTGGTGACCCGTGGACAACGTGAAGCGGCGCGCACGCTGGGGCTGAACCGCTGGCTGACATGGTGGTATGTGATCAATCCGCAGGTGATCCGCGCCAGCCTGCCGATGCTGGTGAACGAGTTTACGATTTTACTGAAAACTACGCCGCTGGCGTCCGTTGTGGCGCTGACCGAACTGACCTATGCCGGACAAATCGTGATCGCCCGTACCTACGACGCCACGCAGGTACTGTTACTGGTATCAGCCGGATATTTGCTGATCGCACTGCCGCTCATCAGCGTAGTACGACATCTTGAAACAAAACGGAGGATGGCGTAATGGACTGGCAGGCAATTCTCATGTCATTGCCGTCGCTGGGCGATGGCATGTTGTCGACCCTCGGCCTGTGTGCCCTGGCGGCCATCTGTTCCCTTCTCTGGGGCACACTCATGGCCGTCGCACTGATGCGTGCCCCGCCATTCTGGCAACGGTTACTGCATCTTTACACCAGCCTGACGCTGGCGCTTCCGCTGCTGATCGTTATTTATCTGCTCTATTTCGTGCTGCCGGAATACGACATCACTTTTACCTCACCGCAGGTCGGTGTGCTGGCGCTGACATTGTATTACGCGCCGTATATTGCGCAGGTTGTACGCTCGGCGATTGAGATGTTGCCCCGCGGCCAGTGGGAAGCCTGTCGTGTGTTAGGGCTGAGCCGTACGGAACAGTTGCGCGATGTGGTGTTACCGCAAACGCTGCCGCAGATGCTGTCACCGCTGGTCGGGCTGATGATCGGCCTGATTAAAGACTCCGCCCTGCTGTCGATTGTGTCAGTGCAGGAGTTTATGTACGCCGCCAGACAGGCGATTTCTGAGACTTACGCGCCGCTGGAGATTTATCTCACGGTCGCGCTGTGTTACTGGATGCTGAACAGTTTGATTGACTGGCTGGCGCGCCATATTGAATTTCGCATGACGCGCTATCGTCGTGGCATGCAACATTAACCAGGAGAAAAAAATGTCGGTTGAATTTGAGCATCGTGACATCCGGTTGATCCCCGCCCGCCACGGTAAAGCCGTGCGTCTGGCGAAAGGCGAAGCCGTGCAGGTCGTGAATTTGTACGGCACACAAGTGGTGGATTGCTGGGCGTATAACGCCGAAGACGTCAGTGAATATATGTGTATGGAAGCCACGCGCGTGTGGAATCAGAGGCTGAATCCACAGGTGGGTGACAGCTTTATCACCAGCCAGCGCCACCCGATTCTGACGCTGGTCGCCGACACCTCACCCGGCGTGCATGACACTTTTATGGCCGCCTGCGATGCGCGTCGTTACGAGTTACTCGGCTGCACCGAACCGCACCGCAACTGCCACGACAACCTGTTTGAAGGCATGGCGGAACTGGGCGTAACACTGCCGCACGGCAATCTGGCCTCGTTCAACATCTTCATGAACATTCAGGTACAACCGGACGGCCGTACCCTGAAAACCCTGCCCGTGGTCACGCGCCCTGGCGACTACATTATCCTGCGCGCCGAAATGGACTGCTACGTCGCCTTCTCCGCCTGCCCGCAGGACATCGTCAGCATTCAGGGCCAGGGTGATAACACCCCGCGAGATGCGGAGTTACGCATTCTGACCTCAGGTTTCCCGCAGGTACAGTTGCAGGGGGCCTGGGTACCTGAAGGGGTTTAAGGCGGCGCAAAGAAACGGGCTGATAGCCCGGTCAGATCCTCCCCTGCGCAGGGGGAGGAGCAAAATCCCCTTTATCTTCCTGCCGGTTCCGGCCTGACTGCGCCTTCCAGCGCAGCCTTTAATTCACTTTCGGTCATCCGCACACAATAGGACGGCATGCCGCGCTGGAAGCGCCAGCCTTCGGAAAGTGCGCCGACATCAACGGCGTCAAAACCAAATGCGTCGTATAACGCAATGACCGTTTTTTTCGTTTCCGCATCATCGCCGGCGACAGGCAATGCCCGGCGTTGCGGGTTTCCGGCAGGTAAGCCGTCTTTTTCAAGATCCGTCATCTGAATCGCATTGAACGCTTTGGTGATTTTTGACTGTGGCAGGAAGCCTGCAAGATATTCGCTGGTGGTCGTGGTCTGATTGTCCAGTTCTGCCACCTGACCGTCACGTTCGGGATAATAATTCACAGCATCGATGACCCGTTTTCCGGCGATTTCCGCGACCGGCAATTGCCCGATAGCCGTCAGTGGCACAGCAATCACCACGATATCGCCAAAAGCAGCCGCTTCTGTGGCCGTACCGATTTCACACCCGATCATCGGTCTGAGGCTGAATAACGTCTGAGGCCCCCGCGAATTACTGAGCATGACCTGATGTCCGGCTTTTATCGCCAGTTTCGCCACTGCCCGGCCCACAAAACCTGCCCCGATAATGCCTATTTTCATGATTTTTACCTTTCATTTTGTTGTCGATAGGTTAAGAATAATTCCCTACTCAATATTGATAAATCGTCGCTATCGACACACACAAACAACATATAAGAGGGAATCGTGGATCGTTTAACCAGCATGAATGTATTCGTCAGAACGGCCGATCTCGGTTCTTTCGCGGCCGCAGCTGAGGCATTACGTATTTCCCCGCAAATGGTCGCGAAGCATATTGCCCGTCTCGAATCGCGACTGGGGACGCCACTGATCAACCGCACGACGCGGCGTCAACATCTTACGGATATCGGACGCAGTTATTATGAGCGCTGTAAAATCGTGCTTTCAGAAGCCGACGCGGCGGATGCCATCGCCCTTGAGATGAAAATCACGCCTTCAGGCACTTTGCGCGTTAACGCTCCGGTTACCTTCGGCACATCCTCGCTGACGCCTTTCATCACGCACTATCTTGCACAATATCCGGAGACACAAATAGAGCTGACCCTGAGCGACCGTCTGGTCGATCCGGTTGAAGAAGGTTATGAGGTGATCCTGCGAATTGGTGAACTCACTGACAGCCAGATGATTGCTTATCCGCTGCGACCGTACCGGCTGATTGCCTGTGCGTCTCCGGACTATCTTGCCCAAAATGGGGTGCCGGAAACGCCTGCAGAACTGGCCAACCATTCATGTCTGGTTTACGGTATCTGGTCGCCACAGGCCCCCTGCCGCTGGCAATTTTATAAAGAAGGAAAAATGCAGGAAATTCACCCAGAGGGCCGTTTGCGCTCGAACGACTGGCGCGCGCTGCTGCACGCCGCTGTCAGCGGATATGGCGTGACACTGGGGCCGGAAGATGTGCTGAAGGAAGAAATAAATGCAGGACGGCTGATACAGGTTTTACCCGGCTACGAAGGCCCTTCGCGACCAATGCATGTACTGACACCTGCCGGTTTACGGCAAACCGTGAAGATCCGCAGTTTTATTCAGGCGGTAAAACAAGCATTTGGCTGACCCCCCCGGCCAAAAAAAATCCACGCTTGTGCGTGGATTTTCACTTTGACGCGGTGAACAGTGAGAAGGTTACCGTTTCGCCAGCGCCGCCGCATTTTTACCGGCCAGAATGCCGAAGATAATAATATCGGCGACAGCATTACCACCGATGCGGTTCGCACCGTGGATACCACCGACCACTTCGCCTGCGGCCCAGGCACCGGTGATCGCCTGTTTCTGCACATTAAGCACGGCGGTATCAGGGTTAATGGTCACGCCACCCATGGTGTGATGCACACCCGGTGCGATGCGGATGGCAAAGAACGGGCCCTGATTAAGCGGGTGACGCAGCGCAGTCGTGCGGCCAAAGTCTTCGTCTTTTTTCTCCACGACAAACAGGTTGTAGCGCAACAACGTTTCCGACAGCGTGTGCGGATCCATATTCAGCTTCACCGCCAGTTCTTCCGGCGTAGGCGCGCTGATCACAAAGCCTTTGGCGATATACTCGTCGGCCGCTTTGTTACCCGCCCGCACCTGTTCGTCGAAGATCACCCATGCACTTTTTTCCGGTAACGCGATAATCCCGGCAGATACTTTGTCGCGGGTTTCCATTTCATTATAGAAACGCTTCCCGGCCTGACTGATCAGGATCGCACCCCCGCCACGGATCGCCTCTGAAATCAGATAAGAAGTCGTCTGCTCTACCGTCGGGTGGATCTGTATTTCGCCCATGTCAACGGTATCTGCGCCCAGTTTCTGCAGCAAGGCAATCCCGCTGCCGGTTGCACCTGCATGGTTCGTGGTCACGAAACCATCCAGTTCAGGGCGATATTTCACCACCATCTCGCGGTTGGCACTGAATCCTCCGGTGGCGACAATCACGCTTTTGGCATTCAGAATGCGGCTGTCATTGTATTCATCCACCACTTTAACGCCGGTCACCACGCCATTTTCAGACAGAATTTCGGCGACGGTGGTTTCGAGCAGCACTTCGATATCGCGCTTGTTGATGTTTTTCACCAGACCGCTGATCAGGAAGCCGCCGACTGCTGAACGATCCGCCGGACGATGCGTGCGGTCGATGCTCATCCCGCCGGTGATGGTGATATCGTTCAGTTCGATCTCTTTCGCCGCCAGCCATTCAACCGCTTCCGGGGCCAGTTCCACAAACTCTCTCAGCAGCACCGGATTGTTTTTGAATTTGCCGCCCTTCAGCGTTTCGTCATAAAACAGCTCTTTGCTGTCTTCGATGCCTTTCAGTTTCTGGAAACGGGTTTCTGCGGCGTTCATACCCACTGAAGCTTTGATGGTATTGCCGCCGATGGTCGGCATTTTTTCGATAATCACCACATGCGCGCCTTCGTCATGTGCCTGAATCGCCGCAGCCAACCCTGCGCCACCGCTGCCCACCACCACAACATCATAGTTTTGCGGCGCCTGCGGGTTACCGCCCTCTTCAATAACATGTTCTTTACTGGACGTCGCCAGCGCACGTGAGACCGCTTTTTTCAGCGCCTCACTCTGGGTGGTCGCGCCGGTAATGGCATCGACATGCGGACTGTTGGCGACCAGCATACGGGTTCGCAGGCTTTCAAACGTGGTGGTGAAATCGACGTCCAGCGAGTCATCTTTGACCAGTGCAATATCAGTAATACGGTCAGTATCGAGCGTAACGCTGATCTTCAGCTTCAGCGCTTCAGCTTCGACTTTTTCCTGATAAACCCCGGCTTTGTATTTACGGCCGGTGACGCTGGTGTCGCGGATCATGGCATCAACCAGCGAGAAGCGCCACAGCGGCTCAGGGATGTTCAGTTCTTCGCGTTTATGGCTGTCGATAAACAGCTCGAGATGATCGTTATTGATAATACGGTCAGCCCAGTCCGGATAAGCAATACAGGCTTTCCCGACGGCGATCAGATCAAAGCCGTATTCCAGCCCCTTTTCGGCATCAGCTTTATTGATCACCCCGCCGACGCCAATCACCGGCACTTTGGCGAGGGTTTCAGATCGCATGGCACGGTATTTAGTGATGAGTGGCGTCGGATCCTGGGTATCGACAATGGAAGGACGCAACAACTGCCCGACTGAGAAGTGTACGTAGTCCAGCCCGCGGGCGGCGAGTTTTTCCAGCAGATACATTGTATCGTCAAAACGGATACCGGGGACTTCCAGTTCTTCCGGCGAGAAGCGGTAGCCGATAATAAAAGACGCATCCGCCAGGCGTTCCGCCATTTTGTGGGTGATCTCGAGGACTTCCAGCGGGAAACGTGCGCGTTTGTCGCGGTCACCGCCCCATTTATCAGTGCGCTGGTTGGAGTTCGGCGAGTAAAACTGCTGGATCAGGTAGGTGTTTGCGCCATGGATTTCCACGCCATCGAAACCGGCTTTAATGGCACGGTTCACGGCATCACCAAACTTGGTGATCAGCGTGTCCACTTCTTCGCCGGTCAGCTCTTTCGGCCGGGTCGCACCTTCACGCGGCGCAGCAATGGCGCTTGGTGCCACTGGCGTACGGCCGCCGATCAGTTCCGGCTCCACCATTCTGCCGCCGTGATAAATCTGCAGAATCGCTTTTGAACCTTTAGATTTAATGGCATCAGCAATTTTCTTCAGACCGGAAATTTTGTTGTCGCTGTCGATAGCGATCGCGCCCGGGAACGCCGGCCCCATACGGTCAATGAAGCAGCATTCGACGATGATTGTACCGATACTACCGGCACGGTCGCGGTAGTATTCCACCAGTTCACTGGTCACGGTACCGTCATAAAAGCCGGTACAGGTCGTCATGGGGGCCATCAGCAGACGGTTTTTCAGTACCGCACCGTTAGGAAGCGTGAGCGGATTAAGTACCGGTGTCAGCTTATTCATTATGATCAACTCCGAAATGTGTAAGTCTTGAATTTTTTCGTGGCCGCATTGCTTATCCTTGCTTACCGTAAATAAAAACTACCATTTAATTAAGCAACCCGGAGCAGGTGATGAATACAGAAATCTGTGGGCTAATGTATTTATATCAGACGATAAAATTAGCGTTATAAACGTTGTTTAAGCAGGAGTTGTTTATTTAACCGGCATGAAAACCGATACCATCATCAATTGTTAATGATGAGTTGACAAAAATCAACTTTAGAATAACATAAAAAACTCCACCTTGAAAATCAGTACGTTGACCGCAAAACTGGCGTTTACTCAAATTTACTCTACAGTCATTTAAACGGATTAACGTCAAAAAAAATTAACCACAATTTCTGTAATGTCATGGGTTGCTGAATGAATGCATTACGCCATTTTGCCTGAGAACATTTACCTCAGAATAATAGTAACGTCTTAATTTCGTCACAAAGGATCCACCATCATTACGTACCGCTTAACGCATTTCAGATCGAAAGAATAATTAATGGTTTTCTGAATCAGAACACCCTCTCAGATAACCGTGGCGTAACGCTCACTCTCAATTACGGGCAGACAAAATTTATGAAACCCACATCCACATTGAATGATCCCGGCACAGCCGATCCGGCCTCCGGGGTACTCACAAAACGTCTGATTATGCTGTTCCTGCCGGTGCTGGTGGCGGTGCTTTTACTGCTGACCCCGGTCCCTGCCGGGCTTGAACCCTATGCGTGGCATTTCTTCGCTATCTTTGTCGGCGTCATAGTCGGCCTGATTTTTGAACCCTTGCCTGGCGCCGTGATCGGCCTGACCGGTGTGGTGGTAATCGCCCTGTTCAGCCAGTGGCTGTTATTCAGCCCGGCCGAAATCGCTAATCCAAAATTTAAGATGCCCGCCGAGGCATTCAAATGGGCGGTGAGCGGCTTCGGCAACTCGACGGTCTGGCTTATCTTTGGCGCGTTTATGTTCGCCGCCGGGTATGACAAAACGCAGTTTGGCCGCCGTCTGGCGCTGATCCTGGTGAAATATCTCGGCCGCCGCAGCCTGACGTTAGGTTACGCCATTACCTTTGCGGATCTGCTGCTTGCACCTTTCACGCCATCCAACACCGCACGCAGCGGCGGGACCATTTACCCGATCATTGCCAACCTGCCACCCTTATATGGCTCCAAACCGAATGACCCGAGTGCGCGTAAAATCGGCTCTTATCTGATGTGGGTAGCGATTACCGCGGCATGTATCACCAGTTCGATGTTCCTGTCGGCGCTGGCCCCGAACCTGCTGGCGCTGGCGTTAGTCAAAAGCATCACCGGCTTTACTATTTCCTGGGGGATGTGGTTCCTGGCCTTCCTGCCCCTGGGCGTACTGCTGATCCTGACCATGCCACTGCTGGCCTATTGGTTCTATCCGCCGGAAGTGAAAATTAATGATGAGGTGCCGCGCTGGGCGAAAAGTGAGCTGGAGAAACTGGGTAAGCTGTCGCGCAACGAGATCCTGCTGCTGATCTTCGTGTGTTCTGCGCTGCTGATGTGGATTTTCGCTGCGGCGTGGATTGAACCCGCGCTGGCTGCACTGCTGGTCGTGGTGCTGATGCTATGGACCGGCGTGCTGAACTGGAACGACATCACCAGTAACAAACCGGCCTGGAATACCTTTGCGTGGTTTGCCACTCTGGTGGCGCTGGCGGATGGCCTGGCCCGTGTCGGTTTTATCGCCTGGCTGGGTAAAGAAGGCGGCCAGTTGCTTAACGGTTTCGACCCGCAGGTCGCCGCTGTTATGCTGCTGATTGCATTCTTCCTGCTGCATTACCTGTTCGCCAGTACCACGGCACACACCACCGCTCTGTTACCGGCTATGCTGACAATCGCGGCGGCCATACCGGGCATAAACATGCCGGTTTACTGCCTGATGATGGTGACCTCGCTGGGTGTGATGGGGATCATCACCCCGTACGGCACCGGCCCCAGCCCGATTTATTACGGCAGTGGCTATCTGCCGACCAAAGATTACTGGCGTCTCGGTACCATTTTTGGTGCGATTTTCCTCGGTAGCATGATGCTGATTGCCTACCCGTGGATGGTCATGATGTTCTGATACGTGCCCCCGCCAGACTGCCTCCCGCAGTCTGGCAACCCTTTTTGCATCACCGCAACCATCTGTCATTCCTGTAGAAAATAATGCTTACTCAGGATGGCCGCGCCGTCATCAATCGATTTGTGGATAAGCTTCACGCAGCGTTTATCATCACCGGCTTCCAGCGCCAGTAACAACTGATCGTAATTGTGCTGCCCCTGCGCCATATGCGGCGACTGGGGATAAAGATAGTTAAAGCAAGGGCCAATCTGCACCCACAGTTGCTCAATCAGCGCGGTCAGCGTGGGCATCGCGGCCATGTCATACAGCGTAAAGCGAAACTCCCGGTTCGCCTCTAAAGCACCCTCCACGTTATTTTCCACTTTCGCTGCCATAAATCGGGCATTCAGGGTTTTCAGTAAGGCAATCTGTTCCGCAGTGATCTGCCCGCAAGCTTGCGACACCGCCAGACCTTCAAGGTTTTTACGTATAAGCGTAATTTCCTGATAGCGCGCAGGTGCAATTTTAGGCACCAGAAAGGCCTGTGCCGGTGTGGCATCAAGCGCACCGGCCGATACTAAACGCAGCAACGCTTCGCGCACCGGCGTCACGCTGGTACCCAGTTTTTCAGCGATTTCTTTGGTCACCAGCCGCGCGCCTGGTTTGAGTACGCCGACGATTAATGCCCCTTTCAGTTTGGCTTCCACCTGCATGGTCAGGCTGACACGCTGCGCTTTTTCCATCTCAAACATGTGACGTTTTCCTTTAGCAAAATAATGGCTTTTCTTTTGCGGTTTAATCCGTAGCTTGCAAAAAATACATTATATAGGATATATCATGTATTGAAGAATTGAATATTGACTGACCTTTTTTGTGACGCACACCTTCACGTTAATTCCGTCAACTCTTCTGACGGCTTCACTTTGGGAATGACCGTAATGAGAATACCTGCCTTCAAACTGGCTTCACTCGCCCTGCTTATCAGCCTGGCAACACCGGCTGCTTTCGCCTCTGAACTGGTGATCGCCCAACCGGCTTCCGCCACGGCCATGGATCCGGGCTTCCTGAAAGAGTCTGCCACGCTGGTGGATAACCTCTTCGATACGCTGGTGCTGCGCGACGCCAATATGCAGTTGCAGCCTGGGCTGGCGACAAGCTGGAAACCACTGGATGATACCACCTGGACCTTCACCCTGCGTCAGGGCGTGAAGTTCAGCGACGGCGAGCCGGTTGATGCGAAGGCGGTAAAATTCTCCATTGACCGTATTCTTGACCCTGCTAATCACGCACCGACCATTTCCTATATCCGCACCATCAAATCCGTGGAAATCACCGGCGAGTATCAGGTGAACATCCACACCGCCGGCCCCGACCCGCTGCTGCCAACGCGCATGAGCCGCTACCCGACCTATATTGTGCCACCGGCGTATGTCACCAAAGTCGGTGCGGCAGAATTTGCCCGTAAGCCGGTCGGTTCAGGCGCCTATACCCTTATCGCGTTTATTCCCGATGAAAAAGTGGTGATGCAGGCCAATCCGGATTACTGGCGCGGCAAACCCGCCATTGATACCGTGACCTGGCGTCCGATCCCGGAGGCTACCGGACGCATCACTGCTCTGCTGACCGGCGAAGTACAGCTGGTTGATGGTGTACCGGCTGATCTGGTACCGGCGCTGAAAAACAAGCCGGGCGTACATCTTGAGCAGGTAAAAAATGGCGGGCTGACCATTTACCTCGGACTGAAGAATGACCAGAAACCACTGAACGATGTGCGCGTACGCCAGGCGTTATCACTCGCGCTGAACCGTGCGGCTTATACCCGCGATTTATTGCACGGTTTTGGCACACCGACCGGCACCATGGCCGGACCGAAAGATTTCGGTTATGAGGCCATCCCCGCCCCCGCTCAGGACATCGCCAAAGCCAAAGCGTTACTGGCAGAAGCTGGCTATCCGCAAGGTTTCACCCTGCGCTTCCAGGCTCCCCGCCGTTATATTGCCAGCGCCGACGTCGCCCAGGCGATTGTGCAGGATCTGGCTGCGATCGGCGTGAAAGCGCAACTCGAGGTGCCGGAATGGTCGGTCTATACCCAACAGGTGGCGGCGCAAAAACAGGCACCGATGTACATGCTGGCATGGGGTTCAACCCAGACGCTGGACGCAGATGCCGCGCTTTATCCGATCCTGCACTCCGGCGAGCCGTATTCCACGGTGAATTCGCCAGAGCTGGATACTCTGCTCAACAGCAGCCGCACCCTCGTCGATCCGGCCAAACGTGAGAAAATTTTGCAGCAGATACAGGAGGTTGTCGCCAGGCAGCAACCGCTTATCCCGCTGTACAAAGAAGATTCCCTGTATGCCAGCGCCGACAACGTAGCCTTCACCGGCCGCGCTGATTCGCGGATCCCGCTGTTTGACCTGAGGATTAAATGATTTCACTGCGTACAACCCTGCAACGGAAATCCCGCCGCCGGTTTTATGGCGACGGGATCCTCGGCGCACTGTTGCTGTTACTGGTGATTGTCCCGGCGCTGCTGGCGCCGTGGCTGCCCCTGCCTGATCCGCTGACAAACAATCTGGCTGCGGCCTTTTCGCCGCCGGACGGTCATCATTTGCTGGGCACCGATCAGCTGGGGCGTGATTTGCTGTCGCGGATTTTATCGGGTACGCGTCTCTCGCTGATGGTGGTGATGCTGGCCGCAGTCATTGCCGCCGTTATTGGCTCGGCGCTGGGCATGATTGCCGGTTACACCGGCGGCTGGCTTGATGCGCTGATCATGCGTCTGATGGACATTCAGCTGGCGGTGCCTTTTATCCTGCTGATCCTGCTGGTAATGGCGCTGTTCGGCGCGTCGCTGACTAATATCATTCTGATCATGGGCGTGACCAGCTGGGCGATTTATGCCCGCGTCGCCCGCGCCAAAACGCTGGAGATCCGCGAGCTGGAATTTATCGAATCGGTCAAAGCCATGGGATTTTCCACCCCGCGTATTGTGCTGCGCCATGTGCTGCCCAATCTGATGACGCCGCTGATTGTGCTGCTGACGCTGGATATCCCGCGCCTGATCGTACTGGAAGCCTCGATTGGTTTTCTCGGCATGGGCATTCAGCCGCCGACACCAACACTCGGCAATCTGATCGGCGAAGGCCGTTCTTACATGCTGCTTGCACAGTGGCTGGTGCTGTACCCGGGGCTGGTGATTGCGGCACTGGTCATTGGCTGCAATCTGCTTGGCGACAGCCTGCTGCGTAAAACCCACACGAGGCTCGACTGATATGCTGCGTTATATTTTGCAACGCCTCGGACAATCGGTACTGGTGATGTTTGGTGTGTCACTGCTGATTTTTTACAGTCTGCACCTGACCGGTGACCCGGCGGCGGTGATGATGCCGCCGGGCTCCAGCCAGCAGGAAATTGATAACTTCCGGCACAGCATGGGTTTTGACCGTTCACTGACATGGCAGTACTGGCATTATCTGACCGGTGTTTTACAGGGCAACCTTGGCGAATCGCTGCGCTACAGCCAGCCGGTCACTGAACTGATTGGCCAGCGCGTTCCCGCCACCCTGCTGCTGGCCTTTACCGCGTTACTCTGGAGCACTGCCGCCGGTTTACTGCTCGGCATCATCAGCGCGTTATATCAGAACACAGTGTGGGATCTGATTTCACGTCTGCTGGCTTTCAGCGGCCAGGCGGTGCCGGTGTTCTGGCTTGGCCTGCTGCTGATTATCGCCTTCAGCCTTAACCTGCGCTGGCTGCCTTCCGGCGGTTATGGCAGTGCCAGTCAGCTGGTGATGCCTGCCATCAGCCTTGGTGCGTATTACATGAGCGCCATTGCGCGTCTGATCCGTGCCAGTCTGATTGACGTTCTTCAACAAGATTACATCCGCACCGCCCGCGCCAAAGGGCTGAGCCGCTGGCGTATTGTGGTTCGCCACGGTTTACGCAATGCGCTGATCCCGGTCATTACGGTGCAGGGCATGTATTTTGCCTCGCTGCTTGGCGGTGCGCTGGTGACTGAAATCATTTTTGCCTGGCCGGGTATCGGCCGCCTCGCGGTCCAGGCGATCCAGAACCGCGATTTCCCGCTGGTACAGGCCATTGTGCTGCTCGCCGCGCTGGTGTTTGTTGGCATTAACCTGATCATCGATTTGCTCTATGTGGTACTCAATCCGAGGATCCGCCTGTGACATGTTCCATTTCCCCCTCACTGCATGCGACGCTCGGTTTACTCAATGCGATGACGCCGTTTGCCAGTGTGTCCGGCCAGCTCAGCCAGCAGCGCGAACTGGCACAGTGGCTGGAAGACTGGATCCGCCAGCAACTGAACGGCGTGCCGGTGTTGCCGGTCAGCCTGCAAAACGACGAAAGCACCCCGCCGCTGGTACATATGCGCATTGAGCGTCAGGCGGCGAAAACGCTGGTGCTGTACAACATGTACGACGTGATGCCCGCCACGGATGAAGGCTGGGAATTCCCGCCTTTCACCGGCGGCATGACTGAATGGCCGGGCACCGGCGCGGTGTATATCGCACGCGGTGCGGAGAACAATAAAGGGCCGCTGGCGGGCATGCTGATGGCGATAAAATCGCTGTGCGACACTGGCGGGCTGGACGTCAACCTCGAGATCATCCTCGAAGGCGAAGAAGAAACGGGCAGCGGCCGGTTACGCCGTTATCTGGCGCAGGAACCGTGCCCTGTGCCGCCCGCCGGGGCAGTATTTTTCCCCTCGCTGTGCGAGTACGGCGGGGGCGAACCCCGCGTGTATCTTGGTTTCAGCGGACTGAGCGGCGGCCGTTTACGCGTCAGCGGCGGCGCATGGGGCGGCCCTCATGCAGCGATCCACGCCAGTAATGCCAACTGGATTGCCAACCCCGTCTGGCGGCTGGTTCATGCCCTTCATACCATTGCGCCCGCCGTAAACAGCGGCGTCATCGCGCGTCTGCCCGTCGATGAGGCGGCAAACGAGCTGCTGCATACGCTGGCGGAACACTTCAGCATTCGCGATGAACTGCGCTTTCGCCACAGCGAAACCTTATCGGTCAGCGGCGATACGCTGGCCTGCCTGCAACAACTGATTAACGGCGCGGTGCTTAACATTTCAGAAATCCGCAGTGACCCGCAACAGGCACGGGGTGTAATCCCGCACAGCGCCAGCGCGGAACTCGCCCTGCGCGTGCCGCCGGGCATTGACGGTGAAAATCTGCTGGCAGACGTCCGCCGGACGCTCAGCCAGGCGGAATTTGGCGGCGTGGAGCTTGAGCTGGACGACAGCTATCCCGGCCACCGTTTCCCGCGCAACAGCCCCGGCGTCGATGCCCTGCTTGCCAGCTACCAGCTACAGGGCGCAAAACCGCAGATCTGGCCGTGGGCACCAGGCTGCGCACCGGCGTATACCTTTGCCCGCATCGCACCGGCCTTCCTGATTGGCGGCCTGGGTCACGGTGGCAATGCGCACGGCGTGAATGAATTTGTCACCCTGCACGGGCTGGAGCGCTTTCAGCAATCCGTCACTGACTGGATCCGTTTTTATACCCATGACAGCTCTTTTTCTGCTTTGCCGGAATAAGCCGGCGAAGCTTTGCGTCAACATCCGGGAATGTTTAAAAGATAATCAGCAGGAAAATTATGATGAAACAAACAGATGATTTTGAACGTGTTTCACTGGGATTTTTCCCCACACCGCTGGAGCGCCTGAACACACTTGGCGATTCACTTGGCATCACGCTGGATATCAAACGTGATGATTACACCGGTTTTGGCGGAGGCGGAAACAAAGTCCGCAAACTGGAATATCTGATGGCCGACGCCTGCCGTCAGCAGATCAATGTGGTGATCACCACCGGCGGGCATCAGTCCAACCACGCCCGCATGGTAGCGGCGGCGGCGCGTAAGTTCGGCATGAAACCGGTGCTGGTGTTGCGTGGCAATCAGCCGGATGTCTATCAGGGCAATCTTCTGCTCGATAAGTTGTTCGGTGCGGAGCTGGAATTTCTCGATCCCGAGGGCTATTTCACCCAAATTAAAGGCGCGATGAACGCCCATGCCGACGCCGCACAGGCGCGGGGCGAAAAGGCGCTGATTATTCCGCTCGGCGGTGCCACACCGCTCGGGGCACTGGGTTATGTGCGTGCCATAGAAGAAATGGACGCCCAGTTGAGAGAACGCAATCAGTTGCCGCCGGACGTGATTGTTGCCCCGACCGGTTCCGGCGGCACGCTTGCCGGGCTTTACGTCGGCGCACGCAAATACTGGCCGGACACCAGAATTGCCGGCATCAGCGTCAGCGCCAAAGCAGAATGGTTTCAGACACGGATTTCCGCTATGGCGCAGGATTGCGCGGATTTGCTGGAATGGTCGCAAAACTGGACGCCGGAAGATATCTGGATTGAGGACGGATTCGTCGGCACCGCGTATGGCGTGCCGTCTGACGGCGGCATTGAAGCCATCTATCGCGTCGCCCAGGCCGAAGGTTTACTGCTGGATCCGGTCTACACCGGCAAAGCCATGCACGGGCTGATCAGTCTGGTGGAGCAAGGTAAAATCAGCGCCGGTTCACGGGTGATTTTCGTCCATTGCGGCGGCTCTCCGGCGCTGTACCCCTTTGCGCAGACCTTGCTGGAGCACTGAGATGACGCAGGGTTTCCGCTATCTGAGTCAGCAGGATGTGATGACGCTCGGCGGTACGCAGGCGCAGGCTGCACTGGATGATATTCGTGACGTTGTCACCTTAATGCGTCAGCAACAGGCGCAGATGCCGTCGGAAACCCATGTCACTCTCGGTGGCGACCGGGGAAAAGCCTACGCGCTGCCCGCCAGTGTGGGTGGCCGTTTCAATGCCGCAGGGGTGAAATGGACGGCACATCGCCCCGATGCACACGACGGTCTGCCGCAGGCGATGGCGATGACGCTGATTAACCGCGCAGATAATGGTTTGCCGCTCGGGCTGGTGGAAAGCGCCGCGCTGACGGCCACCCGCACCGCCGCCGTCTCGGCGCTGGCGTTGCGCCATGCCGCACCGCGCCCGGTTCAGCACGTCCTCCTGCTCGGCACCGGCGTGCAGGCCACGGCGCATCTTGAGATGCTGCGCCAGCTTTTCCCTGAGCTGAAACAGGTCAGCTGGTGGAGCCGCAGCGCAACGGTTTTTGCCCCGGACAGCGAAAACCTGCCGTGGCCGCTGATCAGGTTCAGCAATTTACAGCACGCCTGCGCACAGGACGCCGGTGCGGTGATCACCTGCACCAGCGCCGCAGAACCCCTGCTGGGCACGGAGGCAATCCGTCCCGGAAGGCTGGTTATCCAGGTGGGTTATCACGAAGTCACGTTCGAAGCGATTGCCCGCGCCACACGGGTGGTGGTCGATTTGTGGGGAGATTTCTGCGAAACCAGCGCCAAAAGTCTTTTTCAGATGTACCGCGCCGGAAAATTTTCGCCGGACCGCGTGGATGCCGATTTACCCCATCTGCTGCTCGATGGCTGGCGGCCTGCGCCGGATGACAGTGTGTATTTCTCCTCGTTTGGCCTCAACGTCTTCGACATCGCCCTGGCAGCCCGCGTACTGGCACTCGCGCAGCAACAGGGAACCGGTACGTTGTTACCGCTTTTTCCGGAGTCATTTTACCTTGACTGATTATTCTGCATTACCCTTGCCGCGCATCCTTATCAGCGCCGCCGAACTGCTTGAACGCCACAAAAATGGCGAGCAGTTTGCGCTGATTGATGTCCGTGAAATCACGCAGTGGCAGGCCGGAACCCTGCCGGGCGCACATCATCTGAATGTCTATGATTACTTTATTCCCGACAGCACCCAGGCCGGTGTGAACAGCCTGTTCAATGCCTTTCGGTCTGCCTGGCAGGAACTGGCTATAAGTGACAGCGTCACGCCTGTTTTCTTTGAACAACAGGTCGGTATGCGCTCCCCGCGCGGTGCATGGTTTGCGCTATGCGGCGGTATCTGTCAGCCACTGGTGCTTGATGGCGGACTGGATGCCTGGCAACGCGCAGGCGGCGATCTCATACCGGGAACCGGCAACAGCGCAGTGATAAGCGCCGACAATCCGGATTACCGTACGGACGCCAGCATGAACATCGCACTGGCGGCCACGCGGGCCGAAGTGCTTGCGGCACAGGCAACGGGCGCAGAGATTGTGGACGCACGTCGTCCGTCAGAATTCACGGGGGAATTTGCGCATGAATGCTGTCAGCGGGCAGGAAGGATCCCCGGTGCGAAGTTGCTGTTCTGGGAGGATGTGGTGCATAACGGCGGGTTTCCGGATGCCGGCGAAATCCGCCATCGCGCGGAAAAAGCCGGACTGCGGCCCGACCGGCGGAACATTATTTATTGTCACCGGGGCGCACGCGCCGCCACAGTATTCATCGCTTTGCAGCTGGCGGGTTACCGGCAACTGGCCATTTATGTCGGTTCCTGGCATGAATGGGCAGGTCATCCTGAACTGCCCCTGCTGACGGATTTTAACTGACATTGCGCAGTTTCAGCGCCTGCGTGATATCCGGCGCTGCCGCCAGTAAAGTTTGTGTGTAAGCATGCTGCGGCGCGCCCAGCACCTGTGCAGTGAGTCCGCTTTCCACAACCTTGCCATGATAAAGTACCACCACGCGGTCACACACTTGTTTCACCGCGGCGAGATCATGGCTGATAAACAGCACGGTCAGGCCGAGTTGCCGGCGAAGTTCATCCAGCAATGCCAGTATCTGCCCGCGAACCGAGAGATCTAACGCCGACACGGCTTCATCCGCCACCAGTAACTCTGGCTCTAATGCCAGCGCACGGGCAATGGCCACGCGCTGACGCTGACCGCCGGAAAATGCGCCGGGCAAGCGGCTGGCGTGATGTGCTTCCAGTCCCACCCGTTTCAGTAATTCCTCTACCCGCGCCTGAATCTGTCCGGCAGGACGCAATTTCCAGACACGTAGCGGCTCAGCAATTTGCTCACCGATGGTCATTTTGGGGTTCAGACTGGCGTAAGGATCCTGAAAGATAATCTGCGCACGGCTGCGCATTTTTTGCCGTGTGGCGTGACTGGCGCGGGTCAGGGAAACGCCGTCAAATTCGATATCACCGCTGTCAGTTTCCGTCAGGCCAATGATCGCCCGGCCCAGCGTGGTTTTCCCCGAGCCGGATTCACCGATCAGCCCCAGAATTTCACCGCGACGGATATCCAGCGTTGTCGGGAAAAGTACGGTCTGCCGTTTTGCCGGTACAAAAGGGAGATGCTGCGCCTGCGGATAGCTTTTGCTCACGTTGTGTAAACGAACCAGCGGCGATGTCGCGCAGATTTCTGCGGTGACCGGGCGCGGTTCCGGCTGGGAAGCGGCAATCAGTTTACGGGTGTAAGGCTCCTGAGGATCGGTCAGCAGTTTTGCCACCGGCCCTTCTTCCACCCGACTTCCCTGATGCATGACGTAAGCACGGTCGGCGTAACGCGCTACCACGCTCAGGTCATGGGTGATCAGCAGCACACCCATCTGCATTTCCTGCTGCAATTCCAGCAGCAACGCCAGAATTTGCGCCTGAATGGTGACGTCCAGCGCGGTGGTTGGTTCATCGGCAATCAGCAGTGACGGTTTACAGCTGATCGCGCTGGCGATCATGACCCGCTGACGCATGCCGCCGGAAAGCTGATGGATATATTGTTTCGCCCGTTGCTCCGGATTCAGAATACCGACACGATCCAGCAAAACGATGGCCTCACGGTGTGCCTGTTTCCAGTCCAGCCCCTGATGACGTACCAGCACTTCGGCTATCTGTTCCCCGACTTTGAGCACCGGATTCATACTGGTCATCGGTTCCTGAAAAATCATCGCCAGCCGTTTACCCCGCGCAGATGCGTCAAACGTCCTCTGCGGACTGGCAATGGATTTACCGGCCAGCCAGATTTCTCCCCCCGTCATACTCACTCCCGGCGGCAGCAATCCCATCAGCGCCAGCGAACTCAGTGTCTTACCGGAACCGGACTCCCCCACCAGTGCCACCATTTCACGGCGGTTCACCTGCAGGGAAAGCGGTTTGACCAACGGTAATCCGGCATCGGTATGAATGGCGAGGTGGCGAACGTCGAGCAAAGGTCTGGCAGTCGTCATGGCGGTGATCCGGCGAAGAATTAAGCATTGAGAATATATCGTATATTCTCAGGCGACAACCGTAAAGACAGCACGCCGATAGATTAATTTCTGCTAATTAAGCATGATTTATCAGGGTTTATCCCTCAGACGCAAAAACCTGCCGACAGTCTCACCGTCGCCGAGTGTCATGGGGAAAACGCCTCAGACCTGCGCCATACCGCCATCCACAAACAGTTCCGTGCCGTTGATAAAGCTGGCAGCATCCGAGGCCAGAAACGCCACAACTTTGCCGATTTCTCCCGGTTCTCCCAGACGACCCAGCGGCACCTGTGCGGCAGGCGCATCAAATAAGCCCTGACGGTGCTCATCCGGCACCCGTCCACCCAGACCTGGCGTCCGCACCGGACCGGGACTGACAACATTCACGCGGATCCCACGTCCCTTGAGATCCAGCGCCCAGGAGCGGACAAAGGAGCGACCTGTCTGTGGATCCTTGAAGCGACATACGAAGAATGGAAAGCAGACAACGCCCGCAAGGTTGAGTAATATTATCCCCTGAAGTACAAAACCCGGTCGGCTGACCGGGCTTTCCTCACGTTCCATCCCCATTGATTTCCCGTGTAAATCATCCTTAGTTGCTGGACCCCCTCAGCCGCTTTCGCACGTCTTCAGCTCGCACAATACCCCTACTTGTTAACGTGGCTTTCACCACCCGATGCTACTGGCAGCAGTGGAGCCGGTACGGCTGTCTCCATTGTTCCTCAATCAAAACTCGTCATGGTTTGGGAGCGTACAGCCTGAAAAAATACCCTACTCATAGGGGCATTCATCACTCTTATCTTCCGGTTCTTCACGATGTCGGCAGCGATTTACGAGAAAGCCAACCATCAGCCACAGCACCATAAAAACCGTAAATATCTTCCAGAACATGACACGTCTCCTTAAGTTTTGGAGACCATAGCCAGATAAACCACAAGATGATAATGGTTAATAACGATCAAATTGTTGGTATTGATCGGTGACACCGATCAATATTTTTTAAGCGGGTTATCAGGTGCGGGGTTTTAACGGCGTTACAATCAATTCCGGACAGTCCAAAAGAGGCATTTTAAAGGTCGTTAGACAGTCCGGAATTGAGCGCGAAACAGTCCGGAAGATTTCGCCGCGCTACAATTATTGGCCAGATAACACCAATAATGTCTGAAAAAATCATTTGACCAGGGTTTCTGTCAACAGACCAACATGCTGATGGTAATAATAATAGTTATCACTCTCCGGTATTTATTGCCTCACTGAAAAAATGCGTATTTATTGGAAGATAGTTTTAAAATTAAGGTTACGTTAATAATTCTTTCGTAAGATTCATAATGTCGATAAATCCATTAAGGCAATGGCTATGAAATCACGAATTTGGAATAGGTTACCTCACGAGTACGCCCCTTTTTTCCGTGCTCTTCACATTGTTGTGGCACTTTTAATATTTTCACAAATTATCAATTCCAATTTTACTGAAACTGAAGCGCTTACCGAACATGGCCTGGACTCAGTGATAACCTGGGTACATGTAATTTCCGGGTTTGGGCTGATCATCTGTGGTTTCATGTTGCTTGGCTGGATGATGACCCGGAGAGGTTTTACTTACTATTTTGCATGGGCAAAGCTTGATTTTTCGGGTATTAAACAAGATATAAATACGCTGATGAAATATCGCTTACCAGAATCTCACTCTGGGGGTATTGCCAGTACTGTTCAGGGGCTTGGTGTTCTGGCGTTATTATGCGTCGCAATGTCGGGGGGGTTATGGTTCTTACTCAATGCTGTTAAATCTGATTTGGCCGACACTATTATCGGGTGGCATAAGTTTCTTACCACTTTTATTGAAGTATATTTTTATGCGCACGGGGCAATGGGAGTTTTACATCTGTTAATTGAACGATATAAAAACCACTCCCCGGCTATTAATGATTAAATTATTGCCGGGTGAATGATGACATTCAGCAATTTTTAATTATGTGATACCGCCTTTCGCACAATAGCGGCTGCAAGATTCTTTTTGTGACCAGACGGGTCGACCCAATTGTTGCCAGAGCTGCGGGGCAAAGTGGCATTCACACTCAGGCCCGGATTTTGCGCTTAAGACAGATAATTTGCCGTACCGATTCGCGCAAGCTGATGGTCCGGAATATATCGCGCATCATCGATATATCGGCCTGTAATCCACGCCACCTGCCGATTTTAGCGGCTTTATACGGGCTGATAACGCCCTGCCATCTGATGACCTGTAAGCGAAATCCGGCGGCAATCCAGCGCTGATTGATCCAGACTTCCAGCCCGAAATGCGGCAACCGGCGGATCTCCCCGAGATGCTTCGCCACTAACCCGCGCGCAAACACCCGCTCACCGGAGATATAATCCAGCCCGATAAATCGCCAGACCCACGGGCTGTTACGCCTCAGGCTTATCGTGACATCAGCCTGATGTTGCATCACCGGCCGGATGAGCGCCGTAATATCGTCATCATTCAGCCCGACAAGATCCGCGTCAAGCATCAGCAGATGGCTGCCCGTTGCCACAGCAATGCCTTCGGCCACGGCGTAACTTTTACCGCGATTTTCAGGCAGGCTGATCACCCTGATCCCCCTGCCTTGTGCGACTTGTGCGGTATTATCGCCGGAGCCGTCATCCACCACGATAATCTCCAGCAGCAAAGGGTGATTCTGCACCACATCCAGCACCCTGCCGATACGACCGGCCTCATTGTGTGCCGGAATAATGCAACTCACCGTCATCATTGTTTAGACCTCACCCAGAGCACCCCCGTCACGGCCAGCAGGATGAACAGGCCAAGGGATACCCAGGCTATCCAGTTATTCACCTCTGCGATAATATCGCCGAACATCCAGCCGAGGCCCAGAAGAAACAGGCTTTTAGGAATGGCCGCGATGATGTTATAGAACAGAAAAGGCACCAGCGGCATCCGCGCTATTCCCGCGCCGGTTAGCACCAGTGCGCCAGCGGAATGGGTCAGTTTGGCGAGCACCAGCAACCGCCCGCCTTTGCGATCAAAACTTTTCACCATTTTTTCCAGCCGCGGCTGTGTCAGCCCGAGACGGGCCAGCCAGCCGGGCGGTTGTCCGTCAGCTTTGATCACCCAGCGTCCGAGCGAGTAAAAAATGATATCCCCGAGCACTTCCCCCACCATCACCACGGTAAACATGGCGGACACGCTGAAATAGCCGAGACGGGCGAAGTAGCCTGCAATCACCGTCACTACCGGCCCTTCAAGGATGGCCAGCGGCGTCATGATCAACAGGCCGTGCGTTCTGATAAGCGTTTCGAGTGTTTCAAGAGAAAACATGCTGTCCTTATTTCCCTGAGTGCTGACTGGCAGACACCGGTTGTTTTTTGCCTAAGTGCCCTTCACCCAAAATAGTGCCGCGCCACGTAAAACCGCGCCCGGTCCAGCACCATAACCACAAGGCGGGCAGCAGGATATCGCGGATGCACATCGCCAGAATATCTCTTAGCTGATGCGGCCAGCCGAGCGCTTTGGCCAGCGCCCATTCGCCGCCATACCACAACACAAAAAGCACAGGAGCTGCAAACAGGGGTAAATCACCGCGGAGGGTCAGCCAGACCACTGCTGCCAGAGCAGGCAGGAAACCCATAATAATTTCAGGCACAAACAGCCAGAAAAAACCGGCACGCCGGATGCGCGCCCAGCGCAGTTGTCTGCTCCAGACCGCTTCCAGGCTGCGATGCCCGATAGGCTGCACAAAAGGTTGCGCGGGCAGACGGACTTTCAGCCCCGCGCGGCGTACCAGTTTGGTTGAGGCGACATCTTCCGCCAGCTCACTGCCCAGCGCTGCCATTCCGCCACCATTATCAAGCACCTCGCGCCGCCAGCACAACGTTTTCCCCTGCGCAAAACCGTTACCCAGAAAATCCGACAGATACTGCCAGCGCGCCTGATGCGTATTCAGCATTGCGGCTTCTACGGCACCCCATAAATTCTCCGGGATCATCCCGACTGCCGGAGAACTCACCAGCCCGGTCTGACTGTCAAAAGTATTCGCCAGTGAACGCAGATAATCCGGCGGTAACAGCAGATTGCTGTCTGCCATTGCCACCACGCCTGCGGTGGTATTGCTCCAGGCTTTATTAAGATTATTCACTTTCGGATTGGCGGATATCTTGTCATCGCCAATCAGCAGTCGTGCAGGCTTATCGGGGAATTCCGCCATCAGTTTTTCCACCAGCGGGATCACCGGATCAAACCGTGACGCCACGCAAAACACAATTTCATAAGCGGGATAATCCTGATAAAAACTGGAGCGCATGGTCTCCTCTTCGAAGGCGTTATGCCCGCACAATGGCCGCACCAGCACGATAAATTCCGAGGTTTCATGCACTTCATCGCGCAGGACGCCACTGCGCATCCGCCACCAGGCGATGACGAGAGAGGAAAACTGAAGGGTAATCAGTATGCTGCCAATCGTGGCGGTCACTGCGGTGTTTAATACCATGACGATGCCCCTTTATTGAAAATATCTGCGATGAGAATTCCAGACTTCCGGCAGTCAGAACGCTCATCCTACAGACGTTACGTTAAGGAATTCTTAAAGGGACATCGCGGGGACACGCTATCCGTCACGTTCAGTTAAAAGTAATACAGCAGGCACCCTGTTCCGTGCCGGAAAGCTGGCTGCGCACGGCCATAACCGATATGTTCTGCGCTCAGATCAGGCTGATAAGGCTGACGTTGTGCCAGTACGGCAGGTTCAAACTTAATTATTAGCAGTGAAACATTTTCCGGGTTACGTATTAACAGGCAAATAACATACACAGCGGGTATTAAATCCCCGGGAATGTTTGCGCGGGATTGATGGTTTAACACCGTATTCACCGCTTAATTTTCCTTTCCGCCTTGTAATTATTTACTTCCTTGTCTATTACTAAATGCAGTGATAACTCATTGTTTAAAAGGTGGGTTATTGTTTAACAGGGATTTCAATCAATAAGCGTCTTCCTGTTGTTCTCCTTCAATTTACTGAGCAATTTTAAATCTGAGGCTTACATGAAAATATCTAAAGCTCTGCTGGCACTGGCTGTGATGGGTTGTGTCTCTTTTAGCGCTTATTCAGCTGAATTAATGAAGAAAGTAGATTTTGAAAAAGTGGCTTCGCAGTATACCAAAGTCGGTTCTGTCACTACCTCAAATAAAACCTCGCAGTCCGGTGCCATTGAAGATCTCTCGAAGAAAGCCGATAAAAAAGGCGGCGATGTATTTGTATTAACCTCCGGTAATACCAACAATAAAATTCACGGCACTGCTGACGTTTATAAGAAAAAATAAATCTTTTGGTTGATACTCAATATAAAAAGGCCCGCAAAAATTGCGGGTTTTTTGATGCACACTGATGCTGATTATCATTTCCTGTTTCTGGCCGTAAGCCGGACCTTTGCTTCCTCTTCTTGAAAGGGACATTTTATGCTGCTGTCGGCTCCGCTGATGCTGGTTGTAATTGGCCTGGGATCGTTACTCGCGCAGTGGCTGGCCTGGTTGCTGAAAATCCCTGCGATCCTGCCTTTGCTGTTACTGGGTGTAGTGCTGGGGCCGGTCACGCACGTCGTTATGCCCGATGCCCTGTTTGGCGATTTGCTGTTTCCGCTGGTCTCAATATCGGTGGCTATCATTTTGTTCGAGGGCGCGCTGACGCTCAGAATTGATGAAGTCCGCGGATTGGGTGGCGTGGTCCGCAATCTGGTCACGATTGGCATGCTGGTCACGTTCTGCGTGATCAGCCTCGCCTGCTGGTGGCTGCTCGGGTTTGAACCGGAACTGGCAGCGCTGGTCGGTGCGGTAACGGTGGTGACCGGTCCGACAGTGATTGCACCGTTAATGCGCGTGGTTCGCCCGAACGCGGCGATTAATCAGGTTCTGCGCTGGGAAGGAATTGTGATTGACCCGGTAGGCGCGATTTTCACGCTGCTGGTATTCGAATTCATCACCCTGCGCCAGCACGCCGAATCACTGATGCATCTGTTCTGGACACTCGGTGCAACCGTCGCCGTCGGGCTGGTGCTGGGCTCGGTTTTTGGTTATGCGCTCGGCGTGGCCCTGCGCCGCGTATGGATCCCCGCCTATCTGCAAAACCTGGGAGTACTGGCGGTGATGCTGACCGCTTTTGGCGTTTCCAATGCCATTGCCGATGAATCGGGCATGCTGACCGTCACCGTGGCGGGCATCTGGCTGGCCAATATGCGTGATGTGGATACCACCGACATTCTGGCATTTAAAGAGGAACTGTCAGCAATTCTGATCTCCGCACTGTTTATCATTCTGGCTGCCAGGCTGGATCTCCATGCACTGATGGCGATGGGCTGGCCACTGATTATTTTGCTGCTGGTGGTGCAGTTTGTTGCGCGTCCGCTGTGTATAGCCGTGTCAACCTGGCGGTCATCGTTGCACTGGCGGGACCGGTTATTACTGTGCTGGATAGCGCCGCGGGGCATTGTCGCCGCCGCCGTCAGCTCCCTGTTCGCCCTCACGCTACAACGCATGCATTACCCGCAGGCCGACAAACTGGTGACCGTGGTCTTTGCCGTGATCATCGGCACCGTGGTATTACAAAGCCTTTCCAGCCGTGCCATCGCACGCGGATTACGGGTGCAACAAAAAGCACCGCGTGGCGTGCTGATCATCGGCGCGAACGGTGTAGCCAGAATGCTGGCAAAAGTACTGATGAAGCAGGATATTCCGGTGCGGCTCACCGACAGCAGCTGGGAATATTACCGGCAGGCGCGGATGGACGGCATTCCGGCGTATTACGGTAACGCGTGGTCTGAACATGCGGAAAACTATCTGGATCTGAGCAGCACCGCGCAGGTGCTGGCACTGTCTCCGAACCGCCATCAGAATGCGCTGGCAGTCTACCATTTCAGCCACATTTTCGGCCGGGAAAAGGTATTTGCCGTACGCTCAGGTCCGGTGCCCAAAGGCGGACGCTCGCAGGAAAACAGCCGTTTTCAGCGTCACGAAGTACTGTTCAGCACCGAAGCCACTTACTCCAGGCTCAGTTCCCTGCTGGCGAAAGGCGCGGTGATTAAGGCCACACAGTTAAATGAGAGTTTTGGCTGGATTGATTATCTTGAGAAAAACAGCGGCGTGCTGCCGCTGTTTGCCGTGCGCGAAAACCATTCACTGACAATATTAAAAGAAGGCAATATTCCGCCGGTGCCTTGCACCCTGATTGCCCTGGTGAACGGTGAGTCATAGCGCCATACGGATAATGAATAAATTTTAGAAGGGCCTGATTATCGCCAGAATACCGATGAAGATCACACCGGTAATAATGACCACACCGGCGTTGCGCACCAGGGCGAAATCTTTGACCGGCTGACCGGTGGCGCGGCGACGTAAATCCCCGGAAAGCAGGCCGTGCAGCGCGGAGAGGATCAATACCACGACCAATTTTATCAGCAGCCAGGCATGCGGGAATTTGCCATAACTGACAATCATCACGATGCCCGCCACCCACAACAGGATCATCGCCGGGCTGGTGACACTGCGCGTCCATTTGCGCACCGTCTCAAGCAGTAACTTCTGCCCTGCACTTTCCGCCGCGCCGGATGTGCGCGAATATGCCATCGACACCAGCGCCATGGCCAGCATGCCGCCAATCCACAATATACCCGCAATGATGTGCAAGGCGTTGAACCACTCATGAAGCATTTTTATCTCTCCGGAAGTTAACAACAATTCTGCCTGCGGCGGATGGCTCCAACCCGCTGTCTCTCCGCCGCTTTTAACGGATTATGTCTCTTTCCCGTACTAAAGGCACGGTTAAGTCGTCACTTTTTCTTATTCATACCGGGTGTTTACAAGCAGTAGGTAGACTGGTATACCTACTCGTATCTGTACAAGACGAGATAAATAAAATGTCCACACCTGAATCCGCACGTGACCGGCTGCTCGGTGCCGCCCGCGTTCTGTTTTATAACGACGGCATTGCCGCGACCGGGATTGATGCCATCGTCAAACGCGCCGGTGTCGCCAAAAAAAGCCTCTATAACAATTTCGAATCCAAGGCTGCACTGGTCGCGACGTACATTGAAATCCGTCACGATGAATGGCTGGAGCTGTACGCCCTGCGCGTTAAAAAAGCCAAAACACCACAGGAAAAAGTGCTCGCCGTATTTCAGGCCTATGACGATCACGCTGAATTTGCCTATGAGCGTGGTTTTCGCGGCTGCGGGTTGCTGAATGCCGCCGCCGAACTGCCCGCCGGAGCTCCCGGCAGACAGGCCGTGCGCGGGCATAAAGAACATGTCGAAGCCATCGTAACCGCACATCTTCTGGAACTGTTTCCTGATGACGACGCGAAAGCCCGGCTGATGGCACGGCATTTTTCCTTTTTACTGGAAGGTGCGATTTCGCGTGCGGGTCTGGAGGGCAACGGTCAATGTGTCCGTCAGGCGATGGACATGGCGGCCTCAATGATGGAGGCATCATGACGATAACGCCTCGTGAACGCATGACAGGTGTACTCGCCGTGGTATTTGCTTCCTTTCTCTGGGGGTCAACCGGTACGGCTGCGACATTTGCACCCGACGTCAGCCCGCTGGCGATCGGGGCCGTGGCGATGGGGCTGGGCGGATTGTTGCAGGCGCTGATTTCCGCCAGAGGGATTGTCGCCAGCCGGGTAACACTGCGGCAAAACGGCCGCATGTTACTCACCGGCGCACTGGCGGTCGCGGTTTATCCCCTGGCGTTTTACGCATCGATGCATCTGGCGGGCGTCACGGTCGGCACGGTGATTTCCATCGGTTCCGCCCCGCTGCTGTCAGCGCTGATTGAATATTATCTCGACGGACAACGCCTTACCCGCCGCTGGATGACCGGTGCGGCTATTGGCGTAGCGGGCATGGTGTTGCTTTGCATCGGTAAAAGCGCAGGTCATGCCGTCTCCGGTCAGGGCGACCATACGATTGCCGGTGTGGCGCTTGGCCTGGTTGCCGGGCTGACTTACGCGCTTTACTCCTGGGCGGCACGTCATTTAATGCAGCGCGGCGTCCCTTCCCGTGCGGCGATGGGTGCCACCTTCGGGCTCGGCGGTTTATTGCTGATGCCGGTACTGTGGGTAACCGGCGCGCCGCTTCTGGCCTCGTGGAATAACGCCCTGGTCGGCGCCTACATGGCGCTGATCCCGATGTTTGTAGGTTATGTCTGTTTCGGCTATGCCCTTGCGCGCATTCCGGCCAGCATGGCAACCACCATAACCTTGCTGGAACCGGCGGTCGCGGCGGTGCTGGCGGTCGTGATTGTCGGTGAACGTTTGCCGCCGATGGGCTGGACGGGCATCGGCCTGGTCGTCGCATGCCTGATTTTCATCACCGTACCGCTGAAAAGACGCGCAACCGTACCGGTTTCTGCCTGAAAAAATGGCTCCCGCAGGAGCCATTGCTGTTTTACTTACGCAGGGAGATTACACCACCGCAGGCGCGGCCAGCGAGGCCATATCAATCACAAAACGATAGCGCACATCGGCCTTTTCCATACGCTCAAACGCTTCATTAATTTCATCCATGCGGATCATTTCGCAATCCGGCAGAATGTTTTTCTCCGCGCAGAAATCGAGCATTTCCTGCGTTTCGCGGATCCCGCCAATGGGCGAACCCGCCACGCGGCGACGGCCTAACAGCAGCGGAACGGTGTTAAATTCTTCCATCGGCCCGACCTGCCCGACCAGCACCAGCGTGCCGTCCACATCCAGCAACGGCAGATACGGCGTGATGTCGTGTCTGACCGGTACGGTATCGATGATCAGATCAAAATGATCGTGTGCCTGCGCCATGGCGTCACTGTCGGCACTGACCAGCAGACGGCTTGCGCCTAATTCCAGCGCATCGGCTGCTTTGGCATTGGAACGGCTCACGACCGTAACCTCTGCCCCCAGACCGGCCGCCAGTTTGACCGCCATATGCCCCAGACCGCCCAAGCCGATCACGCCGACGCGGCTGCCCGGCCCGACGTTCCAGGTCTTCAGCGGCGACCAGGTGGTGATACCGGCGCACAGCAGCGGCGCGGCTTTGGCAAGATCTAACCCTTCCGGCATGCGCAGACAAAACTCCTCGCGCACCACTAAATGCTTGGAGTATCCGCCCTGCGTCGGTGCTTTGGTGAAACGGTCATAACCCGCGTAAGTGCCGGTATTACCTTCGCGGCACAACTGTTCTTCACCTTTTTTACACTGATCGCATTCCTGACAACTGTCTACCATGCACCCCACAGCGACATGATCGCCCGGTTTATAGCGGGTGACGCCTTTACCAATCTGTGTGACGCGCCCGACGATTTCATGGCCGGGAACAATCGGATAGTAGCTCCAGCCCCAGTCATTTCTTGCGGTATGTAAATCAGAATGGCAAACGCCGCAATACAGAATTTCCATTGCGACATCGTTATCACGCAGGCCGCGACGTTCAAAGGTAAACGGTGCCAGCGGTTTTTTAGGATCGTAAGCAGCAAATCCGACAGTTTTCATCAGTCAATTCCTGAGTCGTTAATGACCTATTCACTATAGAATTTAACGCCGAAGTCACAAGCCACAGTCCTCCTGAATCCTTGCCTGATCCTGCCCGGTTTATTTCTTAAAGCTGCCGAACATCTTGTAACGGCCGCCCGGATATAACAGCCGGGCGCAGGTGACGACTTTTTCATGATGCCAGGTCCGACGCAGGGTTTGCAGGCATGGCTCGGTCTGATGAATATTCAGCAGGCGCTGCTCGTCGTTACCGGCCATCACGGCCTCAATGGTATGTTCACCCGCCGTCAGCGGTGCCAGCTGGGTGAGATAGGCGAAAGGCGTCGTTTTAGTAAAGTCCTGCTGTAAATACAACGGTGCAATATCCGGATTCACCAGCCGGTCCTCCAGCTGTACCGGAATATCATTTTCGTAATGCACGATCAGCGAATGGAACAACGCTACGCCGGGCGGCAGCATAAATTTCATTGCCATATTGTGACTGGCAATTTGCTCATCCAGTTGCAAAACGCGGGAAGTATGAAAATGCCCGCGGTTTTTGATCTCATCAGAAATGTTATTGACTTCCAGCATCGGCGTAAACGCCTTCATTTCATTGACAAAGGTGCCAACGCCCTGTAAACGCAGCAGGTAGCCTTCGGTGGTTAATTCGCGCAGTGCCCGGTTGATGGTCATCCGGCTGAATCCCAGCTCGGCAACCAGTTCACTTTCTGAAGGCACACGCTGGCGCGGCTGCCAGTGCCCGTGCAGGATCTGGTTGATGATCCCCTGTTTCACCTGCTTATACAGCGGAGATGGCTCGTCTCCGGCGTCCGCAATGACTTCGGATAGCGTTCTGTTTGTTGACATCATTCCTGCCTTGTATATTGCCTGGCGCGCGTTGCCGGAGGTCATTCGCCGGTAAACACCGCCTGTTCTTTCGCCGCCAGTGCGCGCATGCCTTCGTTGCGGTCTTCGCTGGCCGCAATCAGGGCGGACAACGAACGCTCATAACTGATGCCTGCCGTTAAGCCCATATCGAAACTCGCCAGCACGGCTTTTTTGGCCATCTTAATAGCCAGTGGTGCGGCACGGGAAATATTATGCGCAATCGTCAGCGCCTGTGCCGTTAATGCTTCAGGTGTGGTGATGCGGCTGACCAGCCCGGCAGCCAGCGCTTCGGTGGCGCTGATTTTTCGCCCGGCGAGGATGATTTCCATCGCCAGTGATTTCCCCACAGACCTGACCAGCCGCTGCGTCCCCCCTGCGCCGGGGATAATCCCGATATGTGTTTCCGGCAGCCCGATAACGGTTGTGTCATCAGCAATCACGATATCGCACAGTAACGCCAGTTCCAGTCCGCCACCCAGCGCATAACCGGACAGTGCCGCGATCACGGGTTTTTCAATGGCGGCGATCTGATCCCATTTTTCGCTGAAACCGCTGGTGTAAAGGGCTATCGCTGAGGCGGTAGCCAGCGTACCGGTGTCAGCGCCGGCGGCAAACGCCCGCGCTGAGCCGGAAATCACCATGGCGCGGATCTGCTTATCCCCGTCCAGTTCACGCATTTTCTCCAGCAATTGCGTCAGCATCTCCGCACTCAGTGCATTGAGTTTTTCCGGCCGGTTAAGGGTGATATGCGCCACGCCCTGATGTCGTTCACAGCGGATAAGTTCGCTCATGGTTTTTGCATCCTGCTGATGGCGCGGATTGTGGTATTACGGTGCGCGAGCCCTTCTTCAATATCCTGTGCCGTCCACGGATAAAACCCTGCGCCGGTTTTGGTACCCAGGTGGCCCTGCTCAATGTGCTCCAGCAACCACGGCGGCAACGCGTCGTCACGGGATAACACCGGCAATAAGATCGCCGCAACATTCTTTACCGTATCCAGCCCGGCAAAATCCATCAGTTTCAGCGGCCCCATCGCCGACCAGCGCGGTGCAAGTGTGCTTTGCACAGCAAAATCTACGTCTTCGATGCTGGCTATACCGGCCGTCACCAGATGCAACGCCTCGCGCAGCATGGCGTATTGCAGCCGGTTGACGATAAACCCCGGTACGTCTTTATGAAGGGTCACTGTCTGTTTGCCCAGTTGCTGACACAATGCACCGGCCTGCTGACGCGTTTGGTCACTGGTTTGCGGCCCGCAGACAATTTCCACCATCGGCATGACATCAGCCGGATTAAACCAGTGCAGGCCAATAAAACGCGACGGCACCGCCAGCGAAGAGGCAATCTGCCCGACAGGGACGCTGGAGGTGTTGGTGGTCAGCAGACAGTCGTCACTGACCTGTTTTTCGATCTCCTGAAAAATCTGCTGTTTGAGTGCCAGCACCTCAGCGATATTTTCCGAAACAATCTTCGCGCCTTTCAGACATTCCGCCAGGGATGTCGTAAAAGTGACCGCTGATGCCAGTCCGGCGTCGATGCTGTCGATCACTTTTGCAGCCTTGTGCAGCGAGTTTTCCGTACGCGAATAAAGCGCCACCTTAAAACCGCTGGCGGCAAATACCGCCGCGATGCGCGCACCCATGGTGCCCGCGCCAATCACCGCAACCTGTGTTGATGCCATATTATCTGCCTCCGGTTAAATAACGCCCTGTTGCTCCAGTGTGTCCATCTCCTGCGAAGACAGCCCCAGTTGCGCGCTGAGAATGGCGCGCGTGTGTTCACCAAGCCGTGGCGGCATTAAATCGGGTATCTGATGCATGCCGCTCAGCTTCACCGGCTGCGGTAATATGCTGATTTCACCGGCAACCGGATGTTTCACCTGATGCAGTAGTCCCCGTTCAGCGGCATGCGGGCTTTGCAGCAGTTGATCCAGCCCCCAGACCGGGGCGGCAGGAATGCCGTCTGCATCAAGCAGGGCGAGCGCCCCGTCCACGGTTTTGTCGTGCAGCCATTCTTCAATCAGCACCCGTAATGCGTACTGATGTTTCAGGCGCTGCGGATCCGTGGCAAAACGCACATCCTGCACCACTTCCGGTTTACCTATAGTCTGTGCCAGACGGCGGAACAGGCTGTCATTCGCCACGGCAATCACCAGATAACCGTCGGCCGCACGGTAGCTGTCCATCGGGGCGCTGATGGGATGTGCATTGCCCAGTCGCCCGGCCAGCGGTATGCCGCCCAGCAGTTGTGTCAGCGAGACCATTTGCATCGATACCATCGCATCGAGCATGGCGACATCCACATGCTGCCCGAGACCGCTGATGCCCCGTTGCAGCAATGCCGCCAGAATGCCCCACGAACAGTACAGCCCCGAGACCACATCACCAATCGCATCCCCCACCCGGGTCGGTTCACCATTCGCCCAGCCGGTGACCTGCATAATGCCGCCCATTGCCTGGATCACATGGTCATAAGCTGCTTTGTGCGCCAGCGGCCCGTGCTGACCAAAGCCGGAAATACTGGCATACACCAGCTTCGGATTGATCTTCTTCACAGCGTCATAATCAATGCCCAGACGCGTGGTCACGCCGGGCCGGAAGTTTTCCACCAGCACGTCCGCGCCTTCAATCAGTTGCTCCAGCACCGCCCGTCCCTGCTGAGATTTCAGATTCAGCGTCAGGCTTTTTTTGCCGTGATTAAGCAGCATGAAGTAGGTACTTTCACCATGAATATGCGGCGTGAAATCACGGGAATCGTCACCTTTACCCGGCATTTCAATTTTGATCACTTCCGCACCCAAATCATTGAGCAGCGAAGCGCAGTAAGGCCCGGCCAGCACGCGGGAAAGGTCAAGCACTTTGATCCCCTCCAGCGGCCGTGATGTCGCGGATGTACTCATACATTTTCTCCGTCAGCAAGGTCTGCGAAAATCAGGGGGGTCAGCGCGCGCAAGATATCGCCCTGTCCGATCAGCTGACGGATAGCCAGCATATCCGGATACATTTCCTCGTCACTCTGCCGGAAGGCCACCTGCCCGCGCACCAGAGACAATACGGTTTCCGTGCCCGCTGAGGCGCGCAGCGGACGGTGGAATTCCACCGCCTGCGTGGCACACAAGATTTCTATCGCCACAATATCAATGGCATTTTCAACGGCATCAATCGCTTTACGCGCCGCTGTTACCCCCATGGAAATGTGATCTTCCTGTCCGGCACAGGTGGATACGGTATGCACGCTGGCCGGTGCTGCCAGTGCACGGTTTTCCCCTGCCAGCGCGGCCGCAGCGTAAGGCGGGATCATCATGCCTGAATGCGCCCCGCCATTGGCCACCAGAAAAGCCGGTAATCCGCTGAGATGACTGTTTGTCAGTCGGTCAGCGCGGGCCTGCGAACCGGTGCTGAGTTGCGCAATGGCAATCGCCAGTGCATCCAGACACAACGCCACCGGCGCACCGTGCCCGTTGCCGCCCGGCAAAACATTCAGCTCCCCCTCTTCCACAATAAACACCGGATTATCTGTGACCGAATTAACTTCGGTAGTCAGCGTTTTCAGGCAGTAACTCAGTACATCCCGTACCGCGCCATGCATTTGCGGAATGCAGCGCAGGCTCAGTGCGTCCTGAACGCGAAAATCCCGGTATTTATCCAGGATCTCGCTGTCACGCAGGAAACAGCGCAAAATCCGCGCGGTTTCCTGCTGGCCGTCGTGCGGGCGCAATGCGTGAAGGCGGGCATCATACCCGCGGATATTCCCCTTCAGCACTTCCAGGCTCATGCCACCAGCAGCATCCGCCGCCGGCAGTAATTCGCGGAAGGCTTGCGCCGCCAGACAGCCCAGCGCAGTGATTTCATAGGTGCCGCTGACCAGCGCATGGCCTTCGCGCGGACCGGGAATGCGCACGGCAATCCCCGCCCGTTCCAGTGCTTCCCGTGCCGGTAACAGTTCGCCCTGATAGAACGATTTTCCGTAACCAAACACCGACAGCCCGATATGCGCAGTGGCAATCAGGTAACCAACCGACCCCTTGGCAGGCGACCAGGGCGTCACCCCCTTGTTAAGCATGTCGGCCATCGTTTGCACCAGCGCAGGGCTGACGCCACTGTAGCCCTGCAGCAGCGATTTCATCATCACCGCCATCATCGCCCGCACTTCATGCTGCGCCAGCACCGGCCCCGTACCGCAGGCGTGACTTTTCAGCATATTGAGCTGTACGTCAGAAATTTGCTCCGGTGATAAGCGCTGAGTGACCAGGTCACCCACGCCGGTGGTCAGGCCGTAAATGACTTTGTTGTCGGCAATCGCCTGCCTGATTTTCTCATGCACGATCAGCATGGCATCTGACGCTGACGGGTCCGGCAACACCGGTGCCCCGTAAGCGATATCCGCGATATCACGGACGGAGGTTTCCGCCGTGCCTAAGATGACAGTGCGCGTCATCATTTATCCAGCCCGTGCCCGGCCAGCCACTCTTTTGCTACGGCATCCACACTTTCAAAATTCGCCAGTTTGCCGTTCATCACGATCAGATCGCTGGTGGTCAGTTGTCGGGACACGTTGTTCAGCGTGGTTTCGACCACCTCGCTGGCTTTGTCTTTAGCAATCAGCGGCACAATATTTTGCGCCGGGAATAAGTGTCTGGAATCTTCCAGCGCCACCAGATTTTTCGTTTTAATCGCCGGGTCGGTTGAGGTCATGTCCGCGACCTGAATCTGATTATTGGTCAGCGCAGACAGTGTCAGCGGGCCGGCGACGTCGAGCACTTTGAAGTTTTTAAAGGTCAGGCCGTACACTTCGCTCAGCCCTCTCACCCCTTCACGACGGGTTTTCCATTCTGCCGGACCGCCCAGAACCAGCGTTTTCGCCACCGGTGCCAGATCACTGATGTCTTTCAGATTGTGTTTTTTGGCCGTTTTCTCAGTCACAGCCAGCACATCACTGTCCTGCGCGGCTGAGATATCCAGCATTTTGATTTTTTCCGGTAAAGCTTTTGCCAGTGCCGCCGCCACATCTTCAGAAGAATGAGCCTGCGTTTTTTCGTCGAGATAACTCAGGGTGGCACCACTGTATTCCGGGATCAGATTAATGGAGCCATCAAGCAGCGCGGGCATATACACCTCACGGCTGCCAATATTAAGTTTGGTTTCCACCTTCACATTTTTTGCTGCCAGTGCCTGCTCATAAATAGTGGCAATCAGCTGGCTTTCGGGGAAATCCGCTGAGCCGATGATAATAGTGCCCCCCGTATCAGCGGAAAACGCAGCAGGGACGTGTACGACGGCAGCAGAAAACAGGGCAACGGCGAGCAAATTTTTCAATTTCATTTTTGTCAGGCTCCGGAATGAGTGAGTAGATAATTCAGTGATTCGATAAAGGAATGGTTTTTTTACGGCGGCGCTCACGCTGCCGCAATCCTGGTGAAACAATGAAACGAATTAAAAAAGAGAAAAATACATCAACCAGTAACGCTAATATTCCCACCATAAAAGCACCCGCAACCATTTGCGGATAATCATTCTGTGCACGGCCATCAATAATCAGCCGCCCTAAGCCACCAAGCGAAACATACGCTGCAATCGTGGCTGTAGACACAATTTGCAGCGCAGCACTGCGGATACCGGATAATATCAGCGCCAGCGCGCAGGGTATTTCTACCGCCAGCAACAGTTTCAGCGGTGAATACCCCATACCGGTTGCGGCATCAATAACTGCCGGGTTAATTGCCCGGATGCCGGAATACACCCCCATCATAATGGGCGGTAAGGCCAGAATAATCAGCACAATCAGACAAGGCACAATAAAAGCCAGGTCCGATTCAAATACCGGCCCGAACAGAATTACCAGCAAGATGATTAACCCGAATGAAGGCAGCGCCCGCATGGCATTGGCGCTGCCGATTAATAGCGTCGCACCTTTACCGGTATGGCCGACATAGCAACCGATCGGAAAAGCAATAATCACCGCGATGAACAACGCTTCAATGCTGTAAATCAGATGCTGAAAGATGAGCATCAGCAAACCGTCATCATTGAGCCAGTGACCGGAGTCCAGCAACCAGTTAATCATTTCGCATTCCTTTTCGGTTGCCATGTGGTCATTTTATTGCCGGTACGCAGCACCAGATTATCCAGCAGCAGCGCCAGCACAATGCACAGGAAAATACCGGCAATAATCGGTGTCAGGAAATGCAGCTGAAAACCCTGGGTGAACAATGCCCCCAGTTGCGGCATGCCAACCAGCGCCGAAATCGACACAATACTGACATTCGAAACCACCACCACCCGCATACCGGCGGCGATGACCGGCACGGCCAGCGGTAATTCCACGCTCAGGAAACGCTGCAAGGGTCGGTAGCCCATGGCGACAGCGGCCTGGCGGGTATCATCCGCCACAGAATCCAGTCCGTCGCATACGGTGCGGATCAGCAACGCAAATGCATACAATGTCAGGGCCACCACGACATTAACTACATCCAGAATCTTTGTGCCCAGCAGACCGGGCAATAGAACAAATAACGCCAGTGAAGGAATGGTATAAAGCAATCCTAATAAATTCAGAATACCGTCTTTAAATTTTCCGCATCGGTGTAAAACACCGCCTACCGGAATAGCCAGTGCCAGCCCGATCAATACCGGAATAACAGACAGGTAAATATGCCAGCCGAGCAGCGTTAATATATTTTCCCGCTGCTGAAATAACCAGTCAAAACGCATGGCACTACCTCACAGTCCGGGAATAAGAAAGTGAAAAGACGTGTTCTATAGTGGCCGTGCCGATAAAACGCTGATGTTCATCTACCACAATACCGCGCTGACAGGGAGAACTTAATACGGCATCCATTAGCTGTCGCAGCGTGCCATTTTTCGGCGCGAAGGTACTGCCGAGATTAATATCTTCCGCATCCACGGTTATTTTATTTTGTGTGACATCATACCAGCCGAGCGGACATTCATTTTCTACCACCAGCACCCAGGCACTTTCTCCGGCAAGGGCTCTGGCTGCATTGACGGAAATACCCGGCTCGATGACAGGTTCTTTCGTCAGACTGATATTCCCGGGGATGCTGTCGAAGGAAAGTTTACGGTATCCGCGATCACGACCAATAAAATCAGCAACAAACACATCCTGCGGTTCATTGAGTAATTTCACCGGCGAGGCGACTTGCGCCAGACGCCCCCCGGGGCGGAAAACGGCGACCTGATCGCCTAATTTCATCGCCTCATCAATATCGTGAGTAACCATAATAATGGTCTTGCCGATTTCACGCTGTAACCTTAAAAATTCATCCTGTAACTGTTCGCGCACCACCGGATCGACAGCGCTGAAAGGTTCATCCATCAGCATAAATTCCGGGTCCGATGCCAGCGCACGCGCCACGCCCACCCGTTGTTGCTGACCGCCGGATAACTGCCACGGATAGCGCTCCGCCATCGACAGGGAAAGCCCGACCAGCTCAAGTAATTCGAGGGCCTTTTTACGCGCAGCCGTACGTGTCGCACCGTTGAGCAGCGCCGTGACCGCGATGTTGTCCTGCACGGTTTTATGCGGAAACAGCCCCGCGTTCTGGATCACATAACCTATTTTGCGGCGTAATTTTACCAGGTCCATTCCGGCGGTCGGCTGCCCGTTCAGCAAAATGCTGCCCGAAGAGGGTTCGATTAACCGGTTGATCATACGCAGCGAGGTGGTTTTGCCGCAGCCCGAGGGCCCGACCAGCATGGTGATTTTCCCTGTTGGCGCACTGAACGACAGCCTGTCTACAGCCACCGTACCATCTGCGTAAAATTTGCTTATGTTCTCAAATGAAATCATTACATTTCCAGCCACATTACGGAGTGTTTTTCACAGGACGCCTGCTTGTGATCATTTCGCAGACCTGACATGTACTAACTTGTATGTACAACCTAGCAAGCAGAATGCCAACTTATCAAAACGGAGGAATAGCGGCAGAATATGGCGATTGTGACGGGCAGTGAGGCATAAAAGTGAACAAAAAATGACGTTTTTTTGCACCAGAAAAAAACAATTCGCCCCATTGCGGTGCGGAATGTTTTACTTTCAGGCTACAGGCTGGCTACGACTTTCGATCCGACAACTGGCTCAGCCACTGACTGCGATATTCAGAAGGCGAACGGGCGGTGCTTTTGCGAAAAACGCGGCAGAAATAGTTGCTGTCAACAAAGCCGCTGCTGGCTGCCACTTCTTTGATTTTCAGCTCATAGCCTTTAAGCAGCAGTTTCGCCTTTTCCAGCCGGACATGATTCAGATACTCACTGAAGCCGATATCACCGGATTTCCGAAATAAATGAGACAGGTAATTGGGGGTGATATGGAAACGCTTTGCCACGTTTTCGCGCGTCAGCGGCAGTGCGGCATTCTCTTCAATATATTTTTTGATGACCTCAAACAGCGCACCGCTGCGGGTGAGGATCTGCGCCCGGTTGGCGAGCTGTTCCTGACAATGACTTAACAACCCCGCGACCACGCAGCGCGCGGTTTGCTGGTCGTCAGGATTAGAGATAATTTCATTCATCGCCTGCAACAAAAACGAGCCTACCCGCGGACCAAGGCGCGAAACACTTTGCTTATCGGTACCGGTAAATGTCACGCCATCCCAGAACTGCAAACTGAAACCCAGTTTTTCTTTACTGAACAGAATACTCAGCACTGTCGCGGACTGATCCCACACCATCAGATTCCACTTCCCGCCCGGAATATACAGTGCATCGCCCTGCCTCAGCAGCCCTTTACCGGCGGCGATGCTGCGATCACGGACTTCGCCTTCAACCACAAATTCGATACGCGGAAAACTAACCACCGAGGCCAGCTCGGGCGCAGGCAGGGAATTATCAGGGAACCGGACAGCAAACGCATCACTGCCGGATACCGATCGGAACAGTGTTTCTATCACGTCTTGCAGCATGGCAGCCTCTCAGAGGATTTCTTTTGATCATAACATACACCTAACAAATACGCGGTAATCCCGCCTGCCACACCGTGCCCCTTCTGGTGTCCATTATAAGACCCGGTAAAATGCAATAAAAAAGCCTGACCGGCGGCCAGGCCCGGAGGGAAACAGCCATTCAGAGCACGTCGAGCAACCATTTTTGCGCAGGCGTCAGGCGGCTTGCCGTTTCCGGCGTCAGCCATTTACGCTGATCCTGCTGCTGCGCATCGGCACGATCAATATACAAACTGTGCAGCACCCGGCGACGTGTGCCGGCGTGGTTATTGGTACCACCGTGCCACGCATGAGCGTTATAGATCATCACACTGCCTGCCGGTGCCTCAAACACCACCTCATCCGGATGCGGCAATTCGACATCCGCCAGCACGTCCTCCGGCAATTCAGGGCGGTGATGAGTGCCCGGAATAATACGTGGCGCACCGTTGGCGGCACTTAAATCGTCAATCGCCACGATAGCATTGACCAGATGCACCTTTGGGAAATCCGGACGCGGTTTTTTCCAGTCAGCATGCAGCGGCTGATGTCCTCCCCGGTGCAGCGCTTCACGACCATTGAGACTCGAAACCTTAAACGCGCCGCCGAAAATATGGTGGCACACGGACAGGATCAGCGGATGCGACCAGACCTTTTCCCACACAGTGCCTTTGTTGATCATATTGGCGATACGGGTGGCGGTGGCTTCCTGATGATGTTCCACCGCGAGATTATCGCCTTCTTTTTCCACCAGCGCGTCAAACGTGACACGCATATCCGCCAGCCAGTCCTGGTCAATCACATCATGAATAATCAGGTATCCGCGCGTCTCCAGTTCGTCCGCCTGTGCCGGCGTTAACGGTTGTGTTGCGCCCAGTGCTGCAAAATATTGCTCAGATGAATGATTCATTTCCCGCCCCTTCAGTTAACGTTTGCGTAACATGAAAGTACGGCAGTTTTTATAGGAAAAAACGATGCTAATCCTACGAAACACTGGATTTATGTGTGATCGCCAAAAAAGTGTGAGACAGATCGGCTTACATCCGCAGCATGTCTCTCAGACCGCCACCAGCAGTTGTGCCTTGAGTCTCTCCTGTAAAAAGTCGAGAAATACCCGGGTGACTTCGCTGCGCTGACGATGCTGCGGATAAAGGGCGTGCAGGCTCAGCGGGCCGGGATGAAACGCATCGAGTACGCGAACCAGCGCCCCGTATTGCAGTGCCGGGCCGACGATAAATTCCGGCAGTAATACCAGCCCCAGTCCGGCGACGGCCGCATCGCGTAACACTTCACCGTTATTGCTGACAATCGGCCCGCGCACATCAAACAGACGGCGTTTGCCGTGCAGCTCCAGCTCCCAGCCGGTCTGTCCTTCACGCCCGTAACGCAGGCAGTGATGGCTGAGCAAATCCTCCGGCGTTTCCGGCGTTCCCTTGCGCTGAAGATATTGCGGGCTGCAACAGATCACCCGCTTCAGCTCGCCCAGGCGCCTCGCCACCAGCGACGAATCGGCCAGATTACCAATGCGCAACGCAATGTCGAAACCTTCACCCACCAGGTCAACATAGCGGTCGACCAGTTCTACCTGAAACTGAATAGCCGGATGCTGACCTAAAAACTCGGCAATCAGCGGTGAGAGATGGCTGATGCCAAACGACATCGGAATGCTGATGCGATATGACCCCTGAAGCGCCTGCCGTTTGGGCGACACCGCGCGTTCGGCTTCTTCGATGTCATCGAGGATCCGCTGAGCATGTTGCGCGAACAACTGACCGGATTCGGTCACCGACAGTTTACGGGTGTTGCGGTTGAGCAGCCGGGCATTTAAGCCAGCCTCCAGCGACGCCATACGGCGACTGACATATTGTTTTGATAGCATCAGTTGTTCAGCCGCTGCGGTAAAACTCCCGGCCTTTACCACCGCAACAAAAATACGAAGATCTTCTATCTGCATCTTATCCGCATCCTTGATTATCATGCCGCTGATTGTCCACCAAAACGTGACAGTGATAGTCAAACCAGCGCATTGTTGAGCAAATTAGTTTACGTGTATTCTCTGTTCATCGGAAGCGCAAACGCACTTCCCCCCTGACAAACTGAGGAGCACATCATGATCGAACAACGTCTCTCTGAACAACGCGGCCTGGGTGATCACGGCTGGTTGCATTCACGCCATACTTTTTCCTTCGCCAGTTACTGGGATCCGAAACAGGTCGGTTTCTCAGACCTGCTGGTCATTAACGATGATCAGGTTGCACCGGGCCGCGGCTTTGGCGCACATCCGCACAGCAATATGGAAATTATCTCTTATGTTCTGGAAGGCGCGCTGGAGCATAAAGATTCGATGGGTACCGGTTCTGTGATTGTTCCCGGTGATGTACAGCTGATGAGCGCCGGTTCCGGTGTGACGCACAGTGAGTTCAACCACTCCGGCGACGAGAATGTCCATTTCCTGCAAATCTGGATTGTGCCGTCTGAAACGGGTACCAAACCGGGTTACCAGCAAGTTTCTGTGGCTGAAGCGGAAAAACGTGGCCAGTTCCGTCTGGTTGTCTCGCCGGAGGGTGACAACGGCTCACTGACGGTGCGTCAGGACATGAAGATTTACGCGGGTTTCTTCGACGGCGCAGAACAGGCCACGTTTGATCTGGATCCTGACCGCTATGCCTATATCCATGTGGCACGCGGCAGCATCAAAGTGAACGGCATTGAGTTCAGAACCGGTGACGGTGCCCGTATCCGTCAGGAAGATAAACTCACCTTTACGGACGGTGATCAGGCAGAAGTATTACTTTTTGATTTGCGACCGGTGGAAGTGAATCACCCGTCCCGCTAATTAAAGCACTTAACAGGCATATTGCAGACATTTTCAGCAATATGCCTGCCTTTTTGCGCCCTCTCCCTCATGGGTAAAAATGCCTGCTGCAAAGCTCTGCAACATATATTTTTCTCTGGAAAGCAAATCCCATCTCAGTGGTTATCCAGTTGGTTTAGCACCCTTGCTTACGTTATATTTGCCTTGCTGCGTCAAAAAAACGCGGCGAGGTTTCGCAGCCTGAATACCACATCGGAAATACATATGTAATAATTATGTATTAGCCTCGGTACACCTGTCAGATGCAGATGCTTGTAATTTGTACATCCTATGGTGACTCAGGCAAGGCAGCCCCCGGGCTGGCCGGATTCCGATGTGACCGGTACTGCGAACCTTGTCTGAGCCACCACCAAAAAGAGTTTCGCAGCTCCGGTGGTGGTTAACTATCACATCGGAGAATACACATGAAACTGCCCCATAGTCCGACATTTCTGCCGTTTCCTACCTCATATATTCAGCAACATGAGGGTGAAATCCTGATTAATCAGGACTGGCACCCTGCCGACATCATTGCTGCACTGCGCAAAAAAGGCACCACCCTGTCTGCGGTTTCACGCGCGGCGGGTTTATGTTCAACCACCTTAGCCAATGCGCTTACCCGTCCCTGGCCAAAGGGTGAGTTGCTGATTAGCCAGGCTATCGGTGTGCCGCCTTCTATCATCTGGCCAAGCCGGTACTTCGATAAGCGCACCATGCAATTTGTTGAACGTCCGCTGCGTACACCGGCCAAGAAACCCCCTACAGACGAGTAGTAGCATCTCCTCAGGGCGTTGTAAAAACGCCCTTTTCCTTCCTCTCCCTGCTCTTAACTCCCTGAATTCGGCACATCGCAGCCGTGGCGCGGGAAAAAGCCTGCGCGCTGTCGCCAGACACTCTGTTTCAGTTGGCGCCGTGACAGGCTGGAAATCTTGCCCGTAGGATCTTAAATGCAAAGGAAGATAGTTTTTCTCTTTACTTCTCCCCTGCGAAGGGGAGGGAGTTTTATGACCGCCCCTATTCCATCTCCCGCAACTGCATAGCAACTATTGTTGTTTTACATCGCTTGTCCCTGACTTTAATAATCATTGTTAACGATGTGTTGTGAACTAAAGGAACGGAATATGAGCCATGTGATCCGCCTTGCTCAGGAGTCTGAAGCAGCGGCGCTGCACAGTCTTTTGCAAAAGGCTTACGAGCCGCTGCTGGAACATAACATTCATTTCACCATTACCCGCGCCAGCGTTGAGGATGTGCGGGATGTCATCCGTAATGAAACCACTTATGTGCTGGAAAAAGACGGTGTACTGACCGCGACGCTGACCACCCGTTTTCTGTGGACACCCGCGAAAAATCATCTTGCGCCATGGCCGTTTGTGCACTGGTTTGCGGTGGCAGAACACGCCAAAGGCCAGGGATTTGGCAATGAAATTATCCGCTACGTGGAAGAGACGTTTTTGCGGGACACGCTGAAATCACCGGCGGTGTATCTGGCAACGGCGGTGAAACATCCGTGGCTGACCGGGTTGTATCAGCGACGGGGTTATGAGCCATTTCATACCGCGACCAATCCGCTGGGTGTCGAACTGGTCTATCTGCGCAAAATTCTCAACCAGCAGGCATTCGAAGCACTGGAGCAGGCGCCGCTGGTGCGCTCTATCGCTGAATTACGCACGCTGGTTTAACAGCGGCTGAATAATACCCTCATAAGGATGAAACAATGAGTCAGAAAAAACAATTACGTCTGGGTGCCATTATTCAGGGCGCATCCGGAAATATGTCTGCATGGCGTCACCCGGATGCGGTTGCTGATGCCAGTATTAATATTCAGTTCTGCCAGCAATTAGCGCAACGAGCTGAACAGGCTAAATTTGATTTCTTATTTGTCGCCGACGGACTTTATATTACTGAGAAATCTATTCCGCATTTCCTCAACCGTTTTGAACCGATTACCCTGCTTTCTGCCCTGTCGCTGGTCACCCGCAAAATCGGACTGGTCGCCACATTATCCACCTCCTACAGCGAGCCGTTTACCGTCGCGCGTCAGTTCGCCAGCCTCGATCATCTGAGTGGTGGCCGGGCGGGCTGGAACGTCGTGACCTCACCGCTGGAAGGCTCGGCGAAAAACTTCTCCCGCGATAAACATCCGGAACATGATGAGCGTTACCGCATCGCCAGTGAATACGTCAGCGTGGTGAAAGGACTGTGGGATTCCTGGGAAGAAGATGCCTTTGTGCGCAACAAAGCCACCGGCCAGTTCTTTGTGCCGGAGAAACTGCACACACTTAATCATCACGGCAAATACTACTCGGTGCAGGGGCCGCTGAACGTCGGACGCTCGCCGCAGGGCCGTCCGATCGTCTTTCAGGCCGGAGCATCGGAACAGGGCAAAGCTTTTGCCGCCGAAGCCGCTGATGCCATTTACACCCGTCAGGAAACCCCTGCGCTGGCCCGCGAGTTCCGGCTCGACGTCCGGCGTCAGCTGGTGTTAAACGGCCGTGACGCTGACGACATCCGCGTCTTTCAGGGTATCAGCGTGATTATCGGTGACTCGCCCGCCGACGCCGAACGCAAATATCAGGAAACGGCGCAACTGGTGACGCTGGAAAGTGCTCTGGATTATCTTGGCCGCTATTTCGAGCATCACGATTTTGCGCAATATGACCCCGACGCCCCCTTCCCCGACATAGGTAATTTGGGGCAAAACAGCTTCCGCAGCACCACGGATGAAATCAAACGCAACGCCAGCGAGCGCGGGCTGACCCTGCGTCAGGCCGCGCTGGAAGCCGCCACGCCACGCCCGACCTTCTCCGGTACTGCCAAAGACGTCGCTGACGGACTGGAACATTGGTTCACGTCGGGCGCTGCCGACGGCTTTATTGTCCGCGGCGGAACCCCGACGGCGTTCGATGATTTCACCGACAGTGTGATCCCGATTTTGCAGGCACGGGGAGTGTACCGGACGGAATACGAAAGTGAGACGTTGCGGGGAAATCTGGGGTTGCGGGAGCCGGAGAATCAATTCACTGCTAAGAGTGTGCCTTCCGATGCACTGACGGTTTAGAATCAATACTTTGGGTTGCCGCCCAAACTGGCTTTAAGGTCAAGGTCGTTGGCTCGCCGCCCACACTGGCCCAAAGGGTTTTAAACGAAACCCTTTGGAATCCTGCGTTTTTTAACTGCGCGCTCCGCCCGCAGTGAAAGAGCCTGGGGGGTGTGGGCCGACGCCCACGACCTTGATCTACGGCAGTCTGGATGTTAATCCAAGATTCCCCCTGAAATCTTCTTCCCCGTATTCGGTATCGATAAGTTTCCTTTTCCGTAACTCCGGCAACAGGCCGTTGATCAGCAAGTCTTCCTGATCCACCTGCCCGAGGCCATGCAGGGAAATGACATCCAGCACACCGGCGCGGTAGCGTTCTTCGATGGCGTCGGCCAGCTGTTCCGGCGTACCGGCGACAAACCAGTGGCCGGTTTCCTGCGCCTGTATGATCAGTTCGCGCAGCGTCAGTCCCTGCAAGGCGAAACGCTTAAAAATCTCTGCCCGGCCGCGACGGCGGTTTATCTGATCGACATCCGGTAACAACCGCAGCGGAACGGGCTGATCCAGCGCAAGGTCGCGCAAATCAATGTCACCGCCCAGCATATCCGCCACTTTAAGACGCCCCTGCTGATAATCAATACGCTCGTGTTTTTCGAACAACCGGCGCGCCACATCAGAAGGGCCTGAGCCGATGACCGAGTGGAGCGAGTTCATGATGAGCGGCCGGTTTTCATGTCGTCCGAAGGCATCAGCATGATGATGAACGCGCTCCACGAAGGCCCGGGCGTCTTCCAGTGTGGGTTGCGAGGTGTAGATCACCTCCGCGTATTTCGCGCCAAGTTTCAGCCCTTCTTCTGACTGCCCGGCCTGAAACTGTACCGGCCGGTGTTGCGGCGGCGGCGGAACGTTCAGCGGGCCCTGGACGCGGAAAAAATCCCCGTGATGATTGATCGGATGCAGCTTGCGCGGATCTATACTCACCCCGCCGCTTTTGTTGCGCACCACGGCATCCGGCTGATTGGCATCGAACAGCGCGTTAATCACTTCAATAAACTCTGTGGCTCTGGCGTAACGCACTTCAGGCGCAGGCAGCCGGATATCGCCGAAATTCTCTTCGCCGACTGAAGACGTTACTGCGTTCCAGCCCGCACGCCCGCCGCTGACGTGATCAAGCGTGCCGATCAGCCGCGCCAGATTATACGGATGCTGATAGGTGGTGGAAACCGTGGCTATCAGACCGATTTGTGACGTGACCTGACTCAGCGCCGCAAGGGTTATCAGCGGATCCTGACTCCCGGTCGGGCCGGAAAGCCCGTCAGGATCAGCCTGTAATAAATCGGCCGTAAACAGCCCGGTGATTTTTTCTTTTTCTGCGATATTAGCCAGCGTGATGGCACGTGAAATACCCGTCTGGCGGCGGGTATCGTTCGAGGCGTGGATCACGCTTCCTGCCCCGACCAGGGTCTTTAAGCGTCTGCGGGATGTATTCGTCAAGCTGCTCTCCTTTATCTGCACATAACTGCCTGCGTTTAAATTGCCTGCGTTAAAAATAGAGACCGCCGCTGATTACACCACGAAGAAAAAAGCATTTTATTACCCTCAAATGAGATAAGCCGGTATTTCGCCTCTTGGTTAAGCCATAGAAACCCCTTAAGTCATTTATTGTTTCTGAAAAGCAAATATTGTGATTTTACAACTTAGCAACGTGACATTAATAATCCCTCAAGCCGCACGGAATAAAGCGGCGTTACAGGTTGAGTTTATTTGAATAATTCACGGTTTATCATCTGACGGGAAATGTATGAAATCCTCTGTTCACGTTCGTTCTCTCTCTGCGCTCGCGCTGTTAGTGCTCTCTTCCGGCCAGCCGCTGTATGCAGCTGAACAACCGCAACAAGGTGGCACACTGACGTGGGGCGTGGAAACTGAACCTAATACGCTCAATCCGCAGTTAAACGGCCAGTCAAAAGCCGAGCTGATCCTGCGCGTCGCTTATGAATCACTGTTAGCGCGCAAGCCGGACGGTTCGTATATCCCGTGGCTGGCCACCGGCTATAACGTGTCTGGCGACGGCAAAACCTATACGTTTACCCTGCGCGATGACGTGAAATTCTCCAATGGAGAAAAATTCGATGCCGCCGCCGTCGCCGCAAACTTCCGTCATGCACAAGATCCGGCGTATTGCGCAGGGTCGAGTATTTGCGCGCTGGCCGGGCGAATCGCCAGCGTCGCTACGCCGGATGCACACACCGTCAGCATTACGCTGAAAGATGTTTACAGTCCGTTTCTGTCCTTTGCTGCCAGTCTGAAGCTGATTTCGCCCTCTTCCTGGTCTTCGCCGCAGCTGAAATCCGGAGGCACCGACATCGCGGGTACCGGCCCGTTTATTCTGAAACGCTATGAGAAAGGCCAGCAGATTGAGTATGTGCGTAACCCCGGTTACCACTGGGCATCAGCCAATGCTAAACATCAGGGCGTGGCGTATCTCGAGGGGGTGACTTACCGTTTCCTGCCTGAATCGTCAGTGCGCACCGGCGCTCTGCTTTCCGGCCAGGTAGATGTCATTGAAGGCGTTTCGGGTAACGATGCCGGTGAGTTCAAAGATAATCCTGATTTCTCTTACCAGCACGCACTCAATACCGGCACGCCTTATTCGTTGTTTCTTAATGTGAAATATGGCCCGACACAGGATGTGAATGTCCGTCAGGCGATTTTACAGGGGTTGGATATTTCCCCGATCTTGCAGTCGATTTATCGCGGCGAACGCACCCGCGTCTGGGGCATTACATCACCGGTGGATCCGCTGTATGACGCCAGCCTGAGCGGTAAATACGGCAATAACCCGGCCCTCGCCAACCAACTGCTTGATGACGCAGGCTGGAAAACCAGAGGGGCTGACGGTATCCGCACCAAAGACGGCCAGCCCCTGCGCATTGAAATCATTCAGGCACAGGCAACGGTGCGCGATCAGCGTGATGTGCTGTTACAGGCAATACAGGCGCAGGCACGGCAACGCCTGGGCATCGACCTGAAAATTCGTTATGTCGATTCCGGGACCTATACCGAAGTGCGCAAAACCGGTCAGTTTGGCTCGATTGCTAACTCCAATACGGATACCGACGGCATCGATATTGAAAACCACTATTTGCCGGTCGAGGGCGGCGGTTCAATCAACTACAGCCGCACCGATGCGCCGGAAATCATTCCGCTGCTCAAAGGCGCGTCGCTGACGCAGGATAATGCACAGCGCAAAACGTTTTACGGGCAGTTGCAGAATTTCGCGGTGTTGCAGCAGGCGCTGGCGATCCCGCTTTACGAGCCGGAAGACCAGATTGCGGCAGCGGCTTACGTCCACGGTGTCGGCTTCAGGCCGTTCAAACAGATGCCGGAAAATGCCTATGACGTCTGGCTGAGCAAGCATTAATCAGAAGTAAGGAGTCAGCACATGTCGGCTGAAACTGCATTGATTTCACCCCGCAGGCCGAAGGCCAAACCGTCATGGGGCGGGCGGATCACCCGGCGGATACTCACCGGCGTGCTGGTACTCTGGGCGGCGGTCACTTTGTCGTTTATCAGCGTTTACCTCGCGCCGGGCGATATTGTCAGTTTACTGATGGGCGAACAGGTGCACACTCCGGCGATTGAGGCGGCGATCCGCGCTGAATGGGGATTGGATCAGCCGTTGTATCTGCAATATCTGCATTACCTGTGGCGGGTACTGCACGGCGATTTTGGCCGTTCGTACCTGCTTAATACGGACGTCAGTTCACTGGTGTTATCGCAACTGTGGCCAACGCTGAAACTCACCGCTCTGGCGCTGGTGGTCAGCCTGGTCTTTGCCGTGCTGATGGCGGTCACTACCGCGCATCGTCGCTGGGGACAGCGTATCGCCGGCTGCGTGGAACTGATTCTGGCCTCTACGCCCTCTTTCTGGCTTGGCATCGTGCTGCTGTTTATCTTCAGCTTTACCCTGCGCTGGTTTCCGGTCGCCGGTGACCGCAGTTTTTCGTCACTGGTGTTACCGGCGCTGTCACTCGGCCTGGCACAAGGCGCTGTCGTTTCGCAGGTGCTGCGGCGCGGGCTGGAAGATGCGCTCAATGAACCTTTTGTTCTGACGCTGCGCGCCTGGGGTTTGGGTAACACCGTTATCCGTTTACGCCATGCGCTGCGCCATGCCGCGCTGCCAGCCGTCACTCTCACCGGCTGGCTGATCGGCGGTCTGCTCAGCGGTGCGGTGATCACTGAACAGGTGTTTGGCCGTCCGGGTTTGGGCAAAATTACCGTCGATGCCGTGCTGGGTAAAGATTTGCCGGTAGTACTGGCGGTGGCGATTTTCTCGGCACTGGTGTACGTAGTGCTGAGCACACTGGTGGACATTTTGTACCTGTTTATCGATCCGCGCCTGCGCGACGCACCCGCTGCCGGAGAGGAAAATCCATGAGTCAGTTTCTGATGTCCGGGCGCATCACACGCCGCTTTCCCGCTGGCTATTTGCTGGCTGCCGGTTTTTTATGTCTGGTGCTGCTGGCGGTGGTCTTCCCCGGTTTGCTGACCCATCACGACCCGTTAAATGCCGATCCGGTCAATGCGCAGCTTCCCCCTTCTGCCGGGCACTGGCTGGGCACCGATCAGCTTGGCCGCGACGTGCTGGCGCGCATTATTTATGGCAGCCGCTATTCCCTGCTGATCAGTCTGGCGGCGATGGCCGTGGCAGTGAGTATTGGCAGCCTGCTCGGCCTGCTGGCCGGCTTGTTTAAAGGACCTGCGGATGAACTGATCAGCCGCGCGGTGGACGTGGTTTCTGCCTTTCCCGATCTGCTGCTGGCGCTGATGCTGATCGCGTTTACCGGCCCCGGCACCACCAATCTTATCTTCGCCCTGGGGGTGGCCTCGGTGCCTCGCTTCACCCGCGTGGTGCGGGCACAGACCTTCGTGGTGATGTCTTCCGGTTATGTCGAACAGGCCCGCACGCTGGGGCTGAAACGTCATGTGCTGGTCTGGCGTCACGTTTTGCCGCACGCCATTGCGCACGTTCCGGCGCTGGCTACGCTCGGGCTGGGCACAGCAATTATCGGCACCGCCGGGCTGAGTTTTCTCGGTATGGGGCCGCAACCGCCGACCGCCGAATGGGGGCTGATGCTGGCCGAAGGCCGTAATTATTTGCGCAATGCCTGGTGGATTGGCGTCTGGCCGGGTGTGGCAATCACCCTGACCGTCATTTCTGTGAATACCCTCGGGCGTCACTGGCAGGCGACTTTTGAAGGAAAACGCCCATGAGCAGCGAACTGTTTATTGATATCCGAAACTTGTCGATTTTCTTTCCGTCTGCGGGTGGTGAGAAAGCGGCGGTCAGCGGGCTGAATCTGCAACTCCGGCGCGGTGAATCCATTGCGTTTGTCGGCGAATCCGGTTCGGGGAAAACGGTCACGGCGCGCAGCCTGCTTGGCTTGCAGGATGACAAAGCGCGTATTACTGCGGATCGTTTTATGATCGGCGGCGAAGACATGCTCGGCGCAAGCCAGCGACGCTGGCGTAAAATTCGCGGCAGCCAGATTGGCTATGTATTGCAGGATGCGCTGGTCTCACTCGATCCGCTGCGACAGATTGGACGACAACTTCGCGATGCGCTCACTGCCAGCCGCCAGACCGATCCGAAGACACTCAGTGCACAGGTGATCGCTTCGCTAAAATCGGTGGGATTTCCCGATGCGCAAAACCGCCTCGGTGCCTATCCGCATCAGCTTTCCGGCGGTTTGCGCCAGCGTGTTTTGATTGCCAGCGCGCTGGCCGGAAATCCCTCTTTGCTGATTGCCGATGAACCCACCACTGCCCTGGACATGACAGTGCAAAAGCAGATTTTAGATCTGCTGCAACAGCGGCGAGACAACGGCCAAAGCCTGCTGCTGATCAGCCACGATTTGGCGGTCGTCGGGCAACTGGCGGACCGCATTCTGGTGATGCATCAGGGGAAAGTGGTCGAAGAAGGCCCCGGTGAAAAACTGCTGACCGCACCGGATCATCCGTATACGCAACAGTTGCTGGCGGCGGTTCCGAGCCCGGCAACGCGCGGTTTGCAGCTCTCCGGTCAGCGTGGCGTCCCCCTGCCTGTGCGCAATATCTCAACGCAAAATCCTGTACTGGAAGCCAGTAATCTCAGCAAAGAGTACGCCGGAAAAACGGTGGTCAGTCACGTCAGTCTGCACCTGTTTGCCGGAGAAACGCTGGGTATTGTCGGCGAATCCGGCTCAGGGAAAACCACACTGGCCCGCATGATCCTCGGGCTGACCGAACCGGTTTCCGGCACCATTAACATCCAGGGACACCGCTGGAGCCAGGTTGAGGAAGCGCAGCGCAGGCTGCGACGCCGGGGTATTCAGCTGATTGCACAGGATCCGCTGAGTTCGTTTGACCCGCGCTATAACGTGGAGAAAATTATCGGCGAAAGCCTCGACAATGCAGGCATTTTTGGCGCACAGCGGCGCAACCGCATCCGGCAGTTGCTTGATGAAGTGCAACTGGGCGACAGTTTTTTGCACCGTTATCCGCGCGAACTTTCCGGCGGCCAGCGTCAGCGTGTGGCGATTGCCCGCGCCTTTGCCCCGAATCCGGCGCTGCTGGTGGCCGATGAGCCGGTGAGTGCGCTGGATGTCTCCGTTCAGGCCCAGGTGCTGGACTTACTGGCAAAAATGCAGGCCGAGCACCGTACCGCGCTGTTATTTATCTCGCACGATTTAGGTGTAGTCCATCATCTGGCTGACCGGGTAATGGTGATGAAAGACGGCAGCGTGGTGGAGCACGGGCAGGTCGATGATGTGTTTCACCGCCCTGCCCATCCGTGGACGCGGCAGCTTATCCACGCGCTGCCGTCGGCGGGTTTAGGTGTGCAAACGGCGGCGACGCCGTAAGGCTTTACCGGCTAACGCAGCAAGCGACGCGCACAGCACGTAATACATCAGTCCGACAAACAGGAAGATTTCCGCCGGGTAAATTTGCACCCGGTTATTGACCTGTCCGGCCACGGTGGTCAGCTCCGGCACATTCACGATGAACGCCAGCGACGTATCTTTCACCAGCGAAATCAGCAATCCGAGATATGACGGCAACAGGTTCGGCCATGCCTGCGGCAGTAACACGAACAACAGCACTTTGCCGTAGCTCATGCCGGACGCGATCCCCGCTTCGGTTTGCCCGCGCGGCAAGGCTTCCAGACCCGCCAGCGTCGAATGCATCACCGCCGCCGAGGTAAACCAGGCCAGTGCCAGGATCACTGTCAGCGGGCCGGGAATCGATCCGCCAAACACCACCGGCAGCAGGAAATACAGCCAGAAAATCACGAAAATCAGCGGGATCCCGCGGATAAAGGATGCCCAGATGAACAGGATTTTTCGCGTCCGGCCGCCGAAACGCCACGCCAGTGCCGCCATCAGCACTCCGGCCAGTAACGCCAGAACGCCCGCCGATGCCGCCATGATTAATGTGAGCAACACCCCGCCCGGCTCACCGTCGGCCAGTCTTCCCCACAGCAGATAAGTGAAATTATCCTGCAAAACAGACCAGTCAAATTCCATCGCGGGTTTCCTCCGTCATTGCCGCCTGCGGCCTGCGCTGCGGACGTTTCGGACCAAACGCCGTCATCAGCCCGCCGAGGAACAGTCCGAGCGCCAGATACAGCAATGTTCCGACCGCAAACCCTTCGAAGGCGTGTGCGTTATAGCTTTCAATCTGACTGACCTGATACGTCAGTTCCGAAAAACCGATGCCGGTCGCCAGCGAGGAAAGCTTCATCAGATTCAGATACTGACCGGTGACTGGCTGCCAGGCGTTGGTCAGCGCCTGCGGCAAAAGAATGGAAAGCAGCAATGTCTTGCGGCTGAACCCCTGCGAAATCGCCGCTTCAGTCTGGCCTTTGGGCACGGAATTCAGACCCGCCTGCACTTCTTCCACCAGAAACGCCGCCGTGAACAGCGCCAGCCCCCAGGCGGCACACAAAAATTCCGGCGTCAGCCATGAAATGTTGCCCGGAAACGTCGCCCACGGATGATTGTCGCCGATGTAAAAACGCCAGCTTTGCGGCAACGCGCCGTAAGCGGCGAAATACCAGAACAACAGTTGCACCAGCAACGGCGTATTCCTGAAAACAGAAACAAACGCCGCCACTGTGCCGCGGGCAATACGTGACGTGCTCAGACGCAGCGCGATCAGCAGCACTGTCAGTAACGTGGCGATCAGACTGCCCGCAAGGCTGACATACAGCGTGGTAAGAAAGCCGGAGATAATCCACTGCAACGGCTGGCCGCTCAGCACACCCGCCCAGTCAGGATGCCAGATCATCGCCCTGCTCCTGTCTGCGGATGCAGCGGAAACAATACTTTCTGCAAAAAACGCTGCGCACGCGGGTGCTGCGGACGCAGGAAGAAATCTTCCGGCTGTGCCTGTTCAAGAATTTCGCCTCCGTCCATAAAAATCACCCGGTCGGCAATTTCACGGGCGAAGCTCATTTCGTGCGTTACCACGATCATCGTGATGCCACTTTTCGCCAGTTCCTGCATCACCAGCAATACTTCGCCAATCATTTCCGGATCGAGCGCTGATGTCGGTTCATCAAACAAAATAATGCCCGGATCGGTGACCAGTGCACGGGCAATCGCCACGCGCTGCTGCTGTCCTCCCGAAAGCTCATCAGGATAATGCAGCGCTTTATCCCCCAGCCCGACACGCCCGAGCAATGCCCGTGCTTTTTCGCGTGCCACATTTTTCTTCCAGCCATGCACTTTGATCAGCGCCAGACTGACATTGTCCTCGGCAGTGAGATGCGCATACAGGTTGAACTGCTGAAACACAAAGCCGATATGCGTACGTAACTGGCGTAATGCCGCACCTTTGAGGTTTTGCGCCGGCTGATCGTTGATGAGAATTTCACCGTGGGTGACGGATTCAAGCTGGTTTATCAGGCGGATCAGGGTGGATTTGCCGGAACCGGAAGGCCCGCAAACGGCCACCACTTCGCCGCTGTCCACACGCAAATCGACGTTGCGGATCACCTCATGCGGACCAAAAGATTTACTGACCTGACGAAATTCGACGGCGGCGGTTTTAGCGGCCGGTGAATGTGAAAAAACCGCAGGCGATGCTGCGGTTGAGATAGTGTCCTGCTGCATGTGTCTTACCTTGCATAAAACAAATTATTTGGCTTCAATTTTGAACAGTCGCGGCTGAGGAGATTTAGTCTGCGGGCCGAACCAGACGTTATAAATGCTGACCGCCTGGCCATTTTTCTCCAGATTCAGCAGTTCGTCGTTGACCACTTTCAGCAGGCTGGTTTCGCCTTTTTTCACGCCAACGCCAATCTCTTCCTTGCTCAGTAATTCAGGCAGCACTTTGTATTTTGCCTTGTCCGGCGCGCCATCCAGCAGACCGGCCAGAATGGTGCTGTCCTGGGTAATCGCCTGCACGTTGCCGTTACGTAAAGCGGAAAGCGCCAGCGGAATATCGTCATAAGACAACACACGGGATTGCGGGAAGCGGTTATGCAACTCCTGCTCGCCGGTGGTGCCTTTCACCGCGCCAATGCGCGCCGTGGCATAGGCATCCAGTTTATCCGGTGAACCCGCAGGCACCAGGAACTGCTGGCCGGTGACGAAATAAGGCACGGAGAAGTCGATTACTTTCGCGCGTTCCGGCGTGATGGTGATATCAGCCACAATCAGATCCGCCTTGCCGGACTGCAACAACGGAATACGGTTGGCCGGATTAGTCGGCACCAGTTGCAATTTCACACCCAGTGTTTTCGCCAGCGCTTTGGCGAAATCGACGTCATAACCGACAATATCGTGCGTTTTCGCATCCACAGACCCAAACGGCGGATTGGAATCGAAAGTCGCCACTTTCACAACACCGGCTTTTTTAATATCTGCCAGCTGGTCAGCATGGGCGGCAAAAGTGGAAAGCGTGCTGAGTGCCAGAAACAAACCGGCAGCAATTTTGCTTGTTGTCATTTGACGTTTATTAAACTGAATAACGGCCATCGTTTTTCCTTATGAATAGTCTGCAGAGGGCTCGCGCCCCAAATTTACAAAGCAGGAGATTTAATTTTTTTTCTTTTGTGAGTCAGAGGATTGCATAAGGAATGAGGTCGGTGCCACTAACAAAAAAGGATATAGATGGATCAATTAAGCATAAGCTTTTCGGATGATCGTACGGGGAAATTGTGCATGCAGGCCATTCAGGGATCTTGCTTAACGGAGCAGCCTGGAGAGCAAAGGCTCCAGGCCGGAGAGATTTAAGAGGCGCGGCGGTAGTCGCCTCTTAAGGCCAGCGGGAGTGGCAACCCACAGTCTTGACGCTGCCCCTCTGCCCGGTACATCCCCACCACCTCACCGACAATCAGCAGCGCAGGCGTTTGCACCTGTCCGGTAAGGATCATGTCTGCCAGTGTCTCCAGCCTGCCGGTCAGTACCCGCTGTTCCGGCCGGGTGCCGCGCTCAATGACTGCGACCGGGGTCGTCCCCGGTAAGCCATGCGCCATCAGCTGGTGGCTGATGGTTTCGCTGTTGGCAATGCCCATATAAAACACCAGCGTCTGACGCGCTTCGGCCAGCGCCCGCCAGTCAACATCCGGCTCACCCTGTGCGCCATGACCGGTCACAAACCGCACTGACTGGGCCAGACTGCGGTGGGTCAGCGGAATACCCGTGGATGCCGCACACCCCATCGCCGCCGTGATACCCGGCACGATGTGACACAGCACGCCGTGCTGCTGGCAATGTGCCATCTCCTCGCCGCCGCGACCGAACACAAACGGATCGCCCCCTTTGAGGCGCACCACGCGATACCCGGTCTGGGCCAGACTGACCAGCAACTGATTAATTTCTTCCTGTCCCAGCGTGTGATTGCGCGTCGATTTACCGGCATCGATACGCAGCGCCTCGTCCGGGATCAGTGCCATCACCGGCTCAGACACCAGCCGGTCAAACACCACCACATCCGCCTGCTGGATCACGCGCAGCGCTTTCAGGGTCAGCAGCTCGACATCCCCCGGCCCCGCTCCGACCAGCCAGACTTCACCGCGACACACCGGATTACGCCGGCTGGCACCCGCCAGAATTTGCGCGATCTGCTGCATCTGTAATGTTTTTTCGGGAATGTTGTTCATTGGCTGTCTCCCGCCGTCAGCGTGGCACGCTGACCGGCAATGATTTTTTTGAGTTCAGGAATGCATGAGCCGCAATTTGTGCCGCATTTTAGTTTTTCGCCAAGCTGTTGCACGTTGTGACATCCCTGGCGGACGGCTTCAGTGATTGGCATTTCCCCCACGGCATAACAGCTGCAAATAATGGCACCGGCGGTTTTTTTATCGCTGCCGGCACGGCCGGCCAGTAATGCCAGTCGCTGCTGTGCCGTATGCGGCGGTGTGGTGAATGCCGCCAGCACAGCCTGCCGGTCGGGTGACGGCGGCCTGCGGCGGGCATAGAACGCCAGTTGTAACGCGCCGTCAGACCAGGCCAGCAGGCTGAAACCGTCATCGCCCAGTTGCGCGGTCTGGCAGATCAGGTTGTCCGTGGCGTAAGACTCCTTCAGCCACGCCATCCAGTCTGCCGGCAGCGAAGAGTCGGCCAGCGTAAAGTGGGTCACACCCGGCTGGGTGATCAGGCTCCAGTACGTCGTCACTGGTGGCGTAATATTTTCACCACGCACAAACAGTTCGGCCTGCCACGCGGCAGGCCAGCGGCTCAGACTGACCGGCATATGTTTGCTTTCCGGCTGTCCCGACAGCGGATCAACATGCGCTTCAATCAGCGCATCAACCCGTGCCTGCTGGCTGAACCGGCTGTTCCAGTGCATCGGCACAAACACACTGCCGCGCCGTTGCAGAGGATCAGGTTGGGCGCGCAGCAACAACCAGCCGTGCGAGGAGGCAACGCGCACCAGATCGCCGGACCGGATCTGCGGCGCATCGTCGGGATGAAACTGACAAAACGGTTCACTGATGTGCTGCATCAGCCGCGCTGACTTACCGGTGCGCGTCATCGTGTGCCACTGGTCACGAACCCTGCCGGTGTTCATGATCAGCGGATATGCAGCGTTTGGCTGATTGACCGGCAGCCTGGGCGTGACCGGGATCAGCCGCGCTTTGCCGTCAGGATGGAAGAACGTGTTATCCGTAAACAGGCGCGTCGTGCCCTGCGGATTTGCCGCATTCACCGGCCACTGTACAGGCCGCAGGGTGTCCCATTCCTCATCCGAAAGCTGCGCCAGCCCGCTGATATCAAATGCCCGCGAACCGTGATTTTCAAAGCCGGAAAGCGCCGCATGTTCACGGAAAATCTCCGCCGGATGCTGCCAGGCGAATGCTTCGGCAAACCCCAGACGCTGCGCGACCTGACAGAGGATCCACCAGTCCGGTTTCGCCTCACCCGGTGCGGGCAGAAACGCACGCTGGCGCGAGATACAGCGTTCGGAATTGGTCACGGTGCCGTTTTTCTCGCCCCAGCCCAGCGCGGGCAGGCAGATATGCGCGGCGCGGGTGGTATCGGTGTCACGCATCATGTCAGAGACTATCACCAGCGGGCAGCGCGCCAGTCCGGCCCGCACCCGGTCGGCATCCGGCAGCGATACCAGCGGATTAGTGCCCATGATCCACACCGCTTTTATCCGGCCTTCTTCTACCGCGCGGAACAGATCCACAGCGTTCAGTCCGGCTGTTTTTGTTACGGCGTCACTTTTCCAGAAGCGCCCTACGCGGCTGATATCTTCCGGCGTAAAGCCCATGTGCGACGCCAGCTGATTGGCCAGCCCACCGACCTCCCGTCCGCCCATCGCGTTCGGCTGACCGGTAATCGAAAACGGTCCGCAGCCCGCGCGGCCGATATGGCCGGTTGCCAGATGCAGGTTAATAATGGCGTTGCATTTATCCACGCCGGAACCGGACTGGTTGATCCCCATCGAATACAGCGTCACCAGCCGCTGGCTGTGGCCTATCATCTGGTAAAACGCCAGCAACTGATCCACCGGTAATCCGCAATACGCGGCGGTACGCGCCACTGTCCAGTCCCGCGCCGCCCGCAAGACATCTTCAGCCCCCTGCGTATGGTGTTGCAGGTAAGCGCTGTCGAGTTTTCCGCTCTCCGCCATCGCGTTCAGCGCACCACAGAACAACGCCGCGTCACTGCCAGGTTGCAACGCCAGATGCAAATCGGCGATATCACAGGTGGCGGTCTGGCGCGGATCAATAACAATAATGCGCATCTGTGGCCGGTCCTTTTTGGCCTGTGCCAGCCGCTGATACACGACAGGATGCGCCCATGCTGTATTCGACCCGGTCAGCAAGACGCAGTCGGCCAGTTCCAGATCCTGATAACTGCACGGCACGGCGTCGGCCCCGAACGCGCGTTTGTAACCCGCCACGGCAGAAGCCATGCACAGCCGAGAATTGGTATCCATATTTCCCGCGCCGATAAAGCCTTTCATCAGTTTATTGGCGACATAATAATCTTCGGTCAGTAACTGACCGGAACCGTAAAACGCCACCGCCTGCGGGCCATGTTCGCCGATGACCGCCCGCAACCGCTGCGCTATCGTATCGAGAGCCAGCGCCCAGCTGACCGGCTGATGATCAATTTCCGGCTGCAACAGCCGCCCCTGTAAACCCAGCGTTTCTCCCAGCGCGCTGCCTTTTACGCATAAACGCCCGTGACTGGCCGGATGTGTTTTATCACCGCTGGCACTGAACCCTCCGGCCTGCGGCTGCATGCTGACACCACACCCGACGCCACAATAGGCGCAGGTGGTCAGTGCTGGTGTTGTGGCGACAGTTTTTTTCATACACTGACCGTCGCGATAACGTCGGTGTCGGCGGTTTTCACCCCCGGCTGTTCCTGTACCCAGACGCGGCCATTTTCCACTTTCACCGGCCACACGTTCAGTGTCGTCTGCGCGTCGTCCACGCTGCGCCCGTCGTGTAAACGGAAACGCTGTTTGTACAGCGGCGAAATTACCACCGGCTCACCTTTCACATCACCCACCAGCCCGCGTGCCAGCACGTTGGCGTCGCTGTCCGGCTCATGGTTACTCAGCGCGAAAACCTGCTGCGGATGATCCGGTAAATGGAACAGCGCAATCTGCCGGTTAGCCAGCCGCGCCGCCATACCGGCATTGGCCGGTATGGCACTCAGATCGCACAAAGCCACCCAGCCCTGCACCGCCATCACCGGCGGGTTGACCGCGTTAACGGCAATAACAGCCCGTTCCTGCGACGTTGCCGGTCGAACCTGCTGACGCTCCGTCACCATCACTACCGTTTCATCCGGCTCGCTGCTGTTGACGAACGGGCGGAACAGCGCCAGCCGGTCCGGATCTGCCAGCGTGGTTTGCCATTCGCACTGATACGTGCCGACCACTGCGTTCATCTCACTTTCCAGTTCTGCGCCGATGTGCAGGCTGTCTTCCAGCACCACCTGACGCAGGTAATCCATGCCGCCCTCGAGATTATCCATCCAGGTGCTGGTACGTTGCAGACGGTCAGCGGTACGGATGTAAAACATCAGAAAGCGGTCTACGGTGCGGATCAGATCTTCCGTGCTCATGTCCTGCGCCAGTAAATCAGCGTGGCGCGGTTTCATGCCGCCGTTGCCGCACACGTAGAGGTTCCAGCCCTTTTCGGTGGCAATCACGCCGACGTCTTTGCTCTGTGCTTCGGCGCATTCACGGGTACAACCCGAGACCGCCATTTTGATTTTATGCGGGGAGCGCAGCCCCTTGTAACGATTCTCCAGTTGCAGCGCCAGCCTGGTGGAATCCTGCACCCCATAGCGGCACCAGCTTGAACCGACACAGGATTTCACCGTGCGCAGCGATTTGCCATAGGCGTGACCGGTTTCAAACCCGGCGTCCACCAGTTGCTGCCAGATTTCCGGCAGTTGTTCGAGGCGGGCACCGAATAAATCCACCCGTTGCCCGCCGGTAATTTTGGTATAGAGGTTGTAACGTTTTGCAATCTGGCCGATAGCGATAAGCCCGTCGGGGGTGATTTCACCGGCCGGAATGCGCGGCACCACGGAATAAGTTCCGTCTTTCTGAATGTTGGCGAAGTAACGATCGTTGGTATCCTGCAACGGTAAATGCTGCGGTTTGAGCAGGTAATCGTTCCAGCAGGACGCCAGAATGGATCCCACCAGTGGCTTGCAGATTTCACAGCCGCGACCGTGGCCGTGTTTCTCAATCAGTTCATCAAAGCTGCGAAGCTTGCCCATACGCACCAGGTGATAAATTTCCTGACGCGAATAGGCAAAGTGCTCGCAGACGTCTTTTTTCACTTCTACGCCCATTTCGGTCAGCGCGAATTCCATCACCTGTTTGGTCAGCGCTGCACAGCCGCCGCAGCCGGTCGCCGCTTTGGTGCAGGCTTTGACCGCCGCCATATCGCCGCAACCGCCCTTCACCGCGTCACAGATATCTGATTTGCTGACGTTATGGCAGGAACAAATTTGCGCGCCGTCCGGCAGTGCCGCGACGCCCGGCGTGTGTGGCGCTGCACCGGCACTGACGGGCAGGATCAGGTTTTCCGGACTGGCGGGCAGCGGCATATCGTTAAGCATCATCTGCAACAACGTGCTGTATTCGTTGCTGTCGCCGACCAGCACCGCGCCGAGCAGGCGTTTGCCGTCCTGCGAGACCACGATTTTTTTGTACACTTCCGCCGGACCGTCGACCCAGCTATAACTCTGACTGCCCGGCGTGCGGCCATGCGCATCGCCGACTGAGGCCACTTCTACGCCCAGCAGTTTCAGTTTAGTGCTCATGTCCGCGCCTTTAAACGCCACCTCGCTGCCGGAAAGCGTATCGGCCAGCGTGCGCGCCATCTGGTAGCCGGGGGCGACCAGACCGAAAATCTGCCCGTTCCATAAGGCACATTCGCCGATAGCAAAAATGGCCGGATCAGAGGTACGGCACTGATCGTTAATCACAATGCCGCCACGCGGCCCGACCTCCAGCCCGCACTCTTTTGCCAGCTGATCGCGCGGACGGATACCGGCGGAGAACAGCACCAGATCGGTTTCCAGATGACCGCCGTCAGCAAATTCCATGCGATAGCGACAGGTTTCACCGGTCACGATAGCGCGGGTTTCTTTGCCGGTATGCACCTGCACATCCAGCGCTTCAACTTTGCGGCGCAGCATAGCGGCACCACCTTCATCAAGCTGAACACCCATCAGCCGGGGCGCAAACTCCACCACATGTGTTTGCAACCCGAGATGTTTCAGTGCATTCGCTGCTTCCAGCCCCAGCAAACCACCGCCCACCACCACACCGGTTTTGCCGGTGGCTGCACAGGCCTGAATCGCCGCCAGATCGTCCAGCGTGCGGTAAACCAGGCAGCCCGGCGCATCGTTGCCCGGAATTGGCGGCACAAACGGGTAAGAACCGGTCGCCAGTACCAGCAAATCGTAAGCCGTCTGGCGCCCCTGATGATCGACCACAAACCGGTGGCGGGTGTCGATATGACCGATACTGTGCCCGAGGCGCAGTTCAATGCCGGTCGACTCAAAGAAACCCTCTTCTACCACCGACAGCGACTCAGCACTGCGACCGGAGAAAAACTCAGACAAATGTACCCGGTCGTAAGCGGGTGACTTTTCTTCTGCAAAAACAATTACCTGGTATTGAAGATGCAATTCACGCTCGACCAGTTGTTGCAGGAAATGGTGGCCGACCATGCCGTGTCCGGCCATAACTAATACGGGTTTCGACATTACTGTGCTCCTGGTTACCCCGGCGGGTAACTGTTCTGATTTAACGGGCGGAAGGCCGTCAGCGGCCGGTTCATCGCCGGGGCTGAAGATGCTCAGTGGCATCCGGTGGATGACGGGATTGCTGATGCGGGCGAAGTACGCCGGTCCGTCGCTGATATCGCCCCACAGCAGTACGCCGGTAAGCTGGTTGTCGCGCAGCAACAGGCGGCGGTAGTGGCCGTCAACCGGATCAGACATCGTGTGAATTTGTTCGCCGTCACCGCCGTGCAGTTCACCGGCGCAGAACAGATCAATGCCGGTTACTTTCAGACGCAGCGGTGCCCTGTGCTCCACCGAAGAAACGACCGGTGCACCCGCCAGACGGGCCGCCAGCGTCTCAGCCTGTTGCCAGCACGGCGCGACCAGACCGGCGGTCAGGTTCCCCTGCTGACAGCATTCACCGATGGCCGAAATAGCCGGGTCGGTGGTTTGCAGCGTGTCGCTGACCAGAATGCCGCGATCACAATCCAGTCCGGCAGCCTGCGCCAGCGCAATATCGGGCCGGACACCGGCGGCCACCACCACGCGCCGCGCAGGAATTTCACGCCCGTCGCTGAGTATCACCGCTCTGACGTTGCCGGAAGGGTCACCGGCATATGCCACCGTCTGCGCCTGCAAAACCGACCTGATACCGCGTGTCCCGAGGCTGACACGAAGCAGTTCTGCGGTATGTTCATCAAGCTGGCTGTCCATCAGATGAGCGCCGCGATGCAACAGGCTGACCTGCATGCCTCTCAGCGCCAGTGCGGCGGCGGTTTCTACCCCTAAAACGCCGCCGCCAATCACCGCGACCGGTTGTCCGTCGTCCTCTCCGCGGAGGATGTTTTCCACATCCTGCTGATTTCTGAAACCGTGAATACCCTGCAGTTGTGCGCCCGGCACCGGCGGCATAAAAGGCCGCGAACCGGTGGCGAGCACCAGATGGTCATAATCAAACACCCGCCCGCCAGCCCGCACCCTGCGGGCAGCGCGGTTAATTCCTGTCGCCGCCTCCCCGGCGATAAACGTGACGTTGTGACCTTTGTACCACTGCGCGTCATGGGTCACGATCTCATCGAAATGTTTCTCCCCGGCAAGTACCGGTGTAAGCAGAATGCGGTTATACGCGGGTTGATTTTCTTCGCCGATGACCAAAATGCGGTAACGGTCCGGCGCACGTTCGCACAGCCTTTCCACCAGCCGTACGCCCGCCATTCCGTTGCCGATCACTATCAGAGTGGGTTTATCCATTGCGCTTATCCCGCCTGCTGAATCAGGCAACCGACCGGTGTTTTTCATACAGGAACTGCAGAACCTGCTGACGGTACTGGTGGAACATAGGGTCGTTCGCCAGTGCCAGCCGTGAGCGCGGGCGCGCCAGTTCCACCTGCAACACGTCGCCGACTTTTGCTGCCGGTCCGTTGGTCATCATCATTACGCGATCCGAAAGCAGCACCGCTTCGTCCACGTCATGTGTAATAAGCAAAATCGTGGTTTTCAGGCGTGACTGGATCTCCATCACCGCATCCTGCAAATGCGCACGGGTTAAAGCGTCGAGTGCGCCGAAGGGTTCATCCATCAGTAACACTTTCGGTTTCATCGCCAGTGCACGGGCGATGCCCACCCGCTGTTTCATACCGCCGGAAATCTCACCCGGACGTTTATCAGCAGCGTGTCCCATGTGCACCAGGTCGAGGTTGTGCGAAATCCAGTCACGCATTTCACTTTTACTCATTACCCCTTTGAACACCTGATTCACCGCCAGCGCGACGTTCTCAAAAGTGGTCAGCCACGGCAGCAGAGAATGGTTCTGAAACACCACGCCGCGTTCCGGGCCAGGACCGGTAATTTCCTGGTTATCACACAGCAGCACGCCTTCCGTCGGACGGCTCAGCCCGGCAATCAGGTTCAGCAAGGTGGATTTTCCGCAACCGGAATGACCAATCAGGCTGACCGTTTCACCCTGTGCAATATCAAAGCTGACATTGTCGAGCGCCAGAAACGGGCCTTTGGCGGTCGGGAAACTCTGGCTGACGTTCTGCACGCGGATAATGGCTTGGTTGTTTTTCATCTCAGGCTCCTAACGGTTGTCATAACTGAAGCGGCGGGCAATGACCATCAACCCCTGTTCCAGCACCATCCCCACCACCCCAATCAGCAGAATGGCGATAATGATGTTTTCCACGTTGAGGTTGTTCCATTCGTTCCAGATCCAGAAACCAATCCCGACACCACCGGTGAGCATTTCAGCGGCAACAATCACCAGCCACGCGATACCAATCGACAGACGTACACCGGTGAGGATGTAAGGCAGTACGGCAGGAAAAAGGATCTTGCGCATCACGGTGAATTCACTGAGTTTCAGCACCCGCGCGACGTTGAGATAATCCTGCGGAATACGCATTACGCCCTCAGCCGTGTTGAGGATCATCGGCCAGATCGAGCAGATAAAAATGGTCCACGCCGAGGCGGGTTCTGCGCGCTGGAATAACAGCAAACCGATAGGCAACCAGGCCAGCGGACTGACTGGTCGCAGCAATGAAATGATCGGATTGAGCATGCTGGCGATAAAACTGAAGCGCCCGATCAGAAATCCCGCCGGGATGCCGATCAGTGCCGCCAGCCCGAAGCCCATCGCCACACGTTTAAGCGACGCCAGAACGTTCCAGCCAATGCCCATGTCGTTCGGCCCGGCGATGTAAAACGGATCGGCGAAAATCACTTTCGCCGCTTCCCAGGTTTTCAGCGGGGTCGGAAACCCTTTACTGCTGAGCGCGGCAATTTGCCAGATGGCGATCAGTACGATGGCTCCCAGCAGCGCCGGAATAGCTTTTTGCAAAACACGGTGCATCACGACGCGCAACCGTGCGGTATCAGTCGTTTTTACGGCACTGACCGGCGCGGCTGCGTTCTGCGTTACCGGGGCGATCGGTACAATTTGTGCACTCACCGGTTCAGGCAGCGCGACAACATGAGATTTTGAATTCATGGACATCAGCGACCTCACTTAACGTTTCATGGCAAAACTGTTGGCATATTCAGCAGGGTTGCTGCCGTCCCAGACTTTTCCGTCTATCAGCGTGCTGCTGCGCATATCACCGGACGGCAGGTTGATGCCACCAGCCGCAGTCGCCGCCTGTTTATAGACGTCAATACGGTTAATTTTTTGGGCGACGGCCAGATAGTCCGGATCATTGTTCAGCAATCCCCAGCGTTTGTGCTGAGTCAGGAACCACATGCCGTCGGAGAGATACGGATAGTTGACCGCGCCGTCGTTGAAGAAACGCATGCTGTGTGCGTCTTTCCACTTTTTGCCCAGTCCGTTTTCGTAATCGCCAAGCATCCGTCCCTGAATCGTTGCTACCGGCGTATTGATGTAGGCTCGTGCTGAGATAACCTGCGCGGTTTCGATACGGTTGGCGTCAGAAGTGTCAATCCAGCGTGAGGCGTCAAGTACCGCAGCGGTCAGCGAACGGGCGGCGTTGGGATTAGCCGCGACCCAGGCCGACGTGGTGCCGAGAATTTTTTCCGGATGATCCGGCCAGATATCCTGTGACGTGACCGCAGTGAAACCTATTTCGTCCTGAATGGCGCGCTGATTCCAGGGTTCGCCGACGCAGTAACCGCTCATGTTGCCGATCTTCATGTTCACTGCCATTTGCGGCGGCGGCACGACCACGTTACGCACATCGTTAAACGGGTGGATACCGGCGTTCGCCAGCCAGTAATACAGCCACATGGCGTGAGTACCGGTGGGGAAAGTCTGCGCAAAGGTGTAGGTGCCTTTCGCGCTGGCATCGACCCTTTTTTTCAGCGAGTCCCCGTCGGTGACACCGGCCTGTTTCAGCTGATTAGAAAGCGTGATCGCCTGTCCGTTATTATTGAGCGACATCAGCATTGCCATGTCGTGCTGCGGACCGGATACGCCCAGTTGCAGGCCATACACCAGCCCGTAAAGCACATGCGCGGCATCGAGTTCGCCGGACACGAGTTTGTCGCGCACTGATGCCCAGCTCGATTCCTTGCTGGGGATAATTTTGATGCCGTACTTTTCATCAAATTTTTTCATTGCCGCCATCACCACGGAGGCACAATCGGTCAGCGGAATAAATCCGACGCGGATTTCTTTTTTCTCGGGCGCATCTGAACCGGCCGCCCAGACGCTGTTCATAAAGCCCGGCATCATCATGCTGCCGCCCAGTACCGCACTGCCGGCAATAAAGCGGCGGCGGGAGAATTGTCCCGGAGTTTTTTTATCATCTGGCGTCATTGCGGCTTCCTGTGATGTTGAAAAATGAACAAAAAAAAAGCGTCCAGTCAGCGCTCAGTTTCCTGAACGCTGACGGACGCCTTTATCCGTAATCCTGACTAAACCGCCATTGGTTTAGTCCTTATGTCGTAAAAACAATGCAGCTTATATGCCAACTTCGTACATCACTGTAAAAACAGCCTGTTAGCGGCTTTGCCGCGTCATTCCCGTCGCCCGGTGCACCGCGACAGAACGTGGTGCACATCACAATGGCACACCAACAGTGCAGATACTCCTTAAGGATTAATCACTTTTCTTCCCTAATACTGCCGACACCGCGAGCATCGCTTCGGCGATGTCCGACAGTTTCTTGTTCTGGTTCATCGCCATATCACGCAGGGTTTTATGCGCCTGCGGTTCGGTCAGTCCGTGATGTTGCATCAGCAATCCTTTGGCGCGTTCCACCAGCTTTCGCTCAGCCAGCGTCGCGCGAAGCCCGGCCAGTTCAGCGTCGAGTGCCTGTAACTGACGGGATTGCTGCTCGACCAGTTCCAGGACGGAACGACTCAGTTGCGGCGGGATCAGCGCCGGATAATGCGAATCCTGCGGGGGAATTTGCCCGATATCCTGCTGCTGAAGGGCAAGAGACGCCTGCGCTTCACGGATCCGCTCGCGGCAGCACGCCATCAGAACGTCTTCAAGCACATCTTCCACCACTTTCATCCCGTCAATACGTGCCGTGGTCACCTCAAACCAACGCAGCGCGGCAGCCGGACCCTCGTCCGCCGGTGTGGTGCGGGTACAGGCAATTCGCCGCAGGCGCTCGAACTCGCTGCTGTCGGTGTCCAGTTGCTGTTGCCACAGCGCCAGACAGCGGGCATCGGCAAACTCCCTGAAGGTTTGAAAACACCGCTCCTGGCCTTCGATCAGTGCCAAAAGCTGCTGGTGTGCCACGTCATCGAAATGCCGTGCGGCAAATCCTGCTGCGCCGGTTGCACGCTCCTGTCCGGCCAGTTCTTTACCCTGCATAAAACTGAACATTGCCAGTAACGTACGCGAAATAGACGGATCACCTGAAATATCAGCGGCTTCAAACACCAGCGCCAAATGTGTGCGGATAACCTCGCTGTATTGCCGCATCGCTTCCGGCTGGCTGATATCCTGTACCTGCACCTGACGGCGCAACACCGGCAAGGTGCTGAGGCTGTGTAAGACGGCAGCGATACGGCTGAACAGACGCGGCGCATTACCTATGCTCTGACCGTTCAGATCCAGCGCAAGCAACTGCTGATCCACTGCCTGTTCCGCCATCCGGACCTGTAGCGCCCGCTCACCCAGTTGCTCCGCCCACAGTTCGCCGTGCGAACATAAATAGATATTCGCCGTGCCCCGTTCACGTTGCAGCATGTGGATCAGCCTGCTGACCGCGCCGACCAGCCTGCCCATTTCCAACAGCTGTTGCAGGCAGAGAATTTCACTTTTTTTCGATGCCAGTACAAAATTAAGGGCAGAAAGGGACATGAATGAACCTGATATTGGCCAGAGATTGAGAAAGTAAAGCAAGAAGTGTGCCGGAAGGGGTAAGGCAAAACGGCCCGGTCAGCGCCCTCTCCTGCGAAGCGGAGAATCGGGGTGGTTATGACAGAAAGATTCAGAAATTTAAGTGGAGGTAAACGGGAAATTCCGGGCGCATTACTGTGCCCTTTTATGATAAACCGGTGAAAGTCATCTTAAAGATAAATATATTGTTCATAAAAAGCTCTCCCTGATGATAATTGACCGTATCAGGTATTTTGCGGTGCTTAATAAGTGATTCATCAAATCACACGCAGGCCACACAACCCCTATAAAAACAGAGAGTTGCAAAAGCTCCTATCCGGCGTGAAATTTATCTGACTATTAAAATCTTCCGGCAGGCGTTATATTTCTGCCGGTTTGTGATCCGGCCTGTGAGGCCGGGAATATTCAAAAATACCTGAACATCATTTATATATGAAGAAATTTATAACACCGGAGGTTATATGTATTTACTGGGCTACCATGGCACAAGTGCCGCTTCTGCTTTGCAATTAGTAAAATATGGCCCCAGGGAAAGCCATGCCTACGCTGCTTTAGGTTCAGGGTTATATGTCGCAAGAGATGATGATTTTTTAGTGGGTTATTTTTCACGAGCCGCCGAGTCACGTGATATGTTCAATCCCGCGCATCATGGAAAAAAAGCTGTCGGTATTAATCCTTTCAAAGGCCCCACTATTTTGAAAGTATTTTCGCGTGTACCTTTATTCCAGCTGAAGGAATGCCGCTGGGATATTATGGAGTACAGTCAGTGTAAGTTCCATTGCCGCGATAATTTAAATGACTTACAAGGCATGGCTAATAATCTGCAAATGGTTATTCCCCCGCAATATTTCCGATTCCTGCGTATAGTTCAGCATGTAAAAACAACGGCCAGAAGTGAACGTCCGGTCTCCTGGCCGGTTAATGAGTCTCCGTTAAGCAATAGCCGGGATAAGGCGTTGCCCCTTAAGAGACGTCACTCTTTTTAACACGCGTTAAACGGCGCACCAGATCCATTTCGGCGCGCCGGAACGGAATACCGTATTCGTCGAGTACGTCGTGAAACCATAAATGAGCGTAATCGTGATTGCCCTTGCGTACCGAAGGCCAGGGCAGTGTCGTCTGGGTTTTACCGCGCACTAATCCCCATTGATAACACCCGGCATTCAACGCGCTGAACAGGGGAAGTTGCTCCTCGAATACGCTGCCGACATGGCGCGCCAGCCACTCGGTACATAATATCGGGCGGCCAAATTTCTGCCAGAAACGCAATGCCTGTAAAAGTTTTGGTGTTGCGACATACGCATGAAAACTGATGACATCAGAAAGCCCGGCCGCCGCAACGTCAACCGGATGCGTGAAAAACTCGCTTTCGGGCTGATCCAAATCCTGTGAGACATGCCATGCACCCACGGTCAGCGGCTGAACCGGATCCTCCCCGCGCGCCCAGACAAACACCTTTTGCATCAGTTCGAGAGCAAATACTTCCAGTTTTTCGTCATACAACACTTCTTCCAGTCCGGTAGCGAACGTGCCACGGTTTCCCGGCTCGTTGTACAAATCCCAAATGGCAACGCGGTCATCGGTGCGGAAATGACGGATGATGTCACGCACATAGCGTTCCACTTCCGGCCACATCTCGCGGTTGCAGACCACATCACGCCCCGGACTGGCGGCCGCCTGACTGTTGTGTTTACCCGGTTCCGGCGCCTTTTGCGGCCCAAGAAACGGCTCGTCACCGGAAAATCCGCAATCGTCCAACAGCGTGAGCATGACCCTGATTTCATGACGACTGGCAATACTGAGAAACTGATCGATGCGCGACAGCAAACCGTCGCGATCGGCCTGCCAGACGATGAACGGCAGGTTGATGCGCAACTGGTTATAACCCGCCTCCTGCGCCCAGGCGAGTTCCTGATCAATGGTCAGTGCATCAAAGGTTTCACGCTGCCACAGTTCCGTCCAGTTCACCGCCGTGCGCGGCAGATAATTAAATCCGCAAATCCAGCCCTGTTGTTCACTCCACACTGCCGCCTCTTCCCTGCTCCATTGCGCTTTCATTTATCGCTCCTGATATAAAATGCATTAACGTCTATAAAGAGCCATTTTTTATTCCCTCTTAACCACAACGGCAAATTGCATGTCTAGGTTATTCAATTGAGATCACACTCTTTTTACGTAATTTGCAGAGCCGGCAGGCAAATTTAAGCATTCTGAAAGCGTGTAAAAGGCAAAATACGGCGACGTGATGCCCCGCAGGGGGAGGCGGGAATACCCGGTTTGGGTATTCCCGTGACGGGTCAGTCCAGATCTGCGCCGTTACTGGCAATCACTTTCTTATACCACCAGAATGATTTCTTTCTCTTTCTTTCCAGCGTGCCATTCCCGGCATCGTCGCGGTCGACATAAACGAAGCCGTAGCGCTTGCTCATTTCACCGGTCGAGGCGGACACCAGATCGATACAGCCCCATGACGTATAACCGATCAACGGAACGCCGTCGGTGATCGCCTCCCCCATGGCGCGGATATGTTCACGCAGGTAGCTGATGCGGTAATCGTCATTGATTTCACCCTGCGCGTTGATTTCATCTTTCGCGCCGAGGCCATTTTCGACCAGGAATAATGGCTTCTGGTAACGGTCGTACATCATATTCATGGTGATGCGCAGACCAAGCGGATCAATACCCCAGCCCCATTCGCTGGCTTCGATGTACGGGTTTTTGAGTGATTTAACAATATTCGCCGCGCTGCTGTTGTTGTCGTTCATATCTGCCGACGCACAGCGTGAGGCGTAGTAGCTAAAGGATACGAAATCGACGGTGTTTTTCAGGATGTCATCGTCGCCCGGCGCGGTCACCACGTTCACGCCCTTCTCTGCAAACACGCGCCGGGTATAAGACGGATATTCACCCCGTGCCTGAACATCAATGAAAAACAGGTTCTCCCGGTCCTTTTGCAGGGCCGCCCACACGTCAGCCGGTTTGCAGGTTTGCGGATAGAAGTTCCCCCCCGCCAGCATACAGCCGACCTGATTATCAGGATTCACTTCATGGGCAATTTTTGTCGCTAAAGCACTTGCCACCAGCTCATGGTGCGCCGCCTGATATTTCACCTGTTCCTGATTTTCACCCTCTTCAAAGACCAAACCGGCACCGGAGAACGGGCTGTGCAGCAGGATATTGATCTCGTTAAAGGTCAGCCAGTATTTCACCAGCCCGTCGAACGCTTCAAAGCAAGTTCGGGCATAGCGGGCAAAAAATTCCACCATTTTACGGTTGCGCCACGAGCCGTATTCGATCACCAGATGCATCGGCACATCAAAATGGCATAACGTTACCAGCGGCTCAATGCCATACTTTTTGCACTCCGCAAACACATTCCGGTAAAACGCGATACCTTCTGCATTCGGGGTCAGCTCATCACCTTTCGGATAAAGACGGCTCCAGGCAATCGAAGTGCGAAATACGGTAAAACCCATTTCTGCCATCAGCGCGATGTCTTCTTTGTATCGATGGTAGAAGTCAATCGCCTGATGCGCCGGATAAAATTCACCGGCCCTGAGGGAGAAACGTTTTTCCTGACCGGTTTTGACTGCCAGACGCTGCGCGCCATGCGGGATCATATCTACCGTCGTCAGTCCCTTACCCCCTTCAAAACTGCCACCCTCGGCCTGGTTTGCGGCAATTGCGCCGCCCCATAAAAAGCCCTCAGGAAATGCTGATGCTGCCATGTGAAATCCTCTTCTTTAATGTGATTTTGCCGCGCCTGATGAAACTGCAAAGGCAACGGAAGCCGGGGTATCTGCCGGTTTTATGTCTTTCGGTGCCACCGTGTCGACAGGAATGTCTTCAAATCCGAGCAGCAGCGTGGTGAAGAAGGAAATCACCACGGCGAGGACCATCACGCCCGCCACCCAGACAATGCTCATCGGATTCGACGGGTCGAAGAACTGCACACTGGTAAACAGCCCCGGCGATGCCATCGAATGGCTGGCGAGTCCGCCTAATCCCGCCACACCCCCGCAGATAAATCCGCTGATTAAGCAGGCGATCAGCGGACGTTTGAGGCGCAGCGCCACACCATACAATGCAGGTTCGGAAATCCCGGCGACAATGGCTGAAGCCGCCGCGGCCAGCGCCGTCTGACGCAGTTCCGGATTTTTGGTACGCCATGCGACCGCCAGTGAAGAACCCCCCAGGGACAGGTTTGCGCCGATTTCGGATGGCATGACCATGCCTTCTTTACCGGTTTCAGCGATGGTCTGAATAATGGTTGGCGTAAACACACGGTGCATGCCGGTCATCACCAGCAGCGGCCAGGCCGCCCCCATAATAGCGACTGACAGCCAGCCCAGATAACTGTGTACGGTATACACCGCCGCAGAAATCCCGGTGCCAATCCAGATGCCCAGCGGGCCGATCAGCATGATGGCAACGGGGGCTGCGATCAGCATAATCAGCATAGGTTTCAGGAAGTTTTTAGTGACGACCGGCGTGATACGGTCCACCCATTTTTCAATGTAAGACAGCAGCCAGGTCATGCACAGCGCCGGAATAACGGTGTAGGTGTATTTCACCGCCGTGACTGAAATGCCGATAAATTCGACTTTCTGCCCCTGCGCCGCTTTCGCCATTAAATCGATAAATGCAGGATGGACAAGGACACCGGCAATCGCAATCGCCAGCGACATATTGGTTTTGAACTTCACCGCCGCTGATGCCGCCACCATAACCGGCAGGAAGAAGAATGCGCCGTCGCCAATGGTGTTGAGGATGACGAGCGTTGAAGCGCCCTTACCTAACACACCGGTCATATCCAGGATCATCGCCAGCAATTTCACCATGGAGCCACCGATAATGGCCGGGATCAGCGGTGACATAGTGCCGATCAGCGCATCCAGGATGCCGGAGCCGATGCGTTTGAGGGTGATTTTGTTTTTTACCGGCGCGTCATTGTTACCGGCAGAAAACCCTTCCGGCAGCAATTTCAGCACTTCAGCGTACGCCTGGGAAACGTTGTTACCGATGATCACCTGACACTGTTTTTCGTTGCGCACCACGCCCATCACGCCGCTAATGGCTTTCAGTGTCGCGGCATCAACGGCCGATTCGTCATTCAGTACGAAACGTAGCCGCGTCATGCAGTGCGTCACTGCCGCCACGTTCTGTGGGCCGCCGATGGCATCAACAATCGACTGTGATATTGCTGCAAAATTTTTAGACATGAGTAACAACTCTCTCGGATTCATAGGGTTATGAATGTTTTTCAGAAGCACTGACTTCTGTGAAACCGCTTTTTATGAAACATGGTGGTTTTGGTGAAACAATAGGTAACCGGTTTCACACGAGAATGTGCAGTTCCTTGCGAGACTTCAATAAAAAATTGCAACGTCGTTTTATTTTTGTGATGGTGATCTCTCACTATCGTTCTGTTATGCCAAAAACATCGCAAAACCGCTGAAATGTGTAGAATGGCGGCTCATTTTTATCTTTCAGGAAACCCTGATGTCGACAATGCAGGAAGTGGCAACCAAAGCGGGCGTTTCCAAAGCCACCGTTTCCCGTGTGCTTTCCGGTAAAGGTTATGTAAGCCAGGAAACCAAAGATCAGGTCTTTAAAGCCATCGAGGAAGCGGGATACCGGCCGAATTTACTGGCGCGCAACCTGGCGACCAGCAAATCGATGTGCATCGGTCTGGTGGTGACCAACACGCTGTATAACGGCAACTATTTCAGTGAGCTAATTTCTCAGGCGGCCAAAAAACTCGACGCCAACGGACGTCAGCTGATCCTGGTTGATGGCAAACACAGCGCCGAAGAAGAACGCGAAGCCATTCAGTTTCTGCATGATTTACGCTGTGACGGCATCATTATTTATCCGCGTTTTTTATCCGTGGATGAAATGGATGAACTGATCGACAAATATAATAAGCCGGTGATGGTCGTTAACCGTAAACTGCGCAAACATCAGAGCCATTGTATTTATTGCGACCACAAAGGATCCGGTTTTAAGGCCACGCAGGCGCTGATTGAACGTGGCCACCATCATATTGCGTTTATCACCGGCTCCCTGGATTCCCCGACAGCCATTGAACGTCTTTCCGGTTATAAAGAAGCGCTCGCAGCAGCCGGACTGCCGGTCAAGGAATCGCTGATTGTGCAGGGGAAATGGTCTGCGGCCAGCGGTGCTGCCGCCGTCGAAACCCTGCTGACGAGCGGCGAACCGTTCAGCGCTATTCTGGCCAGTAATGATGAAATGGCGATTGGCGCGATGAAAAAACTCAACGAAGCCGGTATTTCGGTACCTTCACAGGTTTCGGTGATCGGGTTTGATAATATTCCCACCGCACCATTTCTTATTCCCGCATTGTCGAGCGTGAAAGACCCGGTCAGCGATATGGTCAGTGAAGTCATTAATCAGATTATTTCTATGCTCGACGGCGGCTATTTATCTGAACAGAATAAATTCGGGTCAGAGCTTATTCTGCGGGAGTCGGTGATTGACGGGCCTTATCTAAACCGAGCTGACGTGGTAGACTCAAACTATTAAAGACGCCTCTACAAGTTGTTTATCAATTTGACGCTCATCGTTATCTCGAACTTGAAGGAAATTATTGCGAAGGCGCGTTGTGGTACGTCGACATAACAAAAAATATACGGACTGAAGTGGTCCATCGTGACAACCCAATATTTCGGATTTCATTTGCGGTGTGATCCGGATTGGGGTTTATCGGCAAAATGAAGCCGAAACCGCAAATAAAACCTGAGTGCTTTTAAGCGCCAAAGACGAAGCCGCACCCTGTTGCGGCTTTTTTATTGAAATTTTAACAGTATGTAAAACATGAACATTCTGTGCCTTTTTATTAAAGCCTTAATCTGTGCTGCCGATAACTTCCCTGTTATTTAAAACTCCAATAACAAATTTCACTTAAGACCGTTATTTTTGCTAAATATTCTTAAATTTAAGTAGGTTAGAAGCAAAATTTGGCGAAGTGAGAATTTTCTTATGCTAACGTTTCACAAGCACACCACAGCAAAAATGCGTCGGGAACAGGCGCACTATTTAGCCGGACTCTGATTTGGACGGACCCCGTGCAGAGACGGCCAGCTATCAGGCAAATAATATGAGTGAAGATTCTGATGTACTTTATCGATTGCTGGTTCAGCGCGTAGAAGACTACGCTATTTACATGCTGACGCCCGATGGCCATATTGCGAACTGGAATGCCGGTGCGCAGCGGGCAAAAGGTTATACGCCAGAAGAAGTTGTCGGTAAGCATTTTTCCTGTTTTTACACCGAAGAAGACCGACAAAACGGATGGCCACAACGCGGGCTGGAAACAGCACGTTCCACCGGCCGTTACGAATCCGAAGGCTGGCGACAGCGCAAAGACGGCACGCGCTTCTGGGCGCACATCATTATTGAAGCCTTGCGCGAAGCCGGGGAGATCATCGGATTTGCCAAAATCACCCGTGATATCACGGAGCGTCGCGAAACGGAACAGGCACTGTTACAGGCCAAAGAACTGGCCGAATCCAACAGCGAACAACTGTCGTCTTTATCACAGTTCCTTAATACCGTGATCGCGAATATCCCCTCCTCGGTGATTGTCGAGAATGCTGTCTCACGTGAAATTCTGCTGGTCAACCGCCAGGCAGAGCGTCTGCTGGGGATCCCCCGCGATAAAATGCTCGGCAAGCGCCCGCAGGATTGTATGGGTGTCGGGCTGAGCACTTTTATTAATAAACAGTCGGATGAATGTCTGCGTGCAGAAGGCGTACACCGCAGCGAGCAGCAATTGCTGACCGCCATTGGCGACCGGACATTGCAGACCACCAGTTCAGTGATCCGCGGGCACGATCCGCAGACCAGTTACGTTATGATGATTGCCGATGACGTGACAGATCAACAGGCCGCGCATGCCCGTATTCATCACATGGCGCATCATGATAATCTGACCAGCCTGCCGAACCGTATCCTGTTCAGCCAGCGCCTCAACGAGGCGTTGCAGCGCGACAGCTATACGCAAAGCCATACTGCCACACTGTGCCTGGATCTCGATAATTTCAAGAATGTGAATGACGCGCTTGGCCATCAGATTGGTGATGAGCTGCTGCGTGCAATTGCCAAACGTCTGCGCATGACGCTGCGCGATGACGACACACTGGCGCGCATCGGCGGTGATGAATTTGCCGTGGTGCTGCCGGGGCTGAAAGACATTTCCGCCGCACATCAGATTTCCAAACGTCTGATTGAATCGGTACGTCCTCCGGTGATCATCGACGGCCATTCACTGACCGTCGGCCTGAGCATCGGTATTGCGCTCGCCGGTTCGGCGCAAAGCACCCCGGATCAACTGCTGCGTCGTGCGGATATGGCATTATATGAAGCCAAACGTAACGGCCGTAACCGTTACGAAGATTTCCGCCTTGAGATGGATGCCGCCGCGCGCAAACGCCGTGTGGTGGAAATGGATTTACGCGACGCCATTACCTGTAATCAGTTACGTCTTTACTACCAGCCGATTACTGATGCCCGTCACGATGCGGTGATAGGTTACGAGGCGCTGATGCGCTGGCATCACCCGGAAAACGGGCTGATCATGCCGGTCGATTTCATTCCGATTGCCGAAGAAACAGGGCTGATCCACAGTCTGGGTTCCTTTGCCTTGCACGAAGCCTGCCGCGAAGCCGCCACCTGGAAAGACAATCAGACGATTGCCGTTAACCTTTCGCCAGTACAGTTCAAAAACAGCGGCCTGGTGTCGGTGGTGGAATCAGCTCTGGAAGCCTCGGGTCTGGATCCGTCACGTCTGGAAGTAGAAATCACGGAATCGGTACTGCTCGACAATACGCTTGGTAATATCAGCACATTGAGAAAACTCAAATCGCTGGGTGTACGGATTGCGCTGGACGATTTCGGCACCGGTTATTCATCGCTGAGTTATCTGCGGTCATTCCCGTTCGACAAAATCAAAATTGACCGGTCATTCATTAACGACATGCATGACAGCCGCGAAGCCCTGGCGATCATCCGTGCCATTACCGGCATGAGCCGCAGCCTTGATATTCAGACCACGGCAGAAGGTGTGGAAACTGATGAGCAGTTCCGGCGTCTGAAAGAAGAAGGTTGTACGTTGTTCCAGGGATATTTCTTCGGACGACCTCAACCCTCAGAGTTACGACTGACCGGGTTTGCACCCCTCTGATGATAGTTATTAGACACGGGTTTTGTCGGGAGTGATCGGGGGAACAGCGGTATATAAACCTGTTATTTCTGACGATAACCTCAAACAAAGACCGTGGGTTGCCACCCACACTGGCCCTAAGAGGCGCCTGTCGCCGCGCCTCTTAGGAATCTCCGGCTCTTTCACTGCGCGCTCCGCTCGCTGGCTATGTTTCAGGTATCTCAGCGACAGGCTGGAAATCTTGCCGCTGCGCGGTTCCTTCACCCGGTCCTGGAGCCTCTGGTCTCCAGGCCGCTCCATTCAGCAAGATTTCTGAATCGCCCGCACGATCTTAAATTCAAAGGCGGATTATTTTGGGTTTTGCCCTGCACGCTCCCTGCGAAAACCTGACCAGTAGTCACAAACTGGCAGACGAAACCACTGCCCGCATCCTCTCCGGCCTGCGAATTATTCCTTAATACCCCGCCCGACCCTTTCCTTCTTTGGTGAAGCAACGATATAGCGAACCATTAGCTAAGTTATTCCGCTTATTTGATCGACTTCTCATACCGATAAATCACGCACCATTACGATCCGTTAACATTATTTTAACGCACTACACTTGTGCATATCAGATAAATATCAATGTCTTATAAACCATAAATCGATCCTCTCTCTAAAGCGGGTGATTTTTTATACATTTGAAATTAAAAACAAATTCTCTGTTTTGCAAAACTTTCTCATGAACCATTACAAAATTGGTTCGGAAAATGCAAAGGACTGACTAACGATTTAATTCCCAGCGGGAAACTGAAATATGACAACACACTCCGGGGCGCAATCTCCTTCTAACGGCACCTCGAATTCAGCACTTGAACAGCTGCGACAGCTGATACAACAGCATCCGGATCAGACTCAACCGCTGCCGGCAGAACGCGATCTGATGCAGATGTTTGATGTCGGCCGCCGGGAAATCCGCCGGGCGCTGGATGTGCTGGAAGAGGAAGGCCGGGTGTGGCGCAAGCAGGGGAAAGGTACGTTTATCGGACCGAATGGCCCTGCCCGGCCGCTGAGTCTGCAGGCGTTGCCGAAACAATCTAATTTGCAGGAAGTGATGGAAGCCCGTCTGCAAATTGAACCGGGGCTGGCGAAATATGCCGCCCTGCGTGCCACGCCGGAACAGATCCAGCTTATGCGCCGTTTACTGGACAAGGTGAAAACGATGTCACGCGGCGACCCGGATCAGATTGAGCTTTGGGACAGCGCCTTTCACCGCGCCATCGCCGATGCCGCCGGTAACCGGTTGTTGCTCGGTCTGTTCGATGCCGTCGACGCCATACGTCGGGATCCGAGCTGGCTGGCGGTGCGCAACGCGGCGCGTAATCAGGAGCGCCTGAACCGTTACGACGATCACCACGAACGCATCGTAGAACACATTGCCGCACGCCAGCCGAAAGAGGCCGCAAAAGTGATGCGCGAGCATCTACTGGCGCTGCAACAGGCATTTCTTTCCACCCTGCATGATGAGGAGGATTTTACTGATGACTGACCCGGCAGGCCACGTCACACCACTGTTACACATCAGCAACCTGCGTGTGCAGTTTTCCGGTTCACCGGCCACCGTACTCGACGACATTTCCTTACAGCTTGAAGCCGGAGAAACACTGGCTCTGGTGGGCGAGTCCGGTTGCGGTAAAAGCGTCACTTCGCTGGCACTGATGGGATTATTGCCCGCCGGCGCAAAAGTATTGCAGGGGGATATCCGCCTGAATAACACCTCCCTCACCGGTCTGTCGGAGCGTCAGTATGCTGACCTGCGCGGTCAGGAGCTGGCAATGATTTTTCAGGAACCGATGACTTCGCTCAATCCGGCGCTGACACTCGGCGATCAACTGGCCGAAGCGGTGATGCGTCATCAGGGCGCCGGCAAGAAACCGGCTCGTGAACAGGCCCTGGAAATGCTCAAAAAAGTGCAGATCCCGGCCCCGGAACTGCGGATGGATGCCTATCCGCACCAGCTTTCCGGCGGCATGCGTCAGCGTGTGATGATTGCCATGGCACTGGTCAACCGTCCGCAACTGCTGATTGCCGATGAACCTACTACCGCGCTGGACGTCACCATTCAGGCGCAGATCCTCGCCCTGCTCAACCGTATTCAGCAGGAAACCGGCAGCGCGTTATTGCTGATTACACACGACCTGGGCGTGGTGGCAGAAGTCGCCGACAGCGTGGCGGTGATGTACGCCGGGCAGATTGTCGAGCAGGGTCAGGTAGCCGATATTTTCAATAATCCTCAGCACCCTTACACCATCGGACTGATGGGGTCGATGCCATCGCTGGCCTCACGTCAGGGTGCACTTTCCACCATCCCCGGTGCCGTGCCGTTACCCAAAGACATGCCGCAGGGATGCCGTTTTTCAACGCGCTGCCCGTTTGCCGCCGAACGCTGCCACCGGGAGCGCCCGCCGTTGCGCGCCCTGAATCAGTCGCCGCATCACGTCGCCTGTTTCTTCGCACCGCTGGAAAACCATTTCACGTTGTCCGCCGAAGGGGCCTGCGCATGAGCCTCGCCCCCCGCCCCATTCTGGAAGCCGCCGGACTGAGCAAAGTCTTTAAAGGCCCGTCATCATTATTCAGCACACCGAAAATCGTGCAGGCAGTCGATCGTGTGTCCTTACGCGTCTGGCACGGCGAAACGCTGGCGATTGTCGGCGAATCCGGCTCAGGAAAATCGACACTGGGCCGGCTGTTGTTGCAACTGCTCAGCGCCTCTGACGGTGACGTATTCTACGAAGGCGAAAACCTGAAACAGTTTTCCGCTGACCAGATGAAAAAACTGCGCCGCGACCTGCAAATCATCTTTCAGGATCCGTTTGCCTCACTCAACCCGCGCATGACCGTGGAAGAGATCGTTGGCGAGCCGCTGTGGCTGCACAACATTGTCAGGGGTAAAGCGGACAGGCAGGCGAAAGTACGTGAACTGCTGACCACCGTCGGCCTGCCATCCGCTTTCAGTAACCGCTATCCCCATGAGTTTTCCGGCGGCCAGCGCCAGCGCATCGGTATCGCCCGCGCGCTGGCGTCCTCGCCGAAACTGCTGCTGGGAGATGAACCGGTGTCGGCGCTCGATGTGTCGGTGCAGGCGCAGGTGGTCAATCTGCTGGAAAGCCTGAAACAACAGTTCGGGCTGACGATGATTATCGTCGCACACGGTCTGGCTGTGATCCGCCATATGAGCGACCGCGTAGCGGTGATGTACCTCGGGCAAATCGTCGAACTGGCCAGCACCGATGACATTTTTGATCAGCCGCTGCATCCGTATACCCAGGCGCTGATCGCGTCCGCGCCGTTGCTCACGCCCGGCGTTAAACGGCCGGTGCCGGTGCTGCAGGGCGACATGCCCAATCCGGCCAATATGCCTTCCGGCTGCCGTTTCCATACCCGTTGCGCCTATGCCACCGATGCATGTCGGCAGGTGGAGCCGCAACTTGAAACCGTCAGTGACAACCGCATGGTGGCCTGCCACCGCTGGAGCGAACTGCAACGGGATCGCACCTCGGTGCTGATTCCGTCGCCGTCCGCTGCATTTACCTTACGGCGTGCGCTGTTTGAACAGGCAAGCCAGTCCCGGCTTTCACTTTCCACCCCAACATCAACCCAGGGAACCCGACCATGAGATATGCACCCCGCTTAACTGCCTGCATTCCGGCCTTAATGTTGCTGACGTCTGCGGGCCTTGCCCACGCAGAAAGCACCCTGCGCGTCGGCCTTGGCAGCGATCCTGACATGCTGGATCCGGCCACGGCGCGCACCTATTACGGACGTTTCGTGTTCAGCGCCATGTGTGAGCGTCTGGTGGATGTCGATCAACACCTTAAAATCGTGCCGGGCCTGGCGAAAGACTGGTCATACAGCGAGGACGGCAAAACGCTGACCATGAATTTGCGCGAAGGCGTGACCTTCCATGATGGCGAGAAATTTGATGCACAGTCGGTGAAATACAACATCGAACGCTACCTGACGCTGCCGGGTTCCCTGCGTAAAAGTGAGTTGTCATCTGTTGAATCCGTCGACGTCACCGCGCCGTACACCGTGGTTTTCCACCTGAAAACGGCAGACGCCGCGCTGCTGATGCAACTGACCGACCGCGCGGGCACCATTCTGGCCCCTGCGGCCACTGCCAAAGGCAACGTGGCGGCGCACCCGGTCTGTTCCGGTCCGTATGAATTTGTCAGCCGCGTTCAGCAGGACCGCATTGTGCTCAAACGCTTTGATAACTACTGGAACAAAGGCGCGTATCACTTTGATAAAGTGGTGTTTCTGCCGATTCCGGATGCGTCCGTACGCTTAGCCAACCTGCGTGCAGGCGATCTGGATATTACCGAAGGCATTGCTGCCAGCGACACCGCAACTGTCAAAGCCGACAGCAATTTGCAACTGGCGAGCACCACCGGCCTCGGGTACATGGGGCTGACGATCAATATCGCCAACGGCACCGCCAACACCAATACGCCGCTGGCGAAAGATGCCCGCGTGCGTCAGGCATTGTCGCTGGCGATTGACCGCGACGCACTGAACCAGGTGGTCTTCCAGGGGCAATACACCCCGGCGAATCAGGCCTTCTCACCTGCCAGCCCGTATCACGCTGACATTGCGGTGCCCAAACGCGATATCGAAAAAGCCAAAGCGCTGCTGGCACAAGCCGGTGTAAAAACCCCACTGACTATCGATTTCCTGGTCGCCAACAACCCGACGTCACAGCAGGTTGCGCAGGTACTTCAGGCGATGGTCAGCGAAGCGGGCATTAACCTGAATCTGCAAATGACGGAGTACGCCACGCTGCTTGATCGCCAGCAACGCGGTGAATTCAAAATGAGCATGTCCGGCTGGTCAGGACGTCCGGATCCTGATGGCAATATTTTCTCATTCATCCATACCCAAGGCGGCCTGAACGACGGCAAATACAGTAATCCGCAGGTCGATCAGTGGTTACAGGAAGCGCGTCTGACCAGCGATGTGGAAAAACGTAAGGCACTGTACAAACAGGTGGTTGAGCAGGAAAACATCGACGACCCGCTGTTATACCTGTACTTCGAACCGCGTATTTTCGGCATGAGCAAAAAAGTCAGCGGTTTTGTGCCTTACGCCGACGGCCTGATCCGGTTACGGGGTCTGACACTGAACAAATAATTGACTGGGGATAGACGATGTTAGAACTGGTGATGAAACGGCTGATTTCAGCCATACCGACACTGTTTCTGGTTACGCTGATGGTGTTCTCGTTGCAGAAATTACTGCCCGGCGACCCGATCACTGCGATGGCCGGTGAGGAGCGGGATCCGGCAGTGATTGCGCAGTTACGCGAGCAATATCATCTTAATGACCCGATCCCCAGCCAGTATTTCCACTGGGTCGGCAACGCGCTGCGCGGCGATTTCGGCACCTCGCTGCGCACGCAGGAACCGGTATTACAACTGATCGCCAGCAAACTGCCGGTCACGCTGGAACTGTCGCTGCTGGCAATGATCGTGGCGCTGATTATCGGCATCACCATGGGCGTGCTCGCGGCAGTTCATAAAGGCACATGGATAGATAACGGTACCAATTTTCTGGCGCTGTCGGGGATTTCGATCCCTCATTTCTGGCTGGGTGTGCTGCTGATTATGCTGTTCTCGGTGAAACTGCACTGGCTTCCGGCGTCCGGTTACGTGCCGTTCTCAGAAGATCCGCTGCAAAACCTGAAAACCATGCTGCTGCCTGCGGCGGTGCTCGGTACCGGGCTTTCTGCCACCCTGATGCGCCACACCCGTGCGGCGATGATTGCGGTGCTGAAAGCCGATTACATCCGCACTGCCCGTGCCAAAGGCCTGCTGCCGAAAAAGGTGATCATGAAACACGCGCTGCGCAATGCGCTGGTGCCGGTCATCACGCTCACCACGCTGCTGTTCGGCGAACTGCTGGGCGGCGCGGTGCTCAGCGAGCAGGTTTTCACTATTCCGGGCTTTGGCAAAATGATCGTTGATTCGGTGTTCAATCGCGATTACGCCGTGGTTCAGGGCGTGGTGATGGTGGTCGCGGTCGGTTTTCTGCTGATGAATCTGCTGGCCGACGTGCTGTACGTGCTGGTCAACCCCCGCATGCGGAGAGCCTGAGATGAGCGTTTCTGTGATTTCCGTGACAACGTCACTCCCTGCCCGTGAACCGAACCGCGTGCTGCGCAAATTCCTGCGCAACAAAAGCGCGGTGACTGGCGCGGTGCTGGTCGCAATGTTCGCGATTATGGCGTTGCTCGCCCCGTGGATTTCGCCGTTTGACCCGATCAAAGCGGATTTTATGGCCGTGCGTAAAGCCCCCTCCGCTCTGCACTGGCTGGGCACCGATGAACTGGGGCGTGACATTTTATCGCGCCTGTTCTGGGGAGCCCGCACCTCGCTGATGGCCGGTTGTGTGTCGGTGATTATCGCGATTGTGATCGGCGTTCCGCTGGGGCTTATCGCCGGTTTCTGGCAGGGCTGGCTGGACAGCATTATTTCCCGTGTGGTTGAAGCGTTGCTGTCGTGTCCGTTTCTGGTGCTGGCGATTGCGCTGGGGGCATTTCTCGGCCCGAGCCTTGGCAATGCGATGATCGCCATCGGGCTTTCTGCCATGCCGATTTTCGCCCGCCTGACCCGAGCGCAGGTAATGAGTATCCGCAACGAAGAATATATTGAAGGGGCGCGGGCAATCGGCCTGCCCGACCGCTGGATCCTCTGGCGCTATGTGCTGCCGAATGTGTTATCGCCGATCCTGGTGCAGGCGACGCTGGCGATTGCTTCGGCGATCATCACCGAAGCCAGCCTGTCGTTCCTCGGCCTCGGCCAGCAACCGCCGGACGCCTCGTGGGGGGCGATGCTCAACACGGCGCGCAGCTTCCTTGAGCAGTCGCCATGGATGTCGATTTTCCCCGGTCTGGCAATTTTCCTCACTGTACAGGGTTTCAATTTGCTGGGTGACGGGCTGCGTGATGCGCTCGACCCGCGTTCCGAATAAACCGCTTGCTGCTTTTTTAAGGAAGAATACATGTCTGAGAATTACGATTTTAACGTGGCTTATCCGACCCTGCGTCCGACCATGATGGGCGACAATGCGGTCTGCGCATCACAGCCGCTGGCCGCCCAGGCGGGCATGAAAATGCTGATGCTGGGCGGAAACGCCGCCGACGCGGCCATCGCCACCGCCATCGCACTCACCGTACTCGAACCCAGCGGCAACGGCGCAGGCAGCGACGCATTCGCGATCGTCTGGGACGGCAAAAAAGCCCACGGACTTAATGCATCAGGCCGTTCACCGGCAGCGTGGACGCCGGAATATTTCGCCGCCAAAGGGTTCGACGCCATACCGACCTATGGCTGGGATGCGGTCACCGTACCGGGCGCCGTCTCCGGCTGGGTGGCACTGGCAAAACGCTTCGGCACCCTGCCGCTGTCCACACTGGCACAACCGGCGATTGATTATGCCCGCAACGGTTTTCCGGTATCGCCGCTGATTGGTCGCCTGTGGGAGATCGCGGTGAAAAAACTGCATAACCAGCCAGGCTTTATGGAATGTTTCGCCCCAGACGGACGTGCGCCAAAAATCGGGGAAATCTTCCGTAATCCGGCACTGGCCGACTCGCTGGAACTGATCGCTAACACCGAAGGTGAAGCGTTTTATCGCGGTGAACTGGCCGGAAAAATGGTAGCGCACTGTCAGGCTAACGGCGGTGCGATGACGCTGGACGATCTGGCGAACCACCAGGCCGACTGGGTAGAAACCCTGCAGCAATCCTTTGCGGGTGGCTCGGTTCATGAACTGCCGCCGAACGGTCAGGGCATCGCCACGCTGATTGCACTGGGCATTCTCGACAAGCTGAATGTCGGCAGCCAGCCGGTGGATTCAGTGGAAACCACGCATCTGTGCATTGAAGCGATGAAACTGGCACTGGCAGATCTGGATCAGCATGTCACCGACAGCGACCATATGTTCTTCGATCCGCAACTGTTCCTGAACGATGATTATCTGGCAGAACGGGCAAAACTGATTGACCGCACAAAAGCCAGTGACGTGACCTACGGCGCGCCGCGTCCGGGTGGCACCGTATATCTGACCGCCGCGGATGCCAGCGGCATGATGGTGTCTTTCATTCAGTCAAATTACATGGGCTTTGGTTCCGGCATTGTGGTGCCGGGCACCGGCATCAGCCTGCAAAACCGTGGTTGCGGTTTCACCCTCGACCCGACCCACGCCAACTGCGTCGCGCCGGACAAACGCACATTGCATACTATTATTCCGGCCTTCGCACAGGACGCTGCGGGAAAACCGCTGATGTCGTTCGGCCTGATGGGCGGCCCGATGCAGGCGCAGGGGCATCTGCAACTGGCGCTGCGCGTGATGCTGTATAAACAAAATCCGCAGGCGGCTATTGATGCGCCGCGCTGGCGCATCAACGGCGGCCGCCAGGTGGCGATTGAATCAACGTTTAACCACAATACGCTGGCGACACTGCGCGCTATGGGCCATGAACTGATCGTTGAAGACCCGCTCGGCGGCCATTCATTTGGCGGCGCGCAGGTGATTGTCACTAATCCGGCAGGCGGTTATCTGGCTGGCACCGAATCCCGTAAAGACGGACAAGCACTGGTGATGTAGGTCTGGTTTCACTCTGCACCGCAAGTCGGTTTTGCCTTGCTCCTCCCCCAAAGCGAAGGGGGAGGGAGTTACCGCCATCTTTGTGACTTCCCTTCCAGATATTGGCTAAATCATTGTAATTCGATCCCATCGCTATAAATATTTGAAACAGCGTTCTATAAATGAATGGGTGAGTACTTTACCCTTTCATATGGAGAACGAATGTATGACCAGCCCACTGTTTCATGGCGTGATCCCCCCTGTCGCAACGATCCTCAATGAGAATGAGCAGCTTGACCGACCGGGGATGGCGCGTCTGATTGATTTTGCTATTGAAGGCGGCGTAAACGGCCTGTTTTTCCTCGGCAGCGCGGGAGAATTCGCGCATATGTCTCAGGCGCTGCGTCATGAAGTGGCGGAGTTTTGCACGGAACATGTCGGCGGGCGCGTACCGGTATTGATTGGCGCGGCGCATCCGGGCACGGCAGAAACGCTGGCGTTCGCACAGCACGCGAAAAGCGTCGGTGCCGACGGCGTCGTGGTGGTGAATCCCTACTACAACCCGGTAACCGAAGATGCGCTGTATCTGCATTACCGCACGATTGCTGAAGGCGCCGGTTTGCCGGTGATCATGTACAACTATCCGGGACTGACCGGTCAGCCGCTGCCTGTCAGCCTGATCACACGTCTGGCACTGGAGTGTCCGAACATTGCCGGCCTGAAGGACACCGTTGACAGCCTGAACCATATCCGCGAAACGATTCAGGCCGTGAAACCCCATCGCCCTGATTTCGCCGTATTCTCCGGTTATGACGAATATCTTTTTGGCACGCTGATACTGGGCGGCGACGGTGCTATTCCCGCCAGCGCCAATTTTGCCCCGCAACTCACCTGCGGGATTTACCGCGCCTGTAAAGAGAAAGATTTCGCCACCGCCGTGGAACTGCAACAGCGGTTATCTTTCCTGCCGCCGCTTTATACACTGGATACGCCGATCTATAACGTCATCAAATACGCCATCTCTCAGGTCATCAGTGAAATACCGGTGTATTCACTCAAACCGGCTCTGCCGCTGAGCAATGAGAAGCAAAAGGTTGTCCGTGAGATTTTGCAGAAAGCGGGTGTGTTGAACTGACCGCATTGGCTGCAAAACCTTCTCCCGTCATTTCTCTTCACCGGGAGAAGGAATCTAAATCGAAATCATTACTATTCCGCTTTAATATTCGTTACTCTATTCCTATGATTTATCGAGCCGAATGACTTTCATAGCGTAATGATACAAACACTCCTCGACAGTTTCCGCGAAACGCCGGTCAGCTGGGTGGCAGAAACGTTCAAACCCATGTCGCCTCTGGTGACCAATGCGGTGCCTGTGTTGCGACTGACCACCGCAGAAGGCTGCGCCAGCGTGCTTAAACGTTATCTGGACGCCAATGCGGCCGATGCCGCGCAGTGCGATAAGCGCCGGGCGCGGATTTCAATGTGGTCGCAATGGTATTTTGCCACCCTGTTGCCAGCCTGGGTGATTGTCTCCCTGCGTCACGGCTGGCAGTTACCTATCGCCGCCGACAATGTCTACCTGTGCATGCAGGAAGAAGGATTACCGGCACAGATTTATCTCGACGGTGAAGGTGAAGCCCTGATATCCGCAGAACCGATGGCGCGCTTTGATGTGATGATCGAGCAGCAATTGCGCCCCGTTTGCGAAGCGCTGGCGGAATTCTCCGGCCTGAAACCGGGGATTTACTGGAGCAATGCGGCAATCCGTGTCGGCTGGGGCGTTAAGCAGGCAGAGCTGGTCGGTGCGGATATCTCAGACGGCATGCGCCTGATGGAATCGCGCGAGCTGCGTTATGGCGGTAAAAATCCGTTATTTCAGCCACTGCGTGCTGAAGATCCTTCTGATCCTGACAGTCCGCAGTACCGTAAACAGTGCTGCCTGCGCTACGATCTGGAAGACCACGCCATGTGCCCTTCCTGCCCGTTATTGCTAGCAGAACGCAAATCCGGCAAAAGACGCAAAACCGTTGCCGGTTAAATCAAACACTTACAAACGCTGACTAAGCTTAGCGTAAAAAATGATTGGATCTTAGCGGCAGATAATTATAAGAATTGGGTTATATAGACCAACGAGGTATTTATCATGACTATGAAAAAACCTGAGAGCTGGCCCTCGGCTCTTAACTCGCTGGCCTCAGAGGTGATGGTTTCTCTGGCGCAACCCGTTAACCGCGTATGGAACACGTTAACCGGCAGGCAGCAGCCGCTCAGAGCAAGGATTGTTCATCGTTATGCTATTCCGTCTACCCGGACCATCAGCGTAACGGAAGGATTCTTCGGTTTTATTCCGGTTGAATCCTATGAAAACGAACGTTTTATTCTGGAAGTCGCTTACGCTGACAAACAGTATCAGGTAGAAGTCCCGCGGGCTTACTATCAGAAAAGTAATATCGGCGACGGCATCGATATCCACACGCTGTAACCGCAACGTGTTTAAACAGGCTGCTCCTTTCGAGGCGCAGCCTTTTTTTATGCCAAAAACCTGTCTGACCCCGCAGTTCCCGCTTTAATTTTGTTCAATACATGAAAATTATTGACATAATAATCACCGGAATTTAGAAAATTATTTACATCCTATTCTTATAACAAAGTTCTTTTGCTGAAGAGGTTAATGATGACCCGCACCGGACAGATTTCCCCAGCCACCGCCAGTCAGTCACGCCGCGCCCTCGTCGCCGGTTCGGTCGGTAATTTTATCGAATGGTATGAATTTGGCGTTTACGGTTATCTGGCGACCCTGATTGCCGGTAACTTTTTCACCCTGGAAGGCCAGACCGGCATGACCGGTTTACTGCTCACTTATGCGTCGTTCGCGCTGGCGTTTTTCTGCCGCCCGATTGGTGCGATCATCTTCGGGCGTATCGGTGACCGCATCGGCCGTAAACCGACACTGATTGCCGTCGTTCTGCTGATGACGCTGGCCACCGCGATCATTGGTCTGCTGCCGACTTACGCGCAGATTGGCGTGGCCGCCCCGTTATTACTGACCCTGATGCGTATGTTCCAGGGCCTGTTTGCCGGCGGTGAATTCGGCGGAGCGGTCTCCCTGATGACCGAATTCGCGCCGAAAGGTAAACGCGGTATTTATGGCGCGTGGCAGTCGTTTACCGTGTCGCTGGGTCTGCTGACCGGCGTGGCGCTGGTGGCATTGCTGGTCCAGACCCTTCCTGAAGCACAAATGAAAGACTGGGGGTGGCGGATTCCGTTCCTGCTGGCCCTGCCGATGGGGCTGGTGGCGCTGTACCTGCGCCTGAAGCTTGATGAAACGCCGAACTTTGTCGCCAGTCAGAAAGACGAACCTGAAGTACAAAAAACGGCAGCCGGAAAAGCGTCGGCTGTCGCTACTGCCAAAGCCATCGCACTGGGAATTGGCCGCATGATGGGATGGTCGGCGGGCGGTTATACCTTCCTGGTGGTCATGCCGTCATATTTGCAAACTTCCCTGCACGCCACTTTTTTACAGGCGCTGGTCGCCACCGTGCTGGCGAATGTCGGTTTCGCGCTGGCCATCCTGCCTTCCGGCTGGCTGAGCGATAAAATCGGCCGTAAAAAGGTCATGATGATTGCCGTCTTCGCCGTGATTGTGCTGAGTTTCCCGCTGCTGCATTTGCTGCAAAACCCGCAAAGCAGCCTGCTGGTGAAAGGTATTGCAGTGCTGATTGCCGGCGCAACAATAGGAATGATTGCCGGTCCCGGCCCGGCGATGCTGGCAGAAATGTTCCCGACCCGCGTGCGTTATACCGGTCTGGGATTATCCTATTCCCTGTCGAATGCCGTGTTTTCAGGCTGTGCCGGGCTGATTATTACCGGTCTTATCAAAGAAACCGGCAATCTGGATATTCCGGCCTATTACGTAGTCGCTACCTGTCTGGTCAGCCTGTTTGCACTGATGACGTTGCGCAAGGATGATCATTTGCGTGATCTGGATGAATAAGCGATGAACGACACGCATTTGCAGTCGCGTCTGAACGCATTACAGGGCAGCTTCTCGCCGGCGGAAAAGCGGATCATCACTCTTATCCGCCTTGATCCGCCGGGTGTGGCCAACATGGGCGTGACAGAACTGGCGAAATACGCCGAAACCAGCACTGCCACGGTGGTGCGCACCAGCAAACGGCTGGGTTTTAGCGGCTATCCGGCGCTGCGTCTGGCATTAGCCGCAGAATCATCCAGCCCGATGCCCGCCGGAATGCCGCTGGCGGCGGATATCAGCGACAATGATCCGCCCAAACAGATACTGCAAAAACTGCTGGAGTTCGAGGTCAAAGGCGCGACCGAAACCACGCAACTCCTCAGCGCAGCCACGCTGGAGCAGGCAGTCAGCCTGCTTGCACAGGCGCACCGGATTGATATTTACGGTGCCGGTGCCTCGGCACTGGTGGCGCAGGATTTTTGTCAGAAATTGCGACGCATCGGCGTTGTCGCCCAGACTTTTGGCAGCAGTGATGAAAGTCTGGTCAGCGCCTGTCAGTTAACAGCTGCGGATGTTGCGCTGGCGATTTCCCACTCCGGTCAGACAGCGGATGTGATTGAAGCCCTTGCGCAGGCAAAAGCGGCAGGCGCGAAAACGCTTGCCATTACCGCTAACGGCCGGGCTGCCCTCGCCCGTAAAGCAGATGTCGTGCTGCGAACCAGCAATCGTGAAATGGGTTTTCGCGCAGCGGCGATGGCGAGCCGTACCAGCCAGCTGCTGATCATCGACTGCCTGTTTATCGGTGTCGCCCAGCGCCTTCCGGGTGCGCGCGACGCCTTGCGTAAAACCCATGATGCCGTACGCAGGCGACGCCGCTGATATTCTTACGTTCTCCGGCACGCCTTCTATACTTCATAAAACACCGGAGTTTATGAGGGCATGCATGTTCACCCATCGTTTGGTCTTTCCTGCCAGCGTACTGCGCGGGCGCGGCGCCATAAAACATCTGGGCGCGATGTGCGGGCGCTTAGGCCAGCGGGCAATGTTAGTGGGCGGCAAACGCGCCATTGCCAGTGTCGAAGCGAAAGTCGCGGATCAGCTTGAACAGCAGATGGTCAGTTATCTCGGCAGTGAAATCTTCAACGGCGTGTGTTGTCAGGAAGAAATCAACCGTCTGGCGGACGTTTTCCGTACACAGGGCGTGGAGGTGATTATCGCCACCGGCGGCGGCAAAGCTCTGGATACCGCTAAAGCGGCAGGCGTGGCGTGCAATATTCCGGTTGTAACCCTGCCGGGCATTGCGGGCACCTGTTCGGCGGTGACCTCGCTGGCGTTCCGTTATCATCAGAATGGGGAATTCCGCGACATGATGCCCTTGTCCAGTGGCCCCGCAGCGGTAGTGATCGATGCGGATTTGCTGGCAACCTCACCGCTGCAATGGCTCTCGGCAGGTATCGGCGATACGCTGGCAAAATGGTATGAATACCGCGCCATCAGCGATCTCAGCCAGCTGACCGGCCTGGCGGGCGTCGCCAGAACCCACAGTGAATTGTGTTATACCCTCATCAGGCATTTCGCCGCCGGCGCCTGTTTCGCGGTGCAGGACGGTAAAGCCAATAACGCGCTCGAACAGGTGCTCGATGCTATTTTCCTCTACGCCGGTCTGACCTCAGTCATGAGTAACGGCGCTCACACCGGTGCTTCTCATGCACTCTACGAAGGCTTCACCGCCTGTCCGAAAACCCGCCATATTCCTCATGGTTTGCTGGTCGGTTACGGTAACCTGTGCCTGCTGGCACTGGAAAACCGCAGCGACGATGAACTGCTGGCCGCTCTCGCGCTGGCCCGCGCCAGTGCCATACCGACGCAGTTAGCGCATATCGCCACAGGGCTGACAGAGCAGGATCTGGCCGTGATTATCGACCGCAGCCTCACCACACCGGATATGGCGAACATGCCAGGTGATATTACATTTGAAGATGTCAGAGGTGCGGTAGAAAGAGTGGAGAGACTCGGGGCAAAAATTAATTGATGTGAGAACGCACATCAGAACGTTTTTGAAAGATAAATGGTGAAAGTTTCGGTTTCTCAATTGCCGTGATCACTTATCGGGTTGCGCCGAAACCGCCCAAAGGAGGAAAGTGCTTTTCCTCCTTTGGATTCCTCCTCGCTTTTTCAACAAGCGCTCCGCTCGCTGGCTATGTTTCAGGTATCGCAGCGACAGGCTGGAAATCTTGCCGCTTCGCGGTGCCTTCATTTCGGGATTGCAGCCTAGGGTCTGCAACCTCTCATTCAGCAAGCTTTCTGAAACGCCCGCACGATTTTAAAGTCAAAACCAATCCGCTTTGCATATCAAAATCAGTAAGGTTGCGACGTAGAAGCCTGAGGCCGGTTCCAAAATACCGCCGGACGAGAGGTGGAAAACCGCGCATGTTTTTGCGCGGGTTGTAACCCGATGGGAGGGAACCGCGCAGCGGCGGGATTTTGCGGCTATCACTACGCTCACTGAAACAGTGCCAGCGAGCGGAGCGCGCAGTGAAAGAGCCGGGGGGGTCTTGGGGGGCGGCGGCGATAAGCCGCCCCCCAGGTCGGTGTGGGCCGACGCCCACGACCTTGAATTTGAATTTGAATTTGAATTTGAATTTGAATTTGAAATTGAATTTGAAATTAAGCCGGGATTCAAAAAGGCCCCCCTTTTTTTCAAATCTCCATCACTTCCCTCGGTAACCGGCTCATTCTGATTCCGCCTTCCGGCCTCACCACGACCGTCTCGCTGAACGCCAGTCCTGCCGCCGAGGTGTACATATGAAATACCATGTTTTCTTCAAGCCGCCAGTCGGCCGCCGGCGTGAAACAGTGCGAGAAATCACTCGGACGCGGCGTACGAGTGTAAAGTCCGAGCGCATAACCGGTAACATTGCCATATTCTGCACGTAAACCGGCGGCGAGCACGCCGTTGCGTAAAATCGCATCGACATCACTGGCTCTTGCACCTGGCTTCATCGCGGCGATCTGCGCATCCTGCAGGGCAATCAGCTGACGGGCGATATGCTGCCGCTCTGCGCTTACACCGCCAGAAATAAACGGGCGCATCAGGCGGGCACTGTAATGTTTTACCTTCGGGATCAGCTCCACATGCAGAATGTCGCCGTCGCGGATAATGTCCTCGTGCGTCTGCGCATGCAGAAAACCGTTGTCACCGGCGGAACGGACGACAGGCCCCGTTTCGCCGGTATCCGCGCCTTCGGAAAGGAAGACCCCCGCCGCCAGCGAAGCCACATCCCGCACGCGCCAGCCCGCTTTCACCTGCTCTTTCAGCGCCAGAAAGGTGGTATCGGCGATAAACGCCGCCTGCTGAAGACTGTCCAGCTCGTAATGGAATTTCACCTGCCGTATACGATCACTGACACCCGGCATCGGCCGCCAGACAGCATCAGGTAAATATTCGGAAAGCTGCTGCCAGGTATCCACCGTCATGCCATACGAACGGGTATCCGCCCCAAGACGGCAATCGCGATATCCCCGGGCAATAAGACTGTCTGCCACGCATTTCCACGGATCCTGATGGTCAGAGTAAGTGACAACGTCACGAAACCAACTCAACTGACGACAAGGCGCTTCATCAAGCTGGCGTAACACGATCCAGGGCTCACCACTCAGCGGCACCAGACAGGCACGGTACAGCGTTTCCGATACGGTAAAACCCGTCAGCCATGCCAGCAGTTCCCCGCTGTCAACCAGCATCACTTCTGCATCAGCCATGCGCATGGCATCACGCAGGCGGCTCAGTGCCGCCAGATTCACAGGCATCGACATCCGTTTATCCTCTTTCAGGCGTCAACCGGCTGACAAATTTCGAGGATGGCCAGCAGATAAACCCGCACGGTATCGAGGAAATCTTTAATGTGAACCCGCTCGTCCGGCATGGTGTTGAACTTGCCGCCGGGCCCGCATACCACGCCTTCCATGCCCAGCATCTGATAGAAATGCGCGGCGTCAGTGCCATAAAATGCCGGTGGCGTGATAACTCCGGTGGGCTGTTGTTCACCGCGCACCGTCTGATAGGCACGGTTCACCGCTTTAACGATGAGGGACTCCGGTGACACTTCGAATGGCAGCATGGTCGGGCGATGACGTTTACCGTCATCAAACAGTTCCGCCTGCAGGCCGGGGAATTCACCGCACAGGTTATCGAGCAGCGCCTGTAAATCGGCCAGTACGGTATCGACAGTTTGCCCCGGTGCAAAACGCGCAGACCCGCTGAGGCGCACAAAGTCAGCCACCTGCGGCGGACGCCATTCCTCTAAATCACGCCCCAGCGCACCGTGAATGGTGCCGACATGCCCACGGTTAATCTTGCGGTGATCGTCCGTTTCCGCACCGGTAAAGGTGATGTTATTGATTTGCGGGATTAGCCTGATGGCCGCCTGTATGGCATCAACCGCTTCTTCGCGTTTTGAAAGATGGCGCGTGTCGCCGGTCAGTTCGATGGTGAACATCAGCGACCCGGCGTGCATGGTCATCGCCTGCACATCAGTCGGTTCTGAGTTAATAAAATAGTCCGCCCGGATGCCCTGTTCGATGGCCGCAATGGTGCCGATCCCGCCCTGCAACTCGCCGACCACATAAGTCAGGATCACGTCACCTTTGAGTTTCACGCCATTGTCGATCAGCGTTTTCAGCGCGCAAAAATACGCGGCATCACCGGCTTTCATATTGGAAACACCGATGCCATAGATGAATTCATCATCGATTTTTCCTGCCCACGGATCCACCGTCCAGCCTTCGGTCACCGGATTGGTATCGAGATGGCCGTTGAACAACAGGCTATGGCCGCCGCCCTCTCCGCGCAGCGTACCAATGGCGTTCAGACGCTCACCCGGCACCGGTTGCAGCTGCGTCTCAAGCCCGAGCATCTGCATCTGGCTGGCCATGTACTCTGCCAGTCTGCGCTCGCCGTCTGTCTGGCTGTAACTCTTGTGCTGTACCATCCGCGACAGAAAATTCAGGCAATAATCATCGTCAATGGCGGCCAGTAATTGTTGAGAATTCATGTGTAACCCTTTCAGTATCAAAGATGGTCTGTAACGGCCGTTTCGGGCGTATGCACCGCCGCCAGCAACGCCTTCGTATAATCATGACTGGCGTGTTGCACCATGGCGTCGCCCGGCAGCACTTCCAGTAAATCCCCGCGATACATCACCGCCACACGGTGTGCAATCTGGCGGATCAGGTTCAGATCGTGAGTAATAAACAGGTAAGCGGTGCCGTAACGACGGCGCAGTTCCAGCAATAATTCGATGACCGTCGCCTGTACGGAGACATCCAGCGCGGCGGTGATTTCATCGCATATCACCAGTTCGGGTGGGTGCGCAAATGCCCGGGCAATCGCCACACGTTGCTTCTGTCCGCCGGAAAGTTCATGCGGAAAACGCCGGGCGAAGCTGGCTGGAAGACGCACATCTTCCAGCAAACGCGCTACGGCCTGCGCCTCGGTTTCGCCGTCCGGCAAACCGTACAAACGCAACGGACGGGCGATAATCTCGCCGATACGCTGACGCGGATTGAGGGAGGCATCCGGATGCTGGAAAATCATCTGCACACGGCGGCGGTAGTCTTTGTCCATTTCCGCACGGCCAAACAGGTTATACCCCCTGAAATCAACCTTACCGCTGAACGGCACCAGCCCGGTCAGCGCTTTCGCCAGCGACGATTTACCGGAACCGGATTCACCCACCACGCCGACGATTTCCCCGCGATGCACCGTCAGGCTGACATCCGATGCGGCACGGGTTTTGCCGTTTTCACGGCGAAACAGCCGGTCGAGCAAACCGTGACGACCATAATCAATATTGATGTTTTGCAGGCTGAGTAACGGCTGCGCGCAAACCGGCACGGCATCTGTCAGACGGTGAGCGGGATCCGGCACTGCCGCCACCAGCTTTTGCGTGTAAGCATGTTGCGGCGAAAGGAACAGTGTGCGTGCACTGGCCTGTTCAACGATGTGGCCTTTTTCAAGCACACAAACACGGTCTGCCACGGCCGACACCAGTGCCAGATCGTGCGAGATATACAGCGAGGCAACACCGGTTTCTTCACGCAGGCGGGCAAACAGCGCCAGAATTTGTGCCGAACTGATGACATCGAGAGCGGTCGTCGGTTCATCGAAAATCAGACATTGCGGTTCGCAGGCAAACGCCGTGGCGATCAGTACCCGCTGTTTTTCGCCGCCGGAAACCTGATGCGGATAACGCTTCATCATCGCCGCCGGATTTTTCAGCTCGACGTTGCCAAGCAACTCAATGCCCAGCTCCCGTGCCTGTCTGGCATCCAGCCCGCGATGGCGGATCAGCACTTCGGTCACCTGCTCACCCAGTGTCAGCGTCGGGTTCAGCGAGGCGCCCGGATCCTGAAAAATCATGCCGAGTTTGCCGCCACGCAGGTTTTCAAGCTGCGGTTTCGCCATCTGGCATAAATCTTCGCCCGCCAGCAATATACGCCCGCTGCGTTCCCGCGCATTCGTCGCCATATAACGCATTACCGACCAGCCCAGTGTGGTTTTACCCGAACCGGACTCCCCTACCAGCCCGACCACTTCGCCGCGCTGCACACTGAGTGAAATGTCCTGCAAAACCTGTAACGGTTCGGCATGAGGCAGCAGGTAATCGAGGCTGTAATTCTCTATCGCTAATACGGCTTCGCTCATCAGTGGCTCCTTGGGTTAAGCGCATCGCGCAGGCCATCGCCCAGCAGATTAAAACCAACCGCCACCAGCGCGATCGCTACACCTGGTATCAGCATCATCCACGGCGCATTAAAGAAATAAGCGCGGGCTTCTGACACCATCAGCCCCCATTCCGGCTCCGGCGGTTGTGCGCCAAGGCCGAGAAAACTCAGTGTGGCAAACAACATGATGGCGAAGGCCACGCGGATAGTGGCTTCCACGATGATCGGCGCGACAATATTGGGCAACATTTCACGCAAAATGATGTAGTGCGTGGCTTCACCACGGGCAATCGCCGCGCTGATGTAATCCTGCTGACGCGCAGCCAGCGAGACGCTGCGGGCAATGCGCACCATGCCGGGCACAAATGCGATGGTGATCGCCAGTACCGCATTGAAGCTGCTCTGACCGAGGGTGCTGACAATCAGCAGCGCAAACAACAGACTCGGGATCGACATGACCGCGTCCATTGTGCGCATAATGGCTTCGTCGGTTTTGCCGCCCAGATAGGCGCTGGCTGTGCCGATCACGGCACCTATTACCATCGACATCAGTGTCGCCAGCAGTGAAAGCACAATGGTGGCGCGCGCACCGACCATCACACGGCTGAAAATATCGCGCCCGAGCTGATCGGTACCGAACCAGTGTTCTGCTGAAGGTGCTTTGTACCGTGCCAGAATAGAAATAGATTCCGGATCATAAGGCGCGATATGCGCCCCGCCGCACACCATCAGCGCAGCCACCGTTAAGATAAACAACCCGACAGCGCCCTGCGGCGAACGGATTAAATGCTTCATCACATCACGCATAACTGATCCGTTTATCGAGGAAAACATAGGCCAGATCGGCCAGGAAATTAACGACGGAATAGGTCGCGGCAAGGATTAATACCCCGGCCTGAATGGTGGGTAAATCCCGTGCCTGCACGGCCACGATCAGTTCGCGACCAATCCCCGGAATGGCGAAAATTTCTTCCACCACCACGATGCCACCAAGCAGATAACCCACGTCAAGCGCCACAATAGTGATGGTGGGCAGCAGGCCGTTACGCAGCGCGTGACGCCACAAAATCCTGCGGCGCGACAAACCTTTGAGATGTGCGGCGCGGATATAATCGGTCTGCAACACATCGACCATCTCCGAACGCACCATGCGTGAAACATGGGCCACCAGAATCATTGCTACTGTCACCGACGGCAGGATCAGATGACTGATGCCACCCCGGAAATCCTCCGTCAGGGGTACATAACCGGTCGCGGGTAGGATCTGCCAGACATCAGCAAACAGCAGCAACAACAATGTGGCGGTCACGAATTCCGGAAAAGAAATGCCGACATATGACAGTACGCTGACCAGCATATCGGCCAGTTTCCCGCGACGGACCGCCGCCCAGATCCCCAGCGGAATCGCGACCACCAGCATCAGCAACAGTGCACAGACCGCCAGCAGCAGGGAACGCCCGAGCGCGGCCATAATGGTCGGCGCCACCGGCAAACCATTACGCATCGAGACGCCGAAATCACCGTGCAGCACGCCGTGCAGCCAGTGCCAGTATTGCAGCCACGCCGGATCACTGAGTCCGAGACGCGCACGCACGGCAGCCAGCGCTTCCGGCGTGGCGTTCTGCCCCAGCAGGGTTACGGCGGCATCCGCCGGTAACAATTGCGTGATCCCAAACACCAGCAGCGACACCACCAGCAGGGTGTAAATCACCAGCATGAAACGTTTAAACAGATAACTCGCCGTCACTCTCAATGCCCCCTGCTATTTTCGGGTCGGGGCTTTCGCCGTCAGCCACACATGATCAAGACGGAACACCGCACCGCGCGGATGAAGCTGATAACCGGCAACGTAATCCCGCCCTGCCGCCAGCAAATCGAAGAATGCCGGGATCAGCGACGGCACGTCGTCGTGCATCAGCTTCTGTGCCTTGCCGTAAAGTACGGTGCGTTTTGCCGGATCGGCGGTTTCACGCGCCGCTTTTACCGCCGCATCAAATTCAGCGTTATTCCAGCGGGTCTCATTCCACGAGGCCGTTGAGGTGTAAAGCAGCGAGAAGACCGCATCCGGTGTGGGTTGCATGTTGTAGAAGCCAACGTAAAAATTGCCTTTTTTCCATACCTGGTCGAGGTAGGTGCTGTGTGCCATCGTCTGCACCTTAATGCGAAAACCGCCCGGTTTGACCATTTCACGCAGTGCAATCCCGAGCTGGGTGCGGGTGGAGGGTTTATCCGAAGCGATCAGCGTCAGATCAATTCCGTCGGGATACCCGGCATCTTTCAGCAATGCTTTGGCTTTGGCATAATCCGGCGCTTTCAGCGGCTCATTCAGGTAATACGGATAGGCTGTGTTAAGCGGGGTATCGTTGCCTGCCGTGCCGTAGCCTTCGGCGACAAAATCCACGGTAGCCTTGCGATCCACACACAGCGCCAGCGCCTGACGGACGCGCACATCGTTAAACGGTTTGGTGTCACACCCCATGTTCACGTTGAGGAACTGACCGGACGGCACACGCAGCGGCACTATGCCGGAAGATTTTGACAGGCGCGCAAATTCGGTAGAGGCGGCGGAAAGCATCAGATCGGTGTCACCGGCAATCAGCGCGGAGCCTTCAGCGATTGCATCCGGATAAACCACCACTTCAACGCGATCCAGATGCGGACGTGACGGGTCGTAATAATGCGGATTACGCTCAACCACAATCAGGCGTTCAGGGTCAAACGACACCAGTCTGAACGGCCCGGTGCCGATGGCTTCCTTGCTCAGACGTTCAAGCTGGCCGCCCGCAATCGCCGCAGGAATAATCTTCGCATCGGGATAGGCCAGCATCACTGGCAGATCGGCGTAAGGACCGTCGGTGCTAATCACCACAGTGCTGGCATCCGGTGCGGTCACTGTTTTGATCGGACCGATATTGTGCTGGCCGGGAGAGGCATTTTTCGGGTCAAGTATGGCGTTCAGGCTGGCGACGACATCAGCAGACGTACAGGCAGAGCCGTCATGGAAACTGAGATTTTGGCGCAGGATAAAAGTCCACTGCGTCAGATCGTCGCTGGCTGTCCAGGACGCGGCTAAATCCGCTTCAGCTTTCATATCCTGCGTCAGACGGGTCAGGCCGCTGTACAGCAATTCGGCCACCAGATATTCCGGATTGACGCGCGCCTGCTGCGGATTAAGCATGCCTGCCGCCTGGTCCACACTGATGCGCAGTACTCCACCTTTGCGCGGTGAACCGCTGGAACCGGTGGCGCTGGACACGGCAGCGGCAACATTACCCGACCACGGTAACAGTGCCGCGCCGGTGAGAATGGTAGATCCTGCGATAAACTGACGGCGGTTAACGCCTTTCATTGCACACATTATTGAACCCTCTCTGCGGAATTCGAAAAGCCCTGGGTTGGCGAATTTTCTGTGGGAATAAAATCAGAAGCTAAATAAGCAAGAATGGACTGCGATAACGCGACGACGTCCTGCATGGTTGTATATTCATCCGATGCATGGATACGGTTTTCCGGCCGGGCAAGCCCGCCGAGTAATATTTCCTGAATGCCTGCCTGCTGAACCCAACCCATGTCAGAACTGGTGGAAGAACCCCAGACAGCGAAATCGTTTGCGTGGAAACCAAAACCCTGACCGAGTGCTGCAAGCCAGCGCGGCCAGTGGGGTCCGGTTGGATCACTGACCGGGGCCAGATGACCAATCAGGTGATACTCCACTGACAGCGCGGCTGAGTCTTTCATGGCCTGGGTGATGCAGCCGGTGAGTTCTTTAAAGACCCTTTCAAAAGGTTCTTCCGGCGAATAGCGGCGGTTGACCAGCAGTTCAAAGCGCGCGGGAATGGTCGAGCCTTTGCCACCGCCCTGCGCGGCCGCCAGGGTGAGACGGGACGTGAGCGGCCGTCCTTCAAAATGTGGCGGCGCAGGCATGGCTGAGGCACGTTGTTCGACATCGTGTTTCAGCGCATGCAGCGCATTCATCAGCGGCAGGCTTTCTTCAATAGCATTAATGCCACCCACCGGATCGCCGGAATGCGCCGAGCGGCCGGTGATACAAATTTTGAGATCGATACTGCCGAAGCAGCCCCCCCAGATACGCGGCACCGCCCCGCCGTTAAAGCTCAGCATATGACCGGCAAATAATTTCTGCTCTGCCAGATAACGCACACCGGGATACAGCCCGCCTTCCTCATCGGTACACAACAGCAGAACCGGATTAAATTTCAGCACCAGCCCGTGACGTTGCGCAGCGCGAATTGCTGCAAGTGTCGCGACAATCGTGCCTTTCATGTCAGCGGCACCGCGGCCAATCAGTTTGCCCTCCGCCTGGGTAAGCGCCAGCGGCGGGTAATTCCAGCCATCACCGGCAGGCACGGTATCCACATGAAAATAGAGATTACAGGCTTCGGTCGCGCTGCCCGGTAACGTAGCAATCACATTGACCCTCTCACCCTGTGCGCTGCCGTCCGGCGTTTGCCACAGATTTTCCGGCACGCTGACGCGCTGACAGGCAAAGCCCATCGGCTCCAGCAGAGATTCCATCAGGGCGGCAAATGCCGGATAACCGGTGCCCGGGGGGAAGCAGGTATCCACTGCCAGCATCTGGCTGAGATCCTGTAAAATGGCGGTTTCGTCCTGCCGGATGGAGTCCAGCGCAATTTGCAAACTTCCTTCGCACGACATGCTATACTCGCTTCATTCTATTTCTATATAGTTTATAGATAAAGCAGATACCCGTTCAGGTCAATAGGTAATCAGGTATGACACAACAAAATAAAGCAGAGCAGGACGCTTCCCCTTTTGGCCGGTTAAGTGAAAGGGAATCCGCGCCGTTATACGAAGTGGTGAAACGTCACATCAGCGAATCTATTCTGATTGGCGAGCTGCCGCCGGGCACGGTTTTACCGAGTGAAAACGCGCTGGCGGCTGATTTCGGGGTTTCGGTCGGTACGGTGCGCAAAGCGCTGTCGGCGCTGACCACAGAAGGCATGCTGATGCGGCGTCGCAAGACGGGCACCGTGGTCACCGGCTGGGCACCGTTGCACAATCTCAGTTATTTCTTCCAGTATTTCCGCCTGCATGGCCGTGATGGCGCACTGCTGAACTCCGAGACGATTTTGCTCGATCACCAGACCGGCCAGGCCAGTGCCCGTGAGGCTGAAAAGCTGCAAATTGACGACGGCGCACCGGTTATCCGCATCCGTCGTTTACGCCGGGTAAAAGGCATTCCTGCCATGCACGAACGGCTGGTGTTACCGGCAGAACGCCTGCCGGATTTCCCTGCTGCCAGTGATTTGCCTCCGCTGCTGTACCGTTTTCTGCTGGAAAAATACGGTGTCCGCGTGGCGGCAGTGCGCGAGCAGTTGATCGCTGAAATGGCCGATGCAGACGACCTGAAATGGCTGGAGCTTGAAGCGCCACACGCGGTGATGGTGATCGACGAAGTGTCGTTTGATCAAAGTGCCGTGCCGGTGATCATGGCGCACCACCGGTTCAGCACAGATCATTTTATGTATGTGAATGAGATCCGGTAGTTGCAGGGGGCGGCTGCAACGGGGCCGCTTTAAAATCAACTTCAACTTCAAATTCAAGGTCGTGGGCTCGCCGCCCACACTGGCCCAGAGGACGCGTAAGCGCGCGCCCTCTGGACTCCCGCGCTTTTTCACTGCGCGCTTCGCTCGCTGGCTATGTTTCAGGTAGCACAGCGACAGGCTGGAAATCTTGCCGCTGCGCGGTGCCTTCTCTCGGTCTTCGAGCCATAGGTCTCGAAGCCGCTCCGTTCAGCAAGATTTCTGAATCGCCTTTGGCTTTTTTAAAAGACAAAATCAGTGAAGTTGTGCAGTTGAAGCCTGAGGCCGGTTCCAAAAGACCGCCGGACGAGAGGTGGAAAACCGCGCGTGTTTTTGCGCGGGTTGTAACCCGATGGGAGGGAACCGCGCAGCGGCGGGATTTTGCGGCTATCACTACGCTCACTGAAACATAGCCAGCGAGCGGAGCGCGCAGTGAAAGAGCCCGGGGGGTCTTGGGGGGCGGCGGCGATAAGCCGCCCCCCAAGTCGGTGTGGGCCGACGCCCACGACCTTGAATTTGAATTTGAAATTAAAAACTAAACGGGATCGAAAGGCCCCCCTTTCAACTCCCCCACTTTCTGCCTGATCAACTGTCTGAGCCTGATCGCCGCCTGCGATGCTGGCTGGTCCCGCCTGCTCAGCAAAATCACTTCAAACGGCAGCGGTTCCACAACCTCAACAATCTTCAACTGACCGATATACCGCCGGGCGGTAAACGTATCAACCACACCGACACCGCCGCCCGCCAGCACCATGTCGGCGATCACCGAGTAGGTTTTGATATACAACGCAGAGTGTGACATCAGGCCGTTCTCGCGCAGGACGCGGTTGAGCACCTGCCCCAGCGGATCCTGTTGCTGCAACATCAGCAGATCGTTCGCGCACAACCATGCCAGTGATACCGGCCCTTCGACCGGAGAATCCTTAGGCAACAGCGCGACCATATTGGCCTGATAAATAGACTCGGCAATCAGCTCCTGCGTAGCCTGCTCGCCAAACGCCAGCGCAAAATCCATTTTATATTGCAGCAGATCCTGACTCAGCGTATTGAAATGGCCGGTGACCAGTTCAACACTGCCGCCGGGGGTCTGACGACGAAAATCCACTAACACCGGTGCCATCACGCTGTGGCCAAGCGCATGCGCCGAACCGATGCGCACATGCTGGCCTTCGCCCTGACGCAACTGTTCCGCCAGCTCACCGATGGCCTGAATATGGCTGAATAACGCTTCGACTTCCGGCATTAGCCGCCGCCCTTCCGGCGTCACAATCAGCCCCTGCGGTGTGCGGTCAAACAGCGCGAAACCCAGTTGCTGTTCGGCGTGATTCAGCACGCGGCTGACATTCGGTTGCGAGACGTTCAGCAGGCGTGCCGCCCCGCTGACGCTGCCCGCCTGTAACACGGCCTGAAACACTTCAATGTGGCGTAAGCGCATTGCTGCCCTATTTCTGGGTGGTCGCTAAGTATGAGAAAGCACTTAACAGGCTGATAATATTTGCCACCGTCGGGCTGTGATAACCGACAGTAACGGCATCGAGACGCTCGACGCCGGGGATCAGGCCGAACAAATCTGCCAGAACCGGTTTCGCGGCCATCAGTTCGAGATGATACGGGGCACTGAATCTGGCGGCGGTAAGCGGTGCAGGTTTGCTGACGGCGATCGTCGCCTGTTTGCGGATTTTCGCGCAGGCAATCGACGGACTGTCAGATTCCGCAGCATTGGCGGAAATCGCACGTTTGACGCAGACATACTGCGATTCCGGATAATAACGGCGGATCCAGGTTTCAAGATGATCATCGCCGGTCACCAGCCATAAAGGAACGTTCAGTTCCGCACCGGCAGCGGCGTATAAATCGCTTTCACCCACCACGTTGCCGTTGAGTTTGACGCGGTAAAAGGCACGGCCATTGATAGTATGCGCCAGAACGCCGTTTTCGCCTGCGGCGGTGTGATAGCCGACAAACATCAGGCCGTCGTATTGCTGTTGTTGCAGCCCTTCGACCATCGACAATCCGCGTGGTTTGCCCTGTACCAGCCGGGCGCGCGGGTCGATTTTATCGGCGCGCAGATTTTGCATCATCGCATGGCTGTCGGCCACCGTCACTTCCATCGCGCCACCGGCAAACGCGCCATCAATGGCGGCGTTAACTTCACCTTCCATCAGCGCACGGGCGGCGTCGTAATCCGCATGTCCCGGGCTGCACTGTTCAGGACGCATGACACCGGCAATACCTTCAATGTCCGCAGAGATAAACACTTTCATCAGTCGTTCCCTATGTGGTGTAGTTATCAGGCGGAGGGTAAACCCACACCCCAGCCCGGCCTTCCCCCCGAGAGAAGGAAAGGAGTAAAGCTAGTTCGCCAGGTTATCTAATACTTCACTTAACCCCAGACGGTAATGGCCGTCGAATCCGCAGACGGTTTCAGCACTCAGTAAGGCATCAATAATAGCGTGTTCTGTCGCGTCTGCCGCCAGCGCCAGTAAAGATTCCAGTTGCGCATCAGGCAGCGTGACACCGTCACGTTGCGTCGAGAATGCCAGCGCAATATCCCCTGAACCATGCCCCCAGTAACTGCCAAGACGTCCCAGTCCGGCACCGGCGCGTTTGGCGATGCGGCTAAGCTGGCGACTGTCGAGATAGCGGTCGCAGGCCATCACAATGATCACTGAACCGGCATCTGCCTGCGGTGCCAGTTGCGGCTGGATTTGTGCGATGGCTTCTCCGGCGCGTATGCCGTCAAGCGTCAGTTCCGAGAGTTTGCCAAAATTCGCCAGCACCAGAACGCCCAATGTGGCGTTGAGTGCTTCACACCGGCGCGAGGCCGTGCCGATACCGCCTTTTAAGCCGAAACAGCTCATGCCCCGTCCGGCCCCTACGCTGCCACGGGCGAAGGTATTTGCCGCGGTGTCCAGTGCGGCCAGCGCGTCGTCTTCACTGACCGCCATCGCCTGGATATCATTAAGATAGAAATCGTTGCATTCCAGGATAACCGGATTGATGGTGGCATCCGGACGCCCCATTTGCGGAAATTGCTGACAGCTGCGCTTTATCAGCGCGTTAAACAACGTGCCCGTGGCAAACGTATTACTGAGCAAAACCGGCGTTTGCAGCTCACCCAGTTCCATCACCTGAATCAGCCCCATCGGTTTACCGAAACCGTTTAATACCGCCACACCGCAAGGCAGGGGTTTTTCATACAAATTATCGCCAGGCGGCACAATGGCCGTGACGCCGGTCTGCACATCGCCAGCCGCTAAGGTGCTGTGACCGATACTCACACCGGCGACGTCGGTTATGGCATTGGTCGCGCCGCACGGAAATCGCGGGCGGAAAATCTGGCGTGTGGTGCGCCAGCGTTGCAGTAAGGCAGACAGCGCCTGCTGCTGAAATTCGTCTTCACATTCTTGCAGATGCATCAGTTTCCCGTATCAGATATTCATTTCACGATGACTTTTTCAGTTTAGGATCCAGCGTGTCACGCAGCGCATCACCGAGCAGATTGAATGCCAGGACGGTGAGGAATATTGCCAGTCCGGGGAACACGCTGACGTTCCATTTGCCTGCCATCATCATATTACGGCTCATCGCCAGAATATTACCCCACTCCGGTACATCCGGTTCCGGCCCCAGACCGATAAAACTCAGGCTGGCTGCGGTCAGAATACTGGTGCCGATACGCATGGTGAAATAGACGATAACGTTTGAGAGCGTGCCCGGCAGAATATGGCGTAAAATTACCACTCTGTCCGGTGCACCGATGCAGCGAACCGCTTCGACATAGGCACTGTGTTTAATCGATAACGTGGCCGCACGTACGATGCGGGCAAATACCGGCACACTGAAAACGGCGACCGCGATAATCACATTATTCAGCCCCGGCCCCAGAATAGCCACCACGGCAATCGCCAGCAACATACCGGGGAAGGCAAACAGCACGTCGGAGCCGCGCATGATCAGCATATCCAGCCAGCGGCCGTAATATCCGGCCAGCAGCCCGAGTATCACACCGGCAGCCATGCCGAGCGTGACTGAAAAAATACCCACATAAAGGGAGATACGCGCGCCATAAATGATACGGCTGAGGACATCGCGACCTAAATCGTCCGTGCCGAACCAGTGTTGCGGCGTCGGACCGGCGCCGAGCGCCATCCAGTCCGGTGTCATCGGGTCAAAAGGCGCCAGCCAGGGTGCGAACACCGCGACAAATACCAGCAGCAGGATGAATCCCCCCGATATCAGCGCCATCGGATGACGGATAAAGGTATGGAAAAAGTCGTACCACGGTGAACGGATGTTATCGTTCTGCGAGGCCGGCTCAGCCGGTCGGATTTCTCCCGCAGAAGAGACAGGATCGGTCATAATCAGCTCCTAACGCAGACGGATAGCCGGATTGACCACCGCATACAGCATGTCAACCAGCAGGTTTATCACAATAAATTCAAAGACAAACAGCATGACCAGTGCCTGAATCACCGGCTGATCCTGCGTTTTGATGGACTCGATCAGTAACCAGCCCAGCCCCGGCCAGCTGAAGACACTTTCGACGATAATCGAGCCGCCGAGCAGGAAACCAAATTGCAGGCCAAGCATGGTAATAATGGGGATCAGTGCATTGCGCATGATGTGCTTCCACGTCACCAGCCGGGCACGTAACCCTTTGGCATTCGCGGTGCGCACATAATCTTCCTGCGCCACATCAAGAAACGCCGAGCGGGTGAAACGTGCCATGACCGCCGCCACCGACGAACCCAGCGTGATTGCCGGTAAAATGATATCGGCTGGCTGGTTAAATCCGCTGACGGCGAATACCCCGAACGGCATGGCAACAAACTGGATCAGTAACAATCCGAGCCAGAACGGCGGCATGGAAATGCCGCCGACCGCCATGCTCATCAGTGTCCAGTCCTGCCATTTTCCGCGTTTCAGTGCGCAGACAACACCAATCACCAGCCCCAGCACCACCGACCACGCGAAGCCCGCCAGCGCCAGCAGCAGCGTTGGCATAAAACCGCCTTCAATCACACTTAATACCGGCTGACGCGTGCGGTAAGTCATGCCCAGATCACCATGAACCATGCCGTCCAGCCAGTGCCAGTACTGTGCAGGCAGCGGATCGTTCAGACCCAGCAACTGACGCGCTGACTCAACCGCTTCAACCGTTGCATCCTGACCGGCATAAATACGCGCAGGATCGCCCGGCAGCAGTTTGATAAATCCGAAAACCAGTAATGACACCACCAGTAAGACGGGGATCATTTCCAGTATCCGGCGGATAAAGTAGGTCAGCATAAAAATGATTCCCTGAATTCAGTAAACTCCCTCCCCTGCGAAGGGGAGGGTTGGGGTGGGGTATTAACGGCAACTCTGAATCTGAAGTTGCCTGCTAAACCCCCTCCCAGCCTCCCCCTTCGCAGGGGGAGGAGCAAAAAAAATTATTTAAACTGTGCCTGATTAAAAATCAGCGAGCCGTCGGCCAGCATGTAAACACCGGAGAGATCTTTGCTCTTGCCCACCAGGTTGTCAGGCACGCCGAGATAGGCCACCGGTGCATCCGCCCACAACAATTTCTGCGCATCGGCATAAGCCGCTTTACGTTTTTCGACGTCAGCGGTTTGCAGACCGGCGGTGATCGCCGCATCCACTTGTTTGTTGCTGTAATAAGAGACGTTATAGGCCGACGGGATCCAGGATTCGGTGGCGAACAGCGGACGCAGCGCCCAGTCTGCATCGCCGGTCGAGGCTGACCAGGCGCCGTAATACATTTCCACTTTGGCATCTGCCGGTTTCGGCGTGCTCCACAGGCGTTGGGTCAGCGTTCCGGCATCCATCGGCACCAGTTTCACACGCACGCCAATCAGAGAAAGTTGCTGTTTCAGGAATTGCGCGCTGCGGATTCGGTCGGTTTTGTTCGAGCTCCACATTTCAACATCAAAGCCGTTCCCGTAACCGGCTTCTTTCATCAGCGCTTTCGCTTTGGCGATGTTGTAGCTGTAATCCGGCGTGGTTTGTTTCTGATAGAACTGGACATTTTTCGGCAGCGGCGAAGTAGACGGCGAACCCAGACCGGCAAAACCGACTTTCAGCCACAGATTACGGTCGATAGCGTAGTTAATCGCCTGACGGACACGCACATCCGAGAACTCTTTTTTCTGCGTATTGAAGGCGATGTAATACAGATAGATGCCCGGATCTTCGGCAATATCCAGTTTCGGATCGCTTTTCACGGTATCCACCAGATCGGACGGCAACGGATATACCGCGTCCACACCGCCGGATTTCAGTTTCGCCACCTGAGTGGAGTCTTCCGGCGTCGGATATAACGTGACGGCATCCACTTTCGGCCAGCCTTTCTGCCAGTAATTGTCGTATTTCACCAGTTTGACGTCTTTACCCTGCTGCCATTCCACAAACTTAAACGGGCCGGTTCCCACCGGATGTACGCTCAGATCCTGTTCATTCGGGTATTGTTTTAATGACGCCGGGCTGTGCATCACCGCAGACGGGTGCGCCAGGGTGTTAATCATGGCTCCAAAAGGTTTGTTCAGCGTAATTTTCACCTGATACGGGCTGAGCACTTCAACAGATTTAATCATGCTGAACAAGGAGTTGCGCTTGAGATGATTGGCAGGATTTGCCAGACGATCAAGGTTAATTTTTACCGCATCCGCATTGAACGGCGTGCCGTCCTGGAACGTCACGTCATGGCGCAGATTAAGGGTAAATTCGGTGGCATCACTGTTGCTGGTGTAATCCGTTGCCAGCACCGGCACAACAGCCATTTTGCTGTCGAACTGGAACAGACGCTCAAAAATGCCGCTCTGAATGGAATAGCTCAGCGTATCTGTGGTGTCGTGCGGGTCAAAACCGGTGACGTCAGCGTACATGGAAATACGCAGATCTTTGGCCTGAACCGACGCGGCAAAACAAAGCGCCAGTCCGGCGGCAAGCAGGCTTTTGCGCACTAAAGTCGGATGCATGGTGTTCTCCTGTGTGTCCCAAAAAAAAGAAGAGTGAGTTATCCCTGTGCGACCCAGTGATGTTCACTGACGCGGGAATATTGACGTTTTTCTATCTGTACACCCGCCGGATGCACCGGCGATTTCACTTCCTCATCATCAAAATTGCGTAAAGCACGTTGTGTCGGATCCGCCACCGGTACCGAACTGAGCAGACGCCGGGTATAAGGATGTTGAGGATTACTAAACACTGCGTCACGCGGGCCAATTTCAACAATCTGTCCGCTGTACATCACCGCCACCCGGTTAGCGATCCTTTCCACTACCGCCATGTCATGCGAAATAAACAACCAGGCAACGCCGGTCTCACGCTGAAGATCCATCATCAGATTGACGACCTGCGCCTGAACTGACACATCCAGCGCCGACACGGCCTCGTCGGCAATAATTACCTGTGGTTGTAATGCCATGGCGCGTGCGATCGCGATGCGCTGACGTTGGCCGCCGGAAAATTCATGCGGGTAACGCCGCGCATGGGAAGGTTCAAGACCGACACTTTTCAGCAACTGACTGACCACAGGGGTGGCATCGGCCAGGGACTTTTTCAGGCCATGCAGTAATAAAGGTTCAGCAATGGAAAACCCGACGGTCAGGCGCGGATTAAGTGACGCGTACGGGTCCTGAAACACCATCTGGATCTGGCGGCGCACCGCCTGAAACGGGGTGTCACGCATCAGGGTAATTTCTTTGCCTTCAAGATGAATGCTTTCAGATTCGCTGCCGACCAGCCGTAAAATTGCGCGACCGGTGGTGGATTTGCCGCACCCGCTCTCGCCCACCAGTGCCAGCGTTTCGCCCGGCCAGAGGGAGAAGTCGATTTGTTCTACTGCGTGCACTTCCTGGGTCACGCGTGACAATACGCCGGAACGGATCGGGTAGCAGACACGCAGCCCGCGTACATCCAGCAAAGGGGGGGCCGTGTAATTTGCTGTTTTTTGATCCCCGTCATCGGCTGGAATGTGAGGGAGATCACCTGCAACCGATTGCTTTTCTGGCGAAATAGCTGGACCCGTTTTGTCTCCTGAAAGCGGGAAGCGCCGCGGCCATTTCAACCCCTGCATGTCACCTAATTTCGGTACGGCGGCCAGTAAGGCGCGGGTATAGGGATGTTGCGCGTTGGCGAAAATCTCCGTCACGCTGCCCTGCTCTACCACTTTGCCCTGGTACATCACCACCACGCGATCGGCGATTTCCGCCACCACACCCATATCGTGGGTGATAAACAGAACTGACATGTCAGTGCCCTGTTGCAGATCGCGCAAAATTTGCAGGATACGCGCCTGCACCGTGACATCCAGCGCCGTCGTAGGTTCATCGGCAATCAGCAGCGCCGGGTCGCAGGCCAGCGCCTGCGCAATCATCACACGCTGACGCATGCCGCCGGAAAGTTCATGCGGATAACATTTAAGGATACGTTCAACGTCAGGAATGCGAACCTGTTTGAGCAACTCGCGGGCTTTGTTCAGCGCCGTGGTTTTATTCGCCAGGCCGTGATCCAGCAGCCCTTCGGTGAGCTGATCGCCCACGCGCAGCACAGGATTAAGCGAGGTCATCGGCTCCTGAAAAATCATCGACATTTCCTGCCCGCGCAGTTTACGGCGCGAGGATGCCGGCAATGACGTCAGCGTATGGCACACACCGTTGCGGCCCAAAAACGCAATACTTCCCGCATCGACATGTGCAGAATCCGGCAGCAACCCCATCACGCTCAGTGAAGTGACGGACTTGCCGGATCCGCTTTCGCCGACCACGGCCACCACTTCACCTTTATTAACTGAGAAGGAAACGCCTTTCAGCGCCTGCGTTTTGCCTTGCCGGCCGGAGAATGTCACCGACAAATCGTTAATCTGCAAAATGGGCACTGTCATCAATAAACGCCTCCTTTATAGGCCGAACTGTTAAAGCCAGACTTCACCGTTTTCATAGCGCAATGCCGGTTCGGCGTCCTGCGCCAGCCAGATCGGGCCATCAAGATCGACCCGTTCCGCCTGCACCGCCACCGGCAGCGCCGCCTCCATCGCCAGGGATGAACCGAGCATACAACCAACCATAATGCGCAAACCGAACTGCCGCGCCACCTCGGTCATGGCCAGGGCTTCCGTCAGGCCACCGCATTTATCGAGCTTGATATTGATCATCTCGTAACGGTCACGCAGCCCTTCGATATCCCCGCGTTCATGACAGCTTTCGTCGGCGCAGACAGGAACAGGATGCAAACAACGCACCAGATCGTTGTCATTACCGGCAGGCAGCGGTTGTTCGATCATCGCCACGTTCAATTCGTACAGCGCCTGAAACAGGCTGCCGAGATCCAGACCCGACCAGGCTTCGTTAGCGTCCACCACCAGCGTAGCCTGTGGTGCAGCGGCACGGATGGCCGCCACTTTCTCGATAATCTGCTCGCGGTCGAGTTTGATTTTCAGCAGTTGCGCGCCACCGGCGACGGCCACAGCGGCGGCATTTGCCATGTTTTCCAGCAGATCCAGACTCAGGGTTTCGGCGGTAATCACCGAAACAGGCTTAGGCATATCAAGCAGTTGCCACAGGTCTTTGCCCTGTTTTGCCGCATCGAGACGCCACATTGCACAATCGAGGGCATTGCGCGCCGAACCAGCCGGTAACGCCTGTTGCAGCGCTTCGCGACTCAGCCCCTGTTCAACTTGCGGGCGGATAAGCTCCAGTTGCCCGCACACACTTTGCGGGGATTCCTGATAATGCGCGGTCGGTGTACATTCCCCGACTGCGGTAAATTCACCCTCGGTCAGAGAAACGCGCACCACCGTGACAGCGGTACGCGTGCCACGGGAAATCGCAAAGGGTTTTGCCAGCGGCAGTTCAACGGCCTGGAAAGTCATCTGAATCATTACGCGTTTTCCTTGATCCATTGCGCGATGTTTTTGATCCCGAAACGCACCGGATCGGTAGCCGGTACGCCGAACTCTTCGCTGATTTCCGCCAGCGCAATTTTGGCTTCTTCTTCGCTGACAGAGGACGTATTAAGCGAGAAACCGGCGAGTCTGACATCTGGGCTGGTGAGGCTGGCAGCCGCCAGATTGGTATCGAGGCACTGGCGCAATGTCGGCATAAACTGATGCGGGAGATGGCGCATATGCGGGCGACCCAGTTCATGGCACATCACCAGTAAATGCGCCTGCGCGCCGTGGATCAGGCCCATGCTGACACCGGCAAAAGACGGGTGATACAGCGAACCCTGCCCTTCAATGATGTCCCAGTGGTCATCATCATTAGCCGGGGAAAGCGCTTCGACAGCACCGGAAATAAAGTCAGCAATCACGGCATCAATCGCGATACCGGCACCCGCCACCAGCACGCCGGTCTGGCCCGTCGCGCGAAAATCAGCCTTTAAATCCAGCTCGCGCATGGCAGCCTCCAGCGCCAGCGAGGTGTACATCTTGCCGACCGAGCAGTCAGTGCCGACCGTCAGAATACGTTTACCGCTGCGTTTCTTACCGGTGCCGGTATCCAGCGCCGGTTGCATGTGGCGCACATCGAACAGTTGCACATTATTTTCTGCGGCCAGCGCGACCAGCTCAGGAATGTCATTCAGCCCCTGATGCAGGCCATTCGCCACATTCAAACCGGCAGTGATCGCCGCTTTGATGGAATCAATCCAGTGCGCAGGCAGTTTGCCGCCGGAGTTTGCCGTACCCAGCACCATAGTTTTCGCACCCTGCAATTTTGCCGTGGCGATATCCAGATCCGGCAAGCCTAATGACACGGAATCTGTCGCCAGACGGATTTGCCCGATGCAGGCTTCCGGGCGCCAGACCTGAATACCGCGCGCCGTTTTTGCCGCCAGCGGATCCATCACATCACCAAGGAATAAAAGATACGGCTTTGGAATTTGCTGCATGTCAGTTTCTCCGGGAACATTTTTTTAATGAGGATTAAATCGGACTGCAGAGAATATTCCACGGGAGAAACCGGCTGACGAATACTTGTTTAGCGTTAGGGTATAACGTGAGGCTATAGCTTTAGCTATATGAATTTATTGTGGTTATTTGACAAGGGAAATCAGCGATGACGAGGAGGAATGACGTGAAATGACAGGCATAAAAAAAGGCAGAGCCAATGAACTCTGCCTTTGCGATTACCTTTTTCAGACACAGAATGGGGTAATAATGTAATCCACTAACTTAGAAGCGGTAAGTCAGTGCAACAGCCACGATGTCGTCAGAGCTTACGCCCAGTTTATTGTTGTCATCGATCTGATTGATCATGTAGTCAACGTAGGTATACATGTTTTTGTTGAAGTAGTAAGTCGCACCGATTTCGAAGTATTTGACCAGGTCAGCATCGCCAACGCCTTCAACATCTTTCGCTTTAGACTGCACGTAACCGATTGACGGACGCAGACCATTTTCGAACTGGTACTGTGCAACTAACTCATAACCCTGAGTTTTGTTAGCGTAACCACCCTTGATCGGTGCCAGATTGCGGGTTTCGTTATACATTGCAGAGAGATAAATCTGGTTTGCGTCATATTTCAGCGCAGTTGCCCATGCAGAAGCTTTATCACCCGCACCGATTGCGGAGCTGGTTTGTGCATTAGTACGGTCAGAAGAAGAACCCGCAATAACTGCACCGATACCAGAACCTGCGATATCTTCATAATCGATGGATGCACCGTAACCGTCGCCGTTGCCTTTAGACGCTGAACGACCGTCGTTTTCGTTTTTACCCTGATATTGCAGTGCAATGTTCAGGCCGGTAACCAGACCGAAGAAGTCCTGGTTACGGTAAGTGGCCAGGCCATTTGAACGACCTACCATGAAGTTGTCATTGTTAGCCGTATCACCACCAAACTCAGGCAACATATCGGTGAAGCCCAGTGCGTCGTAAACCACACCGTAGTTACGGCCGTAATCAATAGAACCGAAATCTTTAATTTTCAGGCCAGCAAAGCCCAGACGCGTTTTAGTCCCTTCGGTACCGCCGTGGCTGCTCGTAGTCCCATCTGAATTCAGGGTAGTTGAGGTACTTTCAGTATGGTTAGCCTGAATATTGTATTCCCACTGGCCATAACCGGTCAGTGTGTCGTTAATTTGAGTTTCGCCTTTAAAGCCCAGACGCGCATACGTCATGTCGCCATCAGAACTGGTGTCATCGGAGAAATAATGCTTAGCGGTTACACGACCGTAAAGGTCCAGTTTGTTACCGTCTTTATTATAAATCTCTGCTGCATTTGCGGTAGATCCCACTGCAATTAAAGAGACCGCTAAGGCCAACACACTGCGCTTCATCATTATTTAAGTTTCCTTGATTTTTTTATAAAGGAGTTCTCATGCCCGCTTTCTTTTATATGTCTGGAATATCGGGCTGTGAGTATTTGTACATGTTTTTAAATACGTCTGTCTGTAAAACGATTTGAACCTTAACACTGAGCACGAAAAGTTAAAATGGAAAAGTTCGCTTCGGTAAGTCTTTTTTGGGTAAAGAGTTGTAACACAATGTTTCAATAACAACTCACTAACTCCCTGATTATATGCGGTTTTCGCATAACAAATTGCACCAAAATGGTGCCATGCATTTTTATGGTGCAACCGGGTGTAGGTTTTGTAAAGTTGTTGCAAGCCAGATCACCTTTATCAAAAGGTTTTTTTCTGTTAACAATCGTTAATGAATTATGAGGGGAGTTTGATACGTTGCATTTAAATAGTGCATAGCAGGATAATCATTTCATCAGTAAGTTCATTATCACAATAATAGAAAAAGCAGCCATAAGATTTTTGTACCAGGCATTTTTTTGCCATTTAGGATTTTTAATAAAGTCATTGTGCAAAAATAATCCAAATTTAAGATAATAATAATTACCTGCGTGATTGAATTGAACAAAACGTAATTTTTTTATTTGCCCGAATTGAGCTTTTTTTATTCAAAGCGGGCTTTTAATAAAAAGGGGCATTAAAAGAAAGATCATATCTAAAAAGAGATCGGGGAATTTCGGAGAAAATTTTACTCCCTCTCCTTCGCAGGAGAAGGAGTAAAAGACTAACGGAACTGTGCGGCGTGAAGTTGTGCGTAACGCCCCTGACGGGCCAGCAGTGATTCATGTGTGCCCTGCTCAACAATGCCTTCTTTATCGACCACAATAATGCGGTCCGCATTCTGAATTGTCGCCAGACGGTGGGCAATCACCAGGGTGGTCCGGCCCTCAGAAAGCTCCGCCAGCGACTGCTGAATAGCCTGCTCCGTCGCAGTATCCAGCGCTGACGTGGCTTCGTCGAGGATCAGAATTGGCGGGTTTTTGAGGAAGATACGCGCAATCGAAAGGCGCTGTTTCTGGCCACCGGAGAGCTTCACCCCCCGCTCACCAATTACCGTGTCCATTCCCAGCGGCAATGCGTCAATCACATCATCAAGCCGTGCGCGGCTGGCCGCCAGGCGGATTTCTGCTTCGCTGGCATCGAGCTTACCGTAAGCAATGTTTTCACGGATCGTTCCGCCAAACAGGAAAACATCCTGCTGCACAATGCCAATATTGTGACGTAGCGAGCGCTGGGTCATGTCGCGGATATCGATGCCATCGATGGTGATACTGCCGCTGTCCAGCTCATAGAAACGGGGCAACAGCGAACATAACGTGGTTTTTCCCGCGCCGGAAGGCCCGACGAACGCCAGCGTTTCTCCGGCATTAATCGTCAGCGTAATGCCGTTGAGAATTTTACTGACGGGGGTGTAGCCGAACACTACGTTGTCATAATGAATATCGCCCCGTAACTGGCTGACTGCCTGCGCGCCCGGCCGGTCAGTGATATCCGGCGAGGTATCGATAAGCTGCGTAAAGCGTTTAAACCCGGCGATCCCTTTCGGATAGCTTTCCAGTACTGAGCTGATTTTCGCCACCGGGCGGAAGAACACTTCCACCAGCAGCAGAAAACCCACGAACCCGCCGTAGGTCAGCTGGTCGTTAATCACATACCAGGTACCTGCGACCATCACAATCAGCTGAACCAGACGCGTGCTCAGATAACTGAGCGTCAGGCTGGCGGTCATGATCTGATAGGCTTTCAGCTTAGTAGTGCGGTAATTAGCATTATCAGAAGCAAACAGCTTTTGCTCATGTTCTTCGTTGGCGAATGCTTTTACCACGCGGATACCGCCGATACTTTCTTCTATACGTGCGTTGAAATTACCGACCTGCCCGAACAAACGCCGCCAGGTTTCAGTCATCTGAGCACCATAGCGGCTGACCATCCAGGTCATCGCCGGCACGATAATGATGGTCATCAGCGCCAGCTGTAAATGGACCGTTGCCATCAGAATGAATGCGCCGATAAAAGTCATTACCGCGATAAATACATCCTCCGGCCCGTGATGCGCGACCTCGCCCACTTCTTCCAAATCTTTGGTGACGTGGGTGATGATATGGCCGGTTTTTGTATTGTCGTAATAACGGAAAGACAGTTTCTGTAAATGGCTGAATGCCTCGCGCCGCATGTCGGTTTCAATACCAACACCCAACGCATGCCCCCAGTAATTGACGATAGCCATCAGTGCCGTATTGAAAAGGTAAATCAACAACAGACCGACCGTCGCGCCGATGATCAGCACCCAGTCGTGCGCAGGCAGTAATTTATCGATGAAAGTTTTAATCGCCATCGGAAAGCCCAGTTCCAGCAATCCGGCGAGGATCGCGCACCCGAAGTCGAGGAAGAACAGCTTTTTATAGGGTGCGTAATAAGAGAAGAAACGGCGGAGCATCAGACATCCTTATAAGATAGCCAGAAAGCGAAGCCGTTAGTCTAGATGAAAACGGTTATCAGTCAGAGAGTTTTAGAGAAATAAACAGGCAAGATCGCAGACGCCGGTTCACACCCTCTTCAATGCAAAACCGCTGACTTTTACATTTCAACCTCAGTGAAGTTGTGAAGACAACCCGGGCTTTTGGCAGTAAAACTGTATTAACGGCTTGTCGCCTCTACCGCCATCGCCACATAAATCTCCCGCAATTTTGCGGCAACCGCGCCCGGTTTTCCGTCCCCGACCGGCTTCCCGTCCAGCGCAATCACCGGCCAGATAAAGGTGGTGGCGGAGCTGATAAAGATCTCCCGCGCATTCAGTGCCTCATCCAGCGTGAACGGACGTTCCTCAAAGTGGATATGGTGCTGCTTCGCCAGTTCCAGCAGTGCCTGACGGGTGATGCCATGTAAGATGTGCGTGCTGAGCGGGCGGGTGATCAGCGTGCCTTCAGCATCGACGATCCAGGCGTTGCTGGAGCTGGCTTCGGTGATCAGACCATTTTCGATCAGTAAGGCATCGTCGGCGTCATGCTGATGGGCATACTCTTTCGCCAGACAAGGGGCCAGCAGGCCAACGGTTTTGATGTCACGACGCTGCCAGCGGATATCTTCAACGGAAACCATGCGGATACCGCTTTTTGATTTCGGGTGGTCTGTCAGCGGGCGCGCCTGCGTAAACATCAGAAAAGTTGGCGTTACGCTTTCACCGGGGAAATCAAAATCACGGTCGCCGCTGTTGCCGCGACTGATTTGCAGATACACCGCCCCTTCCAGCAGATTGTTTTCAGTGATCAGACGTTTTTGCAGAGTCTCAATATCACTGAGCGCACAAGGCAGACGCAGGTTCAGCGCCTGACAGGAACGCGCAAGCCGCGCCAGATGAGCCGTGTTGTCGAGCAGACGTCCGTTCAGCACGGCGCTGACTTCATAGACGGCATCAGCAAATAAGAAACCGCGATCAAATACCGACACCTTCGCGTCATGCTCGGCAACAAACTCCCCGTTGAGGTATACCGTTCTGGTCATGTTATTTTTCCTGGACAACGTTGATTAGGATTTTTATTAGCTGTAATACGAGTGAAAGAATAAATTGCGTGAAAACTGAGCGCGTGACGTTGACGTAACGCAGGTTTACGCCACTGCTGACATAAAAAAAGCGCCCTGATGAGCGCTGATTCGGTGTGTAGCGAAAGATCAGAGTTCGCCTTTTTTCTTTTTGTTGCGGATCACTAACCCGCTGATCAGCGCCATCACGCAACCGATAAAGATAAACCAGATGCCCAGCATCAGTTGCGGTGCCATTTCTCCCGGCGGGGTTTCCGGACTGCCAACCACTAAACCGTGGATCGTGGCAACAATACCGATAACCAGTAAAATCAGGCTGTTGCGAAGTAAACGGCGGGCTACGGTCATAGGTTGTCTTGGTGTGGCCATCAGATGCGTCCTTGAGCAATAAAATAAAGATAAGGGCGCATCATAGCGCCCTTCGTTTTTATGTCAAAATTGCCCGTTCACAATCCGTGAAGGTCAGTCAGCGACGATTACGTACCAGCTGATAACGGCGGGTGAGATATTCCACCGGCGCGCTCCAGATATGCACCAGACGGCAGAACGGGAACAACAGGAACAGCGTCATCCCCAGCACCAGATGCACGCGGAAGATAAATGCCACGCCATCGAGATGTGCTGCCGCACCGCCACGGAACGTCACCACTGACTGCGCCCAGCCGACCAGTTTCATCATTTCGCTGCCGTCCATATGCTGCGCGGAGAACGGAATGGTGCTCAGCCCCAGGGCACATTGCACTACCAGCAGAATGATGATCATGATGTCACCAAAACTGGAGGTCGCCCGCACGCGCGCGTTGCTCAGACGCCGCCACACCAGCATGCCGCCGCCAATCAAAGTCATCACGCCACAGGCACCGCCCGCCCACATCGCCATCTGCTGTTTCACCGGCACCGGCAGGAAAGATTCATACATCCAGTGCGGCGTCAGCATCCCGAAGGCATGGCCTGCAAAAATGCCGAGAATGCCGACATGGAACAATGGCGAAGCAATACGCAGCGTTTTTTTCTCCAGCAACTGACTGGAACCGGCGCGCCAGCTGTACTGACCATAGTCATAACGTAGCCAGCTACCGGCCAGGAATACTGTGCCGCACAGGTACGGATAGATATTGAAGAAGAAGTTGTTGAGGAAGTCGGTCATTTGCGTGGTTCCCCCGCAGGCGTGTCATCAAGGTTCAGATACTGTGGTGCGACCGCACCGGCGAAGCGTTTCTGGTGCGCAGCTTCATCGCCCGACGCACAGCTTTGCTCGCCGAGGAACGTGATTTGTTCCTCTTCCCACACCGCGTCCAGCGCGGCAGGCGTGTCATCACGGGCTTCCTGTTTGATCCCCTCGCGCACCGTGGCGGTCGCGATATCGCTGCCGGACAGTGCCAGCAGCAGATCAAACAGTTCCGCGTAATGACTGTTCCGCTCCTGCATACGGGCGCTGAGTAATGCCAGGATCGGCGCGATGTCACGCAGCCCTTCCCGCGCCTGATGCTCATTACGGGTGGTCAGGTATTCCAGATACAGCGGCAGGTAATCCGGCAGCTCGCGGCTGTCGATTTCCAGCCCGGCTTCGCGGTATTGCGCCATCAGATCGACCATCGCCTGACCACGGTCACGGGATTCGCCGTGCACATGTTCAAACAACAGCAACGAGGTGGCGCGACCCCGATCGAACAAACCGGTGTACGCCGACTGCGCATCCAGCAAATCCTGTTTGCAGAACGCCGTGATGTACAGCGCCAGATCGTGGCGCTGTTCCTCAGTCAGTTCCGCAGATTCTGTCACCGCTTCGAGCAGCTCCGTCTGGTGTTCCCACAGCTCATCAGACGGGTAATCGAGCAATAAACCAATGAGTCGTAAGCTGTTCATCAGTTGTTCCTTTCTGTTTTCGCGCCGATGTCGATGGCATCGATGCGTTTACTGTTGAACAGGTTAAATTTGCTGTCGCTGCCGTGGCAGCCGTCGCCGAAGCTGAAACCACAGCCTTTGGCTTCCGGGAAGGCTTCACGCGCCTGTTCACGATGGCTGGAAGGGACCACGAAACGATCTTCGTAGTTGGCAATCGCCAGATAGCGGTACATTTCTTCGGCCTGCGCCGCAGACAATCCGACCTGTTCCAGCGCACTGGTGTCCGTTACGCCATCCACCGTTTCAGCACGTTTGAAATGACGCATCGCCAGCATGCGCTTCAGCGCACGCAGCACCGGCGCGGTGTCACCGGCGGTCAGCAGGTTCGCCAGGTATTCCACCGGAATACGCAGGCTTTCGACATCCGGCAGCACGCCGCTGTGCGGTAATGCACCGGCATCAGCAGCAGACTGGATCGGCGACAGTGGCGGCACGTACCAGACCATCGGCAGCGTGCGGTATTCAGGGTGCAGCGGCAACGCCAGCTTCCATTCCATCGCCATTTTATAGACCGGCGACTGACGTGCGGCATCCATCACGGACAGCGGAATGCCGTCTTTTTCGGCCTGTGCAATCACCTCAGGATCGTTCGGATCGAGGAAAATGCTCATCTGGCTTTCGTACAGGTCTTTCTCATTTTCCACCGATGCGGCTTCACCGATACGGTCGGCGTCATACAACACTACGCCGAGATAACGGATACGACCGACACAGGTTTCGGAACACACCGTTGGCTGACCGGCTTCGATACGCGGATAACAGAAAATACATTTTTCTGACTTGCCGCTTTTCCAGTTGAAGTAGATTTTTTTGTACGGGCAGCCGGTCAGGCACATGCGCCAGCCACGGCATTTGTCCTGGTCGATCAGCACGATACCGTCTTCGCCACGCTTGTAGATCGCACCGCTCGGACAGGTCGCCACGCAGGCCGGGTTCAGGCAGTGTTCACACAGACGCGGCAGGTACGCCATAAAGGTATTTTCGAACTCGCCGTACATTTCTTTCTGCATATTGGCGAAGTTCTGGTCGGCAGAACGTTTGCTGAACTCGGTCCCCAGATCGTCTTCCCAGTTCGGGCCGCCGGTAATTTTCTTCATGCGTTTGCCGGTTAACAACGAACGCGGACGGGCCACCGGCTGATGTTTGCCGTCTTTCGCGGTGTGCAGATGCTGATAATCAAAATCAAACGGTTCGTAGTAATCATCGATTTCCGGCATATGCGGGTTGGCGAAGATTTTATGCAGCAGGTTGGCTTTATTACCCATGCGCGGCTGCAGTTTGCCGTTGATTTTGCGGATCCAGCCACCCTTCCATTTCTGCTGGTTTTCCCAGTCGTGCGGATAACCCAGACCCGGTTTGGTTTCCACGTTGTTAAACCACGCGTACTCCATCCCTTCGCGGCTGGTCCAGACATTTTTACAGGTCACGGAACAGGTGTGGCAGCCAATGCATTTGTCGAGATTCAGCACCATGCCGACTTGTGAACGAATTTTCATTGGGCTTTCTCCTGTACTTTTTCAGGGAGTACGGCGTCCTGCACGTCGTCATTACCTTCGTCATCCAGCCAGTCGATGCGGTTCATTTTGCGCACAATCACGAATTCATCGCGGTTGGAGCCGACCGTGCCGTAATAGTTGAAACCGTACGCCAGTTGCGCGTAACCGCCGATCATATGCGTCGGTTTCGGGCAAACACGGGTGACAGAGTTATGAATACCGCCACGCTGCTGGCTGATTTCTGAACCCGGAATATTCACAATGCGCTCCTGTGCGTGATACATCATGGTCATGCCTGCCGGTACGCGCTGGCTGACCACCGCACGGGCGCTCAGCGAGCCGTTGGCGTTGAAGGCCTCGATCCAGTCGTTATCTTCAATGCCTAACTGTTTCGCATCGTCTTCACTCAGCCAGACAATCGGGCCACCGCGACCTAAAGTCAGCATCAGCAGGTTGTCGCTGTAGGTAGAATGAATGCCCCATTTCTGGTGCGGCGTCAGGAAGTTCAGCGCCATTTCCGGGTTGCCGTTCGGTTTCGCGTTCAGCAACGGCTGCGCTGCGCGGGTGTCGATTGGCGGACGGTAAACCAGCAGGCTTTCACCGAAGGCGCGCATCCACGCATGATCCTGATAAATCTGCTGGCGGCCGGACAACGTGCGCCACGGAATAAGCTCGTGCACGTTGGTGTAACAGGCGTTGTAAGAAACATGTTCATCTTCCAGACCGGACCAGGTCGGGCTGGAGATAATTTTGCGCGGTTGCGCCTGAATATCGCGGAAGCGGATTTTCTCGTCTTCTTTATTCAGCGCCAGATGTGTGTGGTCGCGGCCGGTATTCTGGCTCAGCGCTGCCCAGGCTTTGACCGCCACCTGACCGTTGGTTTCCGGTGCCAGCGTCAGGATGACTTCCGCTGCATCAATCGCAGTGTTAATCACCGGCTGGCCTTTCGCCACGCCATCCGGTTTGGTGTAGTTCAGTTTTTTCAGCAAACCGACTTCGCTGTCAGTATTCCAGCTGATGCCTTTGCCGCCGTTACCGAGTTTTTCCAGCAACGGGCCGACCGAGGTAAAGCGCTCATAGGTGTTCGGATAATCACGTTCAACGACCATCAGATGCGGTGCAGTGCGCCCGGGGATCAGATCACATTCCCCTTTTTTCCAGTCTTCCACGCCAAACGGCTGTGCCAGTTCAGCGGCGGAATCGTGCTGAACCGGCAACGTCACCATGTCGGTTTCCACCCCAAGATGGCCGACGCATACCCGGGAAAACTCTTTGGCAATACCTTTATAGATTTCCCAGTCGCTTTTGGAATCCCAGGCCGGGTCAACAGCAGCAGACAGCGGATGAATAAACGGATGCATATCCGAGGTATTCATGTCGTCTTTTTCATACCAGGTGGCGGTCGGCAGCACGATGTCAGAATAGAGACACGTGCTGGACATGCGGAAATCCAGTGTCACCACCAGATCCAGTTTGCCTTCGCCGCCCTGCGCCTGCCATTCGACTTCTTCCGGCATGACGCCGCCCTGAAGGCCGAGATCCTCTCCCTGAATACCGTGTTCGGTGCCCAGCAGATATTTCAGCATGTACTCGTGGCCTTTACCGGAAGACCCCAGCAGGTTAGAGCGCCAGACGAACAGGTTACGCGGGAAGTTCTGCGGATTGTCCGGTTGTTCGGCAGCAAAACGCACGCTGCCGTCTTTCAGGGCTGCCACGGTGAAATCGGCCGGTGATAAACCTGCGGCTTTCGCCTGCCCGGCAATGTGCAGCGGGTTAACGTTGAGCTGCGGCGCAGACGGCAGCCAGCCCATACGCTCGGCGCGCACGTTGAAGTCAATCATACTGCCGGTAAATTTGGATTTATCCGCCAGCGGAGATAACAGCTCCTGTGGCGTGACGGTTTCGTAACGCCACTGACTTGAATGGTTGTAGAAGAATGAGGTGCTGTTCATCTGGCGCGGCGGACGCTGCCAGTCAAGGCCAAACGCCAGCGGTTGCCAGCCGGTTTGCGGACGCAGTTTTTCCTGCCCGACGTAGTGGGCCCAGCCGCCCCCGCTCTGCCCCACGCAACCGCAGAAGATCAGCATGTTGATCAGACCGCGGTAGTTCATATCAAGGTGATACCAGTGGTTCATCCCGGCACCGACGATGATCATCGAACGGCCATGGGTTTTGTTGGCGTTATCGGCAAATTCATGGGCGATACGCACGATGTTTTGCTGTGAAACCCCGGTGATTTTCTCGGCCCAGGCTGGCGTATAGGCTTTGATTTCATCATAGCCTTGTGCGCAGTTTTCATCGTTCAGGCCGCGTTCGATACCGTAGTTCGCCAGCGTCAGGTCGTAAACACTTGCCACCAGGCCGGTACTGCCATCCGCCAGTTGCAGGCGTTTGACCGGCAGTTTGTGCATCAGAATTTCATCCAGTGCCACACTGTTGAAATGTTCACTGACCGCGCCACCGAAGTACGGATAGCCCACATTCACAACGTCATCATGATCGCCGAGCAGGCTCAGCTTCAGGCTGACATCTTTGCCGTCTTTCCCTTCACGGGATTCCAGATTCCACTGGCCTTTTTCGCCCCAGCGGTAACCGATCGAACCTAACGGTGATACCAGTTCTCCGGTGCGTTCATCGAGGGCGATGGTTTTCCATTGCGGGTTATTTTCCTGACCAAGATTACCCACCAGATCAGAGGCACGCAGCATACGGCCTGCGGCATATGATCCGTCTTCGCGCGGTTCCAGCATCACCAGCATCGGCATATCGGTGTAGCGGCGCACGTAGTCGGTGAAGTACTGACTTGGATTATCGATGTGGAAGGATTTGAGGATCACATGACCCATGGCCAGCGCCAGTGCGCTGTCGGTGCCTTGTTTCGGCGCCAGCCACTGGTCACAAATCTTGGCGATTTCCGCATAGTCTGGCGTGATAGCCACCGTTTTAGTGCCTTTATAGCGCACTTCGGTGAAGAAGTGCGCGTCCGGCGTACGGGTCTGCGGAACGTTGGAACCCCAGGCAATAATATACGAAGCGTTGTACCAGTCAGCCGATTCCGGCACGTCAGTCTGCTCGCCCCAGGTTTGCGGAGACGCCGGGGGCAAATCGCAATACCAGTCGTAGAAGCTCAGGCAAACACCGCCGATCAGCGACAGATAACGTGCGCCGGAAGCGTAAGACACCATCGACATCGCCGGAATGGGCGAAAAACCGATAATGCGGTCCGGGCCGAAAGTTTTGGCGGTATACACGTTGGACGCGGCAATCAGTTCATTCACTTCCTGCCAGCTTGAACGGACAAATCCCCCACGACCGCGTGCCGCTTTATATTCTTTGGCTTTTTCCGGCTGACTGACAATCGAGCCCCAGGCATCGACCGGATCGCTGTAATTCAGTCTGGCTTCACGCCATAACTGGATCAGTTTCTTGCGCATCAGCGGATATTTCAGACGGTTTGCACTGTAGAGATACCAGGAATAGCTGGCACCGCGCGGGCAACCACGCGGCTCGTGGTTCGGCAGATCCGGACGGGTGCGCGGGTAGTCGGTCTGCTGGGTTTCCCAGGTCACCAGACCGTTTTTGACGTAAATCTTCCAGCTGCATGAACCGGTGCAGTTCACACCGTGCGTGGAACGGACCACTTTGTCATGCTGCCAGCGGCTGCGGTAACCGTCTTCCCAGTCGCGATTGGTATTCAGCGTCTGGCCGTGGCCGTCAGCAAAGGGTTCAGCTAGCTGTTTGAAATAGCGAAACCGGTCAAGAAACTTGCTCATCCGGGACTCTCCTGTGCAAAGGCTTCATTGCGCTTTGTCATTATGTGAATGGCGGGGAATACAACTTCATTGCTCGTTATGCCCTCAGGGTATGCAGCCCACACGCGCGCCCAATTGATTGCGATCAACGCCTTTGCGTCATGCATTCATTTATATAACGACAAATACCCCCAAAGAGGTATGAAGTTAAGTTGCTATAATTGATTGATTTACTGGAATTAATTACACAAAGACAACAAAAAGGGGGGCATTAAGTCATCCGCAGGAAAATTGGAGGTAAGGCCGTTTGAATGTGACAGTATTGTGAAATCACGCGGGAGGTTATTGTATTTACGCCGATGTCTGGCGTAATAGAACAACCTGCTTTCACCACCAGAAACCTTTAATGCAGACAGAAAAACCCGCCGTACTCAATTTCAACGATGAAGTTACCGGGATGATATACGGTTTCGTTTTTCGTCCGGACCGCCCAGCCGAACGCGTTTCCTCACAACAGGTTCAGGAAGCCTGGCAGCAGATTTGCCACGACAGAGGATTCGTCTGGATCCACGTCAATCTCAATCACGCTATGTCAGAAAAATGGCTGAAAAAGCATTTTGGCATCGGCGAGGTATTTTTCGAGGAAATCCGCGAAGGATCGCGCAGTACGCGCATTGAACGGCTTGATGACACGCTGCTGGCGGTGCTCAACGATGTGATTTTCCGTCCGGATGAAACCAGTGATGAAGCCTCGACGCTGTGGCTCAGTTGCCATCAGCAGCTGGTGATCACGGCGCGCCACAAACCGGTGAGGCTGATCGAACAGTTATTCAAACGACTGGAACATCTGGCCATCACCACGCCAACCGCGCTGCTGGTGCATCTTTTAGAGGAACAGGAAGATTTACTGGAACAGATTGTACGGCGAGCTAATCAGTACGTGGATACCATCGAAGAGCGGTTGCTGAGCCATCACGTGAAAAAGAACCGCGCCGATTTGGGGCGTCTGCGCCGTATGCTGCTGCGGTTTCAGCGTTTACTCGCACCGGAACCGACCGCCCTGTTTCGCCTGCTGAACCGTCCTCCCGCCTGGATAGCCCCTGCCGTGGTCCAGGATTTACGGCAGTTTGCCGAGGAATTTTCGGTGGTACTGAATGACCTTATCGCCCTGACCGAACGCATCAGGTTATTGCAGGAAGAAATCACCTCACGGCAGATGGAGCAAAGTAACCGCACGCTGTATGTGCTGACGGTAATCACCGTGCTGGCGCTGCCGATCAATATTGTCGCAGGTTTCTTTGGCATGAACGTCGGTGGCATTCCGCTCGCCAGCAATCACCACGGTTTTATTTTACTGGTGGTGATTGTCGGCGTGTTTACCCTGCTGGCGGGCTGGTATGCGTTAAGGCATCGCGACGACGGCTGATGACGGCTCTCCGCACAACAACTACAGGAAATCTTTGGCTTTATTCAGCAACGCAGCTTTAGTGATCACACCCAGCAAACGGCGTGATTGCGGATTTTCCAGCACCGGTAAACGTTCAAGTGGCGAATGACTGAACATCGCCCACGCCTGCTCGTAACTGGCCTGCTGAAAAATCGTCGTGAATTCCTGTTCGATAAACGGATCAATCGGACTGTCAGCTTTCACGCTGCCATCAATAAGCCCTGCCGCCACCACATTGGTCGGCACCACGCCCAGAAAACGTTCTTCCCTGTCTACCATGTATACATACCGTGTGCGCTGTTTTAACCCTTCGCTGACCACCTCTGACAGCGAAGCGTCGACGTACATTTTCGAACAAGGTGAAATCAGTGATGCCACCGTACTGTATTCAAACGCATTTTTCGCCGCAAACCGGGCATTATGCCGTGTCAGCACCGGGTACGTGCCGCCGACTTTCAGGCGAGACGCCACAACATAAGAAATCGCCGTCGCCAGCATCAGCGGGAACAGCAGCGAACTGTTGAGGGTCATTTCGAACGCCATCATGATCGACATCAGCGGTGCATGACTGGTGGCCGCCAGCAATGCGCTCATGCCGATCGCAGCATATAACCCGACCGGACCGGGATCGAATCCCAGCCATTGCAGGAAGGTACACACCAGCGCGCCGCCCGCCGCGCCAATCAGTAACGACGGCGTGAACAACCCGCCGACCGCACCGGAACCGATGGTGATCGCCGTGGCGACAATTTTCAGGATCAGCAGCACCCATAAAGAGGTCTGTAAATCCCCGTTGTTAAGGATTAAATCAATGACCTCAAAACCGTTACCGAGCACCAGCGGCGAAATCATCGCCACCAGGCCGACACCCAGCCCGCCAAGACCTAGACGCAGCGCCGGATGCGAAATGGGTTTCATCCACTGCCGCACTTTATCGATTGATGAGATGAATAACGGCCCGAGAATCCCCGTCGCCATGCCAATAATCAGCACGGTAAAAATCGCCCCTAAGGAGGGGCTGAATGAGGCGGAAGCATACAGATACAGCGGCGCATAACCGGTCAGCGACCGGACAGTAAGCACCGCGACCGACGCCGAGATAAACAGCGGGATCAGGCGCTGTACGGCGGTCACACCAAAAGCGATTTCCGCCACAAACAACGCGCCGGCAAACGGAGCGTGATACACCGCTGCCAGCCCGCCCGCGGCAGCCATGGCGATAACATCTGACTGATGTACGCCTTTAAAACGTGAAAACCGCCCGAGCAGGCTGCCGCTTAACGCGGATAACTGGACCATTGCCCCTTCGCGACCAATTGAACCGCCGCTGGCAATACTGGCAAGCGACGACAGCCCGCGCAGCACGGTACTGACCACCGGAATGCCCGGCAGACGCTGATCGATGACATCCAGATAATCCGGCATTTTGCCGTGCCTGCTTTCGTGACGCAGCGCCCACAGCAGGATGAAACCCGCAATCACGCCCCCTCCTGTGGTGATCAGCGGCCAGAGAAATTGAGGATATTCATTGAAAGCTTTGGTGATATCGCTGCCATCACTGAACATCAGGCCGTTGATACCCGAAATCGCCCCGCGAAAAGCGATTGTCACCAGCGCGGCAATAATCCCGGCAGGAATGGCGATCAGCAGGTTAATCAGATCACCTTTTTGCAGGGCATCAGGGTTGAAAGCTTTCAGGCTCATAAGATCTCAGTGGTCGGAAAAGTGGCTGGCAGAATACCGAAGGAAATCATTATCATGCTCATAAGCCCGGCGCAACCCGCGGCGTGGCTTAAAATCGAAAATTGTTGCTCCCGCGCGTTCCACCGCAGGCAGAAAAATTTTGCGCGCCTTGCCGCATTCATGCCGTACCCCTCTGCCGGGTGACGCACATTCTGTGGAAAACGTCCCGCAAAATCCTCAACAACCGCTTTCGCTAAACGCATCAGGCATTAAAGTCACGTCCGTTCCCGGGAGAACAATCCCTATACAACGGCAAAAGACTCTGTTAATTTATGCACCGAAGCACAGTGCAAGAAGGCTTCGGTACCCCACCTTAAAAATCAGGATGGGTTCATCTCATGAACGATATGCTCAGGATAAGCAGTTTCCGCGATCAATGGCTGGAAGACTTTTTTCACTTCGCCACTCCCCATCGCAAAATACCCTGGACGCTGGCAACCGCTCTGGAAAGGAAGCTGGATATGATCAATGCCGCAATGGATTATCGGGATTTACTCTGGCCTCCGGGCAATCGCTACGAAGATCTGGCAGCTCCGTTAAAAGGATTTTCATCGATCAGGGTGAATGAACAGTACCGTCTGATTTTTTACTGGCGGGAAGGCAAAGCACATGGCCTGTATTGAGATCCCCACGGTTACAGGCGTTACCGGTAATTATGAGCATATTCGTTTCGATGTTAATGAAGACATACCAAAAGGAACGTCGTATGGCTGTGACCACACGTAAACCCGCTACCGTTGGTGATATTTTACTTTACGAATTTCTTGAGCCCACTGGCCTGCGGATCAACGATCTTGCCGACATGCTGAATGTTCACCGCAATACCATCAGCGCACTGGTGAATAACAACCGCAAGCTGACCGTTGATATCGCCTTCCGGCTGGCAAAGACATTTGAGACTTCTGTCGAATTCTGGTTAAACCTGCAAACCCATGTCGATATCTGGGAAGTGCGCAATAACCCGCGCCTGATGGATGACATCAACAAGGTCGTCCATCTGAAAGATTTTCTGAAAAAATCATAAAAACTCCCCGGCAGACAAGCTTCGATGGTGCGCTCAAAATACTGCTGAACGGAGAATCCCCGGGACCTTTGCCCGGGGACTGTGAGAAGGGATTATAAGGCGCACGGTCAGCTCAACACGTAACCCTTCGCCATATGCACTGCCCGATCACACATATGATCAATCACATCGGCATCGTGACTGACCAGAATCATGGTCAGATCACTGCTGGCTTTCAGGTCATTGAGCAGATTAAGAATTTCCGCCTGTACGGACATATCAAGGGCTGATGTCGGTTCATCAAGCAGCAGCAGTTTCGGTTTAAGCAACAGCGCCCGGACAATCGCCACGCGCTGACGCTGACCGCCGGAAAGCTGGTGCGGATAACGGTTCATCAGCGCCGGATCCAGCCCGACCTGGCGAAAACCTTCGGCAATTTTCTGTTCGATATCCTGTTCTTTAAGGATTTTCAGCGGCTCGGCCAGCGTTCGCAGCAGCTTGTGTTTGGGGTGCAGCGAAGCATACGGATCCTGAAAAACCATCTGTACATCGCGGCGCAGGCTACCGGTGAAAGGCTTGCCGGGTTTCACTTGATGGTCAAGCAGGGTCAGGCTGCCGCCCCAGTATCCGTTCAGACCAGCCAGCACCCACAGCAATGATGATTTGCCGCAACCGGACGGCCCGACCAGTCCGAAGCATTCGCCTTTACGGATGCTCAGATTGACGTTATGCACCACCGTGCGGGTTTCGTAACCCTGACGATGCGACACGCTAAGCTGACGCAATTCAGCAATAATTTCACTCATGGCGCGGATCCTGTTTTAAAGAAGCCAGCAGCGCGCGATCCAGCACCGGCAGGCGTTCACCGTGCGTAAATTTGCTCGGACGGCATGACCAGAGCGTATGCGTATAAGGATGGGTGGCGTTCGCCAACTGATCGGCTGCCAGTTCATCAAGCAGCTCGCCTTTGTACATCACCAGCACCCGTTCGCAATAACGGGCGACCTGTTGCAGGTCGTGACTGATCAGGATCAGTCCCATGTTTCGCTGTTCAACTAATCGCTCAATCAGCCCCAGAACCTGTTCGCGCATCTCGAAATCCAGCGCGGAAGTGGGTTCGTCGGCTATCAGCCACTGGGGATCATTGATCAGTGCAATCGCCAGCATCACGCGCTGCCCCATCCCGCCGGAAAGCTGATGCGGATACTGCTGTTGCAAGAAAGCCGGATTCGGCAGACCGACAGCATTCAGCATCTCGGTGACTTTTTCCTGACGCTCCTTGCGGCCAAGGCGTGTATGCAGGCGCAGCGGTTCTTCTACCTGCTTGCCGATTTTTTGTGTCGGATTGAGCGCATGTTTCGGATCCTGCATCACCATCGACACGCGGTTTCCGCGAAGCGTGCTCCACTCACGTTCTCTGAGCGTGGTCAGATCGTTGTCACCCAGCGTCAGCTGTGATGCACGCAATTTGCACGGATGCGGCAGTAACCCCATCAGCGCGCGGGCGGTCAGGGATTTTCCGGAGCCGGACTCGCCGACCAGCGCCACGCGTTCCTGCCCGACGCTGAATGACAGGGATTTCACCAGTTCCAGCGGACGTTCGCCCGGCAAATAAATGGTCAAATCCTTCGCGACCAGCTGATCGCCGGATGACTTGTCCTTATGTAAAAAGTCAGTTGCCATGTCGTGGATCCATTTTGTCGCGCAGGCCGTCGCCCAGCAGGTTGAAAGCCAGGCTGGCAAATAAAATCGCCCCGCCCGGTGCTGCGGCGACCCACCATTGATCGAAAATCACCTTGCTGCCTTCAGCAACCATTGACCCCCATTCAGCGGTCGGTGGCTGAATACCCATACCGAGGAAGCCCAGACCGGCAGAAGCCAGAATGATGCCGCCGAGGCTGAGGGCCGCACGTACTACGGCGCTCGGCAGGCACAGCGGCAGAATATGGCCGAACATCAGACGCAACCCGCCGATGCCCTGCATCCGCGCCGCTGCCAGATAATCGCTGCGTCGAAGTGCCAGCGTCTCCGCCCTTGCCTGTCGCGCAAAGGGCGGCCAGCTGGTGAAAGCCAGTGCCAGAGCCCCGTTCATCAGGCCGGGGCCGAGAATTGCTACCAGCGCCAGTGCCATCACCAGACTTGGCAAGGACATCACGATATCGGTCAGTCGCATCACAATGCGCTCATACCAGCCGCCAATGTATCCCGCGCTGATGCCGATCAGCAGCCCCACCGGAATGGTCAGTACCAGAATCAGTGACACCAGCAGCAGGGTCGGACGTGCACCATAGACCACGCGGGAGAGTAAATCGCGGCCAAACCCGTCGGTGCCCAGCCAGTGGGTTTCCGAAGGCGGCAGCAGGCGTAATTCGATGTGCTGAATATTCGGGTCAAACGGTGCCAGCCACGGCGCGAGCAGCGCGGTAAGCACCAGAATAGCAACCAGCACCAGTCCGACAGAAAACGTGGTGATGCGCCGGGTCGGTTTCCAGACGGAGGTATCGGCTTCAGCCTCAACCTGCGTCGGTTGTTCAGGAATCATTTGTGTCATAGCAACTACCGGGTTCGCGGATCGAGCAGATAAGTAAGGGCGTCAGCCAGCGCATTGAGCAGCACGAAGCAGGTGCCGATCAGCAGCGTAGCGCCAAGAATTGCCGGGGTATCCGCAGCAAACAACGCGGTGGTCAGATAACGCCCGACACCTGGCCAGGCGAATACCGTTTCGGTCAGTACCGCACCTTCGAGCAGGCTGGCGTAGGACAGCGTCAGCACCGTGATCAGTGTACCAAGCACGTTCGGGAAGACGTGGCAAAGCAGAACACGCATCCTGCCGGCCCCTTTTGACCGGGCCAGAATCACATACTCTTTGTTCATTTCGCCCAGCATCGACGCACGCAACAGGCGCGTAATACCCGCCATCGACAACATCGCCAGCACCGTCACCGGCAACCATAAATGGCGGATAGCGTTGTAAAACATTTCACGGTCGCCGGACAGCCAGGTATCAATCAGGACAAAACCGGTGCGTGGCGTCATGGTGTACATATACAGGT
>NZ_SEWS01000029.1:0-709 GCF_004195095.1 Rahnella sp. CFA14(1/10) | reverse complement strand
GCGCTTACCACTTTGTGATTCATGACTGGGGTGAAGTCGTAACAAGGTAACCGTAGGGGAACCTGCGGTTGGATCACCTCCTTACCTCAAGATACGCATTGTGCAGTGTCCACACAGATTGTCTGATAGAAAGTAACGAGCAGAAATACCTTAATAGGCTTGTAGCTCAGGTGGTTAGAGCGCACCCCTGATAAGGGTGAGGTCGGTGGTTCAAGTCCACTCAGGCCTACCAATTCCTTCCTCCTCTTCGTTGTCGCCATGTCTCGTTTGCCCAGGCAAACTTCGCATGACTCCGCCTTGATGAGAAAGTCATTGGCTGACTCATCAGGCTGATGAGTGATTAAGGTATCTGTAAGTGACTGTATGGGGCTATAGCTCAGCTGGGAGAGCGCCTGCCTTGCACGCAGGAGGTCAGCGGTTCGATCCCGCTTAGCTCCACCATTACCGTACAGCCCCTCAATAATACTTCAGAGCGTATTGGAAACAGTATGCTGCGAAGTATTTTGCTCTTTAACAATCTGGAACAAGCTGAAAATTGAAAGTTTACAGCTGAACATCACTCTCCGTATCTGTACTGAGTGATGGATTAGTCTGTAACAGAGTCTCTCAAATAATCGCAATGCGACGGTGGAAACACCTTCGGGTTGTGAGGTTAAGCGACTAAGCGTACACGGTGGATGCCTAGGCAGTCAGAGGCGATGAAGGGCGT
>NZ_SEWS01000028.1:0-845 GCF_004195095.1 Rahnella sp. CFA14(1/10) | reverse complement strand
GGCTATGATGGCAATGACATGCTGTCGGGCGATGCCGGCAATGACACCCTGTGGGGTGGCAACGGCAATGACAGCCTGCTGGGCGGCGCCGATAACGACCAGCTGTATGGCTCGGCCGGGAATGACACGCTGAGCGGCCAGTGGGGCAATGACACCCTGTCGGGCGGCAGCGGGACGGATGTCTTTGTCTATGGCTCGGGCTTTGGCAATGATGACATCACCGACTTCAGCTTTACCGATGGGGACCGTCTGCAACTGGACGACGCCCTGTGGGGCGGCGGTCTGAGCGCGGCTCAGGTGATTTCGACCTATGGGACGGTTCACAGCTGGGGCACCGTGTTCAACTTTGGTGGCCAATATCTGACCGTGCTGGGGGCCAATGATGCCGGCACGCTGGCAGGGTTGGTCGATATTTACTAATCCCGGCTGATCCCGGTTTTCACCCGGCCCTGTCACAGGGGCCGGGTTTTGTGTTTCGGGCCTGCCGTGGCGGCATCGTCTGACGATTGATCCCGGTCAATAAAAGCATTCGATAAAACAGATATAATTCCCGTGGTCGCAAAGAATGCGACCATTTGAGGAGAAAATCTGATGCCGAGTCGTTTCCTGATACCTGTTTCAAATGATGTAACCGTTGCCACCGAGAATGCTGATATTTTCTATTCAGCTTCGGATGCCGTGAATATGACGGCTTTGCCGAACGGGACCTTTGTCGCTGTCTGGGAGAATACCCCCGAAACTGGCGCGCCGAATGTCTATGGCTGTATTCTGGCGGCAGATGGTACGCCCATTGGTGGGGCCTTTGCCATCAGTGAAGGGCAACTGACCCCCGGCGGGGCCGAGCT
>NZ_SEWS01000027.1:0-983 GCF_004195095.1 Rahnella sp. CFA14(1/10) | reverse complement strand
AAAACCTACGGCGGTTCTGCACGTGCATTCGACCAGATCGATAACGCACCAGAAGAAAAAGCTCGTGGTATCACCATCAACACTTCACACGTTGAATATGACACCCCGACTCGTCACTACGCGCACGTTGACTGCCCAGGGCACGCCGACTACGTGAAAAACATGATCACCGGTGCTGCTCAGATGGACGGCGCTATCCTGGTTGTTGCTGCAACTGACGGCCCTATGCCTCAGACGCGTGAGCACATCCTGCTGGGTCGCCAGGTTGGCGTTCCATACATGATCGTGTTCATGAACAAATGCGACATGGTAGATGACGAAGAGCTGCTGGAACTGGTAGAAATGGAAGTTCGTGAACTTCTTTCTGCTTACGAATTCCCAGGCGACGACATCCCGGTCATCAAAGGTTCAGCGCTGAAAGCACTGGAAGGCGATGCAACGTGGGAAGCGAAAATCATCGAACTGGCAGAAGCACTGGACAGCTACATTCCATTGCCAGAGCGTGCTATCGATAAGCCATTCCTGCTGCCAATCGAAGACGTATTCTCCATCTCCGGTCGTGGTACAGTTGTAACCGGTCGTGTAGAGCGCGGTATCGTTAAAGTAGGCGAAGAAGTTGAAATCGTCGGTATCAAGGACACTGTTAAGTCAACTTGTACTGGCGTTGAAATGTTCCGCAAACTGCTGGACGAAGGCCGTGCAGGCGAGAACGTGGGTGTTCTGCTGCGTGGTATCAAACGTGAAGACATCGAACGTGGTCAGGTTCTGGCTAAACCAGGTTCAATCAAACCACACACCAAGTTTGATTCCGAAGTGTACATCCTGAGCAAAGATGAAGGTGGTCGTCATACTCCATTCTTCAAAGGCTACCGTCCACAGTTCTACTTCCGTACAACTGACGTGACCGGTACTATCGAACTGCCAGAAGGCGTTGAGATGGTAATGCCTGGTGACAACGTGAACATGGTTGTTACGCTGATCCA
>NZ_SEWS01000026.1:0-1277 GCF_004195095.1 Rahnella sp. CFA14(1/10) | reverse complement strand
GTCGTCTAATCAGTCAATATCTGGATCAGATGGGGTCTTTGTCGTCTTCGTAGTCATTTTTTAGATGCTACAACATGTTGCCAGACGTCGTCTTCATTCCTATGTGATTCCCGCAGGGGTATTGCCCTGCAAAGCGTGTCCCGGAATTGAAGTGTACGACGAGCTCAATCTGATTTGATTATGACTTTTCGTTCTTTAATTTACCGCTTTAAGACGTTCATTATAAAATGTCTCTGATTTCCACATACTTAACATCAATGTCGTCAGTTTTCGAGCCAGGGCAACAATAACCTTCTTGTAACCCATCCTGCGTCGGAGTCCATTTGCCCATATTGCCAGGCTTGTATCAGTACCATAACGCGTTAACAGGCAGGATGCTGCTTCGTAGATAAGCGTGCGTGTCATTCTGTTTCCCTGCTTTGAGATTCCCCCATTTCTGTCAACTTCGCCGGATTGATACTTTTTGGGCGTTAATCCGAGGAAAGCTCCTGCATCGCTGACCCGTCTGAAGCGAGAGGGGTCGTCAATTGACGTTTTAAAACTTAATGCTGTCAGAACACCCACACCCGGAATAGATTGCAATATCTGGCAAACCGGATCTTTTCGGGCTAATTTTTCTAGCATGTAGTTAAATTTTCTTATTTGCCCGGAAAGATGTTCCCAAGTATCAAGCAACATAATAACTGCAGGTTTAACTGTTTCCAGCGAAGGTGATGACTCGAGTACGGCACGTTCAAAAACACTATTTTTCCCGGGTGGAAGAACAACCCCGAATGTTTTCAAAAGTCCGCGGATCTGATTCGTTACGGCAACACGAAGCTGGACCAATTTTTCCCGGCTGGTAAGAATGAGTCGTTGTTGATGGCATTGAAGACTTTTGACATGTACTGGCTTGTACCAGCCGGAAAGAACCAGTCTTGCTATACCAAAAGCATCATTTTGATCGGTTTTATTTAACTGCATAGATAAAGCCGCATGAACATGTCGTGCGTGGATACAGTCAACGTCCAGACCAAAATTCCTGAGAGAATGGTAAAGCCAGACGCAAAGCGGCCCTGTCTCCAGACCCACTTTCGACTTATCAAATCCTTCAGAAAAGAGATAATCAGCTATAACACCAGGATGCGTATCGACGTTAACCATCCGAATTTTATTACCGTTATGGTCTATAACGCAGATGCTTGTTTTCTTCTGGGAAACATCAAGTCCAACGAAAGTTTTCATGGCAATCACCTCAGATATCACAGACTGGGATCGTATTAAGATTACAGCATGTG
>NZ_SEWS01000025.1:0-1284 GCF_004195095.1 Rahnella sp. CFA14(1/10) | reverse complement strand
AAAAGGACTTAAACGATGAGCATTCAGGAATACATTCTTGCTGGCAGTAAATTACCGGTCCACAACCATTACCAGTTAAGACTTAAACGGCTGGAATCCCGGCAGCCCGGCGTTGATATTTCGGTGCTCAGGTTCAGCGGCAGCGAGGCCATCAGCGATATCCTGCGCTATGAAATTGCGTTCACCAGTGCGGTGAAAGACATTCCCGCTCAGCACATCATCAACTATTCCGCCCTGCTCCTGATGTACCCCGACGGTAAGCCGTGGGAGCCGGTTAAACCACGCATTATCCCCGGCGTCATCACCCAGTTCCGCCAGTGCGGCACCTCCGCCGATGAGACCCGCTACGTCGCCACGCTGGAACACTGCGTCACCCGGTTAAATCAGGGCAGCAATAACGCGATTTACCAGAACGACAGCGTCATCAGCATGACCGAAAACACCTTCCTGCGTTACTACATGGACCGGCTGGATTTCCGGTTTGCCCTTAATGAACAGTACCCGCTGAAAAAATTCATGATGCAGTTCGGCGAAAGCGAATACGCGCACATCGCGCGCCGCCTGGCCGACAGCGGCATCTCGTACTTCTTTGAATACGATGAAGAGAACAACTGCGATGTCATGGTGCTGGCCGACCATTCTTACGCCTGGCCGGAACCGGTCGCCATCCCGTTCCGTAATCCGGCGGGCCTGTTCGACGGCGGCCAGGAGTCGGTCTGGGAAATGTCGGTCAGCCGCAAGGCCATCCCGAAATCGGTGACAGTTAACGACGATTACTATCCGGCCGCGCAAAGCGATATGACCGCCACGGCGACCACCAATCCGGATTACACGGCGCTGGTTGCCGAAGATTACCGCTGGGGTGAGTCCTATCCTGAGCCGGGCAAGGAATACAGCAACGAGCCCGGTCAGGGGATGTGGTACGCCAGACGCCGTCAGGAGCGTTATCTGAGCGAACAAATCACCTTCGAGGGCAAGTCCAACAGCATGACGCTGCGTCCGGGGATGGTCATTACCACGCCCGGTAAAGACTGGCCGGAAGCGCCGGACGGCCTGCTGATAGTTTCCACGAACTCTACCAACGTCGCCCGCGACACGGCGTATTTTGTCACCTTCACCGCCGTGCCGCGCAATACCCGGCATCCGTATCGCCCCGCTCTGCTGCCGTGGCCGAGCGTCGCCGGCACGCTGCCCGCCCGTATCTCCAGCGCACATCCGGATGAGCCTTATGCCCATATCAGCGCCGACGGTTTGTACCGCGCCCGGTTTGGTTTCGACCGCACC
>NZ_SEWS01000023.1:0-2995 GCF_004195095.1 Rahnella sp. CFA14(1/10) | reverse complement strand
AAAACACCTTTGGTGTTGTAAGGTTAAGCCTCTCGGGTCATTAGTACTGGTTAGCTCAATGCATCGCTGCACTTACACACCCAGCCTATCAACGTCTTAGTCTTAAACGTCCCTTCAGGTGGCTTAAAGCCACAGGGAAGACTCATCTCGAGGCAAGTTTCGCGCTTAGATGCTTTCAGCGCTTATCTTTTCCGCATTTAGCTACCGGGCAATGCCATTGGCATGACAACCCGAACACCAGTGATGCGTCCACTCCGGTCCTCTCGTACTAGGAGCAGCCCCTCTCAATCTTCCAACGCCCACGGCAGATAGGGACCGAACTGTCTCACGACGTTCTAAACCCAGCTCGCGTACCACTTTAAATGGCGAACAGCCATACCCTTGGGACCTACTTCAGCCCCAGGATGTGATGAGCCGACATCGAGGTGCCAAACACCGCCGTCGATATGAACTCTTGGGCGGTATCAGCCTGTTATCCCCGGAGTACCTTTTATCCGTTGAGCGATGGCCCTTCCATTCAGAACCACCGGATCACTATGACCTACTTTCGTACCTGCTCGAGCCGTCACTCTCGCAGTCAAGCTAGCTTATGCCATTGCACTAACCTCACGATGTCCGACCGTGATTAGCTAACCTTCGTGCTCCTCCGTTACTCTTTAGGAGGAGACCGCCCCAGTCAAACTACCCACCAGACACTGTCCTCACCCCCGATTAGGGGGCCGAGTTAGAACATCAAACATTAAAGGGTGGTATTTCAAGGTTGGCTCCACGCAGACTGGCGTCCACGCTTCAAAGCCTCCCACCTATCCTACACATCAAGGCTCAATGTTCAGTGTCAAGCTATAGTAAAGGTTCACGGGGTCTTTCCGTCTTGCCGCGGGTACACTGCATCTTCACAGCGAGTTCAATTTCACTGAGTCTCGGGTGGAGACAGCCTGGCCATCATTACGCCATTCGTGCAGGTCGGAACTTACCCGACAAGGAATTTCGCTACCTTAGGACCGTTATAGTTACGGCCGCCGTTTACCGGGGCTTCGATCAAGAGCTTCGCCTTGCGGCTGACCCCATCAATTAACCTTCCGGCACCGGGCAGGCGTCACACCGTATACGTCCACTTTCGTGTTTGCACAGTGCTGTGTTTTTATTAAACAGTTGCAGCCAGCTGGTATCTTCGACTGGCTTCAGCTCCGGGAGCAAGTCCCTTCACCTACGCGCCAGCGTGCCTTCTCCCGAAGTTACGGCACCATTTTGCCTAGTTCCTTCACCCGAGTTCTCTCAAGCGCCTGAGTATTCTCTACCTGACCACCTGTGTCGGTTTGGGGTACGATTTCGTGTTACCTGGAGCTTAGAGGCTTTTCCTGGAAGCATGGCATCAGCTACTTCACCACCGTAGTGGCTCGTTATCACGCCTCAGGGTTAGTATGCAACCGGATTTACCAGGTCACACCCCCTACACGCTTGAACCGGGACAACCGTCGCCCGGCCAGCCTAGCCTTCTCCGTCCCCCCTTCGCAGTAACACCAAGTGCTGGAATATTAACCAGCTTCCCATCGACTACGCTTTTCAGCCTCGCCTTAGGGGTCGACTCACCCTGCCCCGATTAACGTTGGACAGGAACCCTTGGTCTTCCGGCGTGCGGGTTTTTCACCCGCATTATCGTTACTTATGTCAGCATTCGCACTTCTGATACCTCCAGCAAACCTCACAGTTCACCTTCGACGGCTTACAGAACGCTCCCCTACCCAACAACGCCTAAGCGTCGCTGCCGCAGCTTCGGTGCATGGTTTAGCCCCGTTACATCTTCCGCGCAGGCCGACTCGACCAGTGAGCTATTACGCTTTCTTTAAATGATGGCTGCTTCTAAGCCAACATCCTGGCTGTCTATGCCTTCCCACATCGTTTCCCACTTAACCATGACTTTGGGACCTTAGCTGGCGGTCTGGGTTGTTTCCCTCTTCACGACGGACGTTAGCACCCGCCGTGTGTCTCCCGTGATAACATTCTTCGGTATTCGTAGTTTGCATCGAGTTGGTAAGCCGGGATGGCCCCCTAGTCGAAACAGTGCTCTACCCCCGAAGATGAGTTCACGAGGCGCTACCTAAATAGCTTTCGGGGAGAACCAGCTATCTCCCGGTTTGATTGGCCTTTCACCCCCAGCCACAAGTCATCCGCTAATTTTTCAACATTAGTCGGTTCGGTCCTCCAGTTAGTGTTACCCAACCTTCAACCTGCCCATGGCTAGATCACCGGGTTTCGGGTCTATACCTTGCAACTTGACGCCCAGTTAAGACTCGGTTTCCCTACGGCTCCCCTATTCGGTTAACCTTGCTACAAAATATAAGTCGCTGACCCATTATACAAAAGGTACGCAGTCACCTAACGAGTAGGCTCCCACTGCTTGTACGTACACGGTTTCAGGTTCTATTTCACTCCCCTCGCCGGGGTTCTTTTCGCCTTTCCCTCACGGTACTGGTTCACTATCGGTCAGTCAGGAGTATTTAGCCTTGGAGGATGGTCCCCCCATATTCAGACAGGATGTCACGTGTCCCGCCCTACTCATCGAACTCACAATCTGTGCATTTTTGTGTACGGGACTATCACCCTGTACCGTGCGACTTTCCAGACGCTTCCACTAACACACAAACTGATTCAGGTTCTGGGCTCTTCCCCGTTCGCTCGCCGCTACTGGGGGAATCTCGGTTGATTTCTTTTCCTCGGGGTACTTAGATGTTTCAGTTCCCCCGGTTCGCCTCGTTAGACTATGTATTCATCTAACGATAATGTGCCGGAGCACACTGGGTTTCCCCATTCGGGTATCGTCGGGTATAACGGTTCATATCACCTTACCGACGCTTTTCGCAGATTAGCACGCCCTTCATCGCCTCTGACTGCCTAGGCATCCACCGTGTACGCTTAGTCGCTTAACCTCACAACCCGAAGGTGTTTCCACCGTCGCATTGCGATTATTTGAGAGACTCTGTTACAGACTAATCCA
>NZ_SEWS01000022.1:0-5222 GCF_004195095.1 Rahnella sp. CFA14(1/10) | reverse complement strand
CCCCATGCCGAACTCAGAAGTGAAACGCCGTAGCGCCGATGGTAGTGTGGGGTCTCCCCATGCGAGAGTAGGGAACTGCCAGGCATCAAATAAAGCCAAAAGCCCCGTACGAAAGTGCGGGGCTTTTTGCTATGGGGAATTTAGGGTATTTAGCTCTACACGCTCTGCTTATCGGGCCGCAAGCCCCTGTACCATCTTATAAAACTCTGCGTAACAGAGTATCGGATCGGTTAAACTAAGCACAAATAAGTCACTTATGAGTAATATGGCTATGTCGAATGGCGACACTTCTCTTCAATCCCTAAATACTTTTTCTCTGGAGGCCTATGCTGCTGAAATCACGCATGTCCGGAGCGCTGAACAACTCATCGTTGCATGGAAATCAGCGAAGAAAAAAGGGCAGCCTTTTTTACTTTTAGGGGAAGGGAGTAATGTTCTTTTCCTGGAGAATTTTGCAGGGTCAGTGGCACTAAATCGCATAAAAGGGATTGAACTGACTGAAAACGCAGAGGAATGGCAGCTACATATAGGGGCTGGGGAAAATTGGCATCAATTGGTTTGTTATGCATTAGAGCATGATATTCCCGGCCTGGAGAATCTTGCGTTAATTCCCGGATGCGTAGGTTCTGCTCCTATTCAGAACATAGGTGCATATGGTATCGAACTGCAGAGTATTTGTGGTTATGTGGATGTATTGGATCTTCAGAATGAAAAAGTCATCCGCTTGCAATCCGATGAATGCCAGTTCGGTTATCGCGAAAGCATATTTAAACATTCCTATAAAGAAGGGTATGCCATTATTGCCGTAGGCCTGAAGCTGACAAAGCAATGGCAACCGAAACTGACTTATGGGGATCTGACTCGCTTAGATCCTGAGACTGTGACTCCCCGTCAGATCTTTGATTTAGTCTGCGCGATGCGGCAGAGCAAATTACCAGACCCAACCGTTACCGGCAATGCAGGGAGTTTCTACAAAAATCCTACTGTTGATGCTTCTGTGGCAGAGAGAATCAGCAGCGAATATCCCTCTATGCCGTCTTATCCGCAAGCCAATGGGCAAATAAAACTGGCTGCAGGATGGTTGGTTGAACAGGCCGGTCTAAAAGGTTTTGCCATTGGTGGCGCAGCTGTTCATGATAAACAGGCGTTAGTGTTGATTAATAAAGATCACGCGAGCAGTGCTGATATACGCGCATTGGCTAAATATGTACGTGATGCAGTTGCAGCAAAATTTGGCATCTGGCTTGAACCAGAGGTTCGTTTTATTGCCGCGAAAGGGGAAGTGGACGCAATGGGAGCGCTGTCATGAAAGATATTACCATTCCTCTGCAATTAATCTCCATTTTGGCTGATGGTGAATTTCATTCCGGTGAGCAGTTAGGTACAGCCATGGGGATGAGCCGCGCAGCGATTAATAAGCATATCCAGACGGTACGTGACTGGGGCGTTGATATATTTACGGTGCCGGGCAAAGGTTATAGCCTTCCGTTCCCTATCGAGTTGCTTGACGCAGAAAAAATCCACGCATTGCTCCCGACGGGCCATGTTGATGTTCTGTCTGTTATTGATTCAACCAATCAGTATCTATTGGACAGAATTGGAGAATTAAGCTCGGGTGACGCATGTGTTGCGGAATATCAGCAGGCCGGGCGGGGACGTCGTGGGCGAAAGTGGTTCTCACCTTTCGGCAGTAACCTTTACCTGTCAATGTACTGGAAACTGGAACAGGGACCTGCCGCCGCAATGGGACTCAGCCTGGTCATTGGGATTGTTATGGCTGAGGTGCTTCAGCGTCTTGGTGCTGAAGCAGTACGCGTGAAATGGCCCAATGATCTTTATCTTAATGATCGCAAGCTCGCCGGAATATTGGTTGAACTGACAGGTAAAACCGGTGATGCAGCACAGCTGGTTCTTGGCGCGGGGATTAACCTTAAAATGCGCGAACCTGCTTCTGATGCCATTAATCAGGGTTGGATAAATTTGCAGGAAGCGGGGGTTAATATTGACCGCAATGAGCTTACAGCTACGTTGCTGAAAGAGTTAAGGTCAGCATTATTACATTTCGAACAGGAAGGATTAGCGCCATTTATTCCCCGCTGGCGTGGTTTAGATAATTTCCTCGACCGTCCGGTTAAATTACTCATCGGTGACCAGGAAATTCATGGTATTGAGCGGGGTATCGATCCTCAGGGGGCTTTGCTGCTCGAACAGGATGGCGTACTTAAACCTTATATCGGTGGTGAGATTTCACTGCGGGGTATCTGATTAAAATAAAGGAGAGCATGTGCTCTCCTTTATTTTTTAATTTCAGTATATTTATTTTCTCAACCGGACGCTTTCAACCGCATGGTTAGCGCTTTTCGTCAGAATTAAGCTCGCTCTTTCACGGGTTGGAAGAATATTTTCTTTTAAATTCAACCCATTAATCTCATTCCATAGCTGCGTTGCAATGTTCACAGCTTCTTCTTCCGGAAGTTTTGCATAATGATGGAAATAAGAATCAGGATCTGAGAATGCTCCCTGACGGAATTTCAGGAAACGATTAATATACCAACTTTGCAATAATTCTTCAGGGGCATCAACGTATATCGAGAAATCGACAAAGTCAGAAACAAATACATGATGTGGATCATGAGGATAATCCATGCCGCTTTGTAAGACATTAAGCCCTTCAAGGATCAAAATATCTGGCTGCTCAATGACTTTATTGCCCTCCGGTATCACATCGTAGATCAGATGCGAATAGACTGGCGCGGTCACATGCCTTGCACCGGATTTAACCTCTGAAACAAAATTCACCAGCTGGTGCATATCATAAGACTGAGGGAATCCTTTTTTCTTCATAATCCCACGCTCCTGAAGCGTCTTGTTGGGATAGAGGAAACCATCAGTTGTAATCAGTTCTACCGAACGGTGCTCGGGCCAACGACTTAATAATGCCTGGAGGACGCGGGCTGTCGTACTTTTACCTACTGCGACACTCCCGGCGATTCCAATGACATAAGGAATTTTCTGTCCATCTGTACCGAGGAACTGCTCAAGCACGGCTTGTCGGCGCAGGTTGGAACTGATGTAAAAATTGAGAAGGCGTGAAAGTGGCAAATAGATCTGTGCAACTTCCTCGAGGGATAAATCCTCGTTTATGCCTTTCAGGTTCACTACTTCTGCCTCTTTCAGCGTAAGCGGTACTGAATCACGTAAGGCTGCCCACTGCGCACGATCGAACTGCAGATAAGGAGTTGCCAAAGATGGGTCTCTTTTTTTCATAAGTTAAAGTCTGCCCGTTAGCGCAGGTCAGGAAAGGCGATCACGCCAACTCCAGACAGTAAACCAGCAGCATATTATAGACACCTTAATTTTTGAGGGAGATCTTTTTCTTATAACTTATCGATTTCTTTGATTGAGTTTAAAATTTTTTGAGAAAGTTATGTAAGCGCGGAAAGCCTATGAAAGTGCGGTGAAATGCTCACAGCACAATTTCAAGGCTAAAAGATGGATTGAGATGTGCTGGTAAAAGGTAATAACTGTTTGTAATAGACTACTTCATTTTTTCTGCTGTAACGGGAGAAATCCTGCCTGAGGAGCGCGCAGCGATACCCTTGTGCTCTGTAGAATGCTTCGGCGTCTGAACCTGATTTCATATCTGAAGACAAAATGGTGCAGCGCAGGCTCTGTGCGGTATTTTCCAGCGCACGTAGTAACAGACGACCCACGCCACGTCTTCGTGCTGTAGCGCTGACCAGCAGAGTACTTACTTCGGCCTGATGAGGTAAATCCGGTGAATGGACCAGGATAAGCTGGACGGTACCAATGACGCCTTTTTCATCCCTGGCGATCCAAAGCAATCGTTCATTTTGACTCAGAGCAGGGCATAAATCCTGAAAAGCGTCCTCAGCCTCTCTTTGACCGTTGACACAGGGGAAACCGACAGAAGCATTTGTCCTGTTAGCTTCAATCAATAGTCGCGCGAGTTCCTCTCTGTAAACCGGTAGCGTTGCGGCATTAAGCATGACAATTTTCATTGCGGCACTCCTTCCTATAATAAAACTCGCCTTCGAAAGGAGATATGCAAGTATTGCGCCAGTAGAAATAGCTCGGGAATCAGGCCTAACCGACAAAGAAATGCCTCTGGATGTACATTTGTGATGCAAAAGCACATTTATAGTGCATAAATCGAACAGCAGTGCGCTGCGAGGGATTTCTGGCGAGGATGAAGTATAAGTAAGGGGGGCGTATCCATCGCGAACGGGCCTGGAGAAATGACGTTTTTGAATACATTTTCACCCTTTAAACAGCAGAAAAGGAGAAAAAGCTTAGTTTTTGAATAAAACATGAGCGATAACGCAAAACATGCAATTTTTTTGTTGCATACCCTGCAAAGTCTCCATAGAATGCGCAGCACTTGATGCCGGCATAGCTCAGTTGGTAGAGCAACTGACTTGTAATCAGTAGGTCCCGAGTTCGACTCTTGGTGCCGGCACCATTCAAGTACTTAACAATTAGGTGGGGTTCCCGAGCGGCCAAAGGGAGCAGACTGTAAATCTGCCGTCATCGACTTCGAAGGTTCGAATCCTTCCCCCACCACCATACAAGCCTTAGCAATGAGGCAGCTTGAAATGATAGAGTCGTTTCAAGTGAAGGTGAGGAATTAAGTGTCTCACGTCCTTTTCCCCGTCTTCGAAGTTCTTCAGAAAAATCAGGTAGCCGAGTTCCAGGATGCGGGCATCGTATAATGGCTATTACCTCAGCCTTCCAAGCTGATGATGTGGGTTCGATTCCCACTGCCCGCTCCAAGTATGTGCTGATATAGCTCAGTTGGTAGAGCGCACCCTTGGTAAGGGTGAGGTCGGCAGTTCGAATCTGCCTATCAGCACCACTTCCAAATTCTCCCTCCTGATTTTCTTTCTGTAAACTAATTCGTCAAGCAAATGCTTGGTTGATGTGGTGATACCACCGATTTAACCGTGTCTTAGAGGGACAATCGATGTCTAAAGAAAAATTTGAACGTAACAAACCGCACGTTAACGTTGGTACTATCGGCCATGTTGACCACGGTAAAACTACCCTGACTGCAGCAATCACTACCGTTCTGGCCAAAACCTACGGCGGTTCTGCACGTGCATTCGACCAGATCGATAACGCACCAGAAGAAAAAGCTCGTGGTATCACCATCAACACTTCACACGTTGAATATGACACCCCGACTCGTCACTACGCGCACG
>NZ_SEWS01000021.1:0-5892 GCF_004195095.1 Rahnella sp. CFA14(1/10) | reverse complement strand
TAATCATGTCGGCAGCGGCCCCCAACATCAGCCAGCCCGAAAGAGAACCATACCCTCCACAACCTTTGTCGAAATCCAGTTGCCCACCCATAGGGGCTTCCTGGCGCAGCGGTAATTTCAGGTCATGGACAACGGCATTGAGCTTCTGACGCAGGGTGCCGGTCAGCCCGGAGAACCACACCAGACGAAGAGACTCTGCCGGTTGTTGCGACATATCGCGCAGTTCCCGCAAATCTTCCGGCAGTTTTTTCAGATTTAGCGGCATGGTTCTGAAGAGCTGCGGGGCATTTTGCACGGCATCGGGTCTAAGCAAGTTGGCGGGGGAGAGCAGCAGGCCGGTCGCGATTTCGCTGAGAGGCTTTTCCTCCACACCGTCGTAGTACTGCATCGCAATAACGAGAGAGGGAGTGCGTGCGTCTAAGCAGGTTCCCACAGTTTCCAGAGACGCCTGCGGGCCGACAGGGTTTACCTGTAACGAGTAACCGGGATAAAGCGTTTGCCAGAGCTCTTCGAGGTAGAGAATGTGTGTTTCAGTCACCTCCGTTTGCGTCTGCACATAGAGTCTGAACGTTCCCTCCCTGGGCAGATTCAGCGTTTTGATTGCGTCTTCAAACGACGTCAGGATATGGCGGCAGATGATTTCAAAGCGATAAATCCCCGGCGGCACGTCATCGTCAGGAAACAGCAACACGGCAGGCTCCTCGTTATCGCCTTCTGGACGGGAGAGGCCCGCGACCTGCGGGTATAAATCCAGCCTGGTGGTGAAGTTCACGCTATCAACAATATGCAGATGCTGATGTGTCCAGTTTTGCCACGCAGCGTTTGTATTTGCCTGCCAGTGCGTCCAGCTGTAATACATCAGCGCCCCCCCTTCCCATATCAGGAGATAAAGCGACAGACACGACAATATCCCCACCAATGTGAAGCCGGTCAGCGGCAGATAATGCCCTGAAGACAACGGATACAACCCGGTTGATGGCGTATCGAGCACTACCCAGACTAAAGCCAGTGCAAAAGCCAGCAGAAAAATAAACACGCAGACCCACGGCGACCATGACATGGGTTTTTGCGGTAACGTTGCCTTGGGAACTGACCAGCCCATTATTCGAACCCTGCATCAGGGAAGCTGGCATAGACTACCGACCCACATTCAGTTTTGCACAGATGTACCACAATCCCTTTTCCCTGCTCCTCATAATCTGGCTCGCATTCGATAATGCGGTTAGGACCATGTTCCTCGCAGCTCACCATGTCATGTAGCAACGCCGCATTTTTGCCCTCAATCTCAAACGTCGATGAAGCAGAAACCACAGCGCCGCCGTGGGAAGTTTTATCCCCAAGAACCACGACATTTTTCATGCGAGTTCTCCCTGCGGTTTCTGTGCCCGGACTAATGCGATATTGTCAGCCTCGGCCTTTTTCACTGCGGCGTCATAGCGCTGCCGGGCATCAGCATCTACGTCTTTACGGATAATGGGCGGCAGCGGAGGTGGCGTGAAAGTGCCTGTTTGGTAGTAATCATCTGAGCCAATATGTGTCCAGTCAGCCATATCGCGCAGCATCTGCATCTGCGTTTCGTTCTGACCGATATTACAGAAGCCTATCGGCAAGTCGTAGGCCATCACCTGCTGAAGGAATAACGGGTTTTGAGGTAAATCACTGTGGTCGGCAGGCCGGGAAATATACTGGCTTATGCGCGAACGCATATGCTCAACGCTTTCCCTGGCAACATTCCGTTTGTCATAGGGAGAACCAGAGCCTGGCGGCACAGGGAAGGTTTTGCGCTCATTGAAGCCATAGAGTTTGATGTAGTATTTGTAGGTATTGTCGTTGGGCTTCCCTGTTTCCGGGGCATTGGTGCTCCAGCTATAACCATAGCTGTCATAATTTTTATCAGCCAGATAGATTGAATGTGCTGCTTTATCGGCGGGTAAGTCTTCAATATGTTTGCGGTCTTTATCGAAATCAGCCAGCTGCTCCGCAGTTATTGGCAGAGGGACCTGTTCGGCATTGATAAACAGCTTTTGGTTTGGGTCCGGATCAGGCCATGCCTGGCGACTAAACACAGAATCATTGCTGTCCCAGAATGTTTTACCGCCATTTGGTTTCCAGTCCCTGCTCATATCCGGCAACGTACCGAACGGCGTTTGCGGATTCGGTGCTTCGCCACAGGCCATATTACGGGCGAGCATGCGCACAAAAAGTGAGTTTTCCGGCACCATCGCAAAAACAGGGTGCGGCTGGGTATAGTTGCTGGCTTTCGTATTGGGAAGCCCTTGCCAGCCAATACTCAATAAGGGTGACGACCCCATTACCCGGTCATGTGGGCTGCAATAAATATACGTGCGTCCGTGATTGTCCCGCTCAGGAACATCCGGATTGGAGGTTTTCCCATCCGGTTGCCAGTTCTCGCACGCACCATCAACACCACAGACCAGTTTCTTCGGGTTGGCGTTCTTAAGCCGGTCCTTATTTTCAGCCACTTTGCCGACAATATCAGCAAAGGTGACACGTCTCGCGGCGTCAGAGATACATTCCGCTAATGGATAGGAGAGATAGTCCATCCCTTTGCTTTCCAGACAGAGCGGTGAATTCATCACAAAGAGCGCATCGGGTGCGGCACCCTCCATTGCCGCTGCGGCAGTAGCAATCATGGTGCCCTGGCTGTGAGATATAACGGTGACGGTATCCGTCGGGCTGAGTTCGCGAATTTTCTTCACTAAATTTGCCAGTCGTTCCGCTGCATGGGCGTAATATTCACGCGGCGGTGCGTTTGCCAAAAGACGGTCTGTTTCTTCATTGATAAACTGCGTACTGAAGGGGATAGGGATTTTTTTGACCCATTTGCTGAAACCGTACTTGCTCCACAATGAATACAGGGAAGTACAACCGTTTTGAAAAGGGCCACCGCCCCAGAAAAATGGATATTTATTGTTTTTTATCTGTTCATCATTGAGATCATTATAGCTAATCCCTTTTTCTGTTCTGAGCGGAATGGCGAAATCTTTTTCGGTACCTGGTTTTGCGCAGTATCCCCAGTAAAACCGAATAATTGGAGAACGTTCACTTTTAGTAATCTTTGCCGGAAAGATGCCGCCTTCATTATATGCATTGGGTTTTAGGGCAAAATTTGTGCCTTTCAGGCCAAGACGCTGATTAAGCCCTTCACAAAGGTTTTCTTCCGCTGGTGTGTACCATTCACCTTCCGAGTTTACGCCGTGAACAAAGATAACCAAGCCCGGGAGTTGGATATCTTTTCTTATCTCCCCCCGAACACAAACATTTTGCGGACTCATAGTACTTCTGGCTTGTTGAATACCATTAGGTGTCGTTTCACTGTTCAGTAAGCGAGTAGGTTGATCGTGTTGATAGGCTTCAGACATAAATCATCCTTGATTTTCAGATTGGCGGGGAAGTAAATCGAGATTACAACTAAAGTGAGTTGTAATCTGAGAAGATAACTCCAAGCTAGGAATTACATCCTCGGGTGTTTTATTTCTTATGTCATAATATATTATGCTTATTTTACTACCAAGTTCAGAAAGTTGTTCGGCCGTATAAGAATATTTTGTTGATAACAATCTACCACTTATTCCTAAAGGGTTTTCCTTATCTAATACATCTTGAGGGATACCTATCGTCAGCATTTTTTTGTAAAAAATATCGTTTATTAAAATCTCTCGTGGCTGTATGAATGCATCTGTGCTATTGACCATGTATTTATCAGCGGTATATCCTTCATTTTTGATATAGATAGCGTCATCAGTCACAACGATGGTATAATTTTTAGAGCTTGAGCTATTAATTGCCCCAAACTTAATATCACTAAAATTTTTTCCGCCATTATTACTGGCTGACAAGATACTGTAAGCACAACCCCGGAGCGGGTCCCCGCATGCATCGTTATCTCCACTCACTAACGGTAGCGCCAGCATGTCGTCGTTTTTCGCTGCCCAGATAAACTTGCCCTTATAGTTCATTGTTCCCTTAGAAAGGAACCAGAGCTTCGTTTTTATCTTCTTGTTATCATTGTGATAATAAATCGAACCATCATCGCAGTTCGAATAATCCTCCAGCGTGAGATAGCGATTTTTATCGATACGATAAATCACCTGTGGCGGGTTATGGATGGGTTGTACTGCCAGCTTTTTTGGCTGCGTGGATGTTTGCACCGGAGGCGGTGTCACCGCACAGCCATTCAGGCCGGTCAGCGAGAATACTAATGTACCTGCGAGTAAAGTTAGCTTTTTCATGGTCATCCTTGATTTGTTAGCTGAGAAGGGACCATTGCGGCATTGCAGGTAAATTGATTGCTGGCTTCATTATTTTTCTTTATATCGGGGAGTTTTTCTGTATGCGGTGAATCATTGTATTTATCAAACAGAATGCCGGCTTTTATACCCAGCGCATCCACTTGGGCATCAGAGTAATGATATTTATTAGTTAGCTTGCGATCGTAATATCCCATTGGGTTTTCTTTAACTAATACATCTTCAGGTACACCTAACTTCAACATTCCTTTGTAAAATTCATCCTGGATCCAGGCTTGCCTTACGTTATAAAACTCGCCATTGCTATTAATTGCATACTTATCAGTAGATGGATATAGGTTGCTTTTGAAGTAAATTGCATCATCAGTCAAAACGATTGTGTAATTTTTAGAGCTTGAGCTGTTAATTGCACCAAATTTAATATCACTGAATTTTTTCCCACCATCATTACTGGCTGACAAGATACTGTAAGCACAACCTCTTAGCGAGTCCCCGCATGCATCGTTATCACCACGAACAAATGGCAGAGCCAGTATGTCGTCATTTTTTGCCGCCCAGATAAACTTGCCCTTGTAGTTCATTGTTCCCCTGGAAAGGAACCAGAGCTTCGTTTTTATTTTCTTGTTATCATTGTGATAATAAATCGAACCATCATCGCAGTTCGAATAATCCTCCAGCGTGAGATAGCGATTTTTATCGATACGATAAATCACCTGCGGCGGGTTATAGATTGTTGCAGCCAATTGTTGCTTCTTAGTAGCCTCAATTTTTAAAGCTTCTTGCCTTTCATTATATTCTCGAGCCTGACGAGCTTCCGCTATTCCGGAAAAAGGGTTACCTATAGCCAGCCCTCCCCAGGGGCCAACAGCACAACCTGTCATACTTATCACCGCAGAAAGACTGAGCGCGCTGACGATTAATTTAGTTATTTTTTTCATATTCGGTCCTTGAAGTCCTTATTCGCCATCCAGTAACGAAATGACCATATCCTGCGCGGCTTGTGATTGAGTGAGAGAGGTCATGCCTTTTTCATCAGTCAGCCCTTCAATGATCTGTCCGTCATCCAGCGTGATTTTATATTTCTGGGAAGCCAGTGGTTTGCCGTTGAGCGGATGAGTAACGACAAACCCTTCATTGAACTGTTCCGGCTCGAACGATTTCATCGCGCTCTGCATGCTGGCCGAGCCCTGCTTGACGATGCCGCCATTTTTCACCAGCAGTTTCCCCGGCCCGCCAACTTCAACGTTACCGCCTTTCAGCTTGATGTAGGCTCCGCCGCAGACCAGAACCAGCTCGTCCTGTGCTGTCACCGTCATTTTTTTGCCACTGGCAATATGCGTATCGTCCGTTGACCAGGTGGTGAATTTCCCGCCCTGCGCCTGAACGTCGATGTCGCCTTTGGCGGCAAACATTTTGGTGCCCTGTCGGCTGTAGAGGCTGATTTGATCACCGGCGGCGACGGTGAATTTCTTCGTCGCGCCGATATCCACCTGCTTACCGGCGGTCAGCGTCAGGCTGTCTTGCGCGTACAATTGCATACTGTCCCCGCTGACAATACCGACGCCTTTTGGTGCGCTTAAAAGCAAAACGGCTCGCTGAAGTTTGTCGAGTTTCTGCTGTA
>NZ_SEWS01000020.1:0-27372 GCF_004195095.1 Rahnella sp. CFA14(1/10) | reverse complement strand
TCTTCAAAGGCTACCGTCCACAGTTCTACTTCCGTACAACTGACGTGACCGGTACTATCGAACTGCCAGAAGGCGTTGAGATGGTAATGCCTGGTGACAACGTGAACATGGTTGTTACGCTGATCCATCCAATCGCGATGGATGACGGTCTGCGTTTCGCAATCCGTGAAGGCGGCCGTACTGTAGGTGCTGGTGTTGTTGCTAAAGTTATCGCTTAATCGCTGATAGTTTTTTGTCACTATTCGTTGACGCAATACACACTAAAAGGGCATCATTCGATGCCCTTTTTTCTACGCTGTGGCGCTAGAACCTATCTCATCAGCGATTTATACGTCATAATCACTGGTGAGATAGGCTCTGAGATATAGCGTAAAACACCGAATTGCGCTCAAGTAGAGCATCGATCGGTTTGGTTTGCCTCGCAATGCGAGGCAAAGTTGTTTGTTCTGAATCATTGTGACGGGTTGGTTTATGAGTGCGAATACCGAGGCTCAAGGGAGCGGGCGCGGCCTGGAAGCGGTAAAGTGGCTGGTTGTTGCCGTTTTGTTGGTTGTAGCTATTGTCGGTAACTATTATTACCGTGCATACAGCCTGCCGTTACGCGCGTTAGCCGTAGTTGTTATTATCGCAATTGCAGGCGCAGTGGCTTTACTGACCACTAAAGGCAAGGCAACAGTTGCGTTTGCTCGTGAAGCGCGAACTGAAGTACGTAAAGTCATTTGGCCAACGCGCCAGGAAACATTGCATACCACACTGATCGTTGCGGCGGTAACTGCCGTTATGTCTCTGATTCTGTGGGGGCTGGATGGTATTTTAGTCCGCCTGGTATCTTTCATTACTGGCTTGAGGTTCTAAATGTCTGAAGCACCTAAAAAACGTTGGTACGTCGTTCAGGCGTTTTCTGGCTTTGAAGGCCGCGTAGCGCAATCGCTGCGTGAGCACATCAAATTACATGACATGGAAGAACTGTTTGGTGAAGTCATGGTTCCAACCGAAGAAGTGGTTGAAATTCGTGGTGGCCAGCGCCGTAAAAGTGAACGTAAATTCTTCCCGGGTTATGTGCTGGTACAGATGGTAATGAATGACGCCAGCTGGCACTTAGTTCGCAGCGTTCCTCGTGTTATGGGCTTCATTGGCGGAACGTCAGATCGTCCTGCACCAATCAGCGATAAAGAAGTTGATGCGATCATGAATCGCCTGCAACAAGTGGGGGATAAACCACGCCCTAAAACATTGTTCGAACCAGGTGAACTGGTACGTGTTAATGACGGGCCGTTTGCAGACTTCAATGGTGTGGTCGAAGAAGTTGATTACGAGAAAAGCCGCCTGAAAGTGTCTGTTTCCATCTTTGGCCGTGCAACACCGGTTGAACTGGACTTCGGTCAGGTTGAAAAGGGCTAATACAACGTTCTAAATATTCGTTAGAACAGTTGTTGTACAAGGCGCGAAATTAAACTATAATTTCGCGCCTTTTGTTTTTATGTGCAGTCTTCTTGGCACATAAATGATAAAGAACAAAGTACTGTAAATAACGGGGAGCCTCTTCAAACAGGCGATATTACCCAAACGAGGATATTTACCATGGCCAAGAAAGTACAAGCCTACGTTAAGCTGCAAGTTTCAGCTGGTATGGCAAACCCAAGTCCGCCAGTTGGTCCAGCTCTGGGTCAGCAAGGCGTGAACATCATGGAATTCTGTAAGGCGTTCAATGCTAAGACTGATAGCATGGAAAAAGGCCTGCCAATTCCTGTTGTTATTACTGTTTATTCTGACCGTTCTTTCACCTTCGTTACCAAAACCCCTCCTGCAGCAGTATTGCTGAAGAAAGCGGCTGGTATCAAGTCTGGTTCCGGCAAGCCGAACAAAGACAAAGTAGGTAAAGTAACGAGTGCTCAGGTTCGTGAAATCGCAGAAACCAAAGCTGCGGACATGACTGGTTCTGACGTTGAAGCGATGATTCGCTCCATCGAAGGTACTGCTCGTTCCATGGGCCTGGTAGTGGAGGATTAATAAATGGCTAAGCTGACCAAGCGCATGCGCGTGATCCGTGACAAAGTTGATGCTACTAAACAGTATGACATCACCGAAGCCGTTGCTCTGCTCAAAGAGCTGGCCACTGCTAAATTCGTAGAAAGCGTTGACGTTGCTGTTAACCTCGGCATCGACGCTCGTAAATCAGATCAAAACGTTCGCGGCGCAACCGTACTGCCACACGGCACCGGTCGTTCTGTTCGCGTTGCCGTCTTCACTCAAGGTGCAAACGCTGAAGCTGCTAAAGCTGCAGGCGCTGAACTGGTTGGTATGGAAGATCTGGCTGACCTGATCAAGAAAGGCGAAATGAACTTCGACGTTGTTATCGCATCTCCAGATGCAATGCGCGTTGTTGGCCAATTAGGTCAGGTCTTGGGCCCACGCGGTCTGATGCCTAACCCGAAAGTCGGTACTGTAACCCCTAACGTTGCTGAAGCGGTTAAGAACGCTAAAGCAGGTCAGGTTCGTTACCGTAACGACAAAAACGGCATCATCCATACCACTATCGGTAAGGTTGATTTCGAATCCGACAAGCTGAAAGAAAACCTGGAAGCTCTGTTGGTCGCTCTGAAAAAAGCGAAGCCTTCTCAGGCTAAAGGCGTTTTCATCAAGAAAGTAAGCCTGTCCACTACCATGGGCGCGGGTCTTGCTGTTGATCAAAGCGGCCTGAGCGCAACAGTTAACTAATTAACTGCTGACGTTTATCGCTTTACGCGGGCGATAGATTTGTCTAGAATCTATGGCCCGTTGTTTCGTTAATGCGAAACCAAGATTTTTCGGTTGGAGCCTGGCCTATCCAGGCCTCCGTCCAAGACCGCAGGTGCCCCGAAAAGGGCTTAATCCTTCCTGCGTAGACGGTGACAGAGCCTGAAGAAAATATTTCTTTGTCTTTTTTATAAAGAATTAAGATTTGTCTTTGCTGGATTCTCTGCTCACCGTGTTTGAACGCTTGATATCGATTCTCGATAACAAGTGATGTGAGTTCCGGGGATTTTCCCCGGCTAAATCCAGGAGCAAAAAGCTAATGGCATTAAATCTTCAAGACAAACAAGCGATTGTTGCTGAAGTCATCGAAGTAGCCAAAGGCGCGCTGTCTGCGGTTGTTGCGGATTCCCGTGGCGTAACTGTAGATAAAATGACTGAACTGCGTAAAGCAGGTCGTGAAGCTGGCGTTTACATGCGTGTTGTTCGCAACACCTTGATGCGTCGCGTCGTAGAAGGTACTCAGTTTGAGTGCCTGAAAGACACGTTTGTCGGTCCAACCTTGATTGCATTCTCTACTGAACACCCAGGCGCTGCTGCCCGTCTGTTCAAAGATTTCGCTAAAGCGAATGCAAAATTTGAGGTTAAAGCTGCGGCCTTTGAAGGTGAGTTTATCTCTGCGGCTCAAATTGACCGCTTGGCAACTCTGCCTACTTACGAAGAAGCAATCGCACGCCTGATGGCAACCATGAAAGAAGCCTCTGCAGGCAAATTGGTTCGCACTCTGGCTGCTGTACGCGATCAGAAAGAAGCTGCTTAATCAGCCTTTTTTATCTCGTTCATTTGCTTACGTATAAACTATTTCTGAATTCTAGGAACACTTGAAATGTCAATCACTAAAGAACAAATCATTGAAGGCGTTGCAGCTCTGTCTGTAATGGAAATCGTTGAACTGATCTCCGCTATGGAAGAAAAATTCGGCGTTTCTGCTGCTGCTGCTGTTGCAGGTCCTGCTGCTGCTGCTGAAGCTGTTGAAGAAAAAACTGAGTTCGACGTTGTTCTGGCCGCTGTTGGCGCGAACAAAGTTGCAGTTATCAAAGCTGTTCGCACCGCGACTGGCCTGGGTCTGAAAGAAGCTAAAGACCTGGTTGAGTCTGCTCCAGCAGCTCTGAAAGAAGGCATCAGCAAAGATGACGCTGAAGCTCTGAAAAAATCTCTGGAAGAAGCTGGTGCTTCTGTTGAAGTTAAGTAAGTTTAACTTCCCGGAGTGCAGTCTGTCCTAACAGGCTGATGGCTGGTGACTTTTTAGTCACCAGCCTTTTTGCGCTATAGAGTGTCAGTGATGTTTCACACTGTTTGAGCACTGAACTACTCTAATATCTCTTTCTATAGACGCCTTAATATATTGTTGCCTCTTGCTGTAGCTCATCTACAGATAACGCACAACGAAATGATTTAAGAGTGGTAGAAAACAGATATTGCGGAAAGCGTTTCTGCTTTCCGGTCGACATAAACGGTGTTGCATGAACTGTCCTTCTCAGGGCAGACAAGATTGGGTCACTGATCAGCGAGCTGAGGAACCCTATGGTTTACTCCTATACCGAGAAAAAACGCATTCGTAAGGATTTTGGTAAACGTCCACAAGTTCTGGACATTCCATATCTCCTTTCTATCCAGCTTGACTCGTTCCAGAAGTTTATCGAGCAAGACCCGGAAGGCCAGTACGGTCTGGAAGCTGCATTCCGTTCTGTATTCCCTATCAAGAGCTACAGCGGTAACTCTGAGCTGCAATACGTTAGCTACCGTCTTGGTGAGCCAGTATTTGACGTTAAAGAATGCCAGATCCGTGGTGTGACGTTCTCCGCGCCACTGCGTGTGAAACTGCGTCTGGTGATCTACGAACGCGAAGCACCAGAAGGTACGGTCAAAGACATCAAGGAACAAGAAGTCTATATGGGCGAAATTCCGCTCATGACCGAAAATGGTACCTTTGTGATTAACGGTACTGAGAGGGTTATCGTATCTCAGCTGCACCGTAGTCCGGGCGTATTCTTCGACAGCGACAAGGGTAAGACCCACTCATCGGGTAAAGTGCTTTATAACGCACGTATCATCCCTTACCGCGGTTCATGGTTAGATTTCGAGTTTGACCCGAAAGATAACCTCTTTGTGCGTATTGACCGTCGCCGTAAATTGCCTGCGACTATCATTCTGCGTGCATTAAATTACACGACTGAACAGATCCTTGACCTGTTCTTTGACAAGGTGACTTACCAGATCCGCGACAACAAGTTGCAGATGGAACTGGTACCTGAACGCCTGCGTGGTGAAACAGCTTCCTTTGATATCGAAGCTGACGGCAAAGTCTATGTAGAAAAAGGCCGCCGTATCACTGCCCGTCATATTCGTCAGCTTGAAAAAGACGAAATTCAGCGCATCGAAGTTCCTGTTGAGTACATCGCAGGGAAAGTGGTCTCTAAAGACTACATCGACACCAATACCGGTGAGCTGATCGTCCCGGCTAACATGGAATTGTCTCTGGATCTGCTGGCTAAGCTCAGCCAGTCCGGCCACAAAACCATTGAAACGCTGTTCACCAACGACCTCGATCATGGCGCTTACATGTCCGAGACTATTCGCGTCGACCCAACCAGCGATCGCCTGAGCGCACTGGTTGAGATCTACCGAATGATGCGTCCTGGTGAGCCACCAACGCGTGAAGCGGCTGAAAGCCTGTTCGAGAACCTGTTCTTCTCTGAAGATCGTTACGACCTGTCTGCAGTGGGTCGTATGAAGTTCAACCGTTCTCTGCTGCGTGATGAAATCGAAGGTTCAGGTATCCTGAGCAAAGACGACATCATTCAGGTTATGAAAAAGCTGATCGGTATTCGTAACGGCCAGGGCGAAGTGGACGATATCGACCACTTGGGCAACCGTCGTATTCGTTCCGTCGGCGAAATGGCTGAAAACCAATTCCGTGTAGGTTTGGTTCGTGTTGAGCGTGCGGTTAAAGAGCGTCTGTCTCTGGGCGACCTCGACACGCTGATGCCTCAGGATATGATCAACGCTAAGCCAATTTCGGCTGCGGTGAAAGAATTCTTCGGCTCAAGCCAGCTGTCACAATTTATGGACCAGAACAACCCGTTGTCTGAGATCACGCATAAGCGTCGTATCTCTGCATTGGGTCCGGGCGGTTTGACCCGTGAACGTGCTGGCTTTGAAGTTCGAGACGTACACCCGACTCACTACGGTCGCGTATGTCCAATCGAAACGCCAGAAGGTCCAAACATCGGTCTGATCAACTCCTTGTCTGTTTATGCACAGACCAATGAGTACGGTTTCCTGGAAACCCCTTACCGTCGCGTACGTGATGGTCTGGTGACTGATGAAATCAACTATCTGTCTGCTATTGAAGAAGGCAACTTCGTTATCGCTCAGGCGAACTCCAACCTGGACGAAGAAGGGCGCTTCATTGAAGACCTGGTCACTTGTCGTAGCAAAGGCGAATCCAGCCTGTTTAGCCGCGATCAGGTTGACTACATGGACGTTTCCACCCAACAGGTTGTCTCCGTTGGTGCTTCACTGATTCCATTCCTGGAACACGATGACGCCAACCGTGCATTGATGGGTGCGAACATGCAACGTCAGGCCGTTCCGACTCTGCGCGCTGATAAGCCGTTGGTGGGTACTGGTATGGAACGTGCTGTAGCGGTTGACTCCGGTGTTACTGCCGTAGCTAAACGTGGCGGTATTGTTCAGTACGTGGATGCATCCCGTATCGTTATTCGTGTTAACGAAGAAGAGATGTACCCGGGCGAAGCAGGTATCGACATTTATAACCTGACCAAATACACCCGTTCTAACCAGAACACCTGCATCAACCAGATGCCGTGTGTGAATCTGGGCGAGCCAATCGAGCGCGGCGACGTGCTGGCAGATGGTCCGTCAACAGATCTGGGCGAACTGGCTCTGGGTCAGAACATGCGTGTCGCGTTCATGCCTTGGAACGGTTACAACTTCGAAGACTCCATCTTGGTCTCCGAACGTGTTGTGCAGGAAGACCGATTCACGACCATCCATATCCAGGAACTGGCCTGTGTGTCCCGTGACACCAAGTTAGGGCCTGAAGAGATCACCGCTGACATCCCTAACGTGGGTGAAGCTGCGCTCTCCAAACTGGATGAATCCGGTATCGTTTATATCGGTGCTGAAGTGACCGGTGGTGACATTCTGGTGGGTAAGGTTACGCCTAAAGGTGAAACCCAACTGACGCCGGAAGAGAAACTGCTGCGTGCGATCTTCGGTGAGAAAGCGTCTGATGTTAAAGACTCTTCTCTGCGTGTACCAAACGGCGTTTCCGGTACGGTTATCGACGTGCAAGTCTTCACCCGCGATGGCGTGGAAAAAGACAAACGTGCGTTGGAAATCGAAGAGATGCAGCTGAAGCAGGCTAAGAAAGACCTGACTGAAGAATTGCAGATCCTGGAAGCCGGTCTGTTTGCACGTATCCAGTCTGCGCTGGTTGCTGGCGGTGTTGAAGCTGACAAGCTGGGCAAATTGCCTCGCGACCGTTGGTTAGAACTGTCACTGACTGACGAAGACAAACAGAACCAACTGGAACAGCTTGCTGAACAGTACGACGAACTGAAATCCGAGTTTGAGAAAAAACTCGAAGCTAAGCGTCGTAAAATCACTCAGGGCGATGATCTGGCACCAGGCGTGCTGAAAATCGTTAAAGTGTATTTGGCCGTTAAACGTCAAATCCAGCCTGGTGACAAGATGGCCGGCCGCCACGGTAACAAAGGTGTTATCTCTAAGATCAACCCGATCGAAGATATGCCTTACGATGAAAACGGGACTCCGGTTGATATCGTACTGAACCCGCTGGGCGTTCCATCACGTATGAACATTGGTCAGATTTTGGAAACCCACCTGGGTATGGCCGCGAAAGGTATTGGTGAAAAAATCAATGCCATGCTGAAGAAACAAGAAGAAGTTTCTAAGCTGCGCGAGTTCATCCAGCGTGCCTACGATCTGGGCGACGATGTACGTCAGAAAGTGGATCTGAACACCTTCACCGATGATGAAGTATTGCGTCTGGCTGAGAACCTGAAAAAAGGTATGCCAATCGCAACACCAGTCTTCGACGGTGCGAAAGAGACAGAGATCAAGCAACTGCTTGAAATGGGCGGAATCCCAACCTCTGGTCAGATCACACTGTTTGACGGCCGTACCGGCGAGCAATTCGAGCGTCAGGTTACCGTCGGCTATATGTACATGCTGAAACTGAACCACCTTGTTGACGATAAGATGCACGCGCGTTCTACCGGTTCTTACAGCCTTGTTACTCAGCAACCGCTGGGTGGTAAAGCTCAGTTCGGTGGTCAGCGCTTCGGTGAGATGGAAGTGTGGGCACTGGAAGCATACGGTGCCGCTTATACCCTGCAGGAAATGCTGACTGTTAAGTCCGATGACGTGAACGGCCGTACTAAGATGTATAAAAACATCGTAGATGGCGATCATCGTATGGAACCAGGCATGCCGGAATCCTTCAACGTACTGTTGAAAGAAATCCGTTCTCTGGGTATCAACATCGAGCTGGAAGACGAGTAAGTACTCGAATTCGCACTGATCACAGGGGCACCTGCCTGTTAATCAATACAGACCAGGTGCCTAACAGGTCTAACCCGACGGGAGCCAATCCGTGAAAGACTTACTAAAGTTTCTGAAAGCGCAAACTAAGACCGAAGAGTTTGATGCGATCAAAATTGCTCTGGCATCGCCAGACATGATCCGTTCTTGGTCTTTTGGTGAAGTTAAGAAGCCAGAAACCATTAACTACCGTACGTTCAAACCAGAACGTGACGGCCTTTTCTGTGCCCGTATCTTCGGACCAGTAAAAGACTACGAATGCCTGTGCGGTAAGTACAAGCGTTTAAAACATCGCGGCGTGATCTGCGAGAAGTGCGGCGTTGAAGTGACCCAGACTAAAGTACGCCGTGAGCGTATGGGCCACATCGAACTGGCTTCCCCGACTGCACACATCTGGTTCCTGAAATCGCTGCCATCGCGCATCGGTTTACTGCTGGATATGCCACTGCGTGATATCGAACGTGTTCTGTACTTCGAATCCTATGTGGTTATCGAAGGCGGCATGACCAACCTCGAAAAACGCCAGATCCTGACTGAAGAGCAGTATCTGGATGCGTTGGAAGAGTTTGGTGATGAGTTCGACGCGAAGATGGGTGCGGAAGCCATTCAGGCTCTGTTGAAAAACATGGACCTGGAAGCAGAGTGCGAACAACTGCGTGAAGAGTTGAACGAAACCAACTCCGAAACCAAACGTAAAAAGCTGACCAAGCGTATCAAGCTGCTGGAAGCGTTCGTTCAGTCTGGTAACAAACCAGAGTGGATGATCCTGACCGTGCTGCCGGTATTGCCGCCAGATTTGCGTCCATTGGTTCCGCTGGACGGTGGCCGTTTCGCAACGTCAGATCTGAACGATCTGTATCGTCGCGTGATTAACCGTAACAACCGTCTGAAACGCCTGCTGGATCTGGCTGCGCCAGACATCATCGTACGTAACGAAAAACGTATGCTGCAAGAAGCGGTAGATGCTTTGCTGGATAACGGCCGTCGCGGTCGTGCAATTACCGGCTCTAACAAGCGTCCGCTGAAATCTCTGGCAGACATGATTAAAGGTAAACAGGGTCGTTTCCGTCAGAACTTGCTGGGTAAACGTGTCGACTACTCTGGTCGTTCCGTTATCACCGTAGGTCCATACCTGCGTCTGCATCAGTGTGGTCTGCCGAAGAAAATGGCACTGGAACTGTTCAAACCGTTCATTTACGGCAAGCTGGAACTGCGTGGCCTCGCCACCACCATCAAAGCCGCGAAGAAAATGGTTGAGCGCGAAGAAGCTGTCGTTTGGGATATCCTGGACGAAGTTATCCGCGAACACCCGGTACTGCTGAACCGTGCACCAACCCTGCACCGTTTGGGTATTCAGGCGTTTGAACCGGTTCTGATCGAAGGTAAAGCAATCCAGCTGCACCCGCTGGTTTGTGCGGCATATAACGCCGACTTCGATGGTGACCAGATGGCTGTTCACGTACCGTTGACGCTGGAAGCTCAGCTGGAAGCGCGTGCGTTGATGATGTCTACCAACAACATCCTGTCACCTGCGAACGGCGAGCCAATCATCGTTCCTTCTCAGGACGTTGTATTGGGTCTGTACTACATGACCCGTGACTGTGTTAACGCCAAAGGCGAAGGCATGGTTCTGACCGGTCCTAAAGAAGCTGAGCGTATTTACCGCGCCGGTTTGGCCTCTCTGCATGCGCGTGTCAAAGTGCGTATTACTGAAGAGATCAAAAATACCGAAGGCGAAGTTACGCATAAGACGTCGATTATTGACACGACTGTCGGTCGCGCCATCCTGTGGATGATCGTGCCAAAAGGTCTGCCGTTCTCTATCGTCAACCAGCCTCTGGGCAAAAAAGCTATCTCCAAAATGCTGAACACCTGTTACCGCATTTTGGGCCTGAAGCCGACCGTTATTTTTGCTGACCAGATCATGTACACCGGTTTTGCTTACGCTGCCCGTTCAGGTGCGTCAGTAGGTATCGATGACATGGTAATCCCTGCGAAGAAAGCAGAGATCATCGAAGAAGCAGAAACTGAAGTTGCTGAAATCCAGGAACAGTTCCAGTCTGGTCTGGTAACTGCTGGCGAACGCTATAACAAAGTGATCGACATCTGGGCTGCGGCCAACGAACGTGTTGCTAAGGCAATGATGGAAAACTTGTCTGTTGAAGACGTCGTCAACCGTGACGGTGTTGTTGAACAGCAGGTTTCCTTCAACAGTATCTTTATGATGGCCGACTCCGGTGCGCGTGGTTCTGCTGCACAGATTCGTCAGCTGGCCGGTATGCGTGGCCTGATGGCCAAGCCGGATGGTTCCATCATTGAAACGCCAATCACCGCGAACTTCCGTGAAGGTCTGAACGTACTCCAGTACTTCATCTCTACTCACGGTGCTCGTAAAGGCTTGGCGGATACCGCACTGAAAACGGCGAACTCCGGTTATCTGACCCGTCGTCTGGTTGACGTGGCACAGGATCTGGTAGTGACCGAAGACGACTGTGGTACTCACGAAGGCATCATGATGACTCCGGTCATCGAAGGTGGCGACGTTAAAGAACCACTGCGCGAACGTGTACTGGGTCGTGTGACTGCAGAAGATATCCTGAAGCCGGGTACGGCGGATATCCTGGTTCCACGTAACACCCTGCTTCACGAGAAGACGTGTGATCTGTTAGAAGAGAACTCTGTCGACAGCGTGAAAGTACGTTCAGTCGTAAGTTGCGAAACCGACTTTGGTGTGTGTGCAAACTGCTACGGTCGCGACCTAGCACGTGGTCACATCATCAACAAAGGTGAAGCGATCGGTGTTATTGCAGCACAGTCAATCGGTGAGCCGGGTACCCAGCTGACGATGCGTACCTTCCACATCGGTGGTGCGGCATCTCGTGCGGCAGCGGAATCCAGCATTCAGGTTAAGAATACCGGTACCATTAAACTGAGCAACCACAAGCACGTTAGCAACTCTAACGGCAAACTGGTTATCACTTCCCGTAACACTGAGCTGAAATTGATCGACGAATTTGGTCGTACCAAAGAAAGCTATAAAGTGCCTTACGGTTCCGTGATGGGCAAAGGTGATGGCGCAGCAGTTAACGGCGGCGAAACCGTGGCTAACTGGGATCCGCACACCATGCCAGTTATCAGTGAAGTGAGTGGTTTCATTCGCTTTGCCGATATGGTGGATACTCAGACCATTACCCGCCAGACTGATGACCTGACCGGTTTGTCTTCTCTGGTTGTTCTGGACTCTGCAGAGCGTACCGGTAGCGGTAAAGATCTGCGTCCGGCACTGAAAATCGTTGATGCTAAAGGCAACGACGTATTGATTCCAGGTACTGATATGCCTGCTCAATACTTCCTGCCAGGTAAAGCGATCGTTCAGCTGGAAGATGGTACTCAGATCCACTCCGGTGACACCCTGGCGCGTATTCCTCAGGAATCCGGCGGTACCAAGGACATCACCGGTGGTCTGCCACGCGTTGCTGACCTGTTCGAAGCACGTCGTCCGAAAGAGCCTGCAATCCTTGCTGAAATCAGCGGGATCATCTCCTTCGGTAAAGAAACCAAAGGCAAACGTCGTCTGGTAATTTCTCCGTTGGATGGCAGCGATGCTTACGAAGAAATGATCCCTAAATGGCGTCAGCTGAACGTGTTCGAAGGCGAAGTTGTGGAACGTGGTGACGTCGTATCCGACGGCCCTGAGTCTCCGCACGACATCCTGCGTTTACGTGGTGTTCATGCGGTTACCCGCTACATCACTAACGAAGTGCAGGAAGTTTACCGTCTGCAAGGCGTTAAGATTAACGATAAGCACATTGAAGTTATCGTTCGTCAGATGTTGCGTAAAGGCACCATCGTTAGCGCTGGTGGCACTGACTTCCTGGAAGGCGAGCAGGCAGAAATGTCTCGCGTTAAAATCGCTAACCGTCAGCTGGAAGCTGAAGGCAAAATCACGGCAACCTTTACCCGTGATCTGCTCGGTATTACCAAAGCATCTTTGGCGACCGAATCCTTCATCTCTGCTGCATCGTTCCAGGAAACCACGCGCGTTCTTACTGAAGCCGCTGTTGCGGGTAAACGTGATGAACTGCGTGGCCTGAAAGAGAACGTTATCGTTGGCCGTCTGATCCCAGCCGGTACCGGTTACGCTTATCATCAGGATCGTGCACGCCGTAAAGCACAGGGCGAAGTGCCAGTTGTACCGCAAGTCAGTGCGGATGAAGCAACGGCTAACCTGGCTGAACTGCTGAACGCAGGTTTCGGTAACAGCGACGATTAATCGTCTTCTGTCGAAACGCATAAAACCGCCCCTTCGAGGGCGGTTTTTTTTTACCTGAAATTTGAGAAAGGACGTGGCGGGTAAAGAGGAGCCGGAACAGGAAACTGGACGATAACCTGTTCCGGCTATTTGGAAGCAGCGCCGGGATGAATGGCGCCGGCCAGTTGCGAATGTGCAGTGGCAAAGGCACATTAATGCCCCAGGACTGCTGGTGCGAGGAGCAAAATTGTTTTATGGAATCTGTATTCCTGAGAGTTTACTAAATTACCCTCCGGCGACATTTTCCTGCGAGACCCGCCCCAAAAAACTGTCCCAGTCTTTCCAGACCGGCTGCAGCCCGGCTTGTGTTAATGCCTCTGCGACACGTTGCGGGGATCGGTTATCGTGCGGTGCAAATTGCTCAAGTTCCGGATGATCATCGGCATAGCCACCGGGTTGTGTTTTAGATCCTGCGCTGACGGTGTTGATCGCCAGCGGGATGACATGATCGCGGAAGTAAGGTGATTCGCGCGTCGACAATGAAAGCTCGACATCCGGTGCCAGCATCCTGAAAGCGCATATCAGTTGTACAAGCTGGTTTTCTTCCAACAAAGAAGCTGGTTCGATACCGCCGGTACAAGGGCGCAATCTCGGAAATGCCACCGAATAACGGCTTTGCCAGTAGGTTTGTTGGAGGTACAACAAATGTTCGGCCACCATATAACTGTCCGTCCGCCAGTTGCCTGAAAGCCCAAACAGGGCCCCAAGTCCGATTTTATCGATCCTTGCCCGCCCGAGCCGGTCCGGTGTCTCCAGTCGCCAGAAAAAATCTTGTTTCTGTCCGCGAAGATGATGCAAGGCATAGGTCGGTGCGTGATAGGTCTCCTGATAAACCAATACACCGTCCAGCCCCAGCGTTTTCAGCTCGGCATATTCTTCCTGCTGTAGCGGCTGAACTTCGATCATCAGCGAATCGAAATGGCTTCTGATTGGCGGCAAATGGCGGCGGAAATAATCCATGCCGACTTTTCCCTTGTGTTCGCCGGTGACCAATAACAGATGTTTGAAGCCCAGCGCATTCAGCGCTTCACACTCCCGACTGATTTCATTTTCATCCAGCGTTTTACGTTTGATTTTATTGCTCATCGAAAAGCCGCAATATGTACATTCGTTGGCGCAAAGATTGGATAAATACAAGGGGGCGAAGAAATTCACCGTATTGCCGAATCGCTGACGTGTCAGTTGTTGAGCGCGTTGCGCCATAGTTTCCAGATAAGGCAGCGCAGCCGGAGAAATTAATGCCATGAAATCTTCACGGCTGATTTTGTTGCGGCTGAGCGCCTGTTCAACATCACGGGATGTTTTGCTGTTGATGCGAAGGGAAATATCATCCCAGTCCAGCATTGACCACACATCCGTAAAGTTATTCATAAGGATACCTGCGGAGCATTGAGGAAACCGGTCAGCGGACTTGACGCGCTGGCTTGCCGCTGCCTGCCACCCAGGCCGCTTTGACGGGCGATTGCGCCGGCCTGTACCGCCAGCCGGAATGCCGTTGCCATAGCAACCGGATCGCCTGCGACGGCTATCGCCGTATTGACTAATACAGCATCGGCCCCTATTTCCAGCGCTTCAGCGGCCTGGCTTGGGGCACCAATACCGGCATCAACGACGACCGGAATCTGTGCCTGCTCAATGATGATTTGCAAAAACTCACGGGTTTGCAGACCCTGATTGGAGCCGATCGGCGCACCCAGGGGCATGACGGCGGCACAACCGACTTCTTCCAGACGTTTACACAACACCGGATCCGCGCTGCAATACGGCAAAACAACGAATCCTTTTTTCACCAGAATCTCTGCGGCTTTCAACGTTTCTATGGCATCGGGCAGCAGGTATTTTACGTCTGGGTGAATTTCAAGCTTCACCCAGTTTGTTGCCAGTGCTTCTCTTGCCAGTTGTGCGGCAAATACGGCCTCCTCAGCTGTTTTAGCACCGGATGTGTTAGGCAACAAACGGACCCCGAGCTGCTGCAAAGGAAACAAAATGTCATCCCCTCCGCGACGCAGATCAACGCGTTTCATCGCCATGGTCACCAGTTGAGTGCCGGATGCTTCCAGTGCCTGTTGCATTAACGCCGGGCTGGCGAATTTTCCCGTTCCGGTAAAAAGGTGTGACGTAAAGGTGGTATCAGCAATTTTTAACATATCAGCCTCCGGCTATCGCCTGAAAGAGCAGGATCTCGTCACCGTCTTCCAGTGAATGAGCAGGCCAGTTATCGCGGGGAATAATGACCTGATTAACCGCCAGTGCGCTGCCTGCAGGATTTAACGCCAGTAAACTGAGCAGATTCAACAAGGTGAGCGGTTGACTGAATTGGTGTGGTACTTCATTGACCAGAATGTTCATGCGTGGCCTCCGCAGATGGCACAGGCTGATGAACGTGTGAGTTGCAGTGAACGCCAGTTTTGCGTTTTACCGTCGAACAGACGTAACTTTCCGCTCAGTACGGAAGGCAGTCCCGCCAGGATTTTTAGTGCTTCCAGCGCCTGCAATGTACCGATGGTGCCAACGACCGGGCCGAGCACACCTGATGTTCGGCAATTGCGCTGTACGGTTTCCTGATCCGGATACAAACAGGCGTAACAACCGTGTACATAAGGTGCTTCTAGCACCAGAAGCTGTCCGCTGAATCCGACGGCGCTACCGCTGATCAAGGTTTTTTCAGCCTCTACGCAGGCTTTATTAACCGCGTGCCGGGTTTCCATGTTATCGCTGCAATCTAAAACGATATCGGTGTCTGACACGGCACGGATCAACGCTTCGCCTGTCAGACGCTCCGTGATGGCCACGGCTTCGCAAAGCGGATTCAGACGCAGTAATTCACGTTTTGCCAGAACCGCTTTGGGCTGATCGAGATCTGCGGTGCGGTAGAGTATCTGTCGTTGAAGATTGGTGATGTGTAATTGATCGTCATCGGCCAGAACCAGCGTACCTACGCCTGCCGCTGCCAGATATAAGGCTGCCGGCGATCCCAGTCCGCCTAGCCCGACAATCAGGACTTTCGCCGCCTGTAGCTTTTCCTGTGCCTGCGGACCGAACTCCTCCAGCATCAGCTGACGGCTGTAGCGCATAAAAGCCGCATCGTTAAGCATCTTCCGGCACCTTACTGGCGCATAAAGCCAGTAATTCTGCGGTGGCTGTCCGCCAGTCTGCTGCCTGCGTAATGGCGCTGACGACGGCGATGCTGCCGACGCCGCAATCGAGAACCGACGGAGCACGTTCAATGCTGATCCCGCCGATGGCCACCGTCGGGAAGCTGCCGTTGAGTTGCCTGATGTGTCGGGCGAGTTCTTTCAGTCCTTGTGGCGCCGACGGCATATCTTTGGTCTGCGTCGGGAAGATATGACCGAGGGCGATGTAAGAAGGTTTCACGGCGACAGCGCGTGCCATTTCAGTATCATCATGTGTGGATACGCCCAGCCGTAAACCAGCCTGACGGATTGCCTCAAGATCGGCAGTATCCAGATCTTCCTGACCTAAATGCACACCATAAGCCTGATGCTTTATCGCCAGGCGCCAGTAATCATTGATAAATAACCGTGCCTGATATTTTTTGCCCAGCGCAATTGCATCAATAATTGCTGGCTCGACGTCCTCATCAGACAAATCTTTCACACGTAATTGCAACGTTTTAACGCCCGCATCCAGCAGGCGGGCAATCCAGTCCACGGTATCCACGACCGGATATAAACCAAGGTGGAACGGAACGGCAGGAAAGGGTTGAGCGGACTGATTCATTGGTTGTTCTCCGTGCTGAGATTGTCGGCCGGATGATAAAGCTCGCTGCCGCGTGAACGGAATTCGGCAGACATCTGTGCCATACCGGATTCAATAACTTCAACCGGCTGGGCTTTGGCTTCCAGTGCGGCGGCATAATCGCGCACTTCCTGAGTGATTTTCATGGAGCAGAATTTCGGACCGCACATTGAGCAAAAGTGTGCCACTTTGCCGGATTCCTGAGGCAGCGTTTCATCGTGATAGGCACGAGCCGTTGCCGGATCGAGAGCCAGATTAAACTGGTCTTCCCAGCGGAATTCGAACCGTGCTTTTGACATAGCGTTGTCACGGATTTGGGCGCCGGGATGTCCTTTCGCTAAATCGGCGGCATGTGCTGCGATTTTGTAGGTGATGAGACCCTGCTTAACGTCTTCTTTGTTAGGCAGGCCGAGATGCTCTTTTGGCGTGACATAACAGAGCATGGCGCAACCGAACCAGCCAATCATTGCGGCACCAATACCGGACGTGAAATGGTCATAACCCGGCGCGATATCGGTAGTCAGCGGGCCGAGGGTATAGAAGGGCGCTTCGTGGCAATGTTCGAGTTCTTCGGTCATATTGCGGCGGATCATCTGCATCGGCACATGTCCCGGTCCTTCGATCATGACCTGAACATCATATTCCCAGGCGATTTTGGTCAGTTCACCTAATGTACGTAATTCGGCAAATTGCGCTTCGTCGTTGGCATCCTGAATGGAGCCAGGCCGCAGGCCGTCGCCCAGTGACAGCGAGACATCATAGGCGGCACAGATTTCGCAAATTTCGCGGAAATGCTCATACAGGAAACTTTCTTGATGATGTGAAAGGCACCATTTCGCCATGATCGAACCGCCGCGGGACACAATCCCGGTCAGGCGTTTGGCGGTCATCGGCACGTAACGCAGCAATACCCCAGCGTGTATGGTGAAGTAATCGACACCTTGTTCGGCCTGTTCCAGCAACGTATCGCGAAACATTTCCCAGTTCAGGTCTTCGGCCACGCCGTTGACTTTTTCCAGTGCCTGATAAATCGGCACGGTACCAATAGGTACCGGACTGTTACGCAGGATCCACTCACGGGTTTCATGTATATAACGGCCGGTGGAGAGATCCATCACGGTATCCGCGCCCCAGCGTGTCGACCATACCAGTTTCTCGACTTCTTCTTCGATAGAAGACGTCACCGCCGAGTTGCCGATGTTGGCGTTCACTTTCACCAGGAAATTGCGTCCGATGATCATCGGCTCTGATTCAGGATGGTTAATATTGGCGGGAATAATCGCGCGACCGGCAGCGACTTCCTGTCTTACAAACTCTGCGGTGATATTGGCGGGCAGATGCGCACCGAAGCTTTCGCCGGGATGTTGCTGACGCAGAACGTCACCGCGGATGCGTTCACGCCCCATATTTTCGCGAACGGCGATAAACTCCATCTCAGGCGTGATGATGCCTTTGCGGGCGTAATGCAGTTGTGTGACATTTTTACCCGCAATGGCTTTGCGCGGGCGGGGCAGGTGTTCGAAGCGGAGGTGGTCCAGCCCTTCATCCGCCAGTCGCTGCTGGGTAAAACCGGAACTGACCTGCGGGAGTTCCTCCGTGTCCGCCCGCGCGTTTATCCAGCGGGCGCGTAATTTTTCCAGGCCGGTATGCACGTCGATAACTGCCGACGGATCGCCGTAAGGCCCGGCGGTATCATAAACAGGAATCGCTTCATTTTCTTCGAATTGTGGATTGTCTTTGCCGCCGCCGACCAGCGTCGGGCTGAGCTGGATTTCACGCATCGGTACGCGGATATCATGGCGGTCAGTTTCAAGATAAATACGGCGGGAATTGGGAAAAGCTTCACCCTGCAGACTGTCGATAAACGACTGCGCCTGCGCCCGTTGTTCACGGCGGTTTGAAGGTGTCTTTGTAGAAACAACAGTTTTTTGAGTACTCGACATAGCAAATTCCTTGTGTTGTTTTGCGTAGTAAAAACGTGGCAAAAACGTGATGGAAAATTGCTTGTCTGGAGGTTTACGGCAGGAGTAAAAATGGGCGATGGAGCGCAGGCGGCCTGATGCAGGCAGATGCCAGATTACGCTGAACGCATAACATTACTCTTGTTCCCTTCGCGGGTACTAACCCGATCAGGTTCCGCGGATCCCGAATTAACGGTCTCAGCCTGGCGTAATCTTCGCGAGAAAATTATGCGCTAGGCACTCCGACAAGAAGCCTCAATATAGGAGGCGTTTTTTGAAACTACAACTAAAACTATTACTAAAATCACAAATCTTAGCCGGATTTTAGTAGGGCAAAGTCTTAAACCGGTCTGGCGAGATGTTCTTCATTTTCAGGTGGCTTTACTGCCTGACTGCTGCGATTAAAAGCGAGAATAATTAATTGATCTTCCAGCTGAAAACGCGCATCTAACGCTTCACCTATATCGGATAATGCATAATGAAATGCGAAAGCATTGTCATCATCAATATCATTTTCAGTGTAACTATCATGGAAAGCCATGATAGTTTCAGTATTCAGTTCCAGTGCAGGATAGATTTTTGCAGCCTGCAATTTTATCGGGCTATTCGCACCTTCAACTTCATCAATGATCCGCTGATACAGATGGAAATGACCGGCAGACAGATAGTCCACCAGGTTATGGCAAAAGTTATCCAGCGCTTTTTCATTGAGAGGGGTATGTTTTTCTTTATTGGGCTTGAGGCCGACCAAAGTGCAGTACGAAACCAGCAGCTCTTTGCGTGCGTGCAGCCATTGATCCACTAACGCATTATTGCCACCAACGCGTTGGGTCAGTCTTTCCAGACGATTTAGCATGGTTGACTCCGTGAGCGATAAAGACGTAACTAAAAGTTACTAACAGGTGAATATCCCCTCAGATTGTCAGTCCCGATGAGGTTATGCAACAACAATTATGGAATTACAGATTACCGAGCAACACAATGGCTGGTGGGTCATCAGCCAGGACGGCAAGCTATGGCTGCCTGAGGGCGAACTGCCATTTGGCAGCGCCACACAATTTTCTCTGACCGGTAAAACGGCGCGACAGATCGGCGAATGGCAGGGTGAACCTGTCTGGCTGATTCGTCAGGCGATGCCAAACCATATGTTTTCCGCCCGTCAGTTGCTGGATCAGGATCGTGGATTATTCCAGTTGGTCGGGCGCGGTGTACAGCTGTCTGAATTTTATCGATCTCATCAGTTCTGTGGCTACTGCGGGCATGCAATGCATGTCAGCAAAACCGAGTGGGCTGCACTCTGCGGGCACTGCCGCGAACGCTATTATCCGCAGATTGCACCCTGCATTATTGTCGCCATCCGTAAGGGTGATGAGATTTTGCTGGCACAGCATGTCCGGCATCGTAATGGCATTCACACGGTTCTGGCGGGTTTTGTTGAGGTCGGAGAAACCCTGGAGGAAACCGTGGCACGCGAAGTCCTGGAAGAAAGTAATATTCGTGTGAAAAACGTCCGTTATGTCAGTTCTCAGCCCTGGCCGTTCCCCAATTCGCTGATGATGGCATTTATGGCGGATTATGACAGTGGCGACATTCAGCATGACCCGAAAGAGTTGCTTAACGCGAACTGGTATCGCTTTGATGCATTACCGCAGTTGCCACCGCCAGGGACGATCGCGCGCCGTCTTATTGAAGACACCGTGGCTCTTTGTCGTGCTGAACACGAAGAGTAGAGGCGGTTTTACGTGATAGAATACTGTGAGACGATTGTCGGGCGGCCCGAATACTGAAGGAAAGAGCAAGAATGAATGAGTTGAAAAACGACCGTTACCTGCGTGCTTTGTTACGTCAGCCAGTGGACATTACACCGGTCTGGATGATGCGTCAGGCAGGCCGTTATTTGCCGGAGTACAAAGAAACCCGCGCTGAAGCCGGTGATTTTATGTCGCTGTGCAAGAATGCCGAGCTGGCCTGTGAAGTGACTTTGCAGCCGCTTCGTCGCTATCCGCTGGATGCGGCGATCCTATTCTCCGACATCCTGACCATTCCTGATGCGATGGGGCTTGGGCTGTATTTTGAAGCCGGTGAAGGGCCGCGTTTTTCTTCGCCATTAACGAACCGTGCCGATGTCGAAAAACTGCCGGTTCCGGATCCTGAAATGGAGCTTGGGTATGTCATGAACGCCGTGCGTACTATCCGTAAGAACCTGAAAGGTGAAGTGCCGCTTATCGGTTTCTCCGGCAGCCCGTGGACGCTGGCGACGTATATGGTAGAAGGTGGCAGCAGTAAAGCCTTCACCAAAATCAAAAAGATGATGTACGCCGATCCGTCCACTTTCCATCTGTTACTCGATAAAGTGGCAGACAGCGTTATTCTTTACCTTAATGCCCAGATCAAAGCGGGCGCCCAGTCGGTAATGATTTTTGACACCTGGGGCGGCGTACTGTCTCCCCGCGATTACCGCGAATTTTCCCTGAACTATATGCACAAGATTGTCGATGGCCTGATCCGTGAAAATGAAGGGCGTCGTGTGCCGGTCACGCTGTTTACCAAAGGCGGCGGACAGTGGCTGGAAGCGATGGCTGCGACGGGCTGCGATGCACTGGGTCTCGACTGGACCACCGATATTGCCGATGCGCGCCGTCGCGTGGGTGACAAAGTCGCGATTCAGGGCAACATGGATCCTTCAATGTTGTATGCCTCGCCGGTGCGTATAGAGCAGGAAGTGGAGACCATCCTTGCCGGTTTCGGCAAAGGTAATGGTCATGTGTTCAATCTGGGTCACGGCATTCATCAGGACGTCCCGCCGGAAAATGCGGGGGCCTTCGTCGAAGCGGTGCATAGCCTGTCCCGGCAATATCACGAGTAAAATCCCGGTATGATCAATACCCGTGCTTTACGTGAAGAACAACGGATCCTCGCAGATCAGATTAAATTGCAGGATCCGCCCGAATTCACCCCTCCCGCATTGATCGCGGGTGTGGATGTCGGTTTCGAACAGGGGGGTGAGGTGACACGCGCGGCGGTGGCTGTTTTACGCTACCCGACGCTGGAGCTGGTAGAGTATCAGATTGCCCGTATCCCCACTGTTATGCCTTACATTCCTGGTTTCCTTTCCTTCCGCGAACTTCCCGCCCTGCTGCAGGCGTGGCGGCAGCTCTCATCGCACCCTGATCTGGTTTTCGTCGACGGGCAAGGGATTGCGCATCCGCGTCGTCTTGGTGTCGCCAGTCATTTTGGCCTGATGATCGATGTTCCGACGATTGGTGTGGCGAAAAGCCGTCTATGTGGTCAGTTCCTGCCACTGGGTGAGGAACTACACAGTCGCCAGGCGCTGTACGAAGGGGATGAACAGATTGGCTGGGTGTGGCGGAGCAAGCTGCGTTGTAATCCATTATTCATCTCACCCGGTAATCGTATCAGCATGGATTCATCGCTTTATTGGGTACAACAGTGCATGCGGCAATATCGTCTGCCGGAGCCTACCCGTTGGGCAGATGCTGTGGCGTCAAACCGGACGGCGTTTCAACGCTGGCAACGGCTGAGTGATGATCTTTTAGGAATCAAGGAATAGGGATATTGATTTATTTCAGGTAAACTCCCGCGCAGAAAAGTTAACGAGATCAACTCATGTTACGTAATCCAATTCATTTACGTCTCGAAAAGCTGGAAAGCTGGCAACACGTAACGTTTATGGCAAGCCTGTGTGAACGCATGTACCCGAACTATCAGGCATTTTGTCTGGAAACCGGGTTTGGCGAAGCACAGCTTTACCGCCGCATCCTGGATTTAATCTGGGAGACGCTGGTGGTAAAAGACGCCAAGGTCAATTTTGACTCACAGCTCGAAAAACTGGAAGAAGCGGTGCCTTCTTCCGATGATTACGACATCTATGGGGTTTATCCGGCCATCGATGCATGTATTGCATTAGGTGAACTGATTCATTCACGTCTGAGTGGCGAAACGCTGTCACACGCGGTTGCCGTCAGTGAGGCGTCAATTCGTACTGTCGCGATGCTGGAAATGACTCAGGCCGGTAGAGAAATGACGGATGAAGAACTCAAAGTCATTCCTGCCGTGGAAGAGGAATGGGACATCCAATGGGAGATTTTTCGCCTGTTGGCTGACTGTGAAGAGCGTGACCTGGAATTAATAAAAGGGTTACGTTCTGACCTGCGTGAAGCCGCTGTCAGTAACATTGGCATAAATTTAACGCAATAAGGCAAGAAAACGTGATTTAACGCCTGATTTGTCGTGCCTTAAGGCTTCACATCCGCACCCTGTCTGGTCTACATTTGGGGGGCGTAAAAAAAGTGGCTATCGGTGCGTGTATGCAGGAGGGTGCTGTCAATCGGCATATCCGTCGCACTCGATGCTTTGCAAACGATAAACACACTGTAAAGGATAACTTATGAACAAGACTCAACTGATTGATGTAATTGCGGACAAAGCTGATCTTTCCAAAGCACAGGCCAAAGTTGCTCTTGAATCTACTCTGTCTGCTATTACCGAGTCTCTGAAAGAAGGTGATGCTGTACAATTGGTTGGTTTCGGGACTTTCAAGGTAAATCATCGTAACGAGCGTACTGGTCGTAACCCACAGACTGGTAAAGAAATCAAAATCGCAGCTGCAAACGTGCCTGCGTTCGTTTCTGGTAAAGCTCTGAAAGACGCTGTTAAGTAATTGCTTGCAGTGAAAAGAATAAGCGGAGGGGCCTTTAAGCCCCTTCAGTTTATCACCCCCGGACTGGTAGCAGGTTTACTGGTGCTCGGTCTGGTGGGTTGCAGTTCTAAAAAAGATCCTGAGTTATTCTTTGCCAGCGGTTATGTCGCCGATCAAGGTATCAACCGGCTCTGGCGTAAAGACAGCGCACAGCACGATCCTCAAACCATTCTCAACGTCTACAGCCCCTATTACGGCGGCGATACGATTATTACCCGATACGAATTCCAGCAAGGGCAATTGCACCTGCTTAAAGAAACCCATGCGACTAAAACGGATTTGGGTGTCATGCTGCGTTTTGATGAGGGCGGCAATGTCAGCTTTATGCAACGGCAGCTTCCGGAGCGTCGGGAGAAATTATCTGCAGACGAAATCGAACGCTATAAGTATGAAGCGTCAAAAATTCTCGATCTGAGTAATGCGCTGCAGGCAGGGAAAGTCCGGCTGGTTCAGGCGCGCTGGCGCAAAGGGTTAATAACAACCTGTGCCGGTGAACAAGTCACGCCGACACTGACTGTCCGCTCACAGGTCTGGCTGGCGAAACGAGCCAGTCGCAGTAACGATAACCTGGGATTAGCCTGGCTGACCGCCCCTCAGGGCAATGAGATGTTGCTGGTAGCTAATGAAGATTTTTGTAAATGGGAACCGAAAGAGTCCGATCTCTGATCCCGGGTTCACGCATGAAAAGGCACGCCGAAGCGTGCCTTTTTGATTGTCGGGGCTGGCAGGATTACTGATTGCGTTCGCGATCGATGGCGCGATAACCGATGTCTTTGCGGCAGAAGCTGCCTTCCCAATGAATATCTTTTGCTAAGTCATAAGCGCGTGCCTGTGCTGCTTCCACCGTTTTACCCAATGCCGTCACACATAACACGCGACCGCCATGAGTCACCACACGTTCATTCTGCAAACGGGTTCCGGCGTGGAAGACTTTACCGTCCGGTACTTCTTCCAGCGGCAGGCCATGAATAGCATCTCCGGTTTTATAATCAGCAGGATAGCCACCGGCTGCGAGCACGACACCCAGCGACGGGCGCGGATCCCACTCGGATGTTTTATCACCCAGACGACCTTCAGCACCGGCCAGGCATAAGTCCACAAGATCAGAGCGCAGACGTAGCATGATCGGCTGAGTTTCCGGATCGCCGAAACGACAGTTGAACTCGATCACTTTCGGCTGGCCGTCAGCGGAGATCATCAGACCGGCATACAGGAAACCGGTATAGGTGTTATTTTCCGCCGCCATACCGCGAACGGTTGGCCAAATCACCTGATCCATCACGCGCTGATGGATTTCATCGGTCACGACTGGCGCCGGAGAATAGGCTCCCATACCACCGGTGTTCGGACCGCTGTCGCCGTCACCTACACGTTTATGATCCTGACTGGTCGCCATCGGTAATACATTGGTACCGTCGACCATGACGATGAAACTGGCTTCTTCGCCGTCGAGGAACTCCTCAATAACAATGCGATGGCCTGCATCACCGAAAGCATTTCCCGCCAGCATGTCATGAACGGCATCTTCGGCTTCTTTCAGGGTCATTGCCACAATGACACCTTTGCCAGCGGCGAGGCCGTCAGCTTTGATGACAATCGGCGCACCCTTGCTGCGCAGATAAGCCAGAGCGGGTTCGATTTCGGTGAAGTTCTGGTAATCGGCACTGGGAATATTATGGCGAGCCAGAAAATCTTTGGTGAATGCCTTAGAGCCTTCCAGCTGCGCCGCTTCCTGCGTCGGGCCAAAGATTTTCAGGCCTGCTGCGCGGAAAGCATCGACCACACCAATCACCAGCGGTGCTTCAGGACCGACAATAGTCAGGCCGATATCATGTTCACGTGCAAAACTCAGCAAGCCGGCGATGTCAGTGGCGGCAATATCAACGTTTTCCAGTAGCGGCTCCAGCGCCGTGCCGGCGTTGCCAGGTGCAACAAAGACTTTATCCGCCAGAGGTGACTGCGATGCTTTCCATGCCAGTGCATGTTCACGCCCGCCGTTACCGATAATTAAAATATTCATTCGAAGACTCCGGATGAGCGGGCGCATCGCACCCGCCAAAAGAAAATTAATGACGGAAGTGGCGCATATCGGTGAACAGCATCGCAATGCCGTGTTCGTTAGCCGCAGCAATAACTTCATCGTCACGGATAGAGCCGCCAGGTTGGATCACGCAGGTAATACCCACGGCTGCCGCCGCATCAATACCGTCGCGGAACGGGAAGAAAGCATCAGAGGCCATTACGGAGCCCGCCACTTGCAAACCTTCATCGGCGGCTTTGATACCGGCAATTTTGGCAGAATAAACGCGGCTCATCTGGCCAGCGCCGATACCGATGGTCATTTTGTCACGCGCATAAACAATGGCATTGGATTTTACAAACTTAGCCACTTTCCAGCAAAACAGCGCGTCTGTCAGTTCCTGCTCTGTCGGCTGGCGCTCGGAAACCACACGCAAATCAGCGGTATCAACCATACCCAAATCGCGATCCTGAACCAGCAGGCCACCATTGACACGTTTGAAGTCGAGCGCTTTCTGGCGCTCTTGCCATTGTCCGCAGGTGAGTACACGAACATTTTGTTTGGCCGCGGTCAATGCCAGCGCTTCGTCACTGACGGACGGCGCGATGATCACTTCCACAAACTGACGGCTGATGATGGCTTTTGCCGTTTCGGCATCCAGCTCACGGTTAAAGGCAATAATGCCGCCGAAAGCCGACGTCGGATCAGTCTGGTAGGCGCGCTCGTAAGCGGCCAGGATACTGTCACCGATGGCCACGCCGCACGGGTTAGCATGCTTGACGATGACGCAGGCAGGTTCTGCAAATTCCTTTACACATTCCAGAGCTGCATCGGTATCCGCAATGTTGTTATAGGAAAGTGCCTTGCCCTGAAGCTGAGTAGAGGTGGCCACAGAAGCTTCGCTGACGTTCTCTTCTATATAGAAGGCAGCGTTCTGATGGCTGTTCTCGCCATAACGCATATCTTGTTTCTTTATATAGCTGAGATTCAGTGTGCGCGGGAACTGGCCGGAAGCCGATTCAGTATCACCGTGGTAAGCCGGAACCATCGTACCAAAGTAGTTCGCAATCATGCCGTCGTAAGAAGCGGTATGTTCGAAAGCTTTGATTGCCAGGTTGAAACGGGTCGCCAGTGTCAACGAGCTGCTGTTGGCATCCATTTCTTCAATAATAGACGCGTAGTCGCTGCTCTTTACTACGATCGCCACATCTTTATGGTTCTTCGCTGCTGAGCGAACCATGGTCGGGCCGCCAATATCAATGTTTTCTACTGCATCTTCCAGTGTACAGTCCGGGCGCGCGACGGTTTGTGCGAACGGGTAAAGGTTAACGACCACCATGTCGATTGGTGCAATAGAATGCTGCGCCATGATTTCATCATCTTTCCCACGACGACCGAGGATCCCGCCATGAACTTTCGGGTGCAGGGTTTTGACGCGTCCATCCATCATTTCCGGAAAACCGGTGTAGTCAGAAACTTCGGTGACTGGCAGGCCGGCTTTAGCTAACAGGCTGGCGGTTCCGCCAGTGGAAAGTAATTCAACGCCACGCGAAGACAGAGCCTGGGCGAATTCTACGATACCGGCTTTGTCAGAAACACTGAGCAGAGCGCGGCGGATTGGACGAGATTGTTGCATGGTGGTTATATCCTTGGCTTTGGAGTCGCAGTAAAGAGCGTTATCGGAATTCAATGACGATTTTCTTCTCTTTATATAGAGCACTTTGCAGAAAAACGTGGGATTGAGCTTGGATAACTTCCCCTCAGTGGCTGATTTTTCATTTATCACCCCTAAAGGGCAGTGAAAACTAACGCGCGAAATTGTAGCGAAAACGATTGCGCGACGCTCGCAAAATTTGAGATTCCTGTGCCTCTGTGGATAAATCTGTGCAAAACACGGTATAAGCGGTGTGTTTGCTGTGTAATGCAGCAAACAGTGATTTTTCTTAAAATTAGCCCTTGCGGCCTGCTGAGAACTCCCTATAATGCCGCTCCATCGACAGGGAACAACGTGAACAACATCACGAAGTGACCGGGTCGGAAAGATTGAAAACAGCGGCAACCGGGTGAAATAAACGGTTGACACTGAACGAGGAAAGCGTAATATACGCCACCTCGAGTTAGCAAGCGAAAGCGCGTAACTCACTGCTCTTTAACAATTTATCAGACAATCTGTGTGGGCACTCACAAGACGATATCAGCCACTTCGGTGGCAAAA